>JAQUCT010000069.1 GCA_028686075.1 Bacillota bacterium
ATACGGACTTTGGCAGCACCCGGTGGGCGGAGATACTGGTACAGGATGCCGTTATGGAACTTCGCGGTATGCTGGATATGATGAGAGAGGCTATAGATATAATAAACGGGTCCGCGGGGCTGGAGGCATACCTTGATACATATCTTCAGGACATAGGGAACGTCGAAGAACTGCTTGGGTTGACCCGGGGGCGGTGGGATGACTTGCACCGGGCCTTTATGTCCCTTGAGTTTGGAAGGCTGCCAAGGTGCGGCAGGGACGCCGATCCGGATATAAAGGAACACGTAAAGGGTATAAGGGACGAGGTTAAAGGCCGGCTGAAAAGGATGCGGGAGGGGGTTTTTCGGGCCCCGTCGGCGGAGGCGGTGCGGGACTTAAGAGGACTGTACCCGCTTATGGGCTGTTTGGCAGGCCTTGTTATGGCCTTTGAACGGAAATACTCCGAAAAGAAGAGGGAAAAGTCGGTATTGGACTTTAACGACCTGGAGCACTACTGTCTTGAAATACTGACCGGAAGGGACGAGGGGGGCGGTATAAGCCCCTCCGGAGTTGCCCTTGCTTACCGTCAAAGATTTGCGGAGATATTGGTGGATGAATACCAGGACAGCAACCTCGTCCAGGAGGTAATTGTGAACACCATATCCGGGGGAGGTAAAGACGGGCCCCCCGTGTTTGTGGTGGGGGACGTAAAGCAGAGCATATACCGGTTCCGCCAGGCAAGGCCGGAACTGTTTCTTGCAAAGTATAACAGGTACCCTGTCGAAACCGGTAAGCCGGACAGGAAGATAATGCTGTATAAGAATTTCAGGAGCAGGGAAGGGATAATAAAAGCGGTCAACCGGGTATTTGGCCGGATTATGTCCCAAACCGTAGGGGAGCTTGATTACACCGAAGACGAGGCCTTAAATCCCGGTGCCGGTTATCCGGAACTTGTGGAGGAAAAGGCCCTGACGGGTGGGCCGGTGGAGGTGCATATAATAGACAGGGCTGGCGGGGCGGAAGCGGTGGCTGGGTTACCGGCAGGCCAGGAGGAATACAAAGGGGAAGCACCGGAGGGCTCCGGTATAGATGAGGAACCGGACGCAGTACAGGCGGAGGCCGTGCTGATAGCCGGAAGGATAAAGGAAATGATGAACCCCAGCGACGAGCAGAAAAGGTTTAAGGTGTACGACAGGCGGCTGGGAAGGTACAGGGACGTGGAATACAGGGACATAGTGGTGCTGCTCAGAGCTACGAGGAACTGGGCCGAGGTTTTTATGGAGGAATTCGACCTTGCGGGGATACCCGTTTATGCCGATACCTCTACCGGATATTTCGGTACAGTGGAAGTTGGGGTGATTATATCCCTTCTGCAGATTATTGATAACCCCATGCAGGATATTCCGCTGCTGGCGGTGCTTAAGTCCCCTATAGGGGTCTTTACGCCGGAGGAGCTTATGGATATTAGGCTATATGACAGGGAGGCGTCCTTTTACCAGGCCATGAAGGGACTGGCGGATAACGGGGAAGGAAACACTGCAAAAAAGGCAAGCGATTTCCTGGACAGGCTGGACCGGTGGAGGGACAGGGCCCGGCATATGTCCACCGATGTTCTGCTGTGGTACCTTTTTGCGGACACGAACTTTTACAGCTTTGCCGGTACAATGCCCGGGGGAGAGCAGAGACAGGCCAATTTGCGTATGCTTTACGAAAGGGCAAGGCAGTATGAGGAGACCAGCTACCGGGGGCTGTTCAACTTTATTAACTTTATAAATAACCTTAAATCGGGAAACGGTGACTTGGGTAGTGCCAGAGTGCTTGGCGAGAATGAAAACGTGGTAAGGATTATGAGCATACACAAGAGCAAGGGGCTTGAATTCCCAGTTGTAATTGTGGCGGGGTGCGGTAAAGGCTTCAATTTCCAGGATATGACCCGCAGGCTGCTGGTGCACCAGGACCTGGGCTTTGGGCCTGATTATATAGACCCGGATAGAAGGGTTGCCCGTTCCACGCTGGCAAAGCAGGCGGTTAAATGTCGCATTAAGCTTGAGATGCTGTCGGAGGAGATGCGGATACTTTACGTTGCTTTTACCCGGGCCAGGGAAAAGCTTATAATAACCGGTTCGGTGAGGGATTTAGAAAAGGCGATGGCGGGGTGGAATAGCAGCTGTGGCGACGGTTCAAGGCTTGCCGGGTACCGGGCGGCGGCTGCAAGGAGCTACTTTGATTGGCTCGGTCCCTGCCTAAACCACGGGGACGGTTCTTCTGGTTTGGGCAGGGGGATAGACACGGGGATGGTTCTGTTGTCTGATGAAAGTAAAGGGGGTTACGGTGCTGTTTCCGATGCGGTACCCTCCGGCGGCGGTCCACAGTCGGGCCCGCAGGGGGACAGCGACTGCTGGGTAGTTAAGGTTTGGAATAAAAGGGATATAACTAGAGAAAGCTTCCGGGATAGCCGGGAAGGGGCTACGGATACGAATGTCCTTACCGGGGAAAGGGAACCCGGGGCGTATATGGACCAAATAGCCAAAAGGCTTGAGTGGGAATACCGATACAAGGAATCCGCTAATCTTCCGGTAAAACTGTCGGTAACCGAGCTTAAAAGGAGGGTTGGTGTGGAGTTTGCAGAGGAATACCAGCCCTTGGAGATGTACGCGCCTCCCCCTATTGAAAAGCCCTCCTTTATGGATGAAAGCAAGGGTTTTAGCAGTGCCGAGAAGGGCAGCATACTCCATTTCGTAATGCAGCACTTAAGCCTCGAGGGACCCCTTGACCGGGAGGGCATAGAGGACCAGGTAGCGAAGATGGTAACCCGGGAACTGCTCACCCGGCAGGAGGCCGAAGTGGTGGATGCCGGCAGGCTGGAGGGGTTTTTCTGTTCACCGCTGGGACAAAGGATGCTTAAGTCGGGCAAAGTGAGGCGGGAGGTCCCCTTCAACCTTTATATAAGCTGTACCGACGTGTACGGCCAACTGGCCGTGGATGTATACGGGGACGAGACCATACTGCTTCAGGGGGTTATCGACTGCTTCTTTGAGGAGGACGGTAAAATAGTACTCATTGACTACAAAACCGATTACGTAAATCAGGGGGACGGGGGTAGTGATTTAACACCGGAGATTGAAAGGATAAGGGAAAGGTACCGGATACAGATAGAGCATTATGCCTCGGCTCTACAGCGTATTACAGGGAAACCGGTAGCGGGAAAGTTTCTGTACCTTTTCCATACCGGCGATGTAATAGAATACTAGCCCGACAGTTCACGGGCCACAGGTCATAACTGCAGGATAGAAGAGCACAGGAAGTTTATTGACCAGTTATGCGATATTGCAAAAGAGGAGAGGACAAACCCGGTGCTTATAGCCCGGGAGGCCACCAAAACCTTGGGAATGCTGACTAAATATCGGTATGCCTTGGAACTGGACACTGGCCCTTGCACTGTCCACTGGAGTTTTTTCCTGGAGGAATATTTTGGTGCATTGGACAGCGGTCTGTTGGACGTAGTTTAGACGCTATTAAAAGGTTGAGTTCAAGGGAAAGGCCACGATAATAATACAGAGTTGATGTGTCGGCAATGAAGTGGGGTCTTCGTATGATGACGGAAAACTTGCAACGGCAGAAATATTTCGTTTTTTTTGCATTAAACATTGACAGACGGGTATAACCCTGTTAAAATACATACTAATTATTAAAAACAGCGAACAAAGGCTATGAAGGAGACTGGCATTTTGTATCTTAAGTTGCAGAGAGTCGGTGGACGGTGCGAACCGATACTAAGGCAGAATGCAAATCCCTCCTGAGCTGTTTCCCAGAAGTACGAGTAAGGGATAAACGGTAAGCCCCGTTACAGGCAAGGGTTTGATGGAACCTGGAGAGTGGTTTCTATAGTGATATAGAAGCAAATAAGGGTGGTAACGCGTGGAGTATATCCCCGTCCCTGCATACGTTGGATGCAGCGACGGGGATTTTTGATTCTCCGTGTTCAGACAGCATACAAGGAGGAGGTGTAAAATTATGAAACGTCATGTAATGTCGGTGCTTGTGGAAAACAATCCCATATCCTTTAACCGGGTTTCGGGTTTGCTGGCCAGGAAGGGCTATTGGCTTGAGAGCCTGACCATGGGAGGCACCGAAGACCCGGAAGTATCCCGTATAATCTTCACCGTGAATTGTGAGGACTGGACCCTGGGCCAGTTGAAGAGTCAGTTGGAAAAGCTTGCAGACGTTATAAAAACAGAGCCGGAGTACAGAGCTTCCCTTTACAGTAGGGCTGCATTTGTAAAGGCCAAATAGGAGGAATAAAAATGGCAAAGATGTATTATCAAAGGGACTGCAATATGGAGCTTCTAAAGGATAAAACGGTTGGGGTAATAGGCTACGGAAGCCAGGGGCATGCCCATGCCCTGAACCTAAAGGATTCCGGAGTATCAGTAGTTGTCGGTCTTTATAGGGGCAGCAAATCGTGGAATAAAGCTGAGGGTGCGGGATTTAAAGTGATGGAGGTACCGGAGGCGGTAAAACGTTCAGACCTAATTATTATGCTGGTTAATGACGATGTACAGCCCGGCTTGTACAAAGAAAGCGTACAGCCCCACCTTAAAGAGGGGCAAGCACTGTTGTTTGCCCACGGTTTTAATGTGCATTATAACCAAATAGTCCCGCCGGAGGACGCGGACGTGTTCATGGTAGCACCAAAGGGGCCGGGCCATACAGTGCGAAGTCAGTTTTTGGAGGGAAGGGGGGTCCCCTGTCTTATTGCCGTATACCAGGATGTAACGGGTACAGCGAAACAGTTGGCACTGGCCTATGCTGCAGGCATAGGGGGGGCAAGGGCCGGAGTAGTGGAAACAACCTTCAGGGAAGAAACCGAGACCGACCTTTTCGGGGAGCAGGTGGTTTTGTGCGGTGGGTTGTGCGAGCTAATAAAGGCGGGATTCGAGACGCTGGTGGAAGCTGGTTACCAGCCGGAAAGCGCGTACTTTGAGTGTCTAAACGAGATGAAGCTTATTGTGGACCTCATAAACGAGGGCGGGCTAAGCTTTATGAGACATTCTATAAGCGACACTGCGGAATACGGGGATTATGTGGTGGGTAAAAGAATAATCACCGATAAGACTAGGCAGGAAATGAAAAGGGTGCTGGAGGAGGTACAGGACGGCACATTCGCTAAAAACTGGATTTTAGAGAATAAAGTCAACCGGCCCATGTTCAATGCCAGAAGGAAGATGGAACAAAGGCACGGCGTAGAAGAAGTGGGGAAAGAACTACGGAAAATGATGAGCTGGGCCGATAAATAGGCACCGGTCCGGTCCATGGGCCGAACATAGTGCGTATATGTGGTTTAGTGTAAGGAGGGAGCATATGAAAAGCGACAGGGTAAAGAAAGGACTTGAAAGGGCACCCCATCGGTCGCTGTTTAAAGCGATGGGCTATACAGATGACGAGATAGAAGCACCACTGATTGGCATTGTGAATTCCAAAAACCAAATAGTGCCGGGGCATATTCACCTTGACCGGGTGGCCGATGCCGTTAAAACCGGCGTGTCAATGGCAGGGGGTACGCCGATAGAATTTTCGTCCATTGCTGTATGTGACGGTATAGCCATGGGACATTCCGGGATGAACTATTCCCTTGCATCCAGGGAGTTGATTGCCGATTCCATTGAGACAATGGCTCTTGCCCATGCCTTTGACGGTCTGGTTATGATTACAAACTGTGACAAGGTTGTGCCGGGAATGCTTATGGCGGCACTTAGGGTCAATGTGCCGGCTGTAATTATAAGCGGAGGGCCAATGCTATCGGGTTGTACCGACGGGAAAAGAATAAGCCTGTCAAACATATTCGAGGCGGTGGGTGCC
>JAQUCT010000070.1 GCA_028686075.1 Bacillota bacterium
GCGGTGGGTGCCCGGTTCAGCGACAGGGTTGTAAGCGACATAAACCGGTTTGCTCCCAAGGCGAAGGTTATCCACCTTGATATAGACTCTTCCGAAATAGGCAAGAACGTGGCGGCATATCACTACGTGTTAGGGGATGTTAAGGATACGCTTCAAAGAATAAATCAGGGTTTGGACCATTGTATAAGAGACGAGTGGATAAACCGTGTGGAGGTCTGGAAAGAAAAGTATCCCACCCATTACAGGCGGGACGGCCGGCTGAGACCCCAGTATATAATAGAGAAGATTTGTGAAGTGTCCAAGGGAGAGGCTATTATTGCAACTGATGTGGGTCAACATCAGATTTGGAGTGCCCAATACTATAAATATACAAAGCCGGGCACCTACATCTCGTCGGGGGGTTTGGGTACCATGGGATACGGTCTTGGGGCAAGCATTGGTGCCCAGATTGGCAGGCCGGACAAATGGGTGTTTAACATTACCGGAGATGGCTGCTTCAGAATGAACAGTATAGAGATTGCTACGGCGGTCAGATACAATATACCTGTCATAGTAGTAGTGCTCAACAACCATGCCCTGGGAATGGTACGGCAATGGCAGAGGCTGTTTTATGACCGCCGGTTTTCCCAGACTACCTTGGACAGGACAACGGACTTTGTAAAACTGGCAGAGGCTTATGGGGCGACGGGGATAAACCTTACGCAAAGGGAAGATGTTGAAGGCGTATTGTACAAAGCACTGAATACCCAGGGGCCTGTTGTTATTAACTGCGAAATAGATATGGATGAGGTGGTACTGCCTATAGTGCCGCCGGGGCAAGCACTAAGCGAAGCTATATTCACCCGTTAACGGATGGTGTTCTTAAGACCCTTCGCTTCGCTCAGGATGACAGCTGTGTAACTCTTTTTCACGCCATATATAGTTCTGTTAAGGCCAAATAATTGTGCTGTATTATTCCAACGCTTTGGTATATAATTGAAAGAACTATACCCGCCAACGCCTGCCCTCTGCAGAACATAGATAAATGGATCTATCTCGCCATAGCTCTGGCAATAATATCGGTTCTAACCGATGTATTCGGAAAAGATAGCAGAGCATAAACGGGGGTATTAGCGGCGGTAGTTATCAGATAAACAGAAGGGGGTAAAGGAGGGATGCGTCTTTTAACCGATAGGGAAGAATTGAAGGTGGTTGCGGCCTATATCGTAGTATGCATTGTGTGGGGGTCAACCTACCTGGGCATACGGATTGGGGTCAGTGATTTCCCGCCGGAACTGTTTTCCGGTATCAGGAACCTGGTGGCGGGTACAATGGTGCTGCTGTATGCACGTATTAAGGGGCTTGAATTTCCGCAAAGCCGCATCGATATAAGAAGGCTGGCAACGGTAGGATTTTTCCTGTTATGCGGCAGCATGGGGCTTATAAGCTGGGCCGAGCAGTGGGTCCATTCGGGAGTGGTTTCGCTTATAGTGGCTTCCAGCCCCCTTATGATGGCGTTGATTGAGACTATAATCTTCCGGGAAAACGTACTGGATTTAAAGGGTTGGGCAGGCCTGCTGATAGGGTTCGGAGGGGTAGGCATACTGGTTATGTCAGCTTCGGGCACCGGGTCTATAGACGTATTAGGCAGTATATTAGTAGTGCTGGAAGCTCTCAGTTGGGCAACCGGGACAGTGTATTCCAGAAGGTTTAAGGCCTCGGGTTCCATAGTCACCCATATAGGTATACAGATGCTGACCGGGGGCATTGGGCTGACCACGGCGGGCCTTCTGCTGGGAGAGGCGTCCAGGGTAAGGTTTACAGTAAAGAGCATGGTGGCGATGGGTTATCTAATAGTGTTCGGGTCAATACTGGCCTACAGCTGTTACATATATGTGCTTAGGAAATGGCCGTCGGCCAGAGCGGCAACCTATGCCTACATAAATCCCCTGGTGGCGGTTACCCTTGGGTTCCTGGTTCTGGGCGAGCCAATTACATACTATACGATAATTTCGATGGTGATAATACTGGGAGGCGTAATAATGGTGCAGGCGTCCCAGGCATCCCGGCGGGAGAAGGGGCAAAGGGCCGTATAGCGGATACTAAAAGCCCGCTTTTTATAGCGGGCTATTTGAATGCCTACATGTTTCGGAAGATACCGCCGGTGTTGCCGGTGCTGCCGGTATTTCCGGTATTGGCCTGGGTGACTTCCGACTTGAGCTGTTGAATCTGGTGGTCGCTCGCCTTTTGTGCCGGCTTGTAGTAATTCTTCTGTTCTGCAACCTTGAACATCTGATAGTGATAGTGTTCACATTGGTTTCTTATCTGCTGAATCGTCTGCCTCAGTTCCTGGTCCTCGCATTCGCCAATAACCCTGCCATAGTTGGACAGGCTTGACTTGAGTGAACTTAGAACATCGCTTACCATTTCCTTTTCCTGCATATCCCTACCTCCTTATCTTAAGAATGAAATTAGTTTTTGACTGGTGCCGTCGGCGGAATTGGCACCCTGCTCCAACATCTGCTTGACTTGAGGGTCGTTACACTGCTGTGCATAAGTTCTTAGCTTGGCGCCTTCTGTTTGGTGTGTCGATATCAACTCTCTTAAGTTTTGAAGTTCCAGCTCGTTAAGCTTTGCCATAATTACTCTCCTTTCATCTATTGTTCTTAACGCCGCTATTATTTTTACTCATTCAATTGGTAATTATTCAACACCGTTGATTCCCTCCAGGCTAACCCCGCGGTCACCAATGAATTCCATATAGTTGCTGCCGCACCTTTTACACCGGTTTTTTAGATAAACGACTTCAAAAACATTGCCGCAGTACCTGCATTTTGCAAGGGTTTTGCTTTTAGCGACAATAAGGCGGGCACTTTCCAGAAGGCCATTGTCCTTCAGTCTGCCGAAGGCCTCGGTTAGGTCCCGGGCTTCTATGCTTTCCCAGCACCCCAGTCTTAAACGGACCTCTGTTATCTTTGAGTAATTACAGTTTTCCGCCTCCTGTCTTATTTGTTCCAGCAGTTTTTGTACCGTCATATCTACATTCATAATATCACCTCGTTTTGGTTATCCGATGCAGTCCGCCCGAGACCGCAGTATCCGGATAGGAAAAAGGGACTCGGGGTCGGTGCAGCAGTCCCGATAAATATTTATATGTCTCCCTCTTCGAGGGTATGCCTGTACACCGGCATAGGGTTAAGTGCTGGGCAGGTATTATTTGTTTATTGTAGAAAATAATATACAAAGGCATTGAAACGGGGTGAAGGTATGATTAGAGGCATAGGCATTGATATAATCGAAATCGAAAGGGTTAAGCGGGCGGTAGAAAAGCGCAGCGGCTTTGTGGGCAGGTTTTTTGCCTCCGAGGAAGTGGCCTATTACCGGAAACGGGGCATGAATGTTTCCTCTATAGCCGGGGGCTTTGTCGCCAAGGAGGCCGTTGTTAAGGCAATGGGTACCGGGTTCGGGGCCTTCGGTTGGAGGGATGTGGCGGTTTTAAGGGATAACCGGGGCAAACCGGAGGTTAGGCTACGTGGAAGGGCCAGGGAACTGTGCGACAGTCTGGATATAGAGGAAATACTTGTTTCCATATCCCACAGCAGGGATTATGCAGCCGCCCAGGCAATAGCCATAGGAGGTGACGGGTATGAGGGTTGTAACGCCCAAACAGATGAGGGGGATTGACAAGGTCGCGATGGAAAAGTACGGCATCCCCGGGATTGTACTTATGGAAAACGCGGGAATAAGGGTGGCGGAGGAGGTAATAAAGCTTGCCGGGGGCCGGGGAAAAGGTGTAGTAATGCTTGCAGGTAAGGGAAATAATGGCGGTGATGTGATGGTTGCCGCACGGCATTTGTTAAATAACGGGCTGCCGGTAAGGGTGTTTCTTTTGGGCAAGCCCGGTGATTTAAAGGGGGACGCCGGGTTAAACGCCGGTATACTGACCCGCATGGGAATACCCATTGAAGTCCTGTTGACAGGGGAGGACCTAATACCCCTGGACCAGGCCCTCCGGTGGGGGCATGCAGTGGTGGACGGTATATTTGGTACAGGACTTAAAAGAGAGGTGGAAGGGCTGTTCCTTGATGTAATAAGGGCTGTAAATAAAAGCGGGTGTACCATTGTGTCGGTGGACATACCGTCGGGGATTGATGGTGAAACCGGCCGGATAAGCGGGGAATGTATACACGCTTCGGTAACCGTTACCTTAGGACTTCCAAAGTCGGGGCTTTTGCAGTATCCCGGGGCGGAGCATGTGGGACGCCTAGTGGTGGCCGATATATCCATACCCCGGGCAACAACACCGGAATCCGGGCCGGATATGGTCATGTTGACCAGGGAGTGTATATCCGGGATAATTCCCCAAAGGAAACCGGATGCTCATAAGGGAGACTGCGGAAGGGTGGCGGTGATAGGTGGGGCCGAGGGGATGACCGGTGCGGTGGTTCTGGCCTCCCTCGGGTGCCTTAAATCGGGGGCCGGACTTGTCAGGGCGGCACTGCCGGGGGCTTTGAATTATGTTTTAGAAAACAACGTAATCGAAGCGGTGTCGGTGCCTCTTGGGGAAGGAACGCGGCTTAAGCTTGACAGATCGACTAAGAGCAGGTTAAGGGAGATTTTGGATTGGGCGGATGCTGTTGCCCTGGGGCCGGGTATGGGCGTTGACGGCGACAGGGTAAGGTTTCTGGAATTTGTATTGACCAATGCCCGGGTACCGCTAATACTGGATGCGGACGCGCTGAACTGCCTGGCCCTTGACATGAAGCTACTGGAAAGGGCAGCGGTGCCCGTTGTGGTAACACCACATCCGGGAGAGATGGCGAGGCTTACCAGTACCGAAACCGGTGATATTCAAAGGGACAGGATTAAGGCCGCCAAAGCCTTTGCTGAAAAATGGGGAACCGTTACCGTGCTAAAAGGCGCAAACAGTGTAATAGCTCACCCGAAAGGGAATATATATATTAATACCAGCGGGAATCCCGGTATGGCTTCGGGGGGCTCAGGGGATGTGCTTACGGGGATTATTGCATCCTTCGTGGCCCAAGGTCTTGACCCGGTTAAGTCCGCCTGCGCAGCGGTGTACATCCATGGCAGGGCAGGGGACCTTATGGCAGAGGAAAGGGGCGTATACGGTTTGACTGCAACCGGTTTGGCGGACTTCATACCGATGGCTGTAAAAGCCGTCAAACAGGGTTGAGGCCGGCCAGGACGAAGGCAGGGTTTGGCGTATCCTCGTTGGATTGGGGCAATTGGTTTGGAGGTAGGGTGCATTAATGAATTGGAAGGTTTGGGTGCTGTTACTTATACTTGTGCCGGCGTGTCAGGGTTGCAGTCTTCATTCGGAGGAAAAAACGTACAAAGCTATTCACCAAAAGCTTACCGGGCTTGAAACCTACAGCTGCATAGCACAAATCTATGTGAAGGGCAACAAGGAACCGGGGCAGTTCAAAACAAAACAGTGGTTTTGCATGCCCGACAAGTACCGTTTGGAGGTGCTGGAGCCACAGGCTATGCAAGGCAAGACCACAGTATATGACGGTAGCAGGCTTTGGGTGTATTATCCCTATATAGACCAGGTGCTGCTTCTTGAAGATATCCAGTCTTCGGAGGACGAAAACCTGTTTTTGGGCTTTTTCTTAAGGGATATGCTGGAGACCGAGAGAATCCATTACAGATTTGAAGAATGGAACGGCGTGGCGGTTATGGTCATTGAGCTGCCGGTGCCAGGGGGCAGTAAATACCGGTCTACGCAAATACTGATTGTGGACAGAAAGGGCCTGAGGCCCCTTGT
>JAQUCT010000071.1 GCA_028686075.1 Bacillota bacterium
TTAGTAGAACCTCAAATGAAAATTTAATTTTGTCATATTTTATTCAGTATAATTGGTTGATTTTATGACAACACTAACATATAATATAATTAAAGGGAGGTGTAGCTATGTTAAATTTTGAATTGATAGGTAAAAGATTTAGCGAGTTACGAAATAGGAGTGGTTTTACACAAAGTCAGTTAGCCGAGTATTTAGATGTGGATCAGAGTTATATTTCAAAATGTGAAAAAAATGAAAGACAGTTTAGTACAGATGTGCTTGAAAAAGCAGCAGAACTCTTTGGATGTACCATGGACTATTTTGTTAACGAGTCTTGCGAATTTGTACAGATGCTAATAGCTCTTAGAGCAAAAAGCATTACTACTGAAGATTTAAATACTATAGCTGCTATGAATAAAATAGCACTCAATCTACGCTTTATGGAAGGCTTACTTGAGGGGGAATAGAATTTGAAAGAGAAAATTGAACTAAACAGTGAAGCTATAAATTTAAGAAAAGATTTCGGTGAAGATGCTAATTCTCCAATAGATATATTCTCTCTAATTCATAATAACGATGATTTAACTATCGTGTATTATCCCATGAGTAGCAGAGTAAGTGGAATTTGTATTAGAGATGGAAAGAATAAGATTATTGGAGTTAATTCCACCTCAACTTATGGTAGACAGCGTTTTACAATAGCTCATGAACTCTATCATTTATTTTTTCGTGAAGAGTTTAAAAGCATTGTCTGCTCTACAGACCTTGAAATAAATAAGGATCCTCAAGAAAAAGAAGCAGATATGTTTGCATCTTACTTTTTAGCACCTTATGAAGCACTATCCTATTTTATAAAAAATAAACTGAAAAAAGAAAAACATCAACTTGAGATTGAAGATGTTATAAAAATAGAGCAATATTATGGTATGAGTAGGCAGGCTATGCTTTGGAGATTGGTAAATGATGGATATATAAGTCGCGAAAAAGCTGATACAATGAAGATTGGAATAGTAGGTTCAGCTAGAAGGCTTGGCTATGATGACCAGTTATATACACCCACTCCAGAAGATAAGCAGTATGCTACTTTTGGAAAGTATATTAAATTAGCTGAAGAATTAAAAGGCCAGGATATAATTTCACAGGGTAAATATGAAGAGTTGTTACTAAATGGCTTTAGAAGTGATATCGTTTATGGTTTAGATACTGAAGAGGATGAAGTATATGACTGATAAACTATTTTTTGATACGGATTGTATCTCTTCCTTCTTGTGGATGAAGGAAGAGAACATTCTATTTAAACTTTATCGAGGCAAGATTGTATTGCCCAAGCAAGTATTTAATTAATTATAGATTTTGTACAGGCTCTGAAGCATTTGATTTCACGGCTTTTTCTACGCTAAAAACGGGCTGAAAAAGTGCATTTTTAGCCCGTTTTTTTGGGTTTTTTATAGATGACATTCGGATTCTTGATAATGAACAACCTTAAAACTGAATCTCTATAATGAGAGGGCAATGGCATCAAATTGTATTTTTACAGACAATACTTTTTGGCTTCATCACAAATCTCGTGGTATCTAACTCTTTTTGCAGCAGCCCAAAGTGCTTCGAAATCTGATAAGTATTCTCCTTTATATAGGGATAAGAGATTTTTTGCCTGCTCCTTGGTATTATGAAGCTTAAATTCTTCATATGCCCTTTCAAAAAGGTCGCTATCGCATTCAATTTCCTCTCTACAGATAAAATAGCGGTTTTCACGGCAAATGATCGATTCCCCTATATAGGCACAATCAAGATCATTTTTTAGATGCCTCAGATTAACAGCAATCAGGTTTTTAATATTTTTGGATTCCGATTCCCACCAAATAGCGTTATATATTTGTTCCTTTGTGGCCCCTCTGTCTCCTGCATCAAGCAGAAAGGCCAAAAGCTCGCGTTCCTTTTTAGCTCTGAATTTTAAAAGTTTTTGCCTGTCTCTGTCCTGATAAACGGTAAAGGCTCCCAATGTTTCAATATATACTTTCTTTGGCCGGTATCCGGAAAATTCTATCATTTGCTTTGTAAATTCAGGCTCTATTCCGTAGTTGTACGCAAATTCAAGGACTGGGTCATAAGCCTTTCGCATCTTAAAATATTCATAGAGCCCATGGTCGGAGCAAAGCTTAAGATAACGCCCTGTCAGGATGGTCGCCTTTTCATGATCCTTTGTCTCGATTGCCGCTCTTACAAGTACTCCGTATGCCAGCGACGCATGAAGGAGCATACCGGAGCTCTCTCCTGTCTCTATGCACAGGTTCGCACATTTAACCGCGTTCGGATAATCGGATATGGCGGAAAAATACCCCATAAGTCTGGCCAGGACAAGGCTTTTTAAATAAGCTCCCGCCCGGTCAAGATTTTCAAAGATTTCCCGAACAATGTCTTCCTTCGGGTCATCCGTAAAAATAAGGCTGTAGGTAAGACGCTGCATTTTTGCCCAATGCATCTGAAAATTAGTTTTACGGTAAAGAGGCGCATACTCGTCCGCCAAGGTAAAATACTTTACGGCGGTTTCATAGGATGCGTTTTCGCCGTTCATTTTATCAATAAAGGTATTCTGAAAGTGAATTTCAGCTGCCAACAGGTAGCCTGCCCACATTTCCTCATAGTTTCCTGTATTCCTGAGCCGTTGAAGCTCCTCCGACAGTGCGGACAGTGAACGGCTTCGTTCTCCCAGCATCTGATAAGCCTTGGCCACATAGATGCCCGTACTGTGCATACCCAAATAGTTCAGTTCATCCTCGGGAAGCTCAAGGGATTTTTCGTAATAGTAAACCGACTCCTTCATCCTGCCTGCAAAAAATTGAATTGTGCAAAGATACCTTTCAAACCAACGCATGATCTTAATATTGCCGACATTGGCGCAGATCTCTATCATATGCCGTGCAAGAGCATAGGCCTCGCCTATCTGCGAATTCCAGCACAGGTTGTACAGCTTTTCGATGACTACAGAATATGCCAGTTCCCCAGCCGGATCGTCAAGCTTTGCGATCAACTCATCAAGCAGCCGGTTTGATTCCTCGAATGAAACGAAATTACGGAGAACCCTTGCCTTATGTATCATAGCCTCAAAATAAAGCTCCTTATCGTCTCTGTTCATTAAGGGTATCGCTGCCTCAAGGCATGCTTTGGCCTGTACAAAATTTCCGAGAACGGACAGAAAAGCACCCTTGGCCACAAGAATTCTTGGGTTTAGTTCGACCGCCGCATCATTAAGCGCCCGGAACCATATCCGAAGCTCGTTGTAATTGCCGGCTTTTATGTAATCCCTATAGCATGCGAGGATTATATTTTCGAGAAGTTCGTACTCCTTCGAATCAATGGCGTACCGGGCCGCCTTTGAATACTGCTTATGATCAAAATAGTACTGGGCGGCTTTCTGCCTCAGTAAAGGCATTTGGTCCTTATCTCCCGTTTCCAGCAGGCCGCTTCTGAAAAGCGCGTGGTAGCGATAAAACCCGTCGCCTGTTTTGATGGTGAATATATTTCTGGATACAAGGCTTTCCAGCATGAGTCTTGTATTTTTTTTATTCAGGACATCATCCAGCATCTGTGCGTCCAGCACGTCAAAGCAGGCAGATTTTTTAAGAAAATCCACCATGTCGGAGTTCAGATTTGCGATGCATTCACGGAAAAGGTAGGCATACAAAGTTTCATTGCCGCAGGAAGTAATGTCGCCAATGGATATACCGTTCTCCCGCAATACTTGGAAAGAACGGACGGCCAGAGGCCACCCCTCTGTGGAATCGTAAATGGCGGGATCGTCAAAACCCAGGATACTGACGATTTCTTCTCTTGTAAACGCAAGCTCCTTTTGGGTCAGTTCTGTGATGTTGCCCTTTACTTTAAACGATAAAAAATCCTGCCAAGGTGCCTCTCTGCTGCCGAAACAAAGCTTAGCATTGTTGGGGAGGTACTTGCAAAGGCAGGCGATAAGCTTTTTGACCTCATCTTCTTCTATGGTATGCAGATCGTCCATGACCGCGATAAAATCACCGGATATGCTTTCAATGCTGCAGACCAGTGCGCCCGCAAGCATGGAGATGAAATTGTTCTTTTCGGAAAAGGGCAGGTATTCCGATGCGGAGAAGTCAAATTCCGGGAAAGTCTGCTTTACAGCCTCACAGAGAGTATTTATAAAGGTAAAAATATCGTTTTCTCCATCCAGGGATAGCCAGACGACGTTTTCGGCACTATTTGCAACTTGCGACAGAAGGGTCGTTTTGCCGTGACCCGCGCCGGCATGGATATACACAAGCTTTGCGGGGCTGTTAAGGACGGTATCTATTAAATTTTTACGTACGATTTCTCCTGTCAAGGCTCTGGGAACCGTCAGCCTTGCGCTTGGTATGTTGAACATGCATATCACTCCACAAATAATATTATTAATACAATAATTATACATCCAAAACCGGAAAATTTGTGGAAAATTTCAAAAAAAGATGAAAAAAGTCGGAAAATTGCACTTATGTTCACGGTTTTGTTAATTACCGGTGTTCTATAATTAACTAAATAGCAACATGTATTGCTGATATACGGATTAGCAACAAAAACGAGGTGAATAAAGATAGATATTAATATTGTTAGAAAAGATTCGGATGAGAATTGCGGCGTGAATGAGGAAATGTTTCCCTGCATAGGGAAGTGCTGCAGCATAAATGACGTTCCATTTATTGCTTCATATGAAAAGACTTGCCCGTATTGTAACATATCGACTTCTCTTCCGTATGGAGCAAGCCTTAAGACAGTGACTATTTTTGAGTGTAGCAGATTAGGTTACGGTAAAAGGTTAACGGAATAACGGAATAACGGAATAATGAAATAATGTTGAGATTAAATGTTGATGTTCAGGGTATTAACTTAATATTTGTGAATAGAATAGGAGGCGTAAAGAATGCTAAAAATGATTCAAAAAAGGATGACTGTTGTATTAATTGTGTCGATGCTCTTACAGTTGTTTGCTGGTGCGACACCGGTGTTGGCGAAAGATTCAAGTGACCTCATAGCAGATCCTGAATTTGTGCCAATGCTGACCGTAACTTTGTCCCCCGGGGAAACGGCAGGGGCCACTTCAGCAACGGTTACAGATTATGTTTATGGGAACTTGCTTGTTAACATAACAGAGCAGGAGATTGCAATGCCTAGGATTGGGGACACAGCCCCAACGACTGGGGATAATCTGTTTGCAGATTACAAGTCCGGTGCGGATATTACAGCCGGAGTAGCGGCAGGCAATTACCTGCAGATTTATGATGTCGATGTGGAAGAAGGGGAACAGATAGTCGCCTTTTATCAGGCAGAGCTGAGGGAGGAAGATATAAATGAAGAAGAGATAGAGGAAGAATACGATCAGGATTCAGGTGAGGATTTGGAAGAAGAACCCGATCAAAATTTAGATGAAGGTTTAGAAGGAGAGATCGGTGAAGATATAGGAGAAGATGAGGAAGAGGAGCCTGCCGAGAACCAGTTGATGGGTGCTGAGCTTATGGCTGAAGGAGGATATACTTATATAGACGAAAACGGCGATACAAAATTTACAGGAACCAAAACAGTCGCTAAAATCACATCGGATACTGATACACATAATGATGGTTGGTATATTGCGGAAGGCACCATCAATATAATTTGGACAATTACTATAAAAGGTGATGCCCACTTGATCCTTGCGGATAATTCG
>JAQUCT010000072.1:0-3576 GCA_028686075.1 Bacillota bacterium
TGTGGCAAAAATGTTCAGGGAACCGGTTAGCGGGTTAAGCCATCTGGTTGGAGCTTTGCTGTCGGTGGCTGCTCTCGCAGTGATGTTATATGTGGCCATTGCCAATAGAAACGTTTGGCAGATAGTTGCTTTCTCCATCTTTGGAAGCAGTATGATACTGCTGTACTCGGCGAGCGCCATATACCACCTTGTTAATACATCGGTACGGGCAATCGGGATTTTAAGAAAACTCGACCACAGTATGATTTTTGTTCTGATTGCAGGTACCTATACCCCTATATGTTTGATACTATTAAGAGGCATCGTCGGATATTCAATGCTCTCGGTGATATGGTCCTGTGCAATAATCGGAATTGTACTTAAAATGTATTTTATGAATGTACCGCGATGGCTGTATACCGGTGTGTATCTATTGATGGGATGGCTTGCTCTGGTGGTTATTGTACCACTTTTCAAAGTAGCAGGAATTGGTGCGGTTCTGTGGCTGCTCATAGGAGGTCTGTTTTATACCCTAGGCGGTGTTATATATGCGATAAAAAAGCCAAACATTATACCCCACTGGCTTGGGTTCCACGAGATATTCCATGTGTTTACCATGCTGGGAAGTGTCAGCCATTTTATTATGATACTTAAGTTTTGCTGACGAAAAACAAGGACGGTTCTTTGCTCACAGTGGAATAAAGAACCGCCCATTGTCCATTTTATCTGCGGCCGTTGCAGTCGGTATTGCAAAGCTTGATATTCTCCTTGCGGGTTCCTGCCAAACGTTCCAGGTCTTCCATAAAGCTTTTAATCTCCTTATCATTGTTCTTATAAAAACACCACTTGCCCCTTCTGTCGCAAATAACAAGCCCGCTTTCCACCAGCACTTTGAGATGGTGGGATATGGTGGGCTGCGTAAGGTCCAAATTTTCAACGAAGTCGCAGGCACAAAGCTCCCTATCCGCCAGAAGACCAATAATGCTAAGGCGGCTTTCGTCGCACAGTGCTTTGAGCTTTACAATAAGTTCTTCCATAATATCACCCCGTATATTGATAGCTGCCTCAATAATAGTCTGTACCGGCAGCAATGTCAACAGCGGACCTCTTTGTGGGTATAGCGTCCCGTTGGTTGTATGTGCTATTTTGAGGACGTAGTATTTGAACAGCGTTCCGGAAAAGCGCCATTTAGAGTATTAGCTTTGGGAGGACTGCTGCGGGAACCAGTGTCTTGTTCTGTTGGCAATTCCCACAAGGGCCAGCATTACCGGCACCTCCACCAGTACTCCCACCACGGTGGCAAGGGCGGCGGCGGAATCCAGCCCGAACAGTGATATGGCAACGGCGACAGCCAATTCAAAGAAGTTGCTGGCACCAATCATCGCCGCCGGTGCCGCAATATTGTGCTTTAGTTTCCAGGCCTTTGACCAGGAATATGCAATAAAGAATATTAAGAATGTCTGAATTATCAGGGGTATTGCAATAAGGCCTATATGAATTGGATTGGCCAGAATAACCTCTCCCTGGAAGGAGAAAATGATAACCAGCGTCAGCAGCAGCCCTGCAACAGTGGTATTATCAAACTTTTTTAGGAATACCTTTTCAAAATATTCAATACCCCTTTGGCCGATGATATACCTTCTGGAAAGGTACCCGCCTGCCAGCGGGATTACGACAAACAATACCACCGACAAAAACAGTGTATCGTAGGGGACCCATACCTCGCTTACCCCCAGCAGGAAAGCAACAATGGGTGTGAATGCAACAAGAAGTATAAGGTCGTTAACCGCCACCTGCACCAGTGTATAGGCCGGGTCACCGTCGGTTAAATGGCTCCAGACGAAAACCATGGCTGTACAGGGGGCCGCCCCCAGGAGTACCGCCCCTGCCAGGTAGTCTGTAGCAAGTTCTGCCCCAATCCAGGGCCTAAAGACCACTCTTAAAAAGAATGATGCAATAAGATACATGGTGAAGGGCTTGATAAGCCAGTTGGTAACACAGGTTACTGTCAGACCCCTTGGTTTTTTGGTTGCCTCTACTATGCTGGAGAAATCTATTTTTAGCATCATGGGGTAAATCATCAGCCAGATCAGTATTGCTACCGGGATGGACACGTTGGCGTATTCAAACCTGCTTAAGGTTTCGGGGATAGCCGGGAACAACTGGCCTATGGCTACCCCTGCCACAATGCACAGCGCAACCCACAGTGTAAGATATCTTTCGAAAAAGCCCAATCCGCTCGTCTGTTCTTGCTTACTCATACATATAAACTCCTTTCCATCCGTGATTAGTTTGTGAATTCCTGTTCCTTTTTAACCTCAAAGGGTGAATAGGCTTACAAGAACTTATGATATAATAACATATTGATGGTGGTCTATATTTACATATTATTATATAATAATATGTAAATCAATGAAAAGTCATAGTAGTTCAGAATTTTTATGTATTAGGCTTTAACGGTTGGCACAGGCTGCACTATGAAAAATAATATAGTAAATACTGTGATGATATTCTCATAATGGGAAAAGCATTATATAAAACGTATGGAGGTATGTAAATGAAAACACTAATAATAGAATGGAAGCACCTTGATGTGGAGGGGGAGACCTGCGATCGATGTTATGATACTGGAGAAAACCTTGTAAATGAAGTAAAGAGACTGCAAAGGGCTTTAAGGCCAAGGGGTATAGAGGTACAGCTCATTGAGACTAAACTTAAAGACACCCAATTGAAGCAGTCCAATATAATTCTTTTTAACGAAGTAGCTATAGAGGATATACTTGATATAGAAGTATCCGAGAATTACTGCGCTTCCTGTACAGATATGCTGGGAAGAGAAACCTACTGCCGTACGGTAACATTTGAAGGCAGTGAGTATGAGGATATACCCGCAAAGGCTATCCGTAAGGCCGCATACAAGGTGCTGGGCATTGAAGGGGCGAAGGAGGAGGAGCCGAAGAGGAATTCCGGCTGCGGCTGCGGCGATGGGTGCGGCTGCTACAGCGGCTGTTAATCTTAATGAAACAGGGGACTGTTTTTTGTACCACCGGAAAGAATAGTGGAACAAAGAACAGTCCTCTGTATTTTTTGCTTGCGGTTAATGGTATATCGTGCTATAATTTATGCATATATATGACAACAACATATATAATAAAATGTAAAACGAAGAATATATACGATATACGGAGGTGAGATTTATGTGCGGTGGCGGACAAAATAAGCACCAATGTGGATGTCAGGGTCCCAGGATGGAGCGGTTTATTCGACCCTGCATGCTTCTTTTGTTGTACGAAAAACCCGCCCACGGGTATGAGCTTATGGAGAGCTTAAAGGAATTCGGCTTTGAGGACGGCGCCGACCCGGGGCTTGTATACAGAAATCTTAGGAAGATGGAAAAAGAGGGCTGGGTGGAATCCGAATGGGAGACGGGAGGAGCGGGCCCCGCAAAGAGGCTCTACAGGGTGACCGAAGAAGGCATTGAGCTCATACATGAATGGTCGCAGCATATAAGGGGCAACATTGAAAAGCTTAGCTATTTCCTTGAAAGGTATCATAACAGTATTGGATAAAACTGTACTAATGGACATAGAAAAGAGT
>JAQUCT010000072.1:3676-5653 GCA_028686075.1 Bacillota bacterium
CCTGTTCTATCGAAGAGAACTAGAAGGAGGAAGAGACATTGTTTGAAATACTGCTTTATGCGGCTGCAGTTTCTTTATTGGGATTATCCTATTATAAAGACAGGGAAAAGACAAAGAAAGGCCTTAAAAAGGCATGGAAGTCCTTTCTGAATGTTTTTCCCGCCTTCGCCGGGGTGCTGGCCCTTACCGGGCTGGCACTTTCGATAATATCCCCGGATTTCATATCAAGATTTATAGGTAATAGTACCGGCTTTTTAGGTATGCTGACCACAGCCGTAATAGGGGCCATAACCCTTATCCCCGGCTTTATCGCCTTCCCGCTGGCCGCATCCCTGCTGGAAAAGGGTGCCGGCATAACGCAGATGGCGGTATTCGTGTCCACCCTTATGATGGTGGGAATAGTAACAATGCCGCTTGAAATTCAGTATTTCGGTAGGAAAGAGGCTTTGCTGAGGAACGCCTTTAGCTTCTTATTCTCATTTATAGTGGCGGCAGTAATAGGGGTGGTGGTATCATGAAAAAGTTAAAGCCCTATATGCTTCTGATACTGGTTGTGATTGCGGACCTGATCGTGTTTGCGGGCAGCCCCGACCTGGGGAAAGTTATACTTAAAAGCACCGGGACAAACTTTGCCCAGATGCTTGGCGTTATACCCCCCATATTTCTGCTAATAGGCCTTATGGACGTGTGGGTTCCCAGGGAAAAGGTAATAAAGTTTATGGGGGAGGGCTCCGGTATCACTGGGGTGCTTCTGGCAATCCTCCTTGGCGCTGCTGCGGCGGGCCCCCTATATGCGGCCTTTCCGGTGGCCGCCATAATGATTAAGAAAGGGGCCAAGTTTACAAATATACTTGTGTTCCTTGGGGCATGGTCCACCATGAAGATACCCATGTTTCTCTTTGAGATGGCCTCTTTGGGATACGCCTTTGCGATAACCAGATTGCTTCTAAGCCTTACCGGTATACTTCTTATGTCATGGCTAATAAACAAGCTTATGTCAGAGGACGAAAAAAGAAACATTTATGCAAAACACAGCGATGTAGCCAGAGGGTAGGCAAGGTAAATACGGCAACCGCTGCGGGGCATGCCCGGCAAAGCGTTGGCCGGCGTCGTGGGGTTAAAAAGCAAAGAGGGAGGCAGGTTTTACCTACAGGGGCACAGTCCATTCCTGGATATGGTGAAACAGCCTTCCCGCTTCGTTTAGTATTACATAAAGGTGGAACATAAGAAAACCCAGTATGGATATGGTAATAATCAGCCCTATTAGCGGCAGCGTTTTTTCGGCATCCCTGCGGTAAAGTCCGATTACGGCAAGGACTATATTGGCAAGGCAAAGGAGCGGCAGCATAACGGCCAGAAACAGAGAAGCTTCAAGGTTATTGTAAATAAGCGCCGCAATAGCAAGGCAGGCCGCAGCGATTATTATGCACACCACCCCGATAACCGGATATTCCCGCCCACCGTTCGCTTCTTTTTTCATACCTTGGTTCATGGTTTTCATCTCCCCTTGTTACCATTCTATTCTTTGTTAATCCCCGGTATCCTTCCTTGAATACATAAATCTTACATTGACCCTATGTTTTCCCAGGTATTCTGTATTAGCAGTATAAGCGCCAGGGAATGGGGCTTTTCGCCGCTTTCAAGGTAGCCTCCGAGCAGAACGAAATTGGCTTCGATATCGTTTACATAGTCGTGGTCTATGTCAAGCTGGAGGTATGGCTTTATCCGTTTCCATGCCGCTACCGAGGCCGAAAGGCTTTTTTTGGCCCTGTCCCAGTCTTCACTGCGTATATTCTCCTCGGTGGCCCTTAGGTGCATGGAAAACCCGCTGCGGCTGTCAATGGGTCTTCGAAGCGGAGCGCAGCAGCAAAGCTGCATTGCAATTAGTATAAGGGTGCATAAAAGGAGTTTTCTTTTCACTTAAGGCTCTCCTCCTCTCTGACTGCTGTCCGCCGGTATTATAACGTAGGGCTTATC
>JAQUCT010000073.1 GCA_028686075.1 Bacillota bacterium
TCACTTTTCATACCCAGCAGAGCCGCCTGGGTTCTGTCCCTTACTCCGAGTTTCCTGTAAATACTGCTTACATGGTTTCTTACCGTTTTCTCGCTTATGACCAGCTTTTCCGCTATATCGTCATTGCCAAGGCCCTTGGATACCATTGACAATATCTCCTTTTCCCTTGATGTCAGTTTGTCTATCAACAAACCTTTATCCTTCTGAACTATTATATCCCAGGCAAGGTTAGGGTGTACGTAGGTTTTACCCGCCTTTACGTCCCTTATGGCACAGTAAAGGCTATGTGCGTCCACATCCTTTAAAAGGTAGCCGTGGGCTCCTAGCTTTATAGCCCGGTTGACATACTCCCAGTCATCATGAATGGTCAGCATTATAACTCTCATGCCGCACTTTTTCTCTCTTAACTGTTCAAGTACCTTAAGCCCGCTCATATCCGGCAAATTTATATCCAGAAGTATAACATCCGCCTGTATTCTGGATACCAAATCCAAGAGGTCCCTGCCGGTACCTGCCTGACCTACAACCTTAAGGTCCTCTTCCATCTCCAGCAGCTGTTTTAGTCCTTCCCTCATAAGGGAATGGTCATCGGCCAGCAGTATTCTTATTGCCATTTTAAATATACTCCCCCCTTATCTGCGAGATAATACCCCTTTATATGCACCCCGGTACTATTCAAAGGGAATCCTCATAAATATTCCGGTACCCTTTCCCGGCGCTGAGTTTATATCCATATATCCCTGCAGCAGTTCTACCCTCTCCCTCATCCCAATAAGACCGAAACACCGGTCGTCTTCTTCCCAGTCAATCACCCCTTCTATTTCAAACCCCACACCATCGTCGGTTATCAGAATGGATATGCTGCTTTCCAGGAATTCGAACTTAACGGAGACTTTTTTGGCCTTTGAATGCCTTTTTGCGTTGTTCAGAGCTTCCTGAATTATTCTGAACACCGCTATTTGTATCAATTCCTTTATCTCCACCGGTTCGCCTATTAGCCTGAAACTTGTACTGATACCGGAATCGCTTTCAAAGTCCGAAAGCAACTTTTCGATGGTTGCAACAAGCCCTAAGTCATCCAGAGACATCGGCCTTAGATTGTATATTATTTTTCTTAAATCCTGTATATTGGTATTAACCTGTTCTTTAAGTTCCCTTATATAGCTCCGCGCCTTGTCTATATCCTTATTGAGAACCTGCATGCACAATTCCAGCCTGATGCCCATATTCACCATAGCCTGTACGGGCACATCATGGATCTCCCGTACAATCCTGCTTCTTTCCTCTTCCGTCGCCTTTATTATTCTGTATCCGAGATACTGCTTTTTCCTGACATCCTCGGCAAGGCCACTTATACCCAAAGCACCGGCCCTCAGGTAATCTAAGACCGCACCCATATGGGTCACCACATTCTCGGCTTTTTTCACCAGTTTCTTCTGGTCCTTTAATTTTAGTTCTAACCTGTTACGTTCCTCCCTGAGCCTTATTTCTTCCTGCTCCTTAAGGGAAAGCTCTACTTTTAGTTCTTCGGCTTTCCTATAGGCCTTTTTTATATCTTCCTCGGTATGGGTGCGAAAGTCTTTGCTGACTACCAACAGTTTATAGCGGGCACTATTTTCGGCCTTTCTTAAGCTTTCCACTTCCTGTATTATATTTAGAACCTTATCTCTTAATTCTTTCAGCTCTTTTTGTATCTCCTCAGACCCGTTATGGGCATGTTCTGCTATATCAAAAACATCCCTTTGTCCGGCCTCCATTATTTTTATGGTCTTATGGATTATTTCATCAATTTTCTTCATCTGTTCCATCTGCTCCGACATATATATATCCCCTATCTGACCTGTATCATTACCATTCTCATGACCCCGTCCCAGGCAACGTTATAGCCAAGCAGCTCCGATACAAACCGCACCGGAACGTAGGTGGTGTCCTTTAATAGTTCTGCCGGTACATCTATTTCAACACTGCGATTATTGACCAGAGCTTTTTTACCTCCTATGTCAAAGGTTACAATATTATCCTCTCTTATTATTTCCACCGTATACGTCTCATTGTTCCAATTAACCACCGCCCCAAGGTCTTCACAAATACCTCTTATGGGAACCATAACTCGATAGTTTTTCATATATGGTGCAGGTTTGTAATTCCTTTTGATTCCATTTATATATATCAGTATATCCTCACCGGGACGGTAGGTCTCCAGCCTACCCCCTCCGGTGGTAAACCTCCACTCCTTTTTGACCTCTTCCCGTTCATCGTTGGCGTATGTTATATTCAGGGTTATGCTTACCCTATAGGTTGTACGCGGTTTTAGCGCGCTTTTGGGTATTAGGGCAACGGCATTGCTGCCTGGCAGCTCCGGGTCGTTGGTGGCGTCAAAACTGTAAAAGTCCACTCCCTTCGTCTCTCCATCGGTTATGGAAGCACTTTTTAACTCTACCCTTTCCACCCTGCCGCCGGATACCAGCAGGGTTACAGGATACCCGCCCGGTCCTTTTACTCCCGGGTATAGCCTGAAGGGATCGGGCTGTTCCAGGCCGCTCCATGTCACCGGAACGCCTTTCTGCCCGTCCGACGGGTACACCGCCATACGGCTGTCCAGACCATTGTATCTTATGGACCCAACTTCCAGCACGTTTACATGTTTGGTACCCTTTGATGCATAGCCGTATCCCATATGTGTATACATGGGGTTAATAATAGGTAACCGGTGATAGAGGGAGTCTATCCAATCATCCACTGCCCCGGTATGCGATTCTACAAAGTGTATATTTTCAGCCACCATAGGGCTCATATAGCCAAAATACCTGGTCCTGTCCCAGGGCATCTCACCGGTGAAATACTCGTGTTTTTTATTGCTCTCATAGTGCCCTGAATTGGCATTGTTTATAACATACAGTGCATGGCTGTTTGCCGCCGCGTTAAGACTTTTTTCTATGGTCATGCCCGGCAGGCCCGCTATGGTCCTGTAATAGTTGATCCTATCCCTTACCTCTTCATAAGCGGGAGCTGAGGGAACTTCATCCAGAGCACCGCTTAGTATGTTGAAACTAAAGGAGGGTGAGGAAACCCTTACCCCGCTTTTTAACGTCACAACGATGGAGACCCTTCGCCTTCCCGGCACAAGGCCCTGCTGCGGTTTATAGTACACCGAATTGAGGTCATCCCTGAAAACTGCATCCACTCTTCGGCCATCAACCGTCATATTTATTTCTTTTATCTGGTCGGAGGACAGCCCGGAAAAAGTCCAAAGTATGGTAGGACTCCTTACCCCGACATCACCCTGCGGCGTAGGGGGATAGTACCACAATATTTCGCCTGCTGCCGCCGCCCATGCTACCATTATTACGTTTAATACAATTACTATCACTGCTACATATACTATTTTTCTCGTATTGTGTCTCATAGGTTCTCCCCCCAAATATGACTTATTTAATAGTTCTATACACAACGCATTAATAATATTATATTCCTTTATCTGTTATTCCGAAGAAACGAAGCCCGAAGAATCCGACTCTGTCGCTTAAGCAAAACCAAGGGGACGGTTCTCGCGGTTATATTTGTTTGTCATTATGAAATGGCGTTGGAAAAGCCGACGTTTTGGATTTTGTTTGTCATTCTGAACGCAGTGAAGAACCTTAGATCCTTCGCTTCGCTCAGGATGACAGAACCGCTTAAGGATGATAACCACTACACTCAGGATGACACGTTAGAAGATGTAAAGTCTTAAGTACGTTATATATAATAATGGCTCCTATCCTGATATTTCCCGAAGGTTGGCCTTCTCTGTATCCGACAGCACCTTTTCAATGTCCAGTACTATAATAAGTCTTCCCTCCAACTTACCTACACCCCTTATAAACTGCCTATCCATACCTTGGACAACCGTCTCCGGAGGCTCTTCGATGCACTCTGTATCAAGCCTTAAAACCTCCTCTACCTGGTCAACCACAAATCCTACCTGCCTACCTTTTATCCCCCCGATGCTGGTAATAATCACCCTTGTCGAATCCCCTGTTTTCTTACCCCCCAGGTTAAATCTTTTATTCAAATCCAGGATGGGAACTATACTGTCCCTGTAATTTATAATCCCCTCCACAAAGTCGGGGCACTCGGGCAGTTTTACAGTTTTGCGGCACCTTATTATCTCCTTAACCGCAAGTATGTCAATACCATATTCCTCTCCCCCCAGCCTGAAAACCACCAATTGATTTTCGGACATAATGCACCTCCTTGGTACTTATTACCCGGCCGCCGCTGTGAATCCCCGTGTGCCATGGGCATTAGTATACCAGCCTCTGACCGTCCACAACCAGCCTGCCGTTTTTTACCACCTTGTCCACATGGTTTATCCCGAAATGATAGGGAAGATACTCAATATTTGGAACATCCAGAACCACTATATCCGCTTTTTTGCCTACCTCCAGGCTTCCTATTTCCCCGCCCCGATCGATTGCATGGGCAGCATTTATTGTGACTGCACATACAACCTCCTCCGGCATCATTTTCATTTTCAGGCATGCCAGGCTTATAATTAACTGTATATTCTCGGTGGGACAGCTTCCCGGGTTGTAATCGGTAGCCAGAGCCACCGCAAGGCCCGCCTCTATCATATCCCTTGCCCGGGCGTACTTGCCCAAATCCAGATTAAAGGATGTACCGGGCAACAGTACCGCTATTACATTCCCCTGCTTCATCTTCTTAATTCCCTTTTTGGATATTGCAAGAAGATGGTCGGCTGAAACCGTGCCAAGTTCACCGGCCAGTTCCGCACCGCCTAGGGCTTCTATTTCATCAGCATGAATCTTCAGTTTGTACCCCATCTCCCTAGCCCTTACCAGTATTCTTCTGCTTTCTTCCACTGAAAAAACGCCCTTTTCGCAGAAAATATCGCAAAACTCCGCCAGGTCCATCCGTTTTACTCTGGGCATAACCTCTTCAATGAGGAAATCTATATATTCTTGCTGTTTGTCATTGTATTCTGTAGGTACCGCATGGGCACCCAAAAAGGTTGATACTATGTCTATGGGGTGCCGTTGATCGAGGGCCTTGGCTACCTTCAGGCTTTTAATTTCATCCTCCAAATTCAACCCGTACCCGCTTTTGGCCTCAATGGTAGTGGTTCCGTGAAGCAGCATAATATCGAGGCTCTTTGTCGCCTTTTTAATTAGTTCTTCCTCGGATGCCTCCCGCGTCGCCCTTACCGTGCTGAGTATTCCCCCGCCCTTTTTGAGTATATCCAAGTAGGGGACCCCCTCAAGCTTCAGTGCCAATTCCATTTCCCTGGAACCTGCGTGTACCAGATGGGTGTGAGGGTCCACAAAGCCTGGAAGCACTGTCTTACCCGAAGCATCAATAACCAGGGTATAGTCGTCCACTTCAATCTCCCGTGGTATATCCCCCTTTCCTATTCCCACAATCCTGCCTGCAGCCGCTGCGACCCAACCGTCCTCCATTATTATGTCATAGGACATTTCTTTGCCCCTCCTTGGCCGGTCGCATCCGGCACAGGTGGCAACCTGGGATGCATCCCTTATAAGGATATCAGTCTTCATTGTTCCACCTCCCCCTAATTAATAGACCAG
>JAQUCT010000074.1 GCA_028686075.1 Bacillota bacterium
TTTTTTGATGGTGGGCCTTCAGGGACTCGAACCCCGGACCGACCGGTTATGAGCCGGTTGCTCTGCCAGCTGAGCTAAAGGCCCAAATATGGCTCCTCAGGCTGGATTCGAACCAGCAACCCCTCGGTTAACAGCCGAGTGCTCCACCGTTGAGCTACTGAGGAATATGGTTAACAATATATATTATACACGTCGGTAGTTTATTGTCAACCACTAAGTGCTGCTAAATTATTCAAGATAATCCTTCAGCTTCTTGCTCCTGCTCGGATGCCTTAACTTCCTCAAGGCCTTTGCCTCAATCTGCCTTATTCGTTCTCTGGTTACGTTAAACTCCCTACCCACTTCCTCAAGGGTTCTTACCCTGCCGTCGTCAAGGCCGAACCGGAGCCTTAGAACCTTCTCCTCACGGGGCGTCAGGGTATCAAGCACGTCCACCAGCTGCTCCCTAAGCATTGTAAAGGCTGCGGCCTCGGCCGGTGCCAGCGCATCGTCGTCAGGAATGAAATCGCCAAGGTGGCTGTCCTCCTCTTCTCCTATGGGCGTCTCAAGGGAGACCGGCTCCTGTGCAATCTTTAAAATATCCCGCACCTTGTCCTCCGAAAGACCCATCTCTTCAGCAATCTCCTCCGGCAGCGGTTCCCTGCCCAGTTCCTGAAGAAGCTGCCTGGACACCCTTATAAGCTTGTTTATGGTCTCCACCATGTGGACCGGTATCCTAATGGTTCTGGCCTGGTCAGCTATGGCCCGGGTTATGGCCTGTCTTATCCACCATGTGGCGTACGTGCTGAACTTAAAACCCTTTTGGTAGTCGAATTTCTCCACAGCCTTAATGAGGCCAAGGTTTCCCTCCTGTATCAGGTCAAGAAACAGCATACCCCTGCCAACGTATCTCTTGGCGATGCTTACCACCAGCCTTAAGTTGGCCTCCGCCAGCTTACGCTTTGATTCGTCATCACCCTCTTCAATGGCCTTAGCCAGCTCAATCTCCTCGTTGGCGGTAAGTAGGGGGATCTTTCCAATCTCCTTGAGATACATCCTTACAGGGTCGTCTATATTAACACCCTCGGGAACGGTGAATTCCTCCGCCTCAAGTTCCGCCTCTTCCTCTATCATATCTTTTACTATTTCTTCTTCTCCCATAACATCTATGCCCATCTCGTCGAAGGTATCATAGATCTTTTCAATCTGTTCCGGGTCCAGCTCTATTTCCTCCAGGGTATCCATTATCTCCTTATAGGTGAGCATACCCTTGGTTTTACCCTTTTCTATAAGTTCCTTTACCTCGTCCAGTCTGTCCCCTTCATGCTCGGGTTTTTTATTCAATTTTTCCTTGGATGCATTCTCGGTCTTCATTGGCATCCCCTCCCTTCCATGCGGGCTTCATTGCCCCTTAAGCTTTCTTTGAATATCCACAAATTCTTTACAATACCCCCTGTACTGGTCCTCTTCCCCCTTTGTCCTTTCCGTATCCTTTAGTGCCAACCGCTCAATCTCTCCCTTCAGGAAATCGCTCCTTTGTCTTATCTTATAAACAGTAATCGTATGAATGCAATCGTTTATTACCTTATCTATACCCTCCTCCGATACCGGCAAACTCTCCTGCATAAGGGCTACCACCCTGTCAATATCCTGCCGGTCATCAAAAGCATTTACCAAATCCGCGTCCTTCAGCTGGCCGGTTCCGTCGTCCCTGCCCAGTATTTCAAACAACTCCCTGTGTAGCCGGTCGGTGAAGTCCTCACCTTTTAAGCTTTGGGCCAGCCGCTGGCGCAGTTTCGAACTTTTTAGCATTAGCACCAGCAGAGCCTTTTCCGCCTCCACGTTTGCTGTTTTGACAGAATAAGTAATCTCCCTGTCATTATTATTATGTCTATTTTTACCAAATATATTCCTGCTACGTCTGCCCTCCCTTTTTGCCAGGCGGAGTACCTCTTTCCTGAGGGTGGCTTCGTAAACTCCAGCCCTATGGGCAATCATCTTTATATACTCGGCTCTTTCCAGCTCGCTTTCAAGCTTTGCCAGTATAGCCGCCGTTTCTTTAAGAAACTCCATCTTGCCGCCCCTGTCGTTTAAGTCGCATCTTTTCTCCAAAAGGTCTATCTTATAATCCACAAGGGGCATCGCTTTGGATGCCAATTCCTGGAAACGATCCCTGCCGTGGCTCTTTATATAATCGTCCGGGTCCTTTCCCTCCGGCAGCTGCAGTATTCTTACGCTACAGCCCATACCCTGCAGTATATCCATGCCCCTTAAGGCGGCCGCCTTACCGGCGGCATCGCTGTCGTAGGCCACTACTACGCTTGTACAGTATCTTTTCAATATATCCCCCTGCCGCTGCGTAAAGGCGGTTCCAAGGGATGCAACGGCGTTTTTTATGCCGTGCTGGTACAACGATATTACGTCCATATATCCTTCTACCACTATAAGCTCTCCGTTAACTATATGCTTCTTTGCCTTGTTAAGTCCGTACAAAGTGCTTCCCTTGTGAAACACCGGCGTTTCGGAGGAGTTTAGATATTTGGCACCCTTTCCGTCCCCCATCATCCTGCCGCCAAAACCTATCACTCTGCCTCGCACGTCTATAATAGGAAACATCGCCCTATCCCTAAACCTTTCATAGGTGCCGCCGCTCTTACCGGGGCTTACAAGGCCAGCCTTTTGCAGTATCTGCATTTTAAAGCCTGAATTTTTAAGGTGCCTGGTCAGGCTGCTCCCATCGGCGGGAGCATAGCCCAAGCCGAACTGCCGGATTGTTTTTTCCGAAAGCCCCCTGTCGGTCAGGTACTGTATGGCTCTTTTACTTGACTTTAGAGTGTTGGCGTAATACCTTGCCGCTGCTACATTGGCCTCCAGTATTTCGCCCGCCATTTTATACCTTTCGCTTACACCTTTTTGCAGTCCCTCCTCAGGAATAGGCAACCTGCACCGGTCGGCGAGCATTTTTACCGCATCCAGAAAGCTTAAGTTTTCAATGTTCATAATAAAAGTAATCACATTTCCGCCGGCACCGCAGCCAAAACAGTGGTATAGCTGCTTATCGGCTGAAATGTTGAAAGATGGCGTATCCTCCCTATGGAAGGGACATAATCCCAGGCACCTGTCGCCGCTTCTAGTGAGGGTCATATACTCGGATGCAATCTCTACCAAATCGTTAGCTTCGCGGACCCTGTTGACAAATTCCTCGGGAAATCGATATTTCATTTTACTCACCTTTTCGGGGCATCGGGATTATTTATTTTTCTCCGAACCCACAGTTTTTAGTTTATTCGACATAATATACGTTATTCCTTCATGAAAATTTAATACTTTTTTCCATCATTGCCCTTAGTATTTTAGTCAATTAAACATCATTATATACCTTTAGAAACCCCTGCCGGACGGGTGGCACTCACCTCATGCAAATATCTTATATTGATTATTTCTACAAAGGTGAATGAATTCCTTCATACTGTACACCATTATCCGCAAAAATATGTTCGCCTTTTGACACGGCATTTGCGTTATCCGGCACAAAGGCCTGGAAATATGATATAATACCATCGAGAAACATGACGCTTGAACGGTAGGAAACTGACCTTATCATAGTACAGGGAGGAATGGAAATGTTTAAAGGGATTTTTACACCCATAGTAACGCCCTTCGACGAGATGGAGGAGATAGACTATCCGAAGATGACCCATAACCTAGGTCTTTGGGGGAAAACCGCTCTCGAAGGGATAGTGGTGTTGGGAACCAACGGTGAATTTCCGTACATAAACACCGAGGAAAAGGCAGAACTCATCCGGTTTGTCGCAAACAACTTCAACCCCGACAAAAAAGTTATCGCCGGAACCGGATGTGAATCCACCAGGGACACCATAGCACTGTGCGTAGAGGTAGCGGAAGCAGGTGCCCATGCAGTGCTGGTACTGCCTCCCCACTATTATAAGGGTTCCATGAACGAGGAAGTGTTGTACGATCACTACATAGAGACCGCCGATAACTCGCCGGTTCCGCTGCTTATATACAACATGCCCAAAAACACCGGTATTAACCTTTCGGTGGGCCTTGTTGCACGGCTTTCGCAGCATCCCAACATAGTGGGAATAAAAGATACCGCAGGGAATATTGTGCAGCTGGCGGAATTGGTGCGGGATACCGCCGAAGACTTTTCGGTCTTTGCCGGCAACGCCGGTTACCTTCTGCCCGCCCTGGCAGTAGGGGCAGTGGGTGCCACCGCAGCCACCGCAAATATTCTACCGGATATGTGCTGTCGGCTGGTTGACCTTTTTAACGAAGGAAACATGGAAGAGGCTAAGGCCCTGCAACAGAGGCTGCTAGAGCCCAACGGTCTCGTAACCTTCAAATACGGAATACCGGCATTAAAAGCCGCTATGGATATGCTGGGTTACCAGGGCGGCATGCCAAGGCGTCCACTTAAACCGCTGGCACAGAAAGAAAGGGAAATAGTAAAGACCGCCCTTATAAAATGCGGTGCCCTTGATGAATTATAATAATTGGGTTATGGGTTAAAGGACCTGGGTATTGTAATACTTTTGAATGTGTCAATGCAGTAATTGTCTGTCATTCCCGATATGTAATCGCAGACGCCCCTCTCCAGACCCTCTTCTTCGGTTATACTTTGATAGAATCCGGGCATTTTGTCCGGATTTTTCATATAGTACTCGAAAAGGAACTGAATAACGTAGCTTATGCCCTCCCTTTCCAACTTACAGACAGAGCCGAAGTATACGTTGTCGAACATAAAGTCCCTAAGGACCATAAGGGCCTCATGAACCGGCGGGCTTAAAGCTATTAGATTTTCTCCCCTTTCAATAAGGGTGGTGCTGTATTCTACCGCGTCCTTAACAAGGGTTGAAATTCGTTTAGAATGGGTATCCCCCAAAACTTCTATGCATTCCCGGGGTAGGTCGGAGGGTTTTAGTATGCCAGCCCTTATACTATCGTCAATGTCATGCTGAACATAGGCAATCTTATCGCTCAGCTTTATCACCTGTCCCTCCAGCGTTGACGCTACCCGGCCCTTTTTGCCGAAACCACTGTGGTAAAGCACACCATCCAGCACCTCCCAGGTAAGATTAAGCCCCCGGCCGCTACTCCCCTCCTCTATAGACGTAAGCACCCTAACACTGTTCTCGTTGTGCCGGAAACCGCCGGGCATAAGGTCGTGGAGTACCTCTTCCCCCGAATGGGAAAAAGGAGTATGGCCGACATCGTGGGCAAGGGCCGTCGCCTCAATAAGGTCGGTGTTGAGCATAAGGGCGTTGCCTATGGTCCTTGCAATCTGGCTAACCTCCAGCGTATGGGTGAGCCTTGTCCTGTAGTGGTCGTTATCCTGGGAGATAAACACCTGGGTCTTATGCTTGAGCCGGCGGAACGCCTTGGAATGGATAATCCTGTCCCGGTCCCGTTGGAACTCGGTCCGTATGGGACATTTTTCTTCTTCCCGCTCCCTTCCCCTGCTCTTTACCGAAGGGCAGGCGTATGACGGCAATGACTTAAGCTCGCGCTGCTCCTGCTTTTCCCTTATATTCAT
>JAQUCT010000075.1 GCA_028686075.1 Bacillota bacterium
AACCGGCTCCGCCCGCAAGCACAAGAGCCATTAAGGACAACAGAACACTTATAACTTTTGCCATAGATATAGCCTCCTTTACACCTTTGTCTGCTTTCCGCTAACTTAGCCAGCTATATCGTCTCCGCTTACATAAAGTGCCGGCCTGAATTTAGAGTTATCCGCCAATCAATTTGGTAATTCTTCTGTTTACCGCATCCAAAGTTGCTTTAACCACTGCTTCTTTTACATCCCCCAAATTCATAGAAGAACCGATAAAAAGCTGTTCCCCGCTTCTGTCCACATAGGTGACCGCCACAATAACCACGTTTGTTTTGGCGATGGCGAGAGTCCCCACATCCTCCACCACAAAGGTATCCCCAATATTCATAAAATTAGATACCGCCTTTAGCGTGGCCTGGGCTATGGTCCTTTTAATACTGCTTGTGGTATTGATACCCTTGTGATGGCCACAAAAATCCTTGTCCTTGTGAGAAAGGAATATCTTCACCTCAAGGTCCAACCCTTTATTGCCAATCTCCATCCCCTTAAACACGATACGAGAGCCCTTATGTACTATGCTATCACAGCTAAGTTGGGCAATGCTTATTATCCTATGGTCAATCTCCAGGTCAAACCTGGCCATTACCGCCGACTGAATGTCTCTGACTATCTGCTTTGCGTTTCTTGATTTATCGGCGAGAGCATGCATCTCTATAGGACTGCCCTTATCATCTAATTTGACCTTAGAAGAAACAATCCCCTCAACATCGTTTATAAGCTCCTGCAACGCGATTTCCGAAACAATCCGTTTCTCTCCCACTGCCCTCCCTCTTTTCTTCAGTTATTTTTATGCATCTGCATGCAACGCATTTATGACTTTACACAGCTGTCATCCTGAGCGTAAGCGAAAGACCTCGCGTAAGCGAATGACCTTTCAGAATACAAATAAAGATCCTTCAGTCGTCCCTCCTTCAGGATGACACGTCTTATGTAATTTTATTAGCACTTTGTATATACATGCAACGCATTTGAAACTTTGCATCTCCTATTGCGTCATCCTGAGCGATAGCAAAGGACCTATCTCCAATAAGATTCTTCGGGATTCGCCCTCTTAAGCGACAGTGTCGGATTCTTCGGACTCCGTTTTTTCGGAATGACAGATAATAGCACATTATATATACCGACCAGCATAACTTTTTATGTGTCGGACTAATATTTGCCTAGCCGGACACGTATTATTTCGACTTAAATTCATGAATTCCTTTATTTTGCCAACAAAAATAAAAGCGGCAACGAAATTTTATATCGTCACCGCTTTCTATGTAAAGCCCGTCGGGCATATACCCGAAACTTTTTAAAACATGGGTTCTATTAATCCGTAGTTTCCGTCCTTCCTTTTATAAACCACGTTTACCTCTTCGGTATCACCGTTTGAAAACACGAAGAAACTATGTCCCAAAAGCTCCATCTGCAGTATAGCCTCCTCTATGGGCATCGGCTTCATTGCAAACCTTTTGGTCCTTACAACCTTAGGCCTGTCAAGGTCCTCTCTCCCGTTTGTCTCCATATTATCAAAGATCATCTTGCTGCCCCTAAATCTTCTTTCAAGCTTTGTCTTGTGTTTGTTAATCTGGCGCTCCAGTTTATCCACCGCTTTGTCTATGGAAGTATACATATCAGCGGTACACTCCTCCGCCCTTATAAGTATGCCGTCAAAGGGTATTGTGACCTCTATTATATGTCGGTTTTTTTCAACGTTCAGCGTTACCTGGGCTTCGGTATCCCTTTGAAAAAACTTTTCCAGCTTACCCAGTTTCCTCTCGATGGTGTCTCTCAAAGCATCGGTTACTTCCATATTCTTCCCGCTTGTAATAATACGCATAAAATCCAGCTCCTCTCATTATTCATAGTGTCCTTTGAGACTTAACGTGCCAGATTGCTGTGTTATTAGTTTATGCTGCGGTATCATACTTATTATAATCTATTATTATATTTATATCCAATTGAGTCCAGTTAAAACTTTTCGCAGTAAAATACAAAAAAATAACTGTCGATAAACCTTTAAAGTTAAGTATTTTGATAATTGAATAATAACCTATGTGGAAACAAAAAATGTGGATAAGGTGGATAAGTATGTGAATAACCTTTGTATCTGCACCTTGGGATGTGAATAATACTCCGCAGGGCTGTGGATAACTCAATGTCGAATTATGGCCATTATCATTACTTCAATGTCAACTTTAACCCCAAAAAAGAAAAAAAAGTCGAAGCTTATCCGGCTGACCTGGTCTTTGACCCCACACTCGCCTGCTGCAGGTCTCGCTCCGGTTTTCACACCATCACTACCCCCCGTCTCCGCCAGGAAAACTCTCGTCGGGCAGGACTTACACCTAAACCGCACCATGCTCACCGGCATTTTTGCCAGCTTACGTGGGTCGCTTCGCCTGCGATTAGCATCGACTTTCAACCACAGACCCGGATAAGCTTCACCTTATTATATCATTATAACAAAGGTGACATACCACAGCAAGGAATACCCTCAAAAAGCGGTGTGTCCCCTTTCCTTAATCATTTCTTTTTATCAACAAAGCTGCCGGAAGCCACGCCTATACCGCTGTCATAAACGGCAATGCTTTTTTGTCCGTTTCTGACCTTTTTTAATTTCTCCTTGACCTGCTCCATGGAATCAAGCAGCTTTTGATGGTTGTCCTTTTCCAGAGCCTGTATCCTCTCAATGGTTTCTATTATAAGGCCAATAATTCCGGCAAGGACTTTCTTTTCGTCCTGGCCGCCTACCTCCCCAATTTCTTCAAAGGACTTTACCCCCAGTCGTTCCTTGACCTTTTTCAGCTCCTCCTGAAAAGCATTGTCACACCAGTCTATGTAGTCGATCACCTTTTGTTTCTCCTCCACAAGGGAATTAAGTGCCGCAAAGTCCCTGCTGTCAATGGCAGCCTTCTGCTGCACAGTAACGTTTTCAATCTGTTTTAATTTCTCCAGCTTCTCTTCGCTGTACTTCAACAGTTTTGCAAGATGGGCCATCCCCGCATATCCCCCTATTTTCCGTATTTTATCTGTCTTATGTTTATTAATGCGCCTTCCCACGCCTCCTTAAGCCCTGTCACAATAGGAAGGGCATCCTCCAGCCTGGAGCTCTCCTTTTTGATGTTGCCTTCCCTGAGGCAGACCAGTATAAAGTCATAAAGGTTATAAAGCTGACCGGATATGTCTATATCCATGTCCAGTGAAAGAATCAGTTCGCTTACAATGTCCTGGGCCTTCAGCAACACTTCATTTGCCTTTTCATAGTTCTTTTCATTGATAAATATCTGTCCTTGTTTAATGTATTTTTCCAATCCCCTGTACATTAGTACAACCAACTCTTCAGGACAGGCTGTGGTCACAGAATTCTCTTTATAACTTCTATACGGATTTGAAATAGCCAATTCTCTCATCCCCCCCTAATCAATTACCCCAAAACATAAGCTGCTGCGAAAGCCACATACTCTGACTGTTCATCTGGTCCAATGCCTTTTCCATCGCGGTAAACTGCCGCCAGTATCTGTCCTCCACCCTTACAAGATAGTCCTCCATGCTTTCAATCCTTTTGTCCATGTCCCTTATTCTTTCACCAATGTAGCTGTTATCATAGGTTGTAAGGCCAGCGGAACTGCCCGCCTTTTCGGACAAACGGGTAATGCCTCTGCTCACTGCATCGTAAAGCCTTACTGCTATGCCCTTTTCATTTTCCACCTCGCCGCTTTGGTTAAAGAGGCTTACTACTCCCTCCAGGTCGTTGTTTAGAGCTTCTCTTAGCTTATTCTCATCAATATGAAGCTTACCGAATTCCTTATAATCCCGGGTGGCTATTCCTATCGAACCCAGCGTGCTGTAGGGCGACCCTGTATCCTTTACCGGCTGGTACATCAGTGTCCTCATACCGGATACTATAGAACTAAGCACAGGGTCGTTGCGTAAAAGTCCACTCCTTGCCTTTTCTTCCCACATCTCCACTTCCCTGTCGCTCATGGCTTCCTTCTGCTCATCGGTTAACGGCGTAAAATCTCTGAACCTTTCCTGGTACAGCTTACCGTTTATCGTCTCTATTATCTTGTTATACTCGTCCACAAAATTCTTTATGGCATCGAAGGCACCCTGGGTGTCTCTTGCTACTTTTATTGTAACCACTTCGATAGAGACCTCTTTGAGGTCAAAGCTTAACCCTTCTATCGTAAAATTGTTGCTGCTTTTATTAATAACGACGCCGTTAAGCTCTATTTGCGAGTTCTGCCCATAGGTTACGCTGTCATCCATCTGTAGCGCTCCCCCGGCACCGAAGAGGTTCCCCTCCAGGTTTTCTATCGAAACCCTGGCACCGGCACCGTAGTCCTTTGACTTGATCATCACCTTGTCGGTCACCGAATCGTAATAGGCCAGTACCCCGGCTTCGGTATTTTTGTTTATGTCGCTTATAATACTGGCAAGGGACTTATCTTCATCGGGTCCCCCCTCACTGAAGTCGTAGGAGAATTCCTGACCGTTTATTTTGAATCTGATAAGCCCGTCCCCCACTACGAAGGGGTCGTTCTCAAACCTCCCGGACATCCCCTTTAGGGAAGCGTTGGGGATAACCCTAAAGGAGTCACCGTCCTCAAAACCCAGCACGCCGAGGGCGTCGTTCCCACCACTCTTCAGCATTATCTGCGGCTTGTACTCCCCCGCCGGCTGGAAGGTAATCCTGTTTATACCGGGACCTTCGGCTATGCTGTCAACCGTGACCTGGCCGGCGCCGAAGGCATCATCAACCTGAAGCTGCAGTTCCCCTGCCAAAACTTCTATGCTGTAATCGCCTTCTGTGATTGTTATGGTCTTTTCCACCCCATCTAGATTCAACACAAACTCATTATTTGTGGAGTTTATGGATACCGTATCGCCTATCGCGTCTCCTTCCAGGGGCTTGGACAGGCTGCCTCCGCTTTTTTTCAGGGCCTGCTCTGCCAAAGCGTTTACCTTCAGGGTGTAGCTGCCCTCCCGGGCCGCCGCCCCTGCTGTAACATCGGCTATAGAATCGTTACTGACAGTAACGCTGTTTTTCATAAGGGTGGCCTGGAGCCTCATATCGAACGCCGTGCTCCTAAAACCAAGTAGCAACGAATTTATGGTCCTGTAGTCCTCCTGCTGCCACTGTAGCACCTGCCTGTTTTGGTACAGCTTATCGGCCTTCATCCTCTGTACCCTCATCAAATCTTTAACCATCAGGTCTGTATCCATTCCGGAAGCCAGCCCACCTATCCTAATGGGACTTACCATATCCTCTCACCTCCCTCTTATCATTGGTCGGTGACCGGTGGCCTTTTACCCGCAAGTTTCACCCCGGTACCTGCCAACTAATGACTGTGATCTGTGATCTGTGATCTGTGATCTAGATCTTCCTGTCCACCATAAGCCCCGCCAGCTCCCATATCTTAGCCACCATGTCCAGTATCTTTTCCGGCGGTATCTCCCTTATAATCTCA
>JAQUCT010000021.1 GCA_028686075.1 Bacillota bacterium
TATCCTGGTTACCCTACTCACCCTTCCACCCTTAAAAGCGGCCCGGAATGTGACAACATGGAATTCTTCATCGGACGTCTCTTCAAGGACCAGGGACATCCTGCCGGTCTCCTGATTAAACTCCGGCATATACTCTCTCCCGTCAACTATAATACCAAGGCTACCCGGGTCGCCAGCCTCCCCTTCGGCTGCCTTCACCACGGCAGTCAGAACCATGGGCTCTCCGCCCACCGCCTGCCCCATATCAATAAGAGGCTCAATAACCGGCGCATTATTTCTGCCTTCTCCTGCTGCATACCTGCCCCATACCTGCTCCATAACCCTCATAGTATTATTCCCCATTATTTTTTCTATATCGTCCCTGTCAAAGCCACGGCCTTCCAGTTCCCTTTCCAACCGGGGAATCATTGAGGCATCCTTAAGGTCCTCCGGCATGCCGGCACCGTCGAAATCTGATCCAATACCCACGTGCTCTACTCCCACAAGGTCGGCTATGTATTCTATATGGTCGGCAATGGTTTGGGTACTTACCTTATTCCCCTTTTCCGCAAGAAACTCCGGGTAAAACACTACCCCGACCACACCGCCGCTTTTTGCGATTGCCCTTATCTGGTCGTCCTTGAGATTCCTTACGTGGCTTCTTAACCCGTATGCCGCAGAATGGCTTGCCATTATCGGTGCATCGGATACTTCCAGAACGTCCCAGAAGGTTTCCTCGTTCATATGGGACACATCGATTATAATCCCCAACCGGTTCATCTCCCGCACCACTTCCCTGCCCAGTTCGGTAAGGCCACCCTCCGACGGCATGTCGTACATATAGGTGCCGTTTACACCCTCCCCCAGCGCGTTGGAATGGTTCCACACGAGTCCTGCCGCCCTGACGCCCAGGTCGTGATACTGGCGCAAAAGCTTTTTTCCATTCTCATCCCCTATTGAATAGGTCCCTTCTATGCTGAGCACCGCGGATATTTTGTCGCTTTCGATAAGGCGCGAAATATCCTCCATCGACTTTGCAAGGCCAATATGCTGAGAATTGTTGCCTATAGTCCAATACAGAGCATTCATCTGGGCCAGAAGCCGACTGTTGGACCTCGGATAATCCGGCTTGCCGTTGGCGTAATACCCCGACGTGAAGGCAGCAAAATACTGGACATCCACACCGCCCCTTTTAAGCTTTGGAATGTCTATGTCAAATGTGGTATCACCGCCTATATCCACCGAAGGCAGCCATGTTTTATCGTCCAGCATCTTTGTCAGGGTATCCGAATGGGTATCCACTACAACAGAAATATCCTCGACGCTGTCCTGTTCTCCGGGTGGGACTTGTATTATATCCGGTATATTCCCGCCCTTTTGTAACAGGTTAAAGGCCAGGTACAGTGCCAATACAAATGCTAAAAATACCAAAAGAACCCTCCTCACCTTTCCAACCCTCTTTCCGGTACCCTTCTTTTAGCCCTTCTACAAAACCAAATACACAAGGGTCGCCTGGGCCAGACCAATCACAAAGCCTATAGCTGCACCCAGGTATTCTATATGCTTTAGTTCCCTGTCGGCAACCGACAGAATTATATCCTCCAGTTTGCCCAGGTCAAACTGGTTTATCTTATCCTCTATCATCTGCCGCAGGTTCATTTCCATCGCGGCTTTGTGTATAATATTCTCCACCAGCTCATTTATTACCATATTTGCCTGCTCATCAACTATATCGTTGATATAATCGGCAATAAGTTCCTTTATATAGACGGGTATAAGCCCGGGAAGACTGCTCTTTGTTATGTCCTCGACCTTCTCTTTTATGGCTTCAATTATTTCTTCCCTGTTTTTTTCCGCTGCAAGGCTAAGAACAATCTCCTCTATGGACACCAGTTCCCTGTCAACCACTTCACCTATGCTGCCTGCTATTTCCCTGCGCCGCCGCGGGATAAGCCCCTGGATAGTTAACCCTATCACAGGTATCCTTATAGGGGTTTGGGGTCGGAAAAGCATCCTTATAGCAATTCTGTTTGTAAACCAGCCTATACCCGCCCCTACAAGGCCCATAAACGCAAACTTAAGCAGCATATTTAATCCTCCAGTAATCTATATACAACGCACTTAAAACTTTACATCTCTAGTGTGTCATCCTGAGCGATAGCAAAGGATCTATCTCCAAGTCGGATTCTTCGGGCTTCGCTTCTTCGGAACGACAGATAAGGAATATTATACTATTAATACGTTATATATTATTACCGGATGAGTATATCATATTTTTTATTAAAGTAAAAACTTCACTAATGGATAGTGAAGTTTTTATTCCTTTTCTACAGGTTTTCTGACATAGCATAAATCACAGCCGTTACAGTATGCAATTCTGTTATGAAACACCTTGTCTATAGTATGCAGTATCTCAGAACCCTCGCTTACCGCCCCATTGTGAAACACAATCCTTGTGGGCGCAATGGTAATAAGGGAACTTATCAATAAGTCGTCATAGTTTATATTGTTTTCCAGAACTTCACCCGCAAGGTCATCCAACAGTTCATTATTCACCGCTATCCCGTAACCGTCTAGTAGCCTGTAGCTGTTATCTGGGTTTTTCAATACATTTACCGTATCCACCTTTGGTTCCTGAATTTCTACGAAGTACCTTAGAAGCTTAATAAACTCGTTGTATTCCCTCTCCATCAGGTACTCCTCCACCGCCCGGTCTGTGGCGTCTTCCAATTCGGATATATAGTCTTTCATTCTAAACCTTACAAAGCCGGGAATTATGATGCTACTGTTATTCTCCAAATAATCCAGTACCTTTTGGAGTACTCTGGCCTTTCTGCTCAATCGGTAAACACAACTCTGGTCGCTTTGGTCCCCGTCTATCCCGAGAGCTTTACAGGCATACTCAAATATTTTGCGCCTTTCTTCCGCGCTAAAATAATAATAATTGCCGTCTATACACTTTTTAAGAAGCTTTTTCTCCATAATGTCGATTATTATATCTGAAACCGCATTGGCCACGTAATGTTTCGAAATATAGATTATATCATTATATGAAAATTTGCTAAAGGTGTAGTTTGATACACTGCAGTCAAAGAAACGCAAATCTCCATGAACTCTCTCAGTTAAATCCAGGTCAATACCCTGCTTGCTAAGTACCTTCAGCTCGGTTTTGAGCCTTTCGTGTACTATATCGATATCGTCGCTGATGCCAATGGTGATTAGGTCCATTAAATTTTCACTCCCTTCGATTATATTATGTGTAGCCAAAAACTCGATATTCTACTTTAGAGTTAATACAGATATTTCATTTCAACAAATTTCCATAACAGGTATTACAGTACCTACGTCCATTAATGGCCCCTCAAACAGCGAAACAGCGGTAACACCGCGTTTTTTTAAAAAATTTGATATAGCAACCCAATCAGGATGAAACGACGGGTCCCCCGCAAATACCAGCAGGGATTTTCCAATGTTTCCGCAACAGCCGCCTATGAATCCGTAATCAAAGCCTTCCAGCTTAATGTGCCCCGGTTCTATCAAAAGAGAATCAATACCATTTTTGAGCGCACCGGCATAGATGCCTAGGTCAGATGTAATAATCCCGCTGTCATCAATCACTGCAGTGGAGCATTTTGTGTATCCCTGCTTAACGTCTATTAGATATACCGCCCTTTTTTTTAGTTCCTTTACTACTTTTTTGTCCGCATATCGGGAGTATATGAAGGCTTTGCTTCCCACCGTTGCTATATTATATGCTATGTTTGAGGGATAGTTGCGTGACAATTCGGTTTGCCCTTTAAGCAGAACAACGCTGTAGGGTGCCAGAGCCTTTTTAAAATACTCATACATGATGGGTTCCACCACCATTTTCCCATCACCTACCGGACATATCACCATATCAGGATGATAAGCAACCGCCTCGTAAAGCTGTGGATGCCTCAAAGTCTTTATAACCTCAATACTCATGGTCTTCATGGTACCTTCAATTAACGGAGCCGCCCTGCCGTCCACTATTACCGCTCTTACTGTTTTTTCGTCACCAAACCTTTGTGACACAACTGTTCATCCTTTCCCCCGCAAATTATTCTTAAGCCACTTACCGGAAACCGGCCATAAGGATAACGGTTTATTTGTATTTTTCGCCGTTTTCAAAAAAAATTCCTCCATAAGAATTTATGGAGGAATAAAAAGTATACCGGTTTCAAAGGCAACGGTCCTTTATATTCATAAGCCTGAAGTATCATCTAATTTATAATAATTGCTAATGGGTCCGGGTGCAGGAATAGATTATAGGCTTTTTTTATTACTGCCAAGGGAGCATTTTTGCAGCTAAATATTGTACTACAAACAGTTGCACGATATGTACTCTTTCAGAAGCTTATCAAGTCTTATGCAAAACTCCAGTATTCTTTCTACCCTTAGCTCATTCAAATCCTTATTGGTTTCTTCCAGTATCTCTGTCCTTAAGCTGTTAATCCTGCCTCTTAAATCACACATGCTCCCGTATCCCCCTTTATGATATAATGAGCATTCTTCCAGCTTTTGTTATAAAACCCCGCCTTAGTATCCGTCTTCACATACTGTTAACAAATACTCTCCCTACCCGGAGGCCCCACAAAACCAACGTTTCCCACCTTTCATAGATTTTTTATATCCATATATACTATATCTATCTTTTTTTGACACTATTCAATTAAACCCTTCAAGAAAATTCTACAAAAATAACTAAAAATCCGACAAATAGTGCCATCCCCTATTCCGGTATGGCACTATTTGTTCAACTGTGCATAGTTTTCTGATTAGACCTATGCACTTCTTAATGATGAATAAGTCGCTGCCAGCACACTATCCTTCTTGAAGGTTCTTATCCGATTCCGCAGGTAGCAATATGCCAGGATACGATGGTGGTCAACCCCTAAAACCTTAATTTTTCTCTGAGTAATTCTACCGTCTTTGTTGTAAATGATGACCAGTTTCCTGCCTGTCTCCATAGCATTTCTTAACATACCGTCCAACATTTTATCACCCTCAGACTAGTGTCTATGTCAGCATTATACAACGAACATTTGTTCGTGTCAAGTAAGGACTATTACAAATCATCAAATCCGGCGGAGAAGAAGATTATTATTATAATCAGAAGCAGAAACAGAGTACCAAATCCTCCGGATTTACCGCCTCCGAAGAAACTGTTTGACATAACCTACACCTCCCTCCCTATTCACTATATGGTATGGAACAGAGGGGCTTTTGGTGAAAAGTTTTGCAGCATTGTTATATTTGACTATCCGACGATCTAGAGGTACTATAAATTTACAGGCTTACTTTTTAAAGTAAACATAGTGTATAGGAGGAATTATGTCTAAAGACTATGCAGTTTATTATCCACAGGATGAGATGACTACCTTTTTACTGCCGGTAACATCGGGATGCTTGTATAACAAATGCGCATTCTGTTCCATGTATAAGGGCGAAAAGTACCGGGAAGTTCCGTTTTCGGAAGTAGAAATGCAGCTGATAAACGGATATACCTACACTGAAAGAGTGTTTCTCACCGGTGCAGATCCTTTGTCAATAGGCTTTGACAGAATGAAGCGGTTATTGGATTTAATAAATAAGTATTTACCGTACTGCGCATGTGTGGCCTCTTATGCGTCCATAAAGAGCATTTCCGGGTATTCGGTTGAAGAACTGTCCATTCTTCATGACGCGGGACTTAGGCTACTCTATATCGGTTTTGAAACAGGCAGGGATGATATACTTAAATTGATGAACAAAGACCATACAGTAAACGGGGCGGTAAAGCAGGCAAAGAAATTAAACGCAGCAAAATTATCCTTCGATTCAATAATAATGTATGGAATAGCCGGTAAAGGCAAAGCTGCGGATAACGCGACTGAAACTGCCAAAATGGTTAACCGATTTTTTACAAACAAAGTTATTACAATGAACCTGACAGTCTTTCACGGAACAGAGTTAAACAACATGGTACAAAGGGGAGATTTTACACCCCCGGACAAAACCGAACGTCTATTGGAAATAAGAACTCTTTTAGAAAATCTCCAACCTAAACAGCCAATGGTATTCGATACAACGCATCCTACAAATATAATAAGGATAAAGGGCACACTGCCGCAGGACAAAGAAAGATTAATATATGAGGTAGCAGATAGAATAGGAATTTCTAAGCAAACGAAATAGAGGCTCTATTAGCCTCTATTTCGTTTGCTGGCAGGGGCAGCAGGATTTGAACCCGCAACCAACGGTTTTGGAGACCGCTACTCTACCAATTGAGCCATGCCCCTATGCATTTTCATTTTGCTAATACATTATACAATAGCAAAACTAAAGTTTCAAGTGTATTAAATTTTCTTTTATTTGGTTTTTATTTCTGCCGGATTCGTGTATAATAAAAATAGAACGTCTTATTAGTTTTTCTCAACACAACCGGAAGCATATATTATTGCGGGGAGGTTATGTTATGAGTAAAGACGAAGTAGACGGCAAAATTATGGCTTCGGTTATGGCAGGTTTTCTGGTTTTCGTTGCCTTAGTGTCGTTTTTATTTCAGTTTCTAGTTCGACCGTAGCAGTATTATTATCATCGCTGTGCGTCCAAATAATACGACAAACAACCGGCATCATAATTATAACAAACATTGAACATTTACAGCAAAAAATGTAGTAATCTTAAGCGTACGAAAGATTTATCTAGAATTTTACCAATAGGTCAAATAATTCATAAACTATTGCTTTGACTTAATGCTAAGAATATTGTATACTATTATTTGTCGCTAATATAATATGCGACAAATGAGCGCATAGCTCAGTTGGGAAAGTACCTGCCTTACAAGCAGGGGGCAACTGGTTTGAGCCCAGTTGTGCCCACCACACACGGCCCGGTAGTTCAGATTGGTTAGAATGCCAGCCTGTCACGCTGGAGGTCGAGGGTTCGAGCCCCTTCCGGGTCGCCAAATGCGAAGTGTGAGGTTGGAGGTGGAAATGTGGGTAATGCTTAATAGCAACACCAAAATCCCACATCTCTCGTCTCTCCACCCACTTCCCAAATGCCCAGGTAGCTCAGTCGGTAGAGCAGAGGACTGAAAATCCTCGTGTCGGTGGTTCGATTCCGCCCCTGGGCACCAAAAAAATAGCATGCGGGAGTAGCTCAGTGGTAGAGCGTCGCCTTGCCAAGGCGAAAGTCGCGGGTTCGAATCCCGTCTTCCGCTCCATCTAATGAGGCGGCATAGCCAAGTGGTAAGGCAGAGGACTGCAAATCCTTCACCCCCAGTTCAAATCTGGGTGTCGCCTCCAATTTTATTCTGCCGGGATGGCGGAACAGGCAGACGCACAGGACTTAAAATCCTGCGGGTGTTAAAACCCGTACCGGTTCGATTCCGGTTCCCGGCACCAGCCAGGTATATCAATGGTTTCAGGGCTTTTGACCTTGAAATCTTTTTTATTTTATACACAAAATATCTTCACTGTTGCCCGCCATAAGCAAAACAACCGAAAGGTTTGCATTAAAACGTATACATGCCTTTTACTGGAAACATCATTCACAGTTGACAATCATTGTATGAGATGGTATGATATATGCGATTGGGTGTTTCGCCGAAAAAGGCGAAGCGCCTTATGTTTTATATATAAACTTTCCCATTTAATGTATAATATTGGAGGGAGTCAAGATGAAGGGAATTTCATTGTCCCAGGCTGTTCTGGAAAACCTGGTAGCACACCTTGAAGAGGTGGAGAACGGAAAAAACAAAATCTTCGACCAGTACTTCCCGGAACCTTCCAAGGACCGGTACGATTTCGAGGACCTTTACGAAAGCTATATAAAAAAACTAGGTGACCTGGTAAGAAACGCCCAGAAATCAGATGAGTACGGCTTCGAGGTTCCCTTTGTGATTATTGGCAGCATGGTTGAGGTCCAGGACCTGGCCAGCCAGGAGGTTCTACGCTACCGAATAGTGAACCCCTCTAAAAACAGCATCGGTTACGGAGACGTATCCTGCCTGTCACCGGTAGGAAAGTCGCTGCTTCTTAAAAAACCCGGCGACGAAATAGAAGTAAACGCACCGGGGGGACTGTTTCGCTATAGGATAGTATCGGTGCGGTTAGGCGATAACGTCGGATAAAAGGTAAAACACCTCTTTCATATCTGCAGGTTCTATATGCCCAAAAATAGGCGGCCATATTTTTTGGCCGCCTATTTTTATCGGTGCAATATGCTCCAGTTTCTGTATATTTATTAGCAGCCTGGGGCATTGTTTTGCTACCCAAAAACCCCGCAGGACTTGTTATGCCCCCCGGTCAGTCTGTAAATTTTTCTCAGTACACGCATAAATTCTCATTACCTTCCCCCCTATTCCCAAAATAAAAGCACCACAGCCATTGGCGTAAAAATTGCAATTTGCATATATTAAACTTGCAGAAAAACCGCAAAAGGAGGTGCTGTATATATAAACCAAGTAGGGAATTTGCACTGCAATTATTAATAAAAAGGGGGACATGACATGGTAAAACCACAGGAGGTTCTTTCGACACTCAGAAAGTACATACTGGTAGATGGTTTTCCTATCGTAATAGACATGGAAAAATCCCAGGGAAGCCATATAATAGACGCTCAAGACAACAGCGAGTGGCTTGACTTCTATACCTTCTTCGCTTCCAGTCCGCTGGGCATAAACCACCCCAAACTAGCCAACGACGAATTCAAGGAAAGGATCTTCAGAGCCGCTATTAACAAGGTGGCCAACTCAGATATCTACACCGTGGAAATGGCGGACTTTGTTAAAACCTTTATGGAAGTCGCAGCTCCTGAAGAGTTCAATCATCTGTTTATTATAGACTACGGCACCCTGGCAATAGAGAATGCTCTTAAGGTAGCAATGGACTGGAAGGTTAGAAAAAACATAGACAAGGGATATACCGAAAGTGCCGAAAAGGGTACCAGAGTAATACATTTCGAAGAATCCTTCCATGGACGTAGCGGTTATACTCTTACTCTCACCAACACCGCCGACCCGAGAAAATATAAATATTTCACCAAATTCCCGGACTGGCCTAGAATAATAAATCCCAAGATAATATGGCCCTTAGAAGACCACCTGGAAGAGGTGGAAAATGCCGAAAGGGAAGCCATTAGCCAGATAAAAGCGGCAGTCAAGGATGGAGCCGACGATATTTGTGCTATTATTTTAGAAACCATCCAGGGCGAGGGCGGAGACAACCACTTCAGGACCGAATTCTTCCAACAGATTAGAACAATATGCGATGAAAACGATATCCTTCTTATCTTCGATGAAGTCCAATGCGGTATGGGAATAACCGGAAAAATGTGGGCTTGGCAGCATCACGGGGTCAAACCCGATATATTCGCCTTCGGTAAAAAGGCTCAGGTATGCGGCATATTGGCTACCGATAGGATAGATGACATCGAGAACAACTGTTTCGTGGAAAGCAGCCGAATAAATTCAACCTGGGGAGGAAACATCTGCGACATGGTCCGCTCCACCAGGATACTCGAAATAATGCAGGAAGATAATATCTTAGACCATGTAAACAAGGTGGCACCGATACTTCACAAACACCTGCATGCCCTCGAAGATGAGTTCCCGCAGCTTATAAGCAATATAAGGTATAAAGGCCTTATGGCAGCGTTTGCCCTGCCCACCCCAGAATTAAGGGACACCTTCAATAATCACTGCTTCAATAAAAAACTCCTGATGCTTCCTTCCGGTACCGACAGCATACGGTTCAGACCCATACTTAATGTAACCAAAGAGGACCTGGATGAGGGATATGAAAAGATGAGAGCGGTACTTAAGAAAATGAGCAAATAAAAACAAAGCTGTACACCGGTAGGTTTTCTCTTCCCTCCGGTGTACAGTCCTATTATCAGCAAACGGCAAATTTTGATGCACCTTGTGCCGGGAATCCAGCGACAGACCCCTTTCACCTGGCATTTACAGGGTGAATTTTTATGCGTATCGTAAGGAACATACTACTTAGATACCCGGTCAGCTATGCTGCTGGCACAGTAGGAATCCGGCTTGACCTTGCAGTCAAAGCCGCAAGCCTTCACCCATCCCACAATCTCTGAGATATACCTTGAGGTAGGGCCCTTATTGCCCGCGTCAACGTGTATAGCGGTAATATTGCAGTCCACATCATCATCCCTAAACCTATCAGTAAGCCTTAAGGCCAGGTCCAGGCTCAGGGAAGTCTCATGGATGAGTTTCTGCCTGATGTTGGTTATTATCCTCGAATACCTGGTTTCGGTAAAATAAATTCCACCCTTGCCCTTTCTCCAAACGGCAACGCACAGCACCGTCTTGGTAAGCTCGTGGTTTTGGGAATCGGAACCGATTGTGATTTCATATTCGTACTCAGGAAACTCGCACACAAAGTCCTTCACGATTTGATACATCTGATCGAAGGTTACTCTGCCGTGGGTAGGACTCAACATAGGGTCACCAGCTTTCATTCGTAAAAATGCTTACTTTTAAATTATAACCGCAATGGCGAAAAGTTTCAAATACCAATGAATGACTATGCCGAGCCAGTTACAAAGCCCCTTTACTCGGCATAATAATATATTGAATGGGGCAATATTTGAATTTCCATAGGAAATACTAATCTTTAACGCAAGCCTATTCTTATTGAAAAGGAGGAAATACTATGTTTGACCTTACCCCCTTCAGAAAGGACAAAAGTTATAGGGGCCTTATCCCTGACGGCCTGTGGGAGAACTTTTTCGAAACCGGGTTCCCCGCAACCATGGATTATACCTTAAAGGGCATGCGGGTGGATATAAGGGAAGAGGAAGACCGGTATCTTCTAGAGGCGGACCTGCCCGGTTTTAACAAGGACGATATCGGTATCCAACTGAAGGATAACATTATTACCATAACGGCACAGCATAACGAGGACTTTGAAGAAAAGGGGGACAGCTATCTCAGAAGAGAAAGAAGGTCGGGCAGACTGATAAGGAATTTCATGGTTGACAACGTTAAACAGGATTCCGTATCTGCAAAATATGAAAACGGGGTGCTAAAAGTCCTCCTTCCCAAGGAAAACAAAAGACCGATCAGGGAAAAAAGAATTGATATCCAGTAAGTTTAAACCCCCGGGGTTAAACAACCGGGGGTTTAAATACGCATTGTCTATTCTTCACACGTTTCCGCATTCTCCAATACAGAAGGCTCACTGGAAACGTCCGTTTCAAAGGCAGCGGCAAAAAAGAGGATTATTATTATAAGCAGAAAAAAGTGTTTTCCAAAAAGCCTGGTAAACACAGCCAACCTTTCAACAAAGTCTGACATCAAACCCCTCCTTCTATATTTCCGGTTATTATTGGGATACTTGGCCTACGATAGCCGGCATTTGCCCTTCTCAGGCAAGCTCCCTATCCTTCACTGGAATAACCCGATATATATATATATGGAGCGAATTTATTAATGGTTACTCAACCCACGCGAAAACCCCCGCCTTTTGAGGGGCGAGGGCCTTTATTAGAGAGTATTTAGTTATTTTATCTTAGCAAATGCCTGCTCCAGGTCTGCCAGTATATCTTCCGGCTCCTCTATTCCCACCGAAAGCCTTACCAGCCCGTCGGATATGCCCGCGGCCAGACGCTCTTCCTCGGTGTAGGGCGAATGGGTCATTGAAGCGGGGTGCTGTATAAGGGAATCCACATTACCCAGACTTACCGCAAGGTGTATCATTTCCACGCTGTTCATAAGGGTAACACCCGCATCCATGCCACCCTTAAGTTCGAAGGCTATCATGGCACCAAAACCCTCGGCCTGTTTTTTAGCCAGTGCATACTGCGGATGGGATGCAAGGCCGGGATAATAAACCTTGTCAACCTTCGGGTTTTCCTCCAACCATTTAGCCACCATCATCGCGTTTGTCTCGTGTTTTTCCATTCTTACACCCAGCGTTTTGAGCCCTATGGTAAGAAGCCATGCGTCAAAGGGGCTTATAACCGCTCCTATGTCTTTAAGCGTTGTAACCTTAACTTCATCTATGAAGTCCTTTGCACCTACCGTCACTCCCGCTACTACGAGGCCGTGCCCTCCTATATACTTTGTGGCACTGTGCACAACAACATCACAGCCCAACTCCAGGGGCCTCTGCCAGTAGGGAGTCATAAAGGTATTATCCACTATAACCTTCGCTCCATGTTTGTGGGCAACCTGTGCGACCGCTGTAATGTCCACAAGGGCCATATTCGGGTTGGCGGGGGATTCCACATAAACCACTTTTGTATTGGGCCTAATGGCTGCTTCAATGTTTTTTACATCTGTTGCGTCCACAAAGGTTGTCTCCACGCCGAACCTTGTGATTAGATGGGATAAAAAGGCGTGGGTACAGCCGTACAGGGTTTTCGCCGAAACTATATGGTCCCCGGCACTAACAAGCGCCATAATCGAAGCGGTTATCGCCCCCATCCCGGACCCGAAGGCGGCAGCAGCCTCGCCTCCTTCCAGAAGAGCTATTTTTTTCTCAAAATCGGTTACGGTAGGATTACCGAGACGAGTATAAATATAACCCTCTTCCTCTCCTGCGAACCGCCTTGCTCCTTGGTCAACGTTTTCAAATATAAAGGTCGAAGTCTGGTATATGGGTCGTACATGGGAGCCCGTTAATGGACAGGGCTCTGAAAATATTGCCTTTGTGCCCTTCTTGAGTTTTTTGATATCCATTTATTTCTCCTCCCCGTTTTGGATTATATATTAGTAGCATGCAATTATTATGCCATATAATCCCTGCCTCCTTAAAAAAGAGACGATAATCCGCGTAGCTCTTGTCCTGACTGTATTTGAGCCTTTATCACAAACTCTCCCCTACGGCATCTGACTAAGGGTGTGTAAACCTTAGTTTCCAAACAATAAGCTAGCGGAAACTTATTTTTACAAATGTAAACTTTAGTTTCCGCCTATTTCTTTATATTATATTTTTTCATCTTTTTAATAACCGCAGTATGGGAAATGCCCAGGGCTGCACCCACTTTACGCGAACTACCCAGCCTTTTAACCGCCTCGGTAAGCACCCTTCGCTCGGTTTCTTCCAGGACCTCCCTAAGTCCCTTTTTGTTCTCAAGAATACCTTCATACCCGTTTTGGCCTGAAAGCCTGGCATCAAGGACTATATGCTTCTCCTCAATATAACCCCCATGGACGAGGTTTATAGCCCTCTCTATCACGTTTGACAGCTCCCTGACATTACCGGGCCAATGATGAACGGACAGCTTTTCCAAGGCCTGCCGCGTTATGCCCTTTATGTTTTTTCCCATATTGACACTTACCTGGTTTATAAAGTACTCCACCAACATGGGTATGTCCTCTTTCCTTTTCCTTAAGGGAGGCACAAACAAGGGTACCACATTAAGCCTGTAATACAGGTCGTCCCTGAAAAGGCCCTGCTCCAGCATCTCTTCCAGGTTTCTGCTGGTGGCAGCCACCACCCTCACATCCACCTTTATCTCCTCGGCCCCTCCTATCCTTCTTACCTTTCCTTCCTGTAGCACCCTTAAAAGCTTAACCTGGAGGTGCGGTGATAATTCGCCTATCTCGTCTAGAAAAAGGGTTCCACCGTCTGCGAACCGGAAGAGCCCCTGTTTACCACCCTTGCGTGCACCGGTAAAGGCCCCCTCCTCATAACCGAACAGTTCGCTTTCCAGCAGCGTATCCGGTAGCGCACCGCAGTTAACCGGCACAAAATGCCTGTCCTTCCGCCGGCTCGCCCTGTGTATCGACCTTGCAAACAGCTCTTTACCGGTCCCGCTTTCTCCCCGTATTAGAACGGTAGAACTGCTTTTGGCCACCATCCTGGCTACATCCTTTGCATACTCTATTCCTTCACTTACCCCAAGTATATCGTCAAGAGTGATATCCGGCGAGGAGGTCATACTGTAAACAAGGTCCAGCACCCTGTTCAAATCCTTTATAAGCGCAACAGCACCAACTATCTGGTTGTTTTCATTTTTTATGGGCCTACCGGTGGTTATGTAGTGGCTGACACCCCTTTCGGTCCTTAGTATTATCTCTTCGTTGTCATAGCCCTTACCCGTCCTAAGGGATTCTACCATTGGAATATCCGGCGACAAAACTTTAGAAACCGGCTCGCCCAACACTTCTTCCGCATCAAGTTTGAGTATCTTTTCCGCCGATGGGTTAAATATGTTTATTCTCCCTAGGCTATCCACCGCCACAATACCCTCATCCACCGAGTCCATTACCGCCTTTACCTGGCGCTCCCTTTCCTCATAGGGCATAAGCTTTACCTCCCGTTTTCCTCTAACGCCCTCAAGGTTAGAAACCTCTGTCATAAACCTCTCCAAAGCCTCCCGGGCGCAGGGGTGTATTTTTAGGTAAATTCTGCCCGGAGAAACTTCCATTGCTGCAATATTTACGTTGTGCCTGTATACTATCCTGAGTACATCAAGGGTCATCCCGATTCTGTCTTCGGTATCAAGCATAAGACTTACATGCTCTTTCATTTTCGATTCCCCCCTGACTACAATTCTTCCTTCAAAATCCTGTTTACCCGATGACTACCGCCGCTAATACCCCCTTTCTGACTCTGCACTGGTATTTCTACGCATTGCAAAAGACTCAATGCTAGAACTACTGGCGTAAGCTGTGGAATAAGCGACGCTACGTCCCTGGATAACGGTTTCTAAGGCTCAGATGGAGTTTAAAACTTCACCTGAACCTAAGAATCCTGTTTATAACGATAAAACCCCGTCGGTTGACGAGGTTTACATACCGCTATCAAATGCAAAAGCTAACCTTTTATGTTAAGCTCTCTGTACATTTGCAGCCTGAGGACCCTTTGCTCCTTGAACAATTTCAAAAGATACTTCCTGACCTTCTTCTAATGTTTTGAAACCATCCATCTCGATGGCTGAGAAATGAACAAACACGTCTTCTCCGTTTTCCCTTTCGATGAAACCGTATCCCTTCTCAGCATTGAACCACTTGACTTTACCTTTTTCCATTTAATGCATTCCTCCTAAAAACCTAAAATAACATAGCCTTCCGACTACTACAAAGAGTTTACCATACTGCCGTTTATAATGTCAAACAAAATCCACTTGTATCAACAGAATTTATCAATTAAACCCATATTTGGCACTACTCCGATATGTTTCCCTAGGAAAAGTACCTTTGGTATACACTTTGTAAATAGTTTTTCCGCTTTTCCCTGCTAATATGCCCTTTACCTTTTTATTAAGCCGGCTGCCTTCGTTAAAGTCCTCTACGTTTTACGTTAATACCGGCCTATTGGTCCTTTTACCCGCCTATTTAACGCACTCTAAAGAAAGAAGGAATAGAATACTCTATCCCTCTGCACTGCTTTTTTGTCGTTCTTTTAATTTTTGCACTCTTTTCCTGGTGGTAATAATTCCTCCAATCCTGCCGGTCTCGGCAGCAGTAAGGCCGCCCCACCCCTTCTCATCAACCTTCTCCCCAAGGCCCAGCTCCCGAGCTATTTCGTATTTCAGCCGGTCCCCCGGCTTTTCCTTTTTCTTTTTGCCACTTCTTTGCTTTCTTGCAACCGTCATGTATATCACTCCTTCAATTCCTATTATGGTGTTAAAAGAGAGAAAATATGTAAAAACGCTACATTATCCGGCCCTATTTATTATAACCAGTAGCTCGCTTACACAGAATACAATAAAAATAATCACCGTAACCACGACGGGTATAAAATCTCCAAAGGAAATCACGGCCACAGATGTAGCGGTTTCCCTGTGCTGCCGCTCCATACCTTTATAAAGACGCAGAGCGGTTATCCCACCCGCCAGTGCCATCACTCCCCAGAAAATAAGGCCGGATGTCAGCACTCCGGCGGCGTTCGTGCTTTCATAGCCCTGCGGCAACGTTTTGGAAACCATCCCGGATACAAACATGAAAGTAACCGAAAGGGCGTTATTAACAAAGTGTCCTGCGGCGGACGCGATCACCGACCCGGTCCTTAACGCCAGAAATCCGAACACAACACCTAAAAAAACCGGCCCCAGAAAGTTTTGTATATTAAAATGGAATATGCCAAACAGCACCGCTGAAATTATCACCGCGTTCCTTTCGCCCAGACCTTCGTAGCCTTTCAGTAAAAAGCCCCGGAAGAAAAACTCTTCGGCCACCCCCGCGGCCAGAGCGATCACCAGTATATTTATCATGTATTCCCAGATGCTTTCCGCTACAGGAACAGGCATCGGTATCAGCTCTCCAAACATGCCTAAAAAAAGATTGCCCAATAGATTTAAGAACAGCCCCACCGGATAGGCGCACAGGGTTATCAGAACACATTTCCAGATCGTCAAAGGGCCCACACCTCTCAAGAGGAAGGCTTCCCTTACATGCATCCCTTTCCACGCGGTGTATATAAGTGCCGGTAAAGGAATTATTAAAAGCTCCGTTATAACAAGTCCGGCATAAATGTTCTTTACCTGAAAATAGTATCCAAGGGTTATTAGTAATACCGCCGTTATCATAAAGACCATATTAACACCGAGCAGCGTAACCGGATTTTCCCTGTCCAATTATTCCAATCTCCCTCCTAAATCCTGCGTATATTACGTATTATTCTCCGAAACACATTCATATCCTTTTATCTTACCTCTTTTCTCCCGGGACGGTTGACTGTTCCAGGTTCTGGTATTATAATAGTTCCATGCCGAACTATTAAGGAGGAGGGAATACCGAATGGATGATAACGAGATACTGGACGATATCTTAAAACTTATTAAAAAAATATCCCTGCAGCTGGATACCATTGAAAAGTGTACCCTTATTTCCCTCCACCTTTCTGCCAACCAGTCCATGGTGCTGTCGGTAATAGACCGGGACCTGTCCTTTACTCACACCAGTATCAACCGGCAGACGGGAATAAGCAAAAGTACCCTCACCGGTACACTGCGCGCTATGGAAAATAAGGGGCTTATAGAAAGGGTTAAATCGGAAAGCGATAAAAGAAAGACCTATATAAACCTTACACACCAGGGTAAAGCCCTGAGGATCGCCCTAATGTCCGGCGGCATTGCCTACGGTTCTTCAGCTGCTGCCTATACGACCGAGCTTGAAAAGAAACTCCTTTTTATACTTTTAAAAAAGCTCAGCTACCACCTAGAGCCTACCCAATAAATCCACCTACCTGTTCCAGTATTCTGACAAACACCTCTATACCCTTTGTCAAAACGTCCTCGTTGAAATTGAAATAGCAGCTGTGGAGCGGATGGACGTATCCTTTTAGATATAATGCATTGATAATACTCTTTTATCTGTCATTCCGAAGAATTTATATAAGTTGCAATAAGTGTTTTACAACCTAACACATAACCTGTTTATCACCATATCAGGTACTTTGACAATTGAATCAATGAAGCCACGGATAGCATTCCTAATCTCTTTTGCTGTATTGTAAAACACATTATTGATAACTTCTGACCTTAGCCATCCCCAAAGGCCTTCAATTAGATTCAATTTAGGGCTATAGGGTGGCAGAAAAACAAGTTCCAGGCGGTGCGCATGTTGCTGTAAAAACGGCTTAAGCAGCTTAGCATGATGGATTCGTGAATTATCCAATATCATAACAATCTTACCTGTTTGGCATTTTGTGCCTTGTAATGTCTTAATCGCAACTTATATATCTTTAAAATAGACATCCTGATATAATTCATTGACAAACAGACTGTATAATGTTATCATAGTTAAAATTATTAAAAGCCTTGATAGAGGTGCATCTTTCATCAGTAAGTATCCAAAGGAGGAGGGACTCCAATGAAGGATATCGAAAGGGAAACATGCCGAAGGTTACACTCCTCCCTTGGAGTATTACCTGGGTATCCGGTTAACATCCGGATAACTGTCACCGTAACCGGTGGAGCGCTATCATTAAAGCCAGGTCTGCCCTGCAAAAGTAGACCTGCGCGTTTATGGTGTCGGCCGGCTTATTTAGGAGTCGGCTTTTTTATAGCTTCATAATATAATACATTTCCTTACATATAATAATGTATCAGGAAACTTTGTTTGAGGAGGCGGAGTACGTGAAAGGTTACAGGATTGCAATAATAGGCGCAACGGGAATGGTAGGCAGAACAATCCTTAAGGTACTGGAGGAAAGGGACTTCCCGATCGGAGAACTCTTTCTCCTTGCATCAGAAAGGTCCGAGGGAAAAACCCTCACCTTTAAGGGTAAGGAATACATAGTGGAAAGGCTCACCGAGAACTCTTTCGACAAAGGTCTGGATATAGCACTGTTTTCCGCAGGCGGAGACACAAGTAGGAAATTTGCCCCCATTGCCGCCGCAAAGGGCGTGGTAGTTGTTGATAACAGCAGCGCCTGGAGAATGGAAAAGGATATTCCCCTGGTGGTACCGGAGGTTAACCCGGGAGATGTAAAAAAACACAAGGGTATAATAGCCAACCCCAACTGCTCCACAATCCAGGCAGTGGTGGCACTTAAACCCCTCCAGGACAGGTATGGAATAGAAAGAGTGGTTTTTTCGACCTATCAGGCGGTCTCAGGTTCCGGTTACAAAGGAGTCAAAGACTTAAACGACGGTCTGCTAGGTAAGGGGCCGGCCCTTTATCCGCACCCCATAGTAAACAACTGCCTGCCCCATATAGACATATTTCTGGATAACGATTATACCAGGGAAGAGATGAAAATGATAGACGAAACACGAAAAATTTTGGGCGATGAAAAGCTTAGGATAACCGCCACAACCGTCAGGGTTCCTGTTGAAAAAAGCCACAGCGAGTCCATGAACGTGGAGCTTAAAAAGCCCTTTAAAACTGAGGCCCTTAAAGAACTGCTTGCAAACAGCCCCGGGATAAAGCTACTGGATGACCCGTGCAGCAACCTGTATCCTCTGGCAACGGTAGCGGCAGACACCGACCTTGTATACGTTGGCCGGGTAAGAAGGGATGAAAGCATTGACAGCGGTGTAAACCTATGGGTGGTTGCGGACAATGTCAGGAAGGGTGCCGCGACCAACGCGGTCCAGATAGCAGAACTTGTAATAACCCAGGATTCAAAATAATTAAGGAGGGTGATTTTTATGACAGTATTTACAGGGTCCGGAGTTGCAATAGTAACTCCCTTTACCGAAGACGGGGTGAACTACGATAAGCTTGGCGAGCTTATCGAAATGCACATCAAACGGTCAACTGATGCAATAATAATCTGCGGCACCACCGGGGAGGCCTCCACAATGACCGAGGAGGAACTTAAGGGAGCAATAAAGTATACGGTGGATAAAACCAACCAAAGAATACCGGTAATTGCAGGCACCGGCACAAACGACACGGCTAAAACAATCAAAAGGAGCAAATACGCCCAGGAGGTAGGGGCAGATGCACTGCTTGTAATTACCCCCTACTACAACAAGACCACCCAAAAAGGATTGGTTGAGCATTTTACAGCAGTAGCGGACAGCGTGGACATTCCCATTATAATATACAACGTACCAGGCAGGACCGGCATGAATATTACTGCGGAAACCCTTCACACACTCTCGGCGCACAAAAACATAGCGGGTGTAAAAGAAGCCAGCGGTAATTTCACCCAGATTGCAGAAACCGCCTACCTGTGCGGAGACAACCTTGATTTGTACTCAGGGAACGACGACCAGGTGGTACCCCTGCTGGCCCTGGGAGGTAAAGGAGTAATCTCGGTGACCGCCAACATAATTCCCGAGGACATGCACAATATGGTTGCCTCCTACCTTGAGGGGGACGTACAAAAAAGTAAAGAACTGCAGCTTAAGATAATGCCCATCTTCAAGGCCATGTTCTGCGAGGTTAACCCAATACCAATAAAAACAGCCATGAACCTCTTAGGATACAACGTGGGCAAACTGAGGCTCCCCCTCACCGATATGACAGTAAAGAACCTTGAGTTTGTGAATAAAACACTGCTTGATTACGGTCTGAAGTTAAGGGGGTAGTAGGTATGATTAAGGCCATAATAAATGGCTGTAACGGCAAAATGGGAAAGGTGATATCCGAAGAGGTGTCAAAGGCACCGGACATGGAAATAGTAGCCGGGGTGGACAAAAACACAGATACCAGTCCCTTTGGCTATCCTGTCTTTGAAAGCATTGACCAATTTAACGGCGAAGCGGGCGTAATAATAGACTTTTCAAGACCAGAATCAACGGTTTCACTGGTACCATACGCCATAGAAACCAAGACCGCCCTAATGGTAGCTACCACCGGCCTGGGTAAAGAGCATAAAGAACTGCTGCAGAGGGCAGCAAAAACGGTCCCGGTTTTCCATACCGCCAATATGTCGCTGGGTGTCAATCTGGTTAAGGATGTGTGCCGCAGGGTAGCTTCGGTGCTGACCGAAGGCTTTGACATAGAGATAACCGAGTTCCACCACAACCAAAAGGCCGATGCTCCAAGCGGCACAGCACTTATGCTGGCAGAGGCTGTAAGGGATGCCCGGGGCGGAGACAGCAAATTTGTATACGGCAGGACACCGCAGACCGGCAAAAGAAAGGAGAGCGAAATAGGCATACACGCATTAAGGGGCGGCACAATGCCGGGAGAACACAGCGTACTGTTCGCCGGCCCCGATGAAATAATAGAGATAAGGCATCTGGCGCTTTCTCGAAGGATATTTGCCCTGGGTGCGCTGAGGGCCGCCCGATTTATTGTCAAGCAGGGACCCGGGCTCTATAATATGGACAGCACAATATACTAAATATAACGCATTTAGTACTATGCATCTTCCAGCGTGTCATCCTGAGCGATAGCAAAGGATATCGGTGCTCGCATTGAACCCGGGGCTCTTATAACGGATAAGGTCACTATAGGCAAAGGTGCAGTACTCCTGTAATAATAGAAGATAATGTACTTATAGGCTCCAATGCAGTAGTCCTTGAAGGGGTAAAGATTGGCAAGGGTGCCGGTGTTGCCGCCGGTTCGGTGGTAACGAAGGACGTGGAGCCGGGAACGGTGGTTGCCGGGGCACCGGCCAAGCTGATAAAACAGGTGGACCGGACCACCAAAGACAAAACAAAGCTTATGCAGGACTTAAGGGAATAAATCCGTCGAAATGCAAGCCGTCGATTGCACTCCCAGCGGTCGGCGGCTTTTTCATAAGACAAACCAGGACAAGGAAGTGACGCAATGGATTTAGTTGTTCAAAAATACGGTGGCTCATCGTTAGGAAGCCTGGACAAAATAAAACAGGTGGCTGAAAGGATTAAAAAAAGGAAGGAATCCGGTGCAAAACTGGTAGTGGTTGTATCGGCTATGGGAAACACCACCAATGAACTGGTGTCCCTTGCCTATGGTTTAAGCGATAACCCCAGGCCAAGGGAGCTTGATGTGCTCATGTCCACCGGCGAACAGGTTTCAATAGCCCTCTTGTCAATAGCCCTTAACGAAATAGGCTGTAAGGCCCGCTCCTTTACCGGGCATCAGATTGGACTTGTAACGGAAGGATTCCATACCAAGTCTAAAATATCCGACATCGACGCATCTATTATACACCAGGAACTGGACAGGGATAACGTGGTCATTGTGGCGGGTTTCCAGGGAATCAACACCAACAACGAAATAACCACCCTCGGCCGCGGCGGGTCGGACACAACAGCGGTGGCCCTGGCTGCAAAGCTTGGTGCCGCATGCGAAATATACACCGATGTGGATGGGATATACACGATAGACCCGGGACTATACCCTTACGCCCGCAAACTGGAGTATATAAGTTACGAAGAAATGATGGAGATTGCCAGCCTGGGTGCCGGCGTAATGCATCCCCGCTCTATAGAGATAGGATCCAACTACAGGGTACCTATATATGTAGCGATAAACACCGGAGAAAGCCCCGGTACCTATATAAAGGAGAGTGACCAAATAATGGAAAAAACCGTAATTACCGGTCTGGCTGTGGACAACAATGATGCAATGGTAACGGTAAACGAATTCCCCTACACCGTTAATTCGGTATCCGAATTGTTCAAAAGCCTGGCGGAAATGCACATAAATGTGGACATGATAAGCCAGACAACTCCTGTTGGTGACCGGATAAGCGTATCCTTTACAATACCAAAGGGTGACCTGCCCCTGGCTTTGGAATGCCTCGAAACGCTGAAGGCCCAAACCGGGCTCTTTACAATTGAAACGGATACCGATATTGCAAAGCTCTCAGTGGTGGGTATGGGCATGAAAACACAGTCCGGAGTGGCCGCCAGAATGTTTTCGGTGCTGGCGGAAAACGATGTTAAGGTAAAGATTATCACTACCTCCGAAATACGCATTTCCTGTACCATAGACCCGAAGGACCAAAGCAAAGCAATATCCGCCATAGCAGAGAAGTTTGATCTGTAAAAACGCCTCTTTTTTCGCACCGCTAGGAGGCCGATAGGACAAACATGCCAGGCAGCAGCAACTGACAACTGCTGCCCTTCTCGTCCTTCTACAACCCAAAACCCATGACTCTAACCTGTCATCTGCAATCCTCAACCCTACCACCTACCACCTACCAACTGCAATCTTCAAGCCCTACACCAATCCTAGTGTCTAGTACCTAGTACCTGTATACAAAGTGTTAATAAAATTACATAAGACGTGTCATCCTGAAGGAGGGACGACTGAAGGACCTTTATTTGCATTCTTTAAGATTCTTCGCTTCACTCAGGATGACAGCTGTATAAAGCCTTTATCACGTTGTATATAGTATCTTACTCCTAGTACCTGTGATCTGTATAAGGGAGCATATTTATGCACTAATATACAATAGTTTCTTCATCCCATCCCCTCTTTCCCTTGTTTTACTACCTATTTAAGTACTTTTTTCGTTATAATTATAAAAAACTATTGCATAAAAATAAAATAGTAGTATAAT
>JAQUCT010000022.1 GCA_028686075.1 Bacillota bacterium
ATATAGGTAGCAGGGTTTTGCTAAGCAACGGTCAAACGGGCAATATAGTTTATATACCGCCGGAGTGCATGAGTAAGCCTATAGTAGATACAGGCATGGATTTTATTGACTTATCCAAGGAACAAGGAGTTTCGATTACAGGTATTGCCTGACTTTTATAAACGTCCGGAGGGGGATACGATGGGGAAAAAATCGGATTTATTCGAAAAAATAGAGAAATTAAGAAAGGAACTGCACCAGTTGATAAACAGGGCGGAGGGCTATAATATGGGGAAAATACTTGAAACAAGCATGAAACTTGATGCTCTCATTAATGAATACTTAAGACTGGACGGATTAACTGGCGGGAGTAGGGAGTGTTAAAAGAGGGGTTGGTTTTGAAACTCAAAACATCTGTTTGTACAAGTATGGTATAATGGGATATATTTTTACAATAGGGGCATCCAGGTATGATTACTAAGGAGCAAATAAAGGAATATATAACAGGACTGGGTATGTGCGCGGTAGGCTTTACCCATTCCGGGCCCTTTTATAGGCTGGAGCGGGTACTCAAAGAGCGGCACGGAGAAGGATACCTGTCGGGCTTTGAAAAGGGCACCATCCATGAGCGGTGCCGACCCGGAGAGTGCTTTGACTGGGTGCGGTCGATAATCTCGGTTGCCTATCCCTACAAATTGTACCGGACTGCTCCGGATACCGGCCTTAAGGGGACCATAAGCAGCAGTGCCGTTGGGGAGGACTATCATCGGCTACTGCATTCAAAGTTGGGGCAGGCGGCACGGTATATTTCCGAAAGGACCGAGGGTTTTCGTTACGAGATTATGGTGGATACCGGCACCCTGGCCGATCGGGAGGTCGCACACCGCTCAGGTATAGGCTGGTACGGAAAAAACTGTTCCATAATAATCCCTTCCTTCGGGGCGGGGGTGTTTCTCGGGGAAATGCTGACCAATCTTGTTCTGGAGCCGGACCCTCCGCTTGAGGGTGACTGTGGGGAGTGTACCCGCTGTATTGAAAACTGTCCCACCGGTGCGTTGGTAGGGCCCTATACTCTGGACGCCCAGAGGTGCATTTCATGCCTTACCCAGAAAAGGGGCATAGTCCCGCAGGATATAAGGGATAGGATGGGAGACAGCCTTTATGGGTGTGACCAATGCATCCTAAGCTGCCCCCACAACCAGGTAGACAAAAATGGTAGCAAAGCCGTCAGCGTGGACCTGGAGGAACTAATAGGCATGGACGAAAAGGGATTTAACAAAAAGTATAAACACAGTGCTTTAGGCTGGAGAGGGTTAAACGTACTAAAAAGAAACGCGGTTATAGCCCTTGGCAACAGGGGACACCAATCGGGCATTGATGCCTTGGAGAATGCCCTTAGGCATCCGTTACCAATAATAAGGGGCCACGCTGCCTGGGCGGTGGGCAGAATTGGAGGTAAAAGGGCGCAAAGGATGCTTGAAGAAAGCCTTGCCCGTGAACAGGATGAGTATGTGAGGGAGGAAATAAGGGCCGCTCTGGGAGAACCGGAGTAGATTAAGGAGAGTACCGGCTGCCAAGCGGCGATTGTACCGGCGGGGGTTTCCTCAGGCCGGTTTATACGGTTTTACAAAATGCGGGGAGGAGGGTGTTAAGTGAAATTCGTAGTGTATCCGGAGGTGTTCGAAATGCTGCCCAATGTTTGCTTTGCGGTGGTGGCGGCATACGGTATAGATAACAGCAAAATTAAGCCGGATATTGCGGAACTCTTGAGGCTGGCGGCGGAAGGCCTGAGAGAGGAAGTGGCCGATACCGATATAAAGAAAAACAGAGATATTGTACCCTACCGGATGGCCTTTAAAGAACTTGGCTTTAACCCCAATAAATACTTAAGCTCCATCGAGGCAATGGTTAAAAGGGTGGCTAAGGGCAACGACCTGCCCTCAATAAATCCGGTGGTGGACCTTGCCAATGCCGTATCCCTTAAATATATGCTTCCGATGGGTGCCCATGACATGGATGCCCTTGAGGGAGATATAGCCGTAAGGTTTGCCGTCCCGGGGGATACCTTTGTTCCGTTGGGGGGAACCGGGGAGGAAACGGTGGACCCGGGGGAACTGGTATACGCCGACGACAAAAGAATTAGGACCAGAAGATGGATATGGAGGCAGAGCGATCGGGGCAAGGTTACCGGTGACAGCTGTAATGTGTTCTTCCCCATTGACGGCTTTATAGGAGAAAACTGCAGTCGGATGCTAGAGGCAAGAAACAGGTTGGCGGTGTTGCTTTCCGAGTACTTTGGGTGCAGGGTGGAAAGGTTTTTTATTGGCCTTCGGGGCGGGCAACCAGCGTTACTTCCACCTCGTTTTCGGTCCTTCCCCTGTAGTATGTGACGGTTATGGTATCGCCGGGCTTATACTTGTGCAGTTCTCTCATTAGCTGGCTCCTACCGTTTATACCTTTGTCGTTCAGGGCGGTTATAATATCCCCGGCACTAATACCTGCCCTGTCTGCAGGAGTATCCTTCTCCACCTCGAATACGTACACGCCTTCCTCGGTGGTCATATTAACGTTGTACTGTCTTCTCACCGCCTGGACGTCTATGGGGGTGATTCCTAAGTACACCATCGTATATTTGCCCTCTTCTATTATCTGCTCCACAATAGGTTTGGCCTGGTTTATGGGTATCGCAAACCCTAGGCCCTCCGCAACGCTGGAAGAGATTTTAGCGGTATTCATACCTATTACCTCACCCCTGGCATTTAGAAGGGGTCCGCCGCTGTTGCCCGGGTTTATTGACGCATCGGTTTGTATCAGGTCCTCCATGAGTTCCGTCTGGGACGCCTGAATCGTCCTGTGAAGGCCGCTTATGACTCCCGATGTAACACTTCTTTGGAAATCAAGCCCCAAAGGGTTTCCTATGGCTACGGCAATCTCACCCACCGTAAGCTTGTCGCTGTCCCCTAAGTCAGCCACCGGCAGGTTTTTGGCGTCCACCTTCAGCACCGCCATGTCCAGAGCGCTGCTGTTCCAGAGAACCTTCGCGTCCTTTTCGGTGCCGTCATTGAATAAGACTGTGATCTTTTCGGCCTGGCCGCTGTTTATTACATGGTCATTGGTTAGTATATATCCGTCTGAATGCACGATAAATCCCGAGCCCACTCCTTCGCCCCGGCGCAGGAAGCCAAAGTATCTGTCCCGCTGCAGGGTTACGGTGGTTACTCCCACCACCGCAGGGGTGGCTTTTTGTGCAACCGCCGGCACAATTGAAATATCCTGCCCGGGCTCTATTATTATCGGTGATTGCCCGCCCGGCGGCGGTTGTATGATGTTGTTTTCTATAATAGCAGGCATGAAATAGGCGGTCAGAAAGCTCCCCACCACTGCCCCTATAAGGGCAAACAAAAAGGCTTTAAAGGCACCGGACCGGCGGGGATAGTCACGATGATAATAGTCGTTGTTCGGGCTTTCAGGCGTATAGTTGTCCATTGTTTTTGCCTCCTTACCGGAATTACCGGAACATATTATTATTTCTACCCTTAATATTATATTCTAAAACCAGTGTCGGTAAAAATCAAATATCAATTGAGAGATTACCGTTTATTATTATGGAGGGAAATGGGTTAACCTATAGTATAATATAAAGTGGAGAGTTTATAGCCGGACTGGAATCCGGTATTGGAGGGGGAAAAATATGAAAGGAGGGCTGGTTTAATGCATTGAGTCATTAAATACGCCTATTTTTGGTTAAATCAGTTATACAAAACAAAATAGGAGAGGATTTCATATGAAAAGAATATTGATCACCGGAGCAGTGGGACAGATTGGAACGGAGCTTACAATGTATCTAAGGAAGCAATATGGTAACTACAATGTTATCGCAAGCAGTAGAAGGAAGCGCGGGGATGAGAGTTTTTTTGAATCGGGCCCCTTTGAAATATTAGATGTTAATGATTCACATAGGATTGCCGACATATGTAAAAAATACAATATAAATCAAATCATTCACCTTGCGGCTATCCTTTCAGCAAAAGCGGAAGACAATCCTCAACAGGCATATAAAATCAACATGGATGGAACTTATAATGTACTTGAGGTCGCAAGAGAAAGAGGCATAGCGGTATTTACACCTAGTTCCATTGCTGCATTCGGAGTCGGTGCCCCTGTTGATAATACACCTCAGGACACTATTCAAAGACCCAATACTATGTACGGGGTGACTAAGGTTGCCGGAGAATTACTCTGTGATTATTACAATTATAAATTCGGCGTAGATACAAGAGGGGTAAGATTTCCGGGAATTATCTCATATAAAACTCTTCCCGGCGGCGGAACCACTGATTATGCCGTCCATATCTATTATGAAGCATTAAAGAATAAAAAATATGTATCTTTTATCAAAGCCGGGACATTTATGGATATGATGTATATGCCGGACGCCTTGAAGGCGATTCATGATCTGATGGAAGCAAATCCGGATAAGCTGAGGCACAGGAATGCGTTCAATATTACTGCAATGAGCTTTGAGCCGGAAATGTTGGCAGCAGAAATCAGAAAGCATATTCCCGAATTTAAAATGTCTTACAATGTGGATGCGGTAAGGCAGTCCATTGCAGACAGCTGGCCAAACAGCCTAGACGATAGCTGTGCGAGGAAGGAATGGGGATGGGAGCCCCAATATGACCTTTCATCCATGACAATTGACATGTTACAGAAACTGGCTGAAAAGTTAAAGATAAAACAATAAGTCACAGTGGGGTGAAACTGCGCGTACAAAAGCCATGGAACTCATGGCGGCGGGCAATTGCGGCAAGGTTATACTATATCCATAGAAGATAAGGAGGAATGGAAATGTCGGGCGTACACGAAATGAGTTTTTTAAAGGAAAAGATTGAAGGGCTTAAGGGGCAGGGGCTTTACCGGAAGCTTCCGGAACTCCAAGGGCCTTCCGGAGCACTTTCGGTAATAAACGGTAGGGAGGTAATAAACCTATCCTCCAATAACTACCTGGGCTTTGCAAACCACCCGCGGCTTAAAAGGGCCGCCATTGCGGCAGTGGAGGAGTACGGTGCCGGTGCCGGGGCGGTAAGGACCATTATTGGCACAATGGACATACATAACCAAATGGAGGAAATACTGGCGGAGTTTAAAAGGGAGGAAGCGGTAATAGTATTCCAGTCGGGGCTTACCTGCAATTCGGGTACCATACCGGCGGTAATGGAGGACGGGGACCTTATTATTTCCGACGAGCTAAACCATGCCAGCATTATTGACGGCTGCCGCCTTTCAAAGGCTAAAACGGTGAGGTTCAAGCACTCGGACATGGAGGACCTTGAAAGGGTACTCAAGGAAAACAGCCATAAATACAGAAATCGCCTTATAATAACCGACGGTGTGTTCAGCATGGACGGAGACATCGCGAGGCTTCCGGATATAGTGGACCTTGCGGAAAGATACGATTGCATGACCTATATAGACGACGCCCACGCCAGCGGTGTGCTGGGCCAAAGCGGCCGGGGCACGGTGGACCATTTCGGGCTCCATGGCAGGGTCGACTTTACCATTGGTACGCTTTCCAAGGCAATAGGGGTAATGGGCGGCTACGTGGCCGGCACACAGGTACTTATAGACTGGCTGAAGCACAGAGGCAGGCCTTTTTTGTTCAGCACCGCCCATCCGCCGGCGGTGGTGGGGGCTGTAATGGAAGCGGTGAAGATGCTTATGGAATCCACCGAATATACCGACCGGCTGTGGGATAACGCAAAGCACTTCAAGGCTAAGCTGGAGATCTTAGGCTTTAACACCGGAAAGAGCGAAACGCCTATAACGCCGGTGATAATAGGTGAAGAGGCCAAGGCGATGAAGTTCAGCGATAGGTTGTTCGATGAGGGCGTATTCGCCCAGGGTATAGCATTCCCTACCGTACCAAGGGGTACCGCCAGGGTAAGGACAATTGTCACCGCAGAGCACACCAAGGAACAGCTTGACCGGGCGGCGGACATATTCAAAAAGGTCGGAGAAGAGATGAGGATACTGTAGCATATACCCAAAAACCGTCCTAACGCCAGGGCGGTTTTTGGTAGTGTTTTATTTGAAGGCTGCTTTTGGTATAATTAAGCTATACTTCTTGGGGGTATTGTCGATATGTTTACAGGGATATGCAAACTTGATATAGTATTGTACGAATCGGAAAGCTTAAAGGATAAAAGAAGGATACTTAAAAGCATAACAGAACGGTTAAAGAATAAATACAACATATCCGTTTCCGAGGTTGGTAACAACGATAAATGGCAGACCGCGTCCATTGGAGTCTCCACCGTTTCCAACAGCAGGCTACATGCCGACAGGGTATTGGATGCGGTAATAAGGTTTGTCGAAACTGATGTGAGGGTTGAGATAACGAAATGCTACAGGGAAACAATATGAGAAGAACCCGGGAGGACAGCCATGGAACAAGGAAACGAAAAGGACAGTCAAAGGATTGAAAAGGTGCTTGGAATACTGGAGGAAACTTATCCCGATGCTACCACAGAACTTATGCACCAAAACCCCTTTCAGCTGCTTATAGCAACTATGCTTTCCGCCCAAACCACCGACAGGCAGGTTAACAAGGTAACGCCGGGTTTGTTTGAAAGGTTCCCGGAAGCGAAGGCCCTCGGGGAGGCGGACGTAAGAGAGATTGAAGAATTGATAAAAACCTGCGGGTTCTATAAGACCAAGGCAAGGAATATTAAGGAGGCCTGCCGAATAATAACGGAAAGGTATAATGGAAGGGTTCCGGATACTATGGAGGAACTGACATCCCTGCCGGGGGTGGGTAGAAAGACGGCCAATGTTGTATTAAGCAATGCCTTTGGAGTGGACGCCATAGCCGTGGATACCCACGTGTTCAGGGTGGCGAACAGGCTGAGGCTGGCAGCGTCCGAAAACGTTAAGGGTACCGAGGAGCAGCTTATGGAGAACATACCCCGGGATAAATGGTCAAAGTCCCATCACTGGCTGATACACCACGGCAGAAGGGTGTGCAAGGCAAGGAAGCCGCTGTGCAATGAGTGCCCTTTATCAGAAGTATGTGAGTGGAGGGTGAGGTTAAAGTGGATAGAGAACCGCTAAACAGAATGTTTGCCCTGGATATAGGTACGAGAACGGTAGTGGGAGTACTGGCCCTGGGCGGCACCCAACGGAACCGGCTTGAGATTATCGATATGGAAGTAATGGAGCATCGGGACCGAAGCATGTTTGACGGCCAGATACACGACATAGGCCGTGTAACAGAGGTTGTAAAAGAGGTAAAGAGAAAGCTGGAGCAGAGGAACGGCTGCTCTTTGCAGCACGTTTCTGTGGCCGCCGCCGGAAGGGCGCTTATTACTCATAGAGCAAGGATAAGCGAAAATGTGGATGGTCTGGGCCCTGCGGACGCCACCTTCATAAACAGCCTTGAGCTTAAGGCCATGCAGAGTTCTCAGCAGCAGATTCAAAGGGACTACAGGGAAAATTCTTTACACTACTGCGTGGGTTACAGCGTGGCCGATTATTACCTAGACGGAGTGCCTATAAAAAGCCTTGAAGGACACAGGGGGTTTGAGATGGGCGTCGAAGTGATTTCAACCTTCCTTCCGCGGTCGGTGGTGGAAAGCCTTTACACGGTTATGGAAAGGTCGGGCCTGGAGGTAATAAACCTGACCCTGGAGCCCATCGCGGCAATAGGGCTGGCTATCCCAGAGAACCTACGGATGCTTAACCTTGCAATGGTGGATATAGGTGCCGGAACCTCGGATATTGCCATATCCCGGGGCGGCAGCATTTACGCCTATTCTATGGTATCCATGGCGGGGGATGAGGTGACTGAGGGAATAGCCCAGCATTTTCTATTGGATTTTAAGGTCGCCGAGGAATTAAAAAAGCAGCTTTTATCGGGGCGGCGTTCCGTTGCCTGTAGGGATATAATGGGGAACGGGCTGCAAATAAGCCGCCAGCAGCTTATTGAGAGTGTACGGCCGGTGGTGGAGAAGATATCCGACGGGATAGCCCAAAGCGTACTGGAATACAACCAGGGACCGCCCAAGGCAATTTTTTGCATAGGAGGCGGCAGCCTGACGCCGGGGATTAGGGAATGCCTTGCTTCAAAGCTCGGGCTTCCCGAGGCCAGGGTAGGCATTAAAGGCCTAGAGGAGAACGACCGATTTAAGGTATCAATATCCGGTTTTTCAGGACCGGAGTACATAACCCCTGCCGGTATTGCACTGGCGGGATACACAATGGCTGGGGACCATTTCATGGACGTGACGGTAAACGGTAAGGCACTTAGGCTGCTAAACACCAGGACAATAACTGTGAGCGATGCCCTTATGTCGGTCGGCTTTTCGCCTAGGAAACTGATACCCGCCCGGGGAGACGGTGTGAGGTTCTTCGTTAATGGCGAGGTGATGGAAGTTAAGGGCAGTCCGGGGTCCGCTGCGGTTATAAGGCTTGACGGCGAGGAGGCATCCCTGGGCACGGCACTGGAAAATGGCAGTGTGGTGGAGGTGACCGAAGCTACAATAGGCGAAAGGGCAAAGCCAACGGTGGCGGAGATAATTCAAAAACAATCCTGCAGTATAACGTTGGAAGGCAAAAAGATAACGCTGCCGGTGAGATGGACTTTAAACGATGGCGAAGCAGCCGCTGACGAGGTTATAAAGGACGGGGACAGAATTGAAGTCACCCGGATTAGGAATCTAGGTGAGTTTATAAAAGACTGCGGTCTTCCGGGGGAGGGCTATTTATATAGCGTTAACGGGCAGCAGGTGGATTTTTCATATATTTTGAAGGACGGGGACGGTATTTCGCTGTGCGAAGAGAGCCCAGAAAGGGTAATAACAGTTATGGTTAACGGCGAGGGACTGAAGCTGCCTTTTAGGGAGCAGCCCTATATATTCGTAGACCTCTTTAATTATATGGACTTTGACGTTGAAAGGGCCAAGGGCAGAATAGACCTTGCGATAAACGGGAAAAAAGCCGGATATACAGATATAATAAGTGAGGGGGACAGCATAGAAATATATTGGAACAAAGCATAATTCCATAATCAGTCAGGCATAGAATTATTCGTGCGTTGTCAAAATGCGGCAGGGAATGTTATACTGGTCGTTTTTCTGGCTGGTTTTTTTATAATGAATTTAGACGTTGGAGGAAGGGCTGCAGGACAAAGTCGTTCAGGCAGGTTATAAGGGACGGCCGGCCGGAGGCCGATGAGGCACTTTCCATTGACCTATACAAGCCGGAGAAGGCTGTTATAAGAAAGGGGCCGCAAGAAAGCGCACCGGACAGTTTAAGTATAATACAAAACGATGAACAGGAGTAGAGGCCTATGGATAGTTCCTTTTACCGGGTGGAGGTTGATTGTCCCGTTTGCAAAGAATCTTTTGCTACCAGCCGGGTAAGGAGTAAATTTTGTGTGGTAGAGAGCAGGGATACCGATTTTTGTGTATATTACAAAGGATGTAACCCCATTTTTTACGAGGCGGCAGTATGCCCCAATTGCGGTTATGCAGCCCTGTACGGCGGGTTTTCTGAAATAGGACCGGAGGATGCCAAAAATGTACACGCAAGGATTGCAGGAAAATGGAACGGAAGGGACTTTGGAGGCGAGAGAAGCATAGAGGATGCTCTGGATGCGTACAAGCTGTCACTATACTGCAGCCAGTTGCGTAAGGACGTCACCGCCGATATTTTTACTTCCATATGTATGAGAATGGCCTGGTTGTACAGGATTAAAAAAGATACGAAGGAAGAAAACAGATTTCTCGCCCATGCCCTGGAGCATTACCTGATTCTCTATGACAGGGGAGATACACCGGAAAAAATGGACGAGATTACCCTTATATACTTGATAGGTGAGCTAAACCGAAGACTTGGAAACGCCGATGATGCGGTGATATGGTTCAGCCGGGTGGTATCCCACGAAATGGCCAAACAAAAGCCATTGATAGTTAGGATGGCAAGGGAACAGTGGTCGGTGGTAAGGAACACCATTAAGAGAGGGTGAGCAAAATGGATGGGAGGATTATTTACAGACGGTTTGATACGCCAATTGGCCAAATGCTGGCGGCAGTTTCCGAAACGGGTCTGTGTCGGCTGTGTTTACCGGGGCAGGAAAACGAGGGCTTTTTTGAATGGGCAGACAAAAAATATCCCGGGGTCGTTTTGGAGGAAGGCTTCAGTGACGTGATAATGGCGGTGGAAAAGCAGCTTGCAGAATATTTTGCGGGCAAAAGAAATGCCTTTTCGGTGAGCCTGGACCTTAAAGGTACGGTATTCCAAAGGAGGATTTGGCATATACTTATGCAGATACCCTATGGAAGCACATTAAGCTACAAAGACGTCGCAGTGGCTGCGGACAGCCCGACCGCCGTCAGGGCGGTGGGACAGGCCAATAACAAAAACCCTGTACCCATTATTGTACCCTGCCACAGGGTGGTGGGAAGCCGCGGTAAGCTGGTGGGATACGGCGGTGGGCTTGATATAAAGATAAGGCTTTTGGAACTGGAAGGGATTAAGGTTGTAAAGGAAAGAATAGTATGAAAGATGGGCTTATTTATATAACCGGGGGTGCCCGTAGCGGTAAAAGTACCTTTGCGGAAAATCTTATGCTGGATAAGGGGCACAGGATTTTGTACATAGCAACCGCTCTTCCCTTTGACGGGGAGATGAGGGACAGGATTAAAAGGCACAGACAGAGGAGACCGTCCTTCTGGCACACCCTGGAAGCCTACAGGGACATAGGGCAAAGTCTGGAACGGAAGGGTGAGCGGTATCACGGAATACTTCTTGATTGCGTTACCGTTATGATAACAAACCTCTTAATGGATATGGGCTGTAAAGAGGGGTGTCCGGCCCCTGAAGAAACAGCCCGGGTTGAGGCGGCCATCACGTCTGAGATAGATTCCGCCATCGCCGGTTTGAGGGCCTGGGGGGACCTTGGGGTAATAGTTTCCAACGAGGTGGGGATGGGCCTTGTGCCGGATAATCCGTTGGGCAGGCTGTTTCGGGATATAGCCGGCCGGGCCAATCAACGTATAGCCTCGGCGGCGGATACGGGGTACCTGATGGTTTCCGGTATCCCAATCAGAATTAAGTAGGGATGGTGAATTATGCTAAAGAAAAGGCTGAAGAAGGGTCTTATACAAGTTTATACTGGTGACGGAAAGGGCAAAACAACCGCTGCCCTGGGGCAGGCACTTAGGGCGGTGGGTGCCGGGTACAGGGTTTACATGGTACAGTTTTTAAAGGGGGGCAGTACCGGCGAGCTTGAAGCGGTCAAAAGGCTGGAACCGGAGTTTAGGGTATTCCGTTTTGAAAAGGAAAGGGGATTTTTTTGGACGCTAAGCGATAGTGAAAAGAAGGACCTTAAATCGGAGGTAAAAGAGGCCTTTGAATTCATTGGTGAAGTGGTACATGGTGAAAAATGCAATATTCTTATACTGGATGAAATGATGGGTATATTGCATAATGGACTATTAACGGTGGACGATGTTTGCAATTTGCTGGAACAAAAACCCGATAAAATGGAAATAATACTAACCGGAAGGGATGTGCCGGAAAGAATACTGGAAATGGCCAACCTGGTAACCGAGATGAAGCTTGTAAAGCACCCCTTTGATGAGGGCATTGGCTCCAGAGAAGGGATAGAATGGTAATATGAAAGGGCTGATACTGGTTTTACAGTTTACAACCAGGCTCCCTATCCCCCTAAGCGTAAAAACCAAAGAAGGGGACCTTGCAGGAGTAATGAAGTATATGCCCCTTGCCGGGGGAATAATAGGGGCGGCGATGTGGTTTTTATACAGGGTATTGCTTAATTTTGACCCTTTTGTTGCCGCGGTCGCGGCGGTTATATTCGAAAGCGTGATAACGGGAGGGCTGCACCAGGACGGGTTGGCGGATACATTTGACGGGCTATGCAGCAACAGGGACAGGGAAGGGATGCTGGATGCCATGAAGGACAGCCGGCTGGGTACCCACGGCGTTCTGGCCCTTACCGGGGCGTTTTTTCTTAAGGTGGCCCTTATAAATGCCCTTGGAAAGCCGGAGGCACTGCTGGTTATGCCGGTGTTTTCAAGGCTGGCGATGGTCTACGGTGCTGCTTTCTCGGAAAGCGCAAGGGCCTCGGGGCTTGGGTTTGTGTTTATAAAGGGAACTACGGGAAAGGATGTACTGATTGCCAGTCTTATTGCTCTTTCTATAACCCTCTATCCTTTAGGCCTGCTGTATACGGCCGCTATGATGGCGGTGGTGCCGGCCGTTTCCCTAATGTTTATAAGGTTATGTACATTAAGGATAGGCGGCATGACGGGGGATACTTTGGGCGCACTCGGTGAGACGGTCTCATTGGTATTTCTTTCGACTTACGGCGTATTTTTGTTTTATTTCTTGTGCTGAAGGGTGGCGGTATTTACGTGGCAAAAATACTCAAAGAGGTGGTATTGGGATGCTGGAGTTAATTCTGGTAAGACACGGAGAAACGGAGGGTAACCGTAAAAGAATATACCAGGGCTGGACCGATACGAAGCTGAACGAAAAGGGCTTGCGCCAGGCCGGAAGGCTTGCGCTAAGGCTTAAAGCCAAGGAATTGGATTACATATACAGCAGTCCGCTGGAAAGGGCACTAACCACAGCTCTGGCAATAAACAGGTACCACGGTCTTGAAATAAAAACGGTGGATAACATAAAGGAAATCCACTTCGGGGATTGGGAGAACATGAGCGGGCAGCAGCTGGAGGAGCTTTACCCGGACTATATGAAAAAATGGAGAAAGGACTACTCAAACTTTTCTGCACCGGGAGGGGAAAGCCTGGAGATGGCATATTCGCGAATAAACTGGTGGCTGGAAAGGCTCATAAAGGAAAACAGAGAGGGGAGCATCCTTATTGCGAGCCATGCGGGAGCCATAAGGGCTATGGTATCCGGGCTTGTGGGGCGTGGTGTGGAGGGTCACTGGAATTATATAATAAGCAACTGCAGCATTACTACAATAAACGTTTTTGATGGGTTTCCGGTGCTGGCGGGCCTTAATGACGTATCCCATTTAAAAGACCTATAGAATATATGCAAAAAAGTTTTAATATAAAGAAGGATTTAGACAATTTTCGGAGAATAGCTGTATCTACAAACGAATTACTCATAATAAGCGAAGCGGATAGTTTAAGTAAAACGGTAGGTAAATAGTGCTTGATGAGGTGGTTTGTTTGGTAATAAATAACGATCCTTTGATTGTTATTAGTCAAACTATGGGTCTTATTGAGACCAGGATTTTAGGCAATCAGCTACTGGAGAGACTTTTAAGAGCCTCAGACGAGGAAATTTTTTTTCTAAAGGAGCAGTTCGGGGAGGAAGCGGTGGATATGGGAATAAGGATAATTGAAGCCTACGTTTCCCTGAACAGTATTGTAAGAAGGTTACAAGGTATGAATTAGGAAAAGACGGCCATTGGCCGTCTTTTGTCTGTATAGGTTATAAGGGTTATTTGGCATTTTTGCAGTAGGGGCATACACCGTAAAAATAGAGCTGCAGGTTATGGATATCATAGTCGCAGGCTTTCTTAGCCTTATTTATAAGGCTTTTTGATAACGGCATATCCATATTTTCTATTTTGCCGCATTTTGTGCATATTACATGCGGGTGGGGTTTGGGAATTACATCATACCGTGAGGTGTTTCCCCCAATATTCAGCTCCTGAATAATGCCCGTCTCCTTCAATAGGTCAAGGGTTTTGTACACAGTTGCCAGGCTCATGGTTGGGTAATCGGCCGATATTATGTTGTATATACTCTCTGCGGTAGGGTGCATATTGCAGTTCTGCAGCACTTCGTATATGGCCAGTCTTTGCGGGGTAACTTTGCAACCCATTTCTCTTAATACAACATCCAAGCCCATGCTAACACCACCCTAATTAATAGTTATTATCTAATAACAATATATAATAGAAAATATAATTTGTCAAATAAATAACGAGATTTGGGATGTAAAGTCTTAAGCACATTATATATAGGTTTATAGAATTAACATAGATTTAACATAAGTTGAAGTAAAATAGTTTATTATATTGTTGGAATGAAAGGTTTAATATCCTGGTGGAGGGAAAAAGATGACAGGTGGAATGGTTTTTGAACTACTGGGAGGTTTGGGACTTTTTATTTACGGTATGAATATAATGGGCACAGGTCTTCAGAAGTCTGCAGGGAACAGGCTTAAAAGGCTTCTTGAGATACTTACTACCAACAGGATTTTAGGGCTCGTCTTCGGCACGGTAATAACCGCCATAATACAAAGCAGCAGTGCCACTACAGTTATGGTGGTGGGTTTTGTAAACGCAGGTCTTATGAACCTTGTGCAGGCCGTCGGTGTAATAATGGGTGCCAATATAGGCACCACCGTAACCGCCCAGCTGGTGGCCTTCAAACTAACCGATATCGCGCCGGTGGTGGTGGCGATAGGCGTGGGGCTTTTAATTTTCGGTACCAGGAGAAAATACAGACAGCTCGGGGAAATACTTACCGGCTTTGGAATACTGTTCATCGGAATGGCTTTTATGTCGGGTTCCATGGAGCCTTTAAAGGATTCGGATTTGTTTAGCAATATTATGACCACATTCGGACGCAACAGAGCCCTGGGAGTGGTGGCGGGATTTGTTGTGACCGCTATAATACAAAGCAGCAGTGCCTCGATAGGCTTACTGCAGGCCGTTGCGGCCAATGACCTCATTGACCTCAATACCGCGCTGCCCATCATTCTCGGTATGAACATCGGTACCTGTGTGACGGCCCTTCTATCCAGCATTGGCACCAATATTACCGCCAGAAGGGCGGCCATGATTCACCTTATGATAAAGGTTGTGGGCATGCTACTGTTTATAGGTCTTACCGTACCCATAAGCATGTCGGTGGAATATCTGGGAGGGGATACGGTAAGGCAGATAGCAAATGTCCATACATTATACAATATTGCCAATACTTTGGTGCTTCTTCCTTTTGCGTCTTTGCTGGTGTTGGTTTCCAAAAAGCTTGTACCCGGTGAGGAGGACGAGGAGGGGGTACTTAAGTATCTGGACAATCGTCTGCTGGAAACCCCCAGTATAGCTGTACTGCAGGCGGTAAAGGAGATTGTTAGAATGGGCGAGGCTGCTAGGGATACGTTGAGGTATGCCGTTGACGGTTTCATTAAGGAAGATGAGAAACTGCTGAACCATTGTTTCCAGAAGGAGAATATGGTTAACACGCTGGAGAAGGAAATTACCCAATTTCTAGTGCTCCTTTCAAACAGCAGCCTTTCAGCGGCGGAAAATGACCTTGTCACAGGACTTTTCCATACAGTTAACGATATAGAAAGAATTGGAGACCACGCTGAAAATATAGCAGAACTTGGCCAGAGTAAGATAGACAACGGACTTGTTTTCTCGGAAATAGGTATAAGGGACTTAACCACAATGGCCGATTATGTGCATTCAATGGTGGGGGACGCTATTATCGCGCTTCAGAGCGGAGATTATGCCCTTGCCCGGAGCGTGAGGGAAAGGGAGGACGAGGTGGACAGGATGGAAAGGGAATACAGGGAAAGCCATATAGGGAGGCTGAACAACTACCAGTGTGTTCCCGGGTCGGGAGTGGTTTTTTTGGATGCAATAAGCAACCTAGAGAGAATAGGGGACCACTGTTCCAATATTGCCCTGTCCATACTGGATAGAGTCAGATAGGAATAATTTGTCGTATGGAGTGCTGATTCATGCGGCAGTTTTTTTATTGAATGAATTATCCGTTTAATATAAAATGATGACAGGCCCAAATAATAGTGAGAGGAGAGGCTCATTAATGCACCAAGTCAAGATAGTAACCGACAGTACATGCGATTTGCCCGACGATATTTTGGAGAGGTATGATATATCAATTGTGCCCCTTACTGTGAGATTTGGCGAGGAAAGCTACAGGGACAGGGTGGATATATCCACCGACGAATTTTTTAGGAAGCTGGGCAAATCCAAAGAACTCCCATCCACGTCGCAGGTGTCGGTAGGCGAGTTTACCAAGGTTTTTGAGAAACTGGGCCGGGAGAATGAAACTGTTCTGGGACTTTTTCTGTCTTCACGCTTAAGCGGCACCTGTCAGTCCGCCATTATTGCAAAAAATGTGCTGGGCCTTGACAATATACATATAATAGATACAAAACTGGCCACCCTTGCCCAAGGGATGGTTGTGCTTGAGGCGGCACAAATGGCTTCAGAGGGTAAGACATTACAGAAAATAACCGAAAGGGTTAGATATATGATAGACAACATGTGCAGTATTATAATACTCGGTACCCTGACATACGTTGAAAAGGGCGGGAGGATTAGTGCCGGTACCGCCTTTGTAGGTAATCTGTTAAACATAATGCCGGTGGTGACCTTTGACGGGGGAGAGGTAAAGCTTCTGGATAAGGTCAGGGGACAGAAAAAAATGGTAAAATGGATAATAGATTATATCCAAGGCCTTGGGGTTAACCTGGCGGATAAGGTGGTGGGAATTTACCACATAAACGGCGAGGAAATAGTTAAAGAGCTAAAGGGCATCATTAGGGACAGGTTTAACGTAAAGGGATTTGTTGATGGAACGGTGGGTAGCGTTATAGGGACGTACTCGGGTCCCGAAATGGCTCTTGGGGTATATTTAATTAAGTAAAGGAGGAAAAACCATGCCGGTAAGGATTATAACCGACAGCACGGCGGACCTGCCGAAGGAGTTGATAGAAAAGTATGAAATAGGGGTTGCGCCCCTTATGGTGAACTTCCAGGACGGGACATTCAGGGACGGAGTAGACCTTACACCGGGGGAGTTTTATTCAAAGCTTAAGAGAAGTAAACAGCTGCCCACAACATCCCAGGTCAACCCACCGGCTTTTGTGGATTTATACAGACGGGAACTGGAAGAGGGCAATTCGGTTGTGTCTATACACTTAAGCTCAAAGGGCAGTGGTACATATCAGTCGGCACTAAGTGCCAAAAATACGCTGGGCAGCGATGATATTGCGGTTATCGATTCCCTTGGTTATTCAATGGGTATGGGCCTTATTGCTGTGAAAGGGGCGGAGATGGCGCAGCAGGGAGCTTCCCTGGAGGAAGTAAGGGACAGGATGCTGCATATGAGGGACAGAATGAAGTACGTATTCGGGGTGGATACGCTGGAATACCTCAAAAAGGGAGGCAGATTAAGCCCTGTCAAGGCTGCTATTGCCACCGTTATGAACATTAAGCCCATACTGCATATTCTGGACGGTGAAATAGATGTAATGGACAAGGTGAGGGGCAGAAAAAAGGTATTAGTAAGGCTTCTGGAGGAAGTGGAGAAGACAGGCGGAAACATTGAAGAACAGACCCTTGCGGTGGTGCATTCGGAATGTCCCGAAGAGGCCGAGAAAATGAAAGACATGCTTAAGGAGAAGGTTGCGCCAAAGGATGTGCTTATCTCGCAGATAGGTTGCGTAATAGGTACCCATGTGGGGCCGGGTACTATTTCTGTGTTTTATATGAGCTAATCATGTTATACAACAGAAAAAAATTATTATATAAAGGAAGGAATTATTAAATCTTTGTTGAATAGATACTAATATATATAACGTGCTTAAGACTTTACATCTTATAATGTGTCATCCTGAGCGAAGCGAAGGATCTATCTCCAAGTTGTATATAGGTAATAATGCAAATAAAATTGAATAATAGATTGGATGATGGGTGCGGGAGAGATCCTTTGTGTCAGAGAACGGTTCTTTGACACATACGTTAAGGGCGCCGAAGGGGTAAACCATGTACGGCCGGGTTATGGTGAAACTCTCAGGTAAAAGGACCGTGTCCGGACAATTTCCTGGAAAGCTGCCAGGCAGCACCGAAGGAGCAATTCTTAGGGTTAAGAAGAATCTCTCAGGTAACATAACGGGGAAGTGTATTGGCTCAATGAGGTCTGTGCACAACCCTGTTTTTGTATTGGTACAGGCACTAATCACTAGCCACTGCTAAGCAGTGTGTCCCCATTCTATTAAAGGAGTAAAAAGGGATGCTGAATAATACGCTTATTATATCAAATAATAAACTGGTAGAAGAAAATATTTCCACCCATGCAGAGGTAATGCTGGTTGAGGGGACGCTTTTACAGACTATGGAGTTGGCGAGGGATTTGATACATAAAGGCTGTATACTGCTAACCCATCCGCTGTCGGGCAGCATTAAGCCCAATGAGACTCCGTACAAAAGCATAGCCCTTGAAAAAAGGCAGGGACCGGTTGACCTGGTTTCTCTTGAAATAATGGAACAGAGCATAGCCAGGACAAAATCACTGCAAGAGTATAGGGGCACTCCCGACTGGCCGGAAAAGTATCTCGTTGACTTTAGGGTGATTGACCTTGACCTGATAAAGAATGCGTTAAGAGTATAAGGTCACAGATCATTTATCTGTTATTCTGAGTATCTGTCATTCTGAGGGCGAAGCCCGAAGAATCCTATTTGGAGATAGACATAAGATCCTTCGCTGAGCTCAGGATGACAGAACCGCTCAGGACGATAAGGAGGTTGCTCAGGATGACACGTTAGAAGATGTGAAGTCTTAAGCACGTTATATATAGCACCTAGCACCTAAAATAACCTGAAAGCTAATCAATAGGGGACATTCTTTGAGAAGTGAGAAGAGGGAGCTTTTGTAATCTTGCGAAGCAATACTTAAGTCCCATATATAACCTCTCACCTCTCACATCATAACTATACAAGGAGGGACAAATATGCAGGACATATACGACATTATTATCATCGGGGGAGGCCCAGCCGGCCTTTCTGCAGGACTGTACGGTGCAAGAAGCAGAGCAAAGACCCTTATACTGGAAAAGGGAAAATGGGGTGGCCAGGCGGCCACCACCGAGGAATTGGAAAACTATCCCGGTTCGATTGAACAGCCCACCGGACCTGAACTAACCGACCGGATGAAAAAACAGGCGGAGGAATTCGGTGTGGAAGCAAAAACCGAGACGGTTACCGGGTTGGAACTGGGGGAAAAGGTTAAAAAGGTAGTCACAGAAAATGCAGAGTACTTCACCAAAACGATAATAATAGCAACGGGGGCAAAGCCTAGGCTTTTAGGCTGTCCTGGGGAGTTGGAACTGCGGGGCAAGGGCGTATCCTACTGCGCCACCTGCGATGCGGACTTTTTCACCGACCTTAGGGTTGTAGTGGTAGGCGGCGGCGATGCGGCTATACAGGAGGCCATATACCTTACCAAGTTTGCCGAAAAGGTAACGGTTATTCACAGGCGCGACCAGCTCCGAGCTGCCAAGTCTATCCAGGAAAAGGCCTTTGCAAATGATAAGATAGACTTTATCTGGGACAGCGTTGTCACCGAGATAAAAGGCGATGGTATTGTGGAAAGCGTGGTTGTTAAAAACGTTAAAACCAATGTTCTTAGCGAAGTGGAGACCGACGGGGTATTCATGTTTGTCGGGTATGATCCTGTGTCCGAGCTTTTTAAAGGTATGGTGAACATGGACGAAAGGGGCTACATAATAACCGATGAGAATATGAGTACAAGCGTCGAGGGCGTGTTTGCAGCAGGTGACGTACGGGTAAAAAGTTTAAGACAGGTTGTCACGGCCGCCTCGGACGGTGCTATTGCCGCCGTCAGGGCAGAGCATTATATAACAGAAAAATTCGAATAGGGGGTGAAAGGGTGCTGGAGATAAACAAGGACAATTTTGACGTGGAAGTTAAACAAGCAGACAAGCCGGTATTATTGGATTTTTGGGGCACAAAATGCGAGCCCTGCAAGGCGCTTATGCCTTCGGTGGAAAAACTGGCGGAAAAGTATGGAGACAAGATTAAGTTTTGTAAGCTTAACACTGCGGAGAACAGGAGGCTGGCCATATCCCAGAAGGTAATGGGATTGCCCACCGTAGCCATTTACAAGGGCGGGGAAAAGGTGGAAGAGTTGACCCAGGATATGGCAACGCCGGACAACATTGAAGAAATGCTTAAGAGGTATGTTTAGCCCAAGGGCTGAAAATAAAGGGAGGTGAATATTTTGCGTCTGGAAGTTGGTTACATTAATATAAAGGATGTGCAATTTGGCAATGCGACAGAGGTAAAGGCTTCCGTGCTGTATGTGAACAAACAGGATATGCTTGACAATATTGGAGGTGATCCCAGACTTGAAAGCATAGATGTTGACCTTGCAAAACCCGGTGAAGAGGTAAGAATAACACCTGTTAAGGATGTTATTCAGCCAAGGGTCAAGGTGGAGGGCCCCGGCGGGGTTTTTCCGGGGTTTGTAAGCAAGGTGGACAACGTGGGTAGCGGAAGGACCCATGTGCTTAGGGGAGCCAATGTAATCACAACTGGTAAGATAGTGGGTTTCCAGGAGGGTCTTATTGACATGACCGGTCCGGGAGCTGACTACACCCCGTTTTCCAAGAGCTGCAACGTGGTGGTTACATGCGAGCCGGTGGAAGATTTGAAACAGCATCAGCACGAAGAAGCGATCCGGCTTGTAGGATTAAAGGCGGCGGCATACCTTGCCGAAACTGCGAGGAGCCTAGAGCCGGATGAGCTAAAGACCTACGAGACCAAGCCGTTGACGGAGCAGGTTACAGAATACGAAGACCTGCCAAAGGTGGCCTATGTGTACATGCTCCAGTCCCAGGGGCTGCTCCATGACACCTATGTGTACGGCGTGGACGCCAAGCAGATTATTCCTACCCTTATTTATCCCACCGAGATAATGGACGGTGCGATAATAAGCGGTAACTGTGTATCCGCCTGCGACAAGAATGCAACCTATCATCATTTGAATAACCCTATAATACACGACCTGTATGAAAAGCACGGCAAGGAACTGAACTTCGTAGGTGTGGTAATAACCAATGAGAACGTATTTCTGGCGGACAAGGAAAGGTCGTCCAATATGACCGCCAAGCTTGTTAAAATGATGGGTGTCGACGGGGTTATAATCTCCGAGGAGGGTTTCGGAAACCCGGACACCGACCTTATAATGAACTGCAAGAAGATTGAGAGCGAGGGTATCAAAACGGTAATAGTAACCGATGAATACGCAGGCAGGGATGGCGCATCACAATCCCTGGCCGATGCGGATGCAAAGGCCGATGCCGTTGTAACGGCTGGCAATGCCAACGAAATAATAAAGCTGCCGCCCATGAAGAAGGTAATAGGCCATATCGAGCCGGTGGACGTAATAGCCGGCGGTTTCAAGGGCAGTCTGGAAGCGGACGGTAGCATAGAAGCGGAACTGCAGATTATAACCGGTTCTACCAATGAATTGGGTTACAACCGGTTGTCTGCGGCAACACTTTAAAAAAACCATTAATATTTTTAAGAGAGGATGATAACGGTGTTTGAAGGAAAGAAGGTAATAATAATAGGCGACCGCGACGGCGTGCCGGGCCCTGCCATTGAGGAATGCGTTAAAAGTGCCGGGGCCGAAGTGGTATTCTCCACGACAGAATGCTTTGTCTGAACAGCAGCAGGTGCTATGGACCTGGAAAACCAGCAGAGGGTTAAGGATGCAGCCGAAAAAAACGGTGCCGAGAACATAATAGTGGTACTGGGCGCATCCGAGGCAGAATCGGCGGGATTAGCTGCCGAGACGGTAACTGCCGGCGACCCTACTTATGCAGGTCCATTGGCGGGAGTCCAGTTAGGGCTCAGCGTTTACCATGCGGTTGAACCGGAAGTAAAGGATGCTGTTGATGCAGATGTATATGACGAGCAGGTTGGAATGATGGAGATGGTGCTGGATGTTGACGCAATCGTGAAGGAAATGACATCCATAAGGTCACAGTACAGCAAGTATTAGAAAAAATTTCTTAGGAAAGGGGGATAGAAAATGAGCAAATTAAGGGTAGTACATTATATAAACCAGTTCTTTGCCGGACTTGGGGGAGAGGAAAAAGCCGACGTGAGGCCGGAAGTGCGGGAGGGTAAGGTGGGCCCCGGAGCGGCGTTTGCGGTAGCCCTGGGACAGGACGCTGAAATAGTCGCAACGGTTGTTTGTGGGGATTCCTTCTACGGCGAAAATATGGACGAGGCGAGGAAGATTGTACTGGACATGGTAAAAGGGCAAAAAGCCGATTTGTTCATAGCAGGGCCGGCCTTTAACGCAGGCAGGTACGGGGTTGCCTGCGGGGATATATGTAAGGCGGTGTCCCAGGAACTCGGCATTCCGGTACTGACCGGTATGTATATAGAAAACCCCGGCACAGACCTGTACCGGAAGCACATAAACATCGTACAGACCGGCAATTCCGCCGCAGATATGCGAAATGCGGTTCCCGTCATGGCAAAGGCAGCCCTGAAATTGGCAAGGGGTGAAGAGCTGAAAGTACCGGAAGACGGGGTAATAGAAAAAGGGATAAGAAAGAACATTTACAGGGAAACAAGGGGCTCCCAGAGGGCCGTTGACATGCTGATAGCCAAACTAAGCGGTCAGCCTTTTGAGACCGAGTATCCGATGCCCGACTTTGACAGGGTGACCCCCAACCCGGCGGTTAAGGACATGGGTAAAGCAAGGATTGCCCTTGTTACATCGGGGGGCATAGTACCCAAGGGTAACCCGGACAGTATAGAGGCCTCCAGCGCATCAAAATACGGCAAGTACGACA
>JAQUCT010000005.1:0-40010 GCA_028686075.1 Bacillota bacterium
GCCACCTCCAGCATATCGGCAAAGCCTATAGACTTAAGGGCACTCCTTAGCTTACCCATGGTTACGTTCTTGCCGAACTGGCCGACCACCGCCGGGGCCACAGCGGCGTACACCGGAGTACCGGAGCCAAAATATCTGCTCATGGGAACAAACTCAATCTTGTCGCTTATTGCCCCTAGGGGGCAGCGGGGTATGCACCTGCCGCAGGATAAGCATTTCCCGTTTTCTATGATGGGTCTGTTCCTAGAGGTCTGGTCCTCATTGTCATATACGCAGAGGTTTTGGCATTCCCTTTCGCTGTCAAGGCTGCATTCGTCGCAGACGTTCCTGTTTATTGTTACAAGGGGGAGCCTAACCTCCTCGAGGTTAAGGGCGGCGTCAACCTCCCTGGAAAGCTCGGTATCGGCCCTGGCGGTAGGGTTAAGTCCCATAGCTACCAGGGCTTCATTTTTAACTGCGGTTATCCCGCCGGGTTTTTTATTAAACATATCGGGAATCCGGTCAATATTCTCCTTAAGCCGGTCGTTATAGGTAAGCTTTACAATCTCCCTGAATACTTCCATTCTCCTTTTGCTGCCTTTCATAACTATCTCCTTTCCTTAGGGCAGATTATCAGATGTTGTTAATACGGTTATTCTTCCTTTGGTTTGTATAAAATATTAAATAGGCTCGGATATGGGGTTATGTGATAAAATGAATCTATTACCACCTATAGGGGGGATTTTTGATGAAGGGTTACGTGCAAGTTTATACCGGGGATGGAAAGGGAAAAACAACGGCTGCTATAGGCCTTGCAATAAGGGCCGTGGGGGCGGGGCTCAAAGTATTTATAGGGCAGTTTGTAAAGGGCATGTACTATAGTGAGCTTAATGCACTTCAAAGGTTCTATCCGAAAATAGTAGTGAAACAGTACGGCCGTGGCTGTTTTATAGAAAGGGAACCGTCTAGTGAGGATATTTCCGCCGCAAGGAAGGGTTTTGACGAGATAAAAGAAGTAATTATGTCCGGAGAGTACGATGTGATAATATTGGACGAAGCAAATATCGCAGTGCATTTTGGTCTTATACCCGAAACGGATTTTGTAAGGTTAATTGACGAAAGGCCTGAAGGGGTGGAGCTTGTATTCACCGGCCGCAGGGCACCGCGGGAGATACTTGAAAGGGCTGATCTAATAAGCGAGATAAAGGAGGTCAGGCACTACTACCAAAGGGGTGTCCAGGCAAGGGAGGGTATTGAAAAATAGAGTTTTAGTCGGCAAGGGAGGAATAGCATTGCAAATCGATTATATAAAGGTGCCAGAAAGGGTTAGAGGGTTTGAAAAGCAGATAATTGAGTTAAGAAGGGACTTTCATATGCACCCGGAGCTGGCGAACGACGAGGTACGCACCTCACGGGTGGTGGGCGAGGTGCTGGAAGGTCTAGGGCTTAAGGTGACAAGGGGTATAGCCGAAACCGGAGTAGTGGCGGTTCTTGAGGGAAGGGGAGGAGGAAAAACGGTGGCCTTAAGGGCTGATATGGACGCCCTTCCTATACAGGACCAAAAAGAGGTGACCTATTCCTCCAGGGTGGAGGGCAAGATGCATGCCTGCGGCCATGATGCACATACCGCCATGCTGCTGGGGGCGGCAATGGTGCTGACCGAAATAAAGGACAATCTTAACGGAAGGGTCAAGTTTATATTCCAGCCTGCCGAGGAGACCATAGGCGGAGCGGCCCGGATGATAGAGGCGGGGGTTATGGAGGACCCGGACGTGGACGCCGTGTTCGGCCTGCATGTGTCTCCAGAGCTTGAGACGGGTACGGTGGGCATAAGGTACGGCATTGCAAATGCGTGTTCCGATGATGTGTTCATAGAGGTTCTGGGCAGGTCCGCCCACGGGGCGCAGCCAAATGAAGGAGTGGACGCAATAGTGATTGCGGCGCAAGTTTTAAGTGCTCTGCAGCATATAATAAGCAGGGGAATCGATCCGCTGGAATCGGCCACTTTGACCATTGGGACCATAAAGGGAGGCCGCCAGGCAAACATAATCGCGGACAGAGTAGCAATGAACGGCACCATAAGGACTCTGGACAGTGCTGTCCGGGATAAGATACAAAGCAGCATAGAGGAGATAGCGGTCAATATCTGCCGGTCAATGGGCGGGCAGTGCCGGGTGGCCTTCAGACCGGGGTATCCGATGCTTATCAATGATAATGCGATGACCGATCTGGTGAGAAATGCCGCCGGCAGAATTGTGGGGAACAGCGTTATGGAGATACAAAAACCCAGGCTGGGGGTGGAGGACTTTGCATTCTATCTCCAAAGGGCTCCCGGTGCCTTCTGGAGGCTTGGGACCGGTAACAAAGAAAAAGGTATAGACTGCATAACCCACAGTCCCAATTTTGATATAGACGAGGATGCGCTTTCAATTGGCACTGCGGTTCATGCACAGACGGTTTTGGAATACCTGCAATAGGTGTTATAATTAATTATTATTTTAAGCGTACAGGGTGGTCATATGGATATAAGCAGCGTGCTGGTTGCTGACAGCAGCCAAACCTCAATAAGCCAAATAAAGGATATACTAATAAAAAGAGGTTACAGGGTATACCAGGCAAGCGACGGTTCCGCAGCTTTGCGAATTGCCAGGGGCATAAGGCCCCACCTTGTACTCATGGACGTAAATCTCTGGGGGACCGATGTCTTTGAAACGGGAAGGCTAATAGAGAGCGAAAAGCTGTCCACCATAGTCTTTATGACCGCAAAACCGAGCAGGGAATTTTTGGATAAAATAGGACCTATGAAGGTTTATGCGTACATAACAAAGCCCATTAACCCGGTTCAGCTAATCCAAATAGTCGAGTTTTCACTGATAAATTCAAATAGAATCAAAACCCTTGAAGAAAGGGTGGAAAAGCTGGAGAGTTCACTGTCGGCAAGGAAAACAATAGACAGAGCAAAGGGAATACTAATGGACACTCTGGGAATCCCGGAACAGGATGCATATAACCGCCTCAGGAAAATGAGCATGGACGAAGGCAAATCTATGGAATGGGTGGCTAAGGGAGTGATAAAAAAGTACGATGATTAGAGTGACAGATATTACATAGGTAATATATATAGAATCAAACAATTGAACAGGAGGGAAATAATGAAAAGGAAAAACAAAACCAACCCGATGCTTTGGAAAAAGAAGAGGATGGAGTTCCGAAAATTCTGATAAAGATTAATCCGGAGATGTCGGTAGTGGAAGAACCGGCAGTATGGTTACAATAACTCAGATGTTTATTGCCAAATAAGTAGGGAAATAAAAAACTCCCGGCGTGTAAGAAACCGGGAGTTTTTTATTAATCTCGACCTTAATCCCGTTCTGGTTCTCGGATCCCCCGAATATCCTCTAGCTGCGGAGGGAATAACGGAAGTCCGAAAAATTCCGTACATATGGCTTCAGCGAATTCCTCGCAAGGAGGTATGAAACAAAAACCGAAAGCAGGGATGAGAAGCTCTACTTCTGCAATTACCTTAAGGATTATAGTAACGCAAAGGTCCAGCTTGAACCTGAAGTCGTTTAAGAACCTACCGTCCGCGCAGGTGGCACCAACCGTTGCTTCGACTTCAAAGGGTATAATGGAATCGTCCGGTACAAACATAACCACATCCTTGGGAACGATAATGGTAGCGGTTCCTGTGCCCCTTACTCCGTTGGCGTCAACGAAATCAACGGCAATGGGTATTTCCACATCTGCCCTTACCCTCGCGAAATGGTCACGACCTTTATGATGTTTTTTATCACGATCTCTGATTCTATCAACCCTTAGATTCTTAATAACCCCCCTGGATTTCACATTCCTGCACTCTATAAAGTTCAGAGGTCTCGTAAAAGGTCCCCCTGTGGGGCATATTACCACCTTTTCATCCTCAAGCACCAGCTGCTGTAAACAAGCGTCGTATACCTTTTTAACCTGTACACAAACCCTCTCCCGTATTCCAAGGGTATCCTGGCCTCCGGCTACAAGTCCGGGGCAGTTTCTATTCTCCCTGCTGGCAGCAGTATAGAAAGACATATATTCAACTCCTTTCCTACATATTGGGTTAATATCCCTGTTGCAGTAGTAATATATGAAGTTGGTATGTTTTTGGTGCATTATAAACAGCGTTTCTTCTAATTGGTTATGCTGTGCATATATTTCTTATTGGGGGTGGTATTTTGATTGATATTTCATTTGAAAAGAAACTGGTTATTGACAGCAAAAGAAATGTGTGGCTGTTTTACCCTATGGCCTCCGGCAAAACGGGTTATGTTGTAAAACACAGCCGGGGCGAAGTGGTATCGGGTCAGCCTGTAATGGATGAAACGGTCATGGAATATGATATAATGGTGGATGAACGGGATAATATTCATATAGTGGCATTAACCGCAGGACAAAGGGTGGTCTATACCCGCCATGATTCGAGGGGATGGACAAAACAAACCCTGTACAGTTTTGGCGGAGAATCGATAGGCATTTCCGGCCTGAAAGTTGTGAAAGATACCGGTGGTCTGCATCTTTTTTACGTGTATTCGGATAAGGGGGGAGGTTGTGCCCTTTTCCACCACCGGTGGAACGGCAATGAATGGAGGGGCCATAGGGTATTCGACGTGCCCGGTAAGGAAGGGAATATATGCTATGATTGTGGCATGGGTGGGGACAATAGGCTTAGCATAGCTGCGGTGGAGGGTAAAAACTTTTCATTGTGGGATTTTGATGGTGCCAAATGGACTATATCGGCTTCTAAGGCCGGGAGCGCATGGGAAAGGGCCGCGTATATGGAATTCAGGGAAGGTAGCATAATGCTTCGAAACGACGGCGGAGTATTCTTCGTCAGGAAAGCCCGGGATATGAGAGACGCATCTTTGCAGGAAATAATTGAAGGCAGGCATGTGGACGAAGGACCGGTTCTTATAAATAGGAGGAACACCCTGTACATAGCATGGATTGAAGGGGGCAGCCTGGGCTACCGGGCTTCCTATGATGGAGGAAGCAGCTGGGGGAGGGTTAAATATTATCACCATGTCCAGGGTAAGCAGCTGGAGGTGTACGGTTTTGCCAGCACCTATTCCCTGCTTATAGATGCCAGGAGAATAATAGCTACCGCACCGCCGGAGATACATGTTCCTTTTTTGCACAGGTCGGTTGAAAGGATAAGGATGCCGGAGGTATCTCTGGGGGAGCCTGAGGAAAGGATTGCCGGGACCGATGTAGCCGGCACGGACGATGTATATCAGGGCACGAGGCCCTATGAAAGCGAACAAGATTTCGCAGGTGAAAAAGCCCAGGACAGGTCCGCTTCCGACAGCGGTGAAAAGAATGGAGGGCCTCTCCTGGAAGACGAAGGGGAAGGACCTTATGCGATAGAAAAAATCGAACTGGAAAAAGTGAAAGAAGACCTTAATGCTCTAAGGCACAGGATGGAGACGGATATAATAGAAAGGCTGGATAGATTGGATTTAGAAGTTGCGGATCTAAAAGGGAAACAGAAAGATACCGAAAAGGGCAGCAATTTCTCATCTCCGGCGGGAAGTATTATTACCCAGGATATGATAAACAGGTATTTTAAAAAAAGGTGACGTCGGGTGTGCCCTTTAACTGTCATTCCGAAGAAACAAAGCTCGAAGAATCCGATTCTGTCGTTTAAGAGGGCTAAGCCCGAAGAATCTTACTTGCAGATAGACATTTAGCTACTGCAAGATCCTTCGCTACCGCTCAGGATGACAGAGTTGCTCAGGATGGCACATTAGAAGATGTAAAGTCTTAAGTACGTTGTATATAATTATAGAAAAAACTAAGGAGAACGGAGGTAGAAGGTAGTGGCCTCAAAACCGGAGAGCATTGCAAAGCTTATTGACCATACCCTGCTTAAGGCGGAAACAGACCGCGAGGGTATTGAAAGGTTGTGCGGCGAAGCCGTGGCCGAGGGGTTTTGTTCGGTTTGTGTTAACCCTTTCTGGGTAAAAATGGTGGCGGATTTGTTGAAAGAGGAAACGGTTAAGGTTTGCACGGTAATAGGATTCCCGCTGGGTGCGGACAATCCCAGGGTTAAAGCGTACCAAGCCGGCAGTGCTATGGAGCAGGGTGCCCGGGAACTGGACATGGTGGTTAACATTGGGGCGGTAAAGAGCGGGTATTACAGGACAGTGGAAGAAGAAATAAGAGAGGTAAGGAAGGCTGCAGAGGATAATATTATTAAGGTAATAATAGAGACCTGTTTCCTTAACCGGGAGGAGAAGGTTAGGTTGTGCGAAATAGTCAGGGAATGCGGTGCTGATTTTGTCAAGACCTCCACCGGCTTTGGAAGTGCGGGCGCAAGCTTAGATGATGTTAGGCTGCTTCGGGAAACGGTGGGTCCCAATGTAGGTGTCAAGGCCTCGGGGGGAATAAGGGACCTTGAAACCCTTATAGGAATGGTAAAGGCGGGAGCAAACAGGATAGGAACCAGTAGCGGTGTAAGGATAATGGAGGAATACAGACAAAAAAACAAGGAGGAGGAATTGTAATGGCAGCAAAAGAGTACATATGTAAAAGAACATTTATAGGCAGGATTCCCCACGGTTCTGACCTGCTTAATTCCCTGACTGAATTTGTTCGGGAAAAGAGGATAAAGCTGGGCAGGTTACAGATGATTGGCGCGGTAGAGAAAGCGGTGGCAGGACTCTATGACAGTGAGGCGGAAAAATACGAAAACTTTGTATTCGACAAACCTATGGAAGTTCTAAGCCTTATTGGAAACGTATCATTGAAGGATGGACAGCCCTTCATCCATGCCCATATAACGCTTGGGGACGAAAAGGGTCAGAGTTTTGGAGGCCATCTGATGGAGGGTACGATAGTTTTCGCCGCAGAGTTTATTATAGAGGAGTTTGAAGGCGAAGACCTGGAGAGGATATTTGACAAGACCACCGGGTTGGCACTGTGGGATATTTAATTGCCTGTAAAAAATATGAAATGTTACAATTATATTAAATTTTCAACAAATTGTATGACAAAATAGCCCCTTTTGTTATACAATAAGGTCAGAATATTGTGTCCAGGGGGGCTTGACGTGAGGAATTCCAGGTTAGTGTCAATAATAGTCGCAGCGTCAATAGTTTTGTTACATAGCACTGCAGTATATGCCAATCTTGCGGAGGAACAGACAAAACTTGAGCAGGTTCAGCAGGAACAGCAGAATAAGCAAAGCCAGCTTAAGGACGTCCAGCAGCAGAAAAACAGTCTTATTAAGGAACTTGAAAGGTTGAACAACCAGCTAAACGAGGCTGAAAACCAGCTGGGCCGGGTAGAAAGGGATATTGACGCCACCAGAAAGGAACTCGAAAGAGTTACAAAGGAACTGGAAGAGGCCCAGAAGGAACTGGAAAAAAGGGACGACCTTTATAAGCAAAGGCTTAGGACTATGTACAAGAACAGCGGCTACGGCTATCTGGAGGTACTGCTTAATGCGGAAAGCTTCTCGGATTTTATATCGCGTTTTTATCTTGTAAGCAAGGTGGCAGCCTACGATATTTCAATACTGGAAGAACTGAAGGAATGCCGTAATCTGGTACAGGCAAAACAGGACGAGGTTAAGGAAAAGGAAGTAAGGATGCTATCTCTTAGAAATGACCTTCGCAAAAAGAGAGAAGAGATAAAGACCGTCACTGCCAGCAGGAACAATGCCCTTTCCAGGGTGAAAAACGAGGAGAAGGAACTAGACAAAATGCTGGCGGAACTGGAGAAGACCTCGAGGCAGATAACGGCGACCATCCTAAGCCTGGCGCAAAACGGAGAGTTTATTGGCGGGAAATTTGTGTGGCCCGCGCCCGGCTATACCTATATTACATCGGATTACGGATGGCGGCTGCACCCTATATATAAAACGAGGAAATACCATGCCGGGATAGATATAAGAGTTCCCTGGGGTAAAAAGATAGTAGCGGCCGGCGCCGGGAAGATAATATATTCCGGCACTTACGGAGGATACGGAAAGACTGTCATGATAGACCACGGGGGCGGTATAGTCACGCTTTATGCTCACAATTCCAGCCTGAAAGTTAAGGTAGGTACGGTGGTTGCCGCGGGAACCACCATATCGCTGGCGGGAAGCACAGGGGTATCCACGGGACCGCATCTGCACTTTGAAGTCAGGAAAGACGGGAAGGTTGTTAACCCCAGACCATGGTTGGGAATATAGCCTGCACTTTTGTGCAGGTTTTTCTTTTTTTGTAATAGTGGTATACTAAATTGGGAATGTATTTCCAGTGGTTGGAGGTTATCGATGTGTGATCTGTGACCTGTGATCAATTAATCGGGAGGGATGAAATTGGATAAAATGGAAAGGTACAAAAAGGCTGCGAATTTCATAGAGGAAAGGCTTAATACCCAGCCCGCCGTCGGGATGATTCTGGGCTCGGGACTGGGCCAGATGGCAGAGTACATAGAAGGCAAAAGGGTTATTGATTATTCGGATATCCCGGGGTTCCCGGTTTCAACGGTGGAGGGCCACGCAGGGCGCCTGGTGGCGGGGGAACTGATGGGACAGAGGATTATAGCAATGCAGGGGAGATTTCATTATTATGAGGGTTATCCCATGGAACAGGTGGTATTCCCAGTGCGGGTTATGAGGCTGCTGGGGGTGAAAAGATTGATTGTTACCAACGCTGCAGGGGGAGTAAAAAAGGGTTTTAAACCCGGTGACCTGATGGTAATAACCGACCACATAAACCTTATGGGGTATAACCCGCTTATAGGCACTAATGTAGACGAGATGGGGGAAAGGTTTCCCGGAATGACAAAAGCCTATGACAGGGATTTGATTGATACTGCCTTAGGCTGTGCCAAGGGGCTTGAGATTGAAGTAAGGCAGGGGGTTTACTGCGGTGTCACAGGACCCAGCTTTGAAACTCCTGCCGAGATAAGGATGTTGGGTATAATAGGCGGAGATGCAGTGGGCATGTCCACGGTGCCGGAGGTTATTACGGCGGTCCATTGCGGGATGAAGGTGTTGGGTATCTCCTGTATAACAAACATGGCGGCGGGCGTGCTACACCATGCGCCAAATCATAAGGAAGTACTGGAAGTGGGTAAAAGAGTACAGGAAAAGTTTATATTGCTGCTTAAAGAGATATTAAGGGAGATTTAATATAATTAAAAAACCACCGAATAAGTGGCTGAAATAAAGCGAAAAAGAGGTCGCCTATGGGTGGTCTTTTTTTTGTGGTTATAATTTCCATAAAAAGTGGATATAAAATATATGAGGTTGCAATTAATATTAAAATCTGGTATAGTCTTAACTTGTGTTGGTTAAAGTTACCATTATTAGGGGGAAAAAATGATGATAGGAATACAAGGGACAGTATTGTGGGCTGTAGCGTTGGTTGCTATTATGATACTGTTCACAGGGGGTCAGGGGTGCAGTGAAACAGTGGAGGATGCCTACCTGGACGCACCGGCGGTATCGCTTATGCAGGCGCAAAGGATGATGCCTGCCGTAGCAAATCCCAAGACTAAGGTAAGCAGGGGGGGTATCGGAGTTAACGAAGATGACCTCTATTTACTGGCCAAAATAATCGAATGCGAGGCCCGTTACGAGTCCTATGAAGGCAAGGTAGCGGTAGGTGCCGTTGTATTAAACAGGGTTATGAGCGAAAGATTCCCAGATACCATAAAGGGTGTAATATTCCAGAAAGGCCAGTTCCAGCCTATAACAGACGGCGGGTGGAACAGTAAGGAACCCTCCGAGCAGTCCTACAGGGCTGCCGGGGAAGCCTTAAAGGGAGTAAAACCCTGCGGCGAGAATGGACAAACCATTGGAAATGCACAGTTCTTCATATACGAGGACCTTGCCGGTAGCAGGGAGACCAAATGGTTTAAGGAAAAGCTGAAATATGTAACAACCATCGGGAACCACGACTTTTATAGTCGTTAGACACAAAAAAAGTCAGGGAGTATATCCATTTAGGGTAATCCATAGTATAATAATAGAAATTAGATTATATGGAGGTGTTGTATTTGTACAGCAAAGAAAGCAAGATTAAGGATATACTAAAGCAGCACCCCGAGGCCGAGGAAGTTTTCAAAAAGTACGGCATCCGGTGTTTCGGGTGAGGCGGGGCTCTTTATAAGAGCATTGAGCGGGCAGCTCAAACATACGGTGTTAAAGCCGATGGAATAGTAGAGGAACTGAATAAAAGATATTCTTAAACAGGGATGCTTAGGTCCCTGTTATTTTTATGCCGAATTTGTTTTACTTAAGTGAATAGTGTAATATAATAAAGAAATAGTTTTGTTGGCACAAACGGAGTTTCCCAAAGAAAAACGCGCGGGCGGTGAATAAAAAATGCTAAGATTTCTATCGGCAGGAGAATCACACGGCAGGGGGCTTACTGCCATAATAGAAGGCCTGCCGTCAAATATGCCCTTGAGCGTGGAGAACATAAACCTGATGCTTTTTGAAAGACAGCAGGGAAAGGGCAGAGGAGGACGGATGAGGATTGAAAGGGACAGCGCGGAGGTGCTATCGGGGGTAAGGAGTGGCCGTACCCTTGGCAGTCCGCTTTGTCTGTACATACAAAACAGAGACTGGGAAAACTGGAAAGAAACAATGAACATCGAAGGGGAAGCTGTCGTCGGAAGGGCTTTAAAAAGACCACGGCCGGGGCATGCCGACCTTGCAGGAGCAATTAAGTACAATCACAAGGATTTAAGAAATGTCTTAGAAAGGGCCAGTGCTCGGGAGACCGCAATAAGAACGGCGGTGGGTGCCGTGGCCCTTCAGTTGTTAAAGTGTTTTGGTATTACCGTTAAAAGCGATGTAATAAGCATCGCGGGACTTAAGCTTTCCAAAGACCTGGCAAAAAAGGAGGAACAGATGGAGGGGGTTATCCAGGCAGCCCGGGAAGTGGGGGATACTGTGGGAGGAGTACTGGAGATAACTGCAGTGGGACTGCCCCCGGGACTTGGCAGCTATGTCCATCATGACCGGAAGTTGGATGGCATATTAGCCGCCGCCCTTATGAGCATACAGGGTATAAAGGGAGTTGAGATAGGTTTGGGTTTTGACGCGGCGGACCTATACGGCTCTCAGGTTCATGATGAGATTTTTTATCACAACGAGAAGGGATACTACCGGAAAACAAACAATGCAGGCGGCCTTGAGGGCGGAGTAACCAACGGAAACCCGCTCGTTTTGAGGTGTGCGTTCAAACCCATACCCACCCTTGCTAAGCCGCTTTTAAGCGTTGATATGGATACAAAAGAAAAGATGGGGGCGGGTTATGAGCGTTCGGACGTGTGCGCCCTTGAGTCCGCCGCGGTGGTGGCAAGGGCGGCGGCGGCCTGGAGCCTGGCGGCAGAGCTGTGTAATAAATTCGGAGGGGATTCCCTGGAGGAAATGCGTTCATATTATGACAATTATATTGAATATATTGGCACAAGATAGTTGGCAATGTACAGGCTAATCTGGTAGAATAAAATGTATAGTTCAATCCGCGGTCGTAAGGATTGTTTAATCGATAAAAATGAATGAGTTAGGAGGAGAATACATGAGCGGCAAAAAAGTATCCGTTGGACTGTCCAACAAACATTTGCATGTAACGCAGGAACATCTCGAAAAGCTCTTTGGTGCCGGCCATGAACTGACCGAGTTCAAGATTTTGTCACAGCCCGGGCAGTATGCCTGTGATGAAAAGGTGGACATAGTTGGGCCAAAGGGAACGCTGAAGGGCGTAAGGATTTTAGGTCCCGTAAGAAAAGAGACCCAAATTGAGATATCGGTATCCGATGCCTTTAAACTGGGGCTGAAGGTTCCGGTAAGGGATTCCGGGGACATTGAGGGTACTCCCGGCGTAAAGATTGTTGGACCAAAGGGAGAGGTTGACCTGGAATACGGCGTTATAGTTGCGGCAAGACACATTCATATGCACCCCGACGATGCAAAGGTCTTTGGTGTGGAGGACTTCCAGAGAGTTAAGGTAAGGGCTGAGGGCATGAGGGCACTGGTATTTGAAAATGTACTTATAAGGGTATCTCCCACTTTTGCATTGGATATGCACATAGACATAGAGGAGGGTAATGCGGCCGGTATTAGTAACGGAGACATGGTGGAAGTGATTATTGACTAGCCGCCGCTGAATAAAAGGAATAATTCTTATTAAGGTCCGGAAATGTACCGGGCCTTTATTTTTTTTGTTATTTATCGAGACGCATAAGCATAAAGATTAGTAGGAAGGAGGGGATTTTGTGAAAATTGAATTGCGCTCTGAAGCCCTGTCACTAATACTTATTGGACTTTTAACCGGCATTTTTGCCGCGGCGGCTATGATGCTTCATGGTATCTGGCATATAGTTACGATAGCTCTTTTATGTATATGCTTTTTTGTTTTTGTGTTTTTGATCAAAAAACGCCAAAAAAAACTGAGAGCGGTGCTTATTTTCGTCGGGGCGACGGTTTTGGGGTATCTCCTTTACTGCGTGCTTATCTGTGCCTTCCCGGGAAGGATAAATGTTGGGGAGATAAGCCCGTCGGACAGGAAGGATGAAGCGGCCATACTGCTCCTTTCCCCGGGGGAAATCACCGAATACCAATACAAAAGTGCCCTTTACCGGTTGGATATAAATAGGCAGTCGGGGGTGGAGGGAGTAAAGTGGTGGAATACGCCGGTTAAGGCCCTTCAATTAAGGAAGAACATCAAAAGAATAGACGAGTATAAGTGTCTGCAGGCCGGTGAAAACCTATACAACAAGCTAAACGAGGAACTTAAGGGTGACTTTGGGCTGTACAGTGCCAACCTGTTTGGGCCTCCCTTTATTGAGACGGTAGTAGGAGATATGCTTAAAGACGGGTACAACAAAATAATAGTTCTAAATAACCTGTTGGTGGAGCAGCCCTATAAGGAAGTGGTGGACGAAAAAATTCTCAGGATAATAGAAAAGAGCGGCATGGATGCTGAGGTGCTTTTTACCTTTCCCCTTTGGAACCATGACGCGCTTGTATCCTATTACGAGCAGAGCATCCTGGAAAAAACCCAGGAGATAAGCCCGGAGCAGGTGGGCGTGGTACTGGTGGCCAGGGGAACCGGCAAAAAGGTCAGGGAAAAATATCCTCAGACAGTCAACCACGAGCAGGTTTTTTATGATAAGATAAAGGAAAGCATCATGAAGAACGGATATGAAAGCAGAAAGATAAGGATTGCCTACTTAAGGCACAGGCAGCTAGGGATAGGGGATGCGGTTGAATACCTGCTGGATTCAGGCATAAGCAAGCTGGTAATAGTAACGGCGGGCTTCGAAAACTCAGGGATAGATACGGAATGGCTCTTGCCCAAGTTTCTAGGCAGGATAGACGTGCCGGAGCATATAGATACGGTTATTATCGGCCCCTGGGGAGACAGCGACCTTTTGGTAAGGGCGTTGATGGATAGGCTGGATATGGTGGATGTTCTGTAAAGCGGGTATTTCCCCGCTTTTATTTATATGAAGAAGGATTTTCCGATTGTATGGATAAATATAAATTTAATTCTTAATAATATTAAGGATAGGGGAAAAAGAGACTATCAACCGGGGACACACATTTGGGTTGTGAGAAGTGTGACGTACCACTTCTCACCTCTCACATCGCTAATTAAAGGAGGGCAATGAATGGAAGGGATATACTATCAGCAGAGGATGGGAGAGGGCATTAATCTTTACCTTATCAGGGAGCCGAAGTTTAAGACGGTATCGGTGAGCCTTGTAATGTACAGGCCTCTTGATGAAAACACTACGGGTAATGCACTGCTTTCCCATATACTAAAGCGGGGAAATGAGGACCTGAAGGATACTAAAGCCATTGAAAGGTTTTTGGGTGAGCGATACGGGGCTTCGCTCAACGTGGATGTGTTAAAAAAAGGGGATATGCAGCTTATCTACCTTGGCAGTAGCGTAATAAGCGACAAGTATACAATGAAGGGAGAAGGCGTTGTATCAGAAATACTGGACTTTCTGACCAGACTGGTTCAAAGGCCTCTCATTGAAGAGGGAGGCTTTAATAGGAAGTATTTTGAGCAGGAGAGGGACAACCTCGAAAAACTGATAAATGCGCGAATAAACGATAAAATACAGTACTCCATAGACCGGTGCTACGAGGAAACAGCAAAGGGACAACCATTTGGCAGGTACCGGTACGGTGACAGCGAAGAGCTAGGGGGCATAACACCCGAGGGACTGGCGCAGTACTATAGGAATGTACTGGCCGAGGCACCGATGGACATATTTGTGGTGGGAGATGTGGATATAGACGACCTGAAGGGTTTTCTGGACAATCCTCCGTTCATAGAAAGACGGGAAATAAAGTATCTCGGTCAGATACTTTCTTCGCCGCAGGGCAATGCTCCAAGGGAGGTGGTGGAGCTCATGGATGTTAATCAGGGGAAACTGACAATGGGCTATACCACCGGCGTGGGCTATACCCACGGGCAGTATGTGCCCATGCTTGTTTATGCCAGCATACTGGGGGGAGGTGCCCACTCGAAGCTGTTCAACAATGTCAGGGAAAAAGCGAGCCTGGCGTACTATTCCTTTGCCCGGCTGGAAAAGTTTAAAGGTCTTATGGTTATAGGCGCCGGTATAGAGATAGCTAACTACGGGAAAGCGGTAGGGATAATAAACGAGCAGCTTGAGCAAATGAAAAAGGGTAGCATAAGCGATAGCGAGATGGAGGCGGCGAAAAAGGCCATGATTAACAATATTCATTCAATGCAGGACAATCAGCTGCAAATAACCGATTTCCTTATGAACAGGATTGTATCCGGCCATACAATGACTCCGGAAGCTTTAGCAGAAAAAATAAGCGATGTAACAAGGGAAGATGTGGTGGCCGTTGCGGATGGGATAAAGCATGCTGTTACATATTTCCTGACCGATAACAGGAAAGCCGGAGAGGAGGAAGGAAGATGACAGAATCCGTTAAGGAAATAAATAAGGACAGGGTGAGGGAGAAACTGTATTATTCGAAACTGGACAGCGGGCTTGAGGTTTTTATTCTCCCCAAAAAGGAGTATTCAAAACAGTTTGCAATATTCGCTACAAACTTTGGTTCGGTGGATATAAAGTTTTCAGTTCCCGGGGAGGACGGCATAACAGAAGTCCCTGCAGGCGTAGCCCACTTCCTTGAACATAAGCTGTTCGAAGAAGAGAAGGGGAACGTATTTGATCGTTTCTCACGGTTAGGTGCCTCCGCCAATGCCTATACCAATTTTACTAGCACTGCCTATCTTTTTTCCTCTACTACAAACTTCTATGAATGCTTGGAAGTACTGCTGGGATTTGTCCAGAATCCTCATTTTACAGATGAAAACGTGGAAAAGGAAAAGGGTATCATTTCGCAGGAGATTAGAATGTATGACGACAACGGTGAGTGGAAAAGCCTTTTTAACATGCTGCAGGGTCTGTATCACAGGCATCCGGTAAGGATGGACATAGCGGGGACTGTGGAAAGCATATCCGTAATAGACAAGGAAGTACTGTACAAGTGCTACAATAACTTTTACCACCCGGATAATATGGTTTTATTCGTGGTGGGCAACGTTGGCGTAGATGATACCCTGGAGTTAGTTGCGAAGAATATTAAAGGTAACTTAAGCGAGAGGGAGGAGGACATAAAAAGGTACTATCCCGAGGAGCCGGACGGAATACACGCGGAAAGAATAGAACAGGTACTGACAGTATCCCAGCCTGTTTTCAATTTAGGGATAAAGGATTCAAATGTGGGCTTTGGCGGAAAGGAACTGCTAAGAAAGGATATCGTTTCGTCAATTCTACTTGAAATGCTGTTCGGTAAGAGTTCCGGTCTGTACCAGAAACTGTACAGCGAGGGCCTTATAAACGACAGCTTTGGTTTTGACTTTGTAGCCGAAATAGACTATAGTTATTCCATGCTGGGGGGCGAATCCCCCGACCCTGACAAACTGTTCGGGATTATTGAGCGGGCAATGGAGGACATGAAGGAAGAAAACCTGCAGGAAGAGGACTTCCGCCTAGCAAGGAATAAACTGCTGGGTAGGTACTTAAGGAACTTTGACAGGCTGGAATACATAGCCTCCAATTTTGTTGCCTATCATTTCAAGGATGCAAACTTCCTGGATTTCATCGAACTCCTTGAGCAAACCGAACTGGAAACGGTGAGGAGAAGATTTAAGGAACATATAAGACCTTGGGCTTCATCCCTGTCGGTAGTGTCACCACAATAGAGAAAAGAGGGGTAGCATGAATCCTGTGGCTTTTGAGATTTTTGGTATTTCTGTGAGGTGGTATGGAATAATAATGGCCGCCGGCATTATATGCGGCCTTATATATGCCCTTAGGGAATCCAAAAGGGTTGGAATGGATGAGAACATAATACTGGACCTGGTGATATTTGCAATACCCGCAGGGGTGATAGGGGCTAGGCTCTATTATGTGATTTTCAACTGGGACTATTATTCAAAGGACCCGTGGCAAATAATAAACATAAGGGGAGGGGGCCTGGCCATACACGGCACCCTTATAGCTGCGATCATCACAGGGGTTATATATACAAGGGTCAAAAAGGTGAATTTCTGGACGCTGGCTGATATAGCCTCTCCGGGGCTTATTCTGGGTCAGGCCATTGGCCGGTGGGGCAACTTCATAAATCAGGAGGCCCACGGTACGCCCACCGACCTGCCCTGGGGAATAATGGTGAACGGTGTCAAGGTACATCCCACCTTTTTATACGAATCCCTTTGGAACTTTTCGGTGTTTGCGGTGCTACTGTGGTACCGCAAAAGGAAGAAAACCGAGGGCAACGTATTCCTTTTTTATTTAATACTGTATTCGGTTGGAAGATTTTTTGTGGAGGGGTTAAGGACCGACAGCCTTATGCTGGGCAATATAAGGGCTGCCCAGCTTGTGAGCGCAGCGACGGTGGTAGCCGGGACGGTTTATATGTATTATAGAAGTAAAAAGGAGGATATTAACACCACTTCGGAATAATACCAACCAGTCTGACGGTTCTTGTGGTTCACAGATCACGGAAGACCAGTTGGCAGTTCATATTTTTGCTTGTTATTCTGAAACGAAGTTGAAGAATCTGACTTTGTCATTCTGAACATAGTGAAGAATCTAATGTTCTCAATAGCTCGAAGATCCTTCGCTATCGCTCAGGATGACAGGGCCGCTCAGGATGACACGTTAGAATATGTAAAGTCTTAAGTACTTAAGTACGTTATATATAATTGTATTTGTAGACAATCAGCACCGGAAAAATCCGGTGTTTTTTAATTTTGGAAATTTTTTTTAAAAACAAGCAGGAATTCTGAAATACAAGTAGAATTAGTGTAAAAGTGGTTAAATGTGGGACGAAGTGGGAGACAGTCCCTAAAATGGGGTGGCACTGTGTTTATAGGCGAATTTCAACACTCGCTGGACAGCAAAGGCAGGCTTATTATTCCGTCAAAACTCAGGGAGGGCCTTGGTGAAAAGTTCGTACTAACCAAGGGCCTTGATAACTGTCTTTTTGTTTACCCCCATTCGGAATGGCACAACTTTGAAGAAAAGCTAAAAACCCTTCCTTTAACATCCCGTGACGCAAGGGCCTTTGTAAGGTTTTTCTTTTCGGGGGCCACCGAATGCGAGCTGGATAAGCAGGGGAGAATACTGCTTCCGGCGAACCTACGGGAACATTCGGGCATAGAAAAGGATGCGGTTATTATTGGGGTCTCCACCCGGGTTGAAATATGGAGCGTGGAGGAATGGAACAGATACAACAGCGATACAATAATGGGGTACGACAAGATTGCGGAAAGAATGGAGCAGCTTGGAATATGACCTGATAAACGCAAAATCAGGTCAAACCGGAGATGAAAGGGATGGAATTTGAACACAGGACGGTACTTTTGGACGAGACTGTTGAACACCTCAAAGTGAAACCGGAGGGCATATATGTGGACGCTACCCTTGGAGGGGGCGGACATTCCCTCGAGATAGTAAAGAAGCTGGATGGCGGAGGCACTCTTATAGGGATTGACAGGGACCAAAACGCTATTAGGGCGGCAGGCAAAAGGCTGGAGGCCTATTCGGGCAGGACGGTTCTAATGCATGGGAATTTCAGGGATATTGCCGCCCTGATAAAGGGCTGCGGTATAGCCTTCGTAGACGGTATAGTAATGGATTTAGGGGTTTCCTCCCATCAACTGGATGAGGGGGAGAGGGGTTTTAGCTACATGCAGGATGCTCCTCTTGACATGAGAATGGACAGGGGACAGGCCTTAAGTGCCAGGGAAGTGGTGAACGGATACGACCAGGACAGACTGGCCTTAATAATCGCCGGTTATGGTGAAGAACGCTGGGCAAAGAGGATAGCCGATTTTATAGTGCGGGAGAGAAAAAGGGCACCAATTGAAACCACCGGCCAGCTGGTGAAGGTAATAAAGGCTGCTATACCCGCCGGTGCAAGGAGAAAAGGGCCGCACCCGGCCAAGAGGACCTTCCAGGCCTTGAGAATAGAGGTAAACGACGAACTGGGTATCCTGGAAAGGGCGATAAAGGACGGAGTAGACCTGCTTAAAGAGGGAGGAAGGATTTGTGTTATCACCTTCCACTCCCTTGAGGACAGAAAGGTAAAGCGGACATTCAGACAGATGGAGAATCCGTGTACCTGTCCCCCGGGAGCACCTATATGCGTCTGTGGAAAGGAGCCGGTGGTGAAGGTAGTTACTCGGAAACCGGTTGTTCCAAAGGAAAAGGAGATAAATAAAAACCCGAGAGCTAGAAGTGCAGGGCTTAGAGTTGCGGAAAAACTGTGAAAGTTCTAATCGTAGCAAGGGGTGAATAAAAATGATAGTAGCAAGGCAGCAGTATTACCAATCGATACCCGATATACAGCAAAAACCGAATACCGGGCTTAAAAAGCAAGCCCACAGGAAAAGAATTAACGTAAGAAAACGAAAAGCACTGACCAGAGTCTGCGTTGCTTTAGCCGTTGGAATTCTGGTCATTTCACGCTTTGCTGTGATATCTGAGTGCAACTTCAGTAAAAGAACGCTGGAAAGGGAACTGGAGGAGCTTCAGAAAGCCAATGAGAGGCTACAGCTTCAGCATGCCCAGGTCATGGATATAAACTGGCTGGAAGACTATGCCCTTCACCAACTGGGAATGATCTATCCCGAGAGCAGGGATATAGTATACGTTGCTGTAGATAACACCGAGTACGGTTCTCTGTTTGCCGATGGGTCGGAAGACCGCGACCAGGCCGGGTTTCCCGGCGACGGCTGGTTTGCACTGCTCACAGGTATGGTGGGCAGGGTCTTTGATATTAAATAAATGTCAGATTAAGGGGGAAGGAGATTGACTGCACCGAGTATAAGGCTAAAGAAACGGTTGATATTCTGCCTATTTGCGTTTTTTTTTCTATTTTTCGCCTTAATCCTGAGACTGGCATGGATACAGATAATACGCGGGGATACATACAGGGATATGGCCGTGGACCAGTGGACAAGGGATATCCCTGTTCCTTCCAAAAGGGGTATAATATACGACAGAAATGGAAAAAAACTAGCTATAAGTGCCAGCATAGAAACGCTGTATGTAAGGCCCGTTGAGATAAAGAGCTCCGAGGAGGTATCCTACAGGATTGCCGAAGCACTTGATATGGACAGGGAGGACGTTTTAGACAGACTTACAAGGAATGTAGACACGGTGCTTCTTAAAAAGAAGGTTGAAAAGGAAGACGTGGACAGGATAAGGGATATTGAGGGCATATATCCAGTGGACGACAGCAAAAGGTATTATCCCAACAGGAATTTTGCTTCCCATATACTTGGTTTCACCGGCACCGACAATCAGGGCCTTGATGGCGTGGAAGCACTTTTTGACAGGTACCTTTATGGTCTGCCCGGCAGGAACATAGCCGAAACCGACGCCGCAGGCCGCCGGATACCCTTTGGTTTTGATACGCAGTATTCGCCACAGGACGGGTATCACCTTGTGCTGACAATAGACGAGGTCATCCAGCATTTTGCCGAGAAGGCCATTGATGAGGCGGTTATTAACAACAAAGCCAAAAGGGGTGCCGCCATTGTGATGGATCCAAAGACCGGGGACATACTGTCTCTGGTTGTAAAACCCGACTATGACCCCAATACTCCCTTTGACCCCATAAACGAGCAGGAACAGGAACTGTGGGAGGGCCTTTCTGCGGAAGAGCTGCGGGACGAAAGACTTAAAATGTGGAGGAATTATGCTGTATCGGATATATATGAGCCTGGGTCCACATTCAAGATAATCACTACTGCTGCAGGGCTGGAGGAAGGGGTGGTCCGTCCGGACAGCACTTTTTACTGTAAAGGTTCCATTATGGTAGGAGGGAGAAACTTAAAATGCTGGAGGAGTTATAACCCTCACGGTCATCAGACCTTCGTGGAAGCCGCCCAGAACTCCTGCAATCCCGTTTTCATTGAAGTTGCCCAGCGGCTGGGCAAAGAAAAATTCCTAGAGTACATTGAAGCCTTCGGTTTTGGAGAGCCAACCGGTGTTGACCTTCCCGGCGAAGCCTACGGCCTGGTAATGAACCCTTCGGTGGCAGGGCCGGTGGAGCTGGCCAATATGGGATTCGGACAGGGCGTGGCCGTTACCCCAATCCAGCTTGCAGCCGCAGCCTCAGCAATAGCCAACGAGGGGATGCTTATGGAACCAAAGATAGCCCTTGCCCTTAAGGACCAGGAAGGTAATACGATCCACGAATTTGAGCCCAAACTAAGAAGACAGGTTATTTCACCCCAGACCGCAAGGACAGAAATGCAAATATTAGAGACGGTGGTATCGGAAGGTACCGGTTCCAACGCATACGTACCCGGTTTCAGGGTGGCGGGCAAAACCGGGACCGCGCAGAAGGTGGTTGACGGCAGGTACGTCCAGGGCAAATATGTTGCCTCTTTTTTGGGGATTGCCCCCGCTGACGACCCGAGGGTGGTGGTGCTGGTGGTTATTGACGAGCCGGACCCGGCAAATTACTATGGAGGCCAGATAGCGGCACCGGTTGTGGGTAACATCCTAAGCGATACGTTAAGGTACCTGAAGGTACAGCCAAGATACACCGAGGAGGAAGCGGAAAGACTTATACAGGAAAAGGTGGAGGTGCCGGATGTTGGAGGCATACCGCTTAAGGAGGCAATAAAGACCCTAAACAGCAGTAATCTCCAGTATCAGGTGGTGGGCAGTGTAATAGAGGGGGATGATAACCGTGTAGTTGACCAGACTCCCAAACCTGATATAATGGTGTCTGAGAAATCCATAGTACTCTTGTATCTTGAGTCATACAAAGGACAGAATCAGGAGGCCATAGTACCCAACGTAATAGGCAAAACGGTTAACGGTGCCACAGGCCTGCTAAGGGCCGAAGGTCTCAAGGTGCAGATTTCCGGTACCGGGATAGCTGTCGACCAGGAACCCCTTCCGGGGGAAGTGGTGAATATTGAAACAATAGTTAAAGTGATTTTCGAGGAACCCGAATATTTTCAGTAAAATCTCTTTATTAGAAGATGCAAAGTCTTAAACACGTAATATATACATAGAAGAATAGAGGTAATAGCAATGAAGGTCTCGGATTTATGGAACTTTATGGAGATTGTCGATATTGAGGGGGACCAGGAGGTAACAGTTACCGGGGTGAGCTACGATTCCCGGGAAGTGAAGCCGGGTCATTTATTTGTCTGCGTTGAAGGATTTAACTGGGACGGGCACGACTTTGCGAAGCAGGCGGTGGAAAACGGAGCAAGGGTGCTTATCGTTCAGAGGGAGGTCCCAGTTGACAGCAAAAAGGTTACGGTTATAATGGTAAAGGATTCCCGTAAAGCAATGGCCGCGGTGGGGCATGTATTTTACGATTTCCCATCGCAAAAGCTTAAAGTGGTAGGTGTAACCGGTACCAACGGCAAAACCACCACCACCTATCTCATTAAATCCATACTGGAAAACGCGGGGCACAGCGTGGGGCTTATGGGTACTATTGCCATAAGGATAGGGGATAAGGAAATACCGGCTCTAAGGACCACACCGGAATCCCTGGACCTACACCGACTGTTCGCCGAGATGGTAGAGGGCGGGACTCAGTACGCGGTGATGGAGGTGTCGTCCCATTCCCTGGATTTGGACAGGGTGGGTTACGTGGATTTTGATTACGGAATATTCACAAACCTGACAAGGGACCATCTGGACTTCCACGGTAATATGAAGAACTATCTGGAGGCCAAGTTAAAGCTTTTCAAATCCACCGACCGATTTAATATAATAAATGCCGATGACCCTTCAGGGGATGTCATAATGGAAAGGGTTAAGAACCTTCCCACCGGGACCTTCACCTACGGTGTCAAAAAAAGTGCAGATTTTTGCGCCAGCGATATACATATAGATTCTGCAGGGGTGAGGTACAACCTGGTTTGGAAGGATAAAAATATACCCATCGAGGTTAGAATACCCGGCATGATAAGCGTGTACAACAGCCTGGCTGCTGCCGCCACGATGCTATCCGACGGCATCAGCCCGGAGCATATACAAGAGGGACTAAAAAAAGTGGAGGGCGTACCGGGCAGGTCGGAGACCATAGACACCGGAAGGGGATTTGGTGTAATAATTGATTATGCCCATACTCCCGACGGCCTTGAGAATATTCTATCTACCATAAGGGGTTATGCCCGGGGCAGGGTAATAACCATGTTCGGTTGCGGCGGAAACCGCGACAGGGAAAAACGACCCATGATGGGCGAAATAGCGGGCCGGTTATCCGATTTTGTAATAGTTACCTCGGATAATCCCAGAAAGGAAGAACCCCACCAGATAATAGACGAGATACTGCCCGGGGTGGAGAAGACCGGATGTAGTTACATATGCATAGTAGATAGGCGTGAGGCCATCGAGTACGCTTTAGAGACGGCCGAAAAGGATGATATTGTGGTTTTGGCCGGCAAGGGTCACGAGATATACCAGGAGTTCGCGGACCACAGGATAGAATTCGATGAAAGAAAAATAGTAACCGGTATTTTGGAGAGGATGGGTAATGATTAACCTAAAGATTACTGACATAGCTACGGCTGTGAAGGGCGAAATAGTGTGCGGACCCAAAGACGGGATGGTAGATAAGATATCCTTAGATACCAGAACCCTGGAGCAGGGAAGCCTTTTTATACCCCTTAGGGGAGAAAGGTTCGACGGTCATGACTTTTTAGCCCAGGCGGCCCGTAAGGGCGCAAGGGTAATGATTGTTGACAGAGAAGGGGACTACGGCTATAGGTACGTTTCGGTGATTAGGGTTAAGGATACGCTGGAGGCCCTGCACCTGCTTGCCCGATGGTACAGAACCAGATTTGAGGCGGATTTTGTGGCGGTTACCGGCAGCACCGGAAAAACAACTACAAAAAACATAATAGCCACTGTTCTTGAGGCTAAATACAATGTACTGAAAACCCCCGGCAACTATAACAACCAAATAGGGCTTCCAGCTACCATAATGAGCCTTGACGTTAGCCACCGGGCCGGAGTTATCGAAATGGGAATGAGCGGTTACGGCGAGATTGAAAACCTGATGAAAATAGTAAAGCCTAAGGTATCTGTAATAACCAACATTGGAATGTCCCATATAGAAAGGTTAGGCAGCCGCGAAGGAGTCCTTAGGGCAAAGATGGAGGTATTCAGCGGTATGGCTAAGGACCCCACGGCGGTAATAAACGCCGACGACCCCCTCCTTAGGTCGGGCAGCAAGGGTTTGGACATACCGGTGGTGTACTACGGTATAAAGGAAGGGGATTATAAAGCCGAAAACGTATTGTCAAGGGGCGAGGAGGGAACGTCCTATACGCTGCTGGCGGAGGGAGGCAGATTTGAAGTGGTACTGCCGTTGCCCGGAAGGCATAACGTATACAATTCCCTGGCCGCCGTAGTGGTGGGAAGGCTTTTTAGCATGGAATTTGAGGAAATAATTAGGGCTCTTAGGGGCCTGGAAGGGGAAAGGATGCGTCTTACGATACATAGTACTCCCGGGGGTATAAGCGTGATAAACGATGCGTATAACGCCAGCCCCGATTCAATGAAGTCTGCCCTGGAGGTATTAAGTGATATGCCCGGGGAACGAAAGATAGCCGTATTGGCGGATATGCTGGAGATGGGCACCTTTTCCGAAGAGGGACACCGGTTAGTGGGACAGTATGCCGCCTATGCCGGGCTGGATGTACTGATAACGGTGGGGGATAAAAGCCGCTTTATTGCATTGGAGGCAGAGGAAAGGGGAATGGACCCCCGGCGGGTTTATTGTTTTGAAAACAAAGGGCAGGCGGCGGAATTCCTGTATGATTTCATAAAAGAGGGAGACGTAATACTGGTCAAGGGTTCGCGGAGGACGCGGATGGAGGAGCTGGCGGGCAGAATACTTGAGAGGAGCTAAATGGATGCAGGAGCATCAGCAGATAATTTTTCCGATAATAATAGCATTTCTTATAGTAATAATAATAGGACCTATAGTAATACCCATTTTAGAGAAGCTTAAAATGGGCCAGAGTATCCGGGGCGACGGTCCCAGAACCCATTTCAAGAAATCGGGCACTCCAACAATGGGCGGTATTATTATAGTAATAGCTGTTTTTTTCTCGGTACTTATAACCGCACAGTGGGAAAGGGAAATGCTTTTTATACTGGCAAGTATCCTGGGGTTTGGGTGTATAGGCCTTGTTGACGACTTTATTAAGGTTGTAATGAGACGTTCCTTAGGTCTTAGGGCTACCCATAAGATTATTGCCCAGATACTGTTGGGTATAGTGCTGGCCATCTACGCTTACCGATCCCCCAATGTAGGGTCGTCAGTGTTAATACCCTTTACCTCCCAAGTGTGGGATATGGGGATATGGTATATACCCTTCACGGCAATAATCATATTTGTGGGTACGGTAAACAGCGTGAATTTTACCGACGGCCTGGACGGCCTGGCCGCCGGCATTACAATGATTGTAATGGCGTTTTTAAGCCTGGTGGCCCTTAAGGCGGGGCAGAAGGAAATAGCCATAATATCCGCCGCCGTTACCGGTTCCACGCTGGGTTTTTTGAGGTACAACTCTCACCCGGCCCAGATTTTTATGGGGGATACCGGGTCCATGGCCCTGGGAGGGGCGGTGGCCGCGGTTGTTGTGCTTTTAAAGCTGCCGCTGCTTTTACCTATTATAGGCGGCATTTATGTTTTGGAGACCCTTTCAATAATAATACAGGTTGTAAGTTTTAGGCTGACCGGGAGAAGGATTTTTTTAATGGCACCGCTGCATCACCATTACGAGGTTAAGGGCTGGGAGGAGACCAAGATTGTTGTGGTGTTCTGGATAATCACTATAGTACTTGTATTGGTAGGAGTACTTGCTATCAGATAGGAGAGGGATGGCATTGTGGAAATAAAGGGCAAAAAGATTTTGGTCATCGGGCTGGCGGTGAGCGGCCTTGAAACGGCAAAGACGCTGCACGGCCTTGGAGCGCAAGTATTGGTAAATGACCGGAAAAGCGAAGTGGGCCTCAAAGAGGCCATTGCAGCCCTTGAGGGTATGAATATTCAGTACGTATTAGGCGGCCATCCCGTGGAACTTGCCGCCTGGCCCCACCTTGCAGTAATAAGTCCGGGAGTTCCAATGGATATTCCCATGGTGAGAAGGATAGCAGAAAGCGGTAGAGAGGTAATTAGCGAAGTAGAACTGGCCTTCCGGCTTACCGGCACACCTATTGTGGCGATAACCGGTACCAATGGTAAGACCACCACTACCGCTCTTACTGGGGAAATATTTAGTCTGTCGGGGCGGACTACCCACGTGGTGGGCAATATAGGTACCCCCGTTATCCATACGGCGGTTAATTCAAGGTCCGGGGATGTCCTGGTAGCGGAGATAAGCAGCTTTCAACTGGAGGGTACAAGGGACTTTAGACCTGCGGCGGCAGCGGTGTTAAACATTACGCCGGACCACCTTGACAGGCACAGGACCTTTGACAACTATACCGGCATAAAGGCGCGAATACTTAGAAACCAGGGACCGCAGGACTATGCGGTACTTAACGCCGATGAGCCGGTTACTGCCTCGCTGGCGAAAAAGTGCAGAGCAAAGGTTTTATACTTCAGCCGGCAGAGAATAATGGATACAGGAGCCTTTGTGGAGGACGGGTACGTGGTACTAAGGAAGGGCAAAATACTTGAGCGGGTATGCCGTGCAGCGGATTTGAAAATACCGGGGGACCATAACCTGGAGAACGCCCTTGCTGCCGCAGCCCTGGCGTGGTGTATGGACGTGCCGGTAAAAGTTATGGGGGAAGCCCTGAAAAGTTTCGAAGGCGTGGCGCACCGTTTAGAATACGTGGATACCGTAAGAGGAGTTAAGTTTATAAACGATTCAAAGGGCACAAACCCCGATGCCTCCGCTAAGGCGATAAAGGCAGTGGATAGGCCGGTGGTGCTTATAGCAGGCGGGTATGACAAGGGCGGGGACTTTGATGGGTTTGTTAAAGGGTTTGACGGTAAAGTAAAGGGCGTGGTGCTTATGGGTGCAACGGCGGAGAAACTAAAATGCGCATGTCAAAAAGTAAACTTGAGTAGTATTTATGTAGTGGAGGATATGCAAGAGGCGGTAAAAAAAGCGGCACTGATAGCGGAGGAGGGAGACACGGTCCTTTTATCCCCGGCCTGTGCAAGCTGGGATATGTATAACAATTTCGAAGAGCGGGGAAAAGAGTTTAAAAAGGCTGTGGGTTTGTTAAGGAGGTTTGATTAATGGAGAAGGACAATGCCGTGGATTTTACGCTGCTGTTTGTAACAATACTTCTGGTTATAATAGGGATAATAATGGTTTTTAGCTCCAGTTCCGCCAGTGCCTATTATACCCACGGGGACAGCTATTATTTTTTAAAGAGACAGATGATGTGGGCGGGATTGGGTTTTGTAGCAATGTTCGTATTGGCAAAATTTAACTACGAAAACTACGACAGATTGTCGAAACATATACTGATAGCCGGACTGTTGTCACTCCTTCTGGTATTCATACCGGGGCTTGGGGTTACGCTAAACGGTGCAACCCGGTGGATAGCCATAGGAGGGATTACTATACAGCCCTCCGAGTTTGCAAAGTTGGCAGTGATAGTATACACAGCCAGCGCTTTGAATAGAAAAAAGGATAATGTAAGGAGTTTTTCAAAGGGAGTGGTACCTTTTCTATTGGTGGCAGGGGCCGTATTCGGCCTTATAATGCTCCAGCCGGATTTTAGCACCGGAGTAAGCATAGCTGCCATAGTTATCGTTATGATATTTCTGGCAGGGGCAAATATAGGGCATTTGGTAGGGCTTGCCCTTCCGGCCTTTACCGCCCTTGTAATAATGATTATTTCCGAGCCCTATAGGATGGTAAGGTGGACTTCTTTTTTGGACCCTTTCCAGGACCCGAGGGCCAGTGGATATCAGGCGATTCAGTCTTTGTACGCTCTGGGTTCCGGCGGACTGTTCGGGCTGGGCTTAGGACGGAGCAGGCAGAAGTTTTTTTACATACCGTTGCCGCAGAACGATTTCATATTTTCCATTATTGGTGAAGAGCTGGGTTTTATAGGTGCGGCTACCGTTGTATTCCTTTTTATGCTTCTAATCTGGAGGGGAATAAGGATTGCAATCCATGCTCCGGACTTTTTCAGCAGCATACTGGCAGCGGGAATAGTGGCTATGATAGCTATACAGGTAATAATGAACATAGCTGTAGTAACATCGTCAATGCCGGTCACCGGGATTCCGCTTCCCTTTATAAGTGCCGGCGGCTCTTCTTTGCTGTTTACCCTCTCGGCGGTGGGTATACTGCTCAATATATCGAGAAGAACATCCTTAAACTGGAGCTGATTGGATGAAGGTAATAATCAGCGGTGGAGGGACCGGAGGGCATATATATCCGGCACTGTCCATAGCAGATACCTTGAAAAGAAAAAACAAAGAAACGCATATTTTATACATAGGCACCGCTAATGGTCTGGAAAGCAGCCTGGTTCCAAAGTATGGATACCGGTTTGAGGCCATTAGGGTGAAGGGGTTCCAGCGAAGGCTCTCGTTTGATACCCTAAAGTCCGCCGCCGAGCTTTTTAAGGGACTTTATGATGCCGAAAGGCTTGTCCGGCAGTACCGGCCAGATATTGTGGTGGGCACCGGCGGTTATGTGGCGGGACCGGTGCTTATGGCCGCTCACCTTAAGGGGATACCCATCCTGATACACGAGCAGAACGTTTTGCCCGGAGCAACCAACAGGATACTGGGACGTTTCGCCGATGCAATAGCGGTGAGCTTTGAAGAGGCAGTAAAGTATTTTAAAAAAAAGAACCGGGTTTTAGTCACCGGTAACCCCATAAGGAAGGGGATAATGGGGGGTAGCAGGGTGAAGGCGGCAAGAGAATTTGGGTTTGTACCCGAGCTGCCGGTGGTACTTAGTTTTGGCGGCAGTAAGGGTTCGGCCAGCCTCAACCGGGCTATGACTGACTTTATTGCCGGTTTAATGGGTGGGGGTAGCTTTCAGTTGCTGCACACCACCGGCGAGGATCATTACCGAACCTTTATGGAGAGCCTTAGTAAAAGGGGAATAAGTACGGAAGGCAAAAAGAATATTAGGATTGTACCCTATCTTCACCGGATGCCCCAGGCCCTTTCGGCTGCGGACCTTGTAATTACAAGCGCCGGGGCGATAACCATAGCCGAAATAACGGCGGTGGGACTTCCTGCAGTGCTGGTGCCCAAGTCATACGTGGCAGGTAATCATCAGGAATACAACGCCCGGGCACTGGAAAAAAGAGGTGCTGCGGTGGTGCTACTGGAAAACCGGCTGGATGGGGATGTGTTATACAAAAAGGTTTCTGGACTTGTGAGGAACAAAGAGCGGCTTTTGGCTATGAAAAGGGCCAGCAAGGATATGGGAAAGACCGATGCCGCGGAAAGAATATGTGATATTATACTAAGGATGGTTAACAGGTAACACTCTTTGGGATTTCGCATAGTATGGAATATATAATACTGTTTTTTCCCCGATTGTTTTAAGGCAGAAATCCCGGAGGTGGAACAACAAATGTCATTATACAGGATAACAGGGGGGAATCGCCTTACCGGCAATATTAAAGTGGAGGGCGCAAAGAATGCGGTACTCCCTATATTGGCAGCTACCATACTCAATGAAGGCATAAGCGTCATAGAAAACGTACCAGCCCTAAATGATGTGGTTACAATGCTGGAAATACTTAAGAAACTGGGGTGCCGTGTGGAATACCGGGATAAAACCGTTGTGGTGGATTCCTCCAGTATTACTTCAAATGAAATACCCACGGTACTGGTTAAAAGGATGAGGTCTTCAATAGTTCTGCTGGGGTCTTTGCTGGGAAGAACTGGAAAGGTTATAACCAGTTATCCCGGAGGCTGTGCCATAGGTGTCCGGCCCATTGACCTACATCTTAAGGGTCTACGACAACTGGGTGCCAATGTGGAAATGCACGGCCAGATAATATGCGAAGGCAAAGACTTAAAAGGGACCGAAATACAGCTTGATTACCCCAGCGTCGGGGCCACCGAAAATATCATGCTGGCCGCCGTCCATGCAAAGGGCGAAACGGTGATAAGAAACGCAGCCAAGGAACCGGAGATAGTGGATTTGCAGGGGTTCCTTAACGCAATGGGAGCTAGAGTTTTCGGTGCGGGTAACCATATGATAAGGATAGAGGGCGTTAAAGAGCTTCACGATTGCAGGCATACTGTTATGACAGACCGGATAGCGGCTGGGACCTATATGGCTGCCGCCGCCGTAACGGGGGGAGAAATTTCCCTGGAGAACATCCTAGTGGACCACCTGCACCCGATAACAGACAAACTGAGGGAAAGCGGCTGCATAATTAAGACGAACTGCAGCAATATGAGGATAACAGCTCCTAAGAGGCTTAAAGCCATCGACCTAATAAGGACGCTGCCTTACCCCGGTTTCCCCACCGATGCACAGCCTCAGATGATGGCGGCAATGTGTACCGCCGCAGGTACCAGCATATTCGTTGAGACCATATTTGAGAACAGGTACAGGCATATAGACGAGCTAATAAAGCTTGGGGCGGATATTAAGGTGGACGGGAGGATAGCCGTAGTAAGAGGTGTTCCAAGGCTAAGCGGAGCATTGGTTACTGCAAAGGATTTAAGGGGGGGAGCGGCACTGGTGCTTGCGGGACTGGTAGCGGAAGGGGTTACCGAAGTGGAAGGCGTAGAACACATTGACAGGGGATATGAGGACCTTGGAGAGAAACTAAAAAGCCTGGGTGCCGATATTATAATGGTATAGGAGGACGGGAAAATGGGAAGAAGTAAAGAGAAAAGATACAGGATAGGTCCAGTTTTGCTACTTCTCATTTTGGCTGTCGTAGTCGGACTTCTGGCCTTTTTTCGGACAAGCTTTTTTTGTATATCCGATATTACAGTACAGGGAAACAGTTTTGTGGATGAACAGGAAATAGTTGAGTACTCCGGTATAGACCCGGGAGTGAATATACTGAGGGCAGACATAAAGGATGCAATTAATAATCTTCTGGCCCATCCCTATATACTCAGGGCCGATGTAGAAAGAAAAATGCCAAAGAGCATAGAAATTACCGTGGAGGAAAGGGACCTTATAGGATACTTACCCTATATGGGGAGTTACCTCCTTGTGGACAACGAGAGAAGGGTAATAAGTGCGACCGCCCAGGTACCCGTTGAGGGACTTCCGGTATTTAAAGGGATTAAGGTTGAGGATTTTCAAGCTATGGAGATTTTGGACATTGATAATATCCAAAAATTTGATAAAATTATATATATTTCGAGATGTATTGGCAAAAATATTCTTCAATATGCTCCCATCGAGGTTAATGTAGAGGACCTGGAAGACATTGTTATAGGTTTGGACGACCGGTTTATACTAAGGGTAGGGGATATTGAGGAATTGGACTATAAGCTCGGTTACAGCAATACCATACTGGAGAAGCTTTACCCCCGGGAGGTAGGCGGCGAAATAGACGTTACCTGCGGGGAAAGGGCCTTTTTCAGGCCTTGGTAGGATTAGGAGGAAGTAATGTGAAAACGATTAAGGCACAGCTTTCAGTAGGCCTTGTGTGTCTGGTGCTGGGTCTAATGCTGACCCTTCAGTTCCGAAACGTACAGAATTACGGAGGTATATTGTCGGTACAAAGGGCCCAGGAGCTTGCGAGTGAATTAAAGGATGCAAGGGTGCAGAGGGATTCACTGCAGCAGAGGGTTAAGGAATACGAAAGCAGGATACTGCAGTACGAGGAATCCGCCGCCGAGGTTAGCGTAATAGCCGAAGGCATGAGACAGGACCTGGAAAGGGCCCGTCTTCTGGCCGGCCTAACCGACACCGGGGGCCCGGGAGTGGTGGTTACCCTGGCCGAGGTCCAGCCGGATCAGGAGTTTAATGTGTTCTATATACATTATGACAAACTGCTGAAGGTGCTTAACGAACTGAACGCTGCCGGGGCGGAAGCAGTATCCATTAACGAACAGAGGGTTATAGCTACAACCGAGATAAGGCTTGCGGGCTCCCATATAAACATAAACTATCAGAGGTTTGCACCTCCCTTTGTATTCAAGGCCATTGGAGACCCCCAGACTCTTGAGGCCGCATTAAAGCTAAAGGGTGGTATTGTCGAGGAACTCGAGTATTATGGTATATCGGTGAGCATAAAAAAGGAGCAGGATGTGTTTGTGCCAAGATACAGTAAAGTGCTCGAGTTTAAATACGCGGAACCTGTTAACAAGTAGGGGGAAGGCCGATGGATAGGCTATACAAAAGTGGTGTAATGTTTTTGGGGGCACTGTTACTGGGGCTGACCTTTACTGTTCAATTCACGACATCCCAGGAGGGCGTAGGGATAGTTACTTCTGATACGGTACCGCAGCTTGAGAACGAACTGCACAATACAAGGGCTGAAATTGAGGGCCTGAGGCAGCAGTACATCGATCTAAGGAGCAGAGTGCGGGAATACGAAAAGGCAGTGGGCGAACGGGGGGACCTAAATGAGATACTGGAGCAGCAGCTTGAGCAGGTAAAGATGCTGGCGGGGCTGTCGGAGGTGACAGGGCCGGGTATAGAGATTGTGCTGGATGACAGTAGCTGGGAAATGACATCGGACAACGACCCCAACCTCTTATTGGTTCACGATGAGGACATACTGACGATTGTCTCGGAGCTTAAGGCTGCGGGTGCCGAGGCCATAGCAATAAACGGCCAGAGGATAATGTTCAATACTGAGATACGCTGCGGGGGACCGACAATAAACATCAATTCGGTGAGATACGCACCTCCGTACACAATAACGGCCATAGGCGAACCCTCCACCCTTTACGGGTACATGAGCGGCAGTGAGAGCGGATATCTTGACCTTCTGGAATACTACGGGCTCCAGATAAACGTTGAACAAAGGGAAGAACTGGTTGTCCCTGCATATACCGGCAGAACTAATTTTAAATACGTGAAAACACAAAAAGAGGGTGAATGAATTGATTCTACCACTTATAGGGCTTGCTTTAGGAATACTATTGGGCTTTTTCTTTCCATTCAACGTACCGGTGGTGTATTCAGCCTACCTGTCGGTTGCAATACTGGCGGCTCTGGACTCGGTGTTTGGTGGTATAAGGGCGTCCCTTGAAAACAGTTTCGACAGCGACATCTTTATAACGGGTTTTTTTGGCAATGCAATCCTTGCGGCTTCACTTGCCTACATAGGAGACAGGCTGGGTGTGCCCATATACCTCGCTGCCGTTGTTGCATTCGGGACAAGGCTGTTCCAGAACTTTGCAGGTATAAGGCGTCACCTGTTCAACATACGCAGGGAATCAACAAAATAATTTGATTAAAATAAAGGAAAAGGTACAGCCGCGTTGAAATTTATTATTGGATTGTACTGTTTGACAAGCGGATGGGCCTGAAGGGGGCAGTAGAAGTATGGATAACATTATCGCCGGCTTGGATATAGGAACGTCTAAGGTAAGTGCAGTTTTAGCAAAGTTAGACTCCAACGGCATTAGGATACTGGGTGTTGGAATTAGCCCCAACAACGGAGTCAAAAAGGGTGTTGTGGTTGATATAGAAAGCACTACCATGGCCGTCGAACAGGCAGTGGAACAGCTTAAGAATATGACCAATATGGAAGTGGATTCGGTATTTATAAATATATCCGGCGGTCACGTGACCCTGTACCAAAACAGGGGTGTAATAGCGGTCACCGGCGAAGATCGGGAAATAACCGGTGAGGACGTGAGGAGGGTTATGCAGGCGGCAAGGATATTTGCATTGCCCCCGGAGAAGGAGATAGTTGACGTTATACCATTGCAGTTTATTGTTGACGGGTATGATGAGATTCGGGACCCGGTAGGCATGTTCGGAACCAGGCTGGAAATGGATGCCGGTATAGTGGCCTGCAGCAGTACTACCCTACAGAACTTAATAAGGAGCGTTGAACGGGCTGACCTTAATATAGTAGGAGTGGTGGCAGAACCCCTGGCCCTAGGTGAGGTGCTACTTACAAAGGATGAAAAGGAACTTGGGGTGCTGGTAATTGATGTAGGGGCGGGAAAGACAGAATATTCGGTCTTTGAGAACGGTATGCTAAAGAATTCCGGCTTTATTCCCCTGGGAGGAGACAGCATTACAAACGACCTGGCGGTGGGCCTTAGGATAAGTTTTGGCGAGGCGGAGAACCTGAAAAAACAGTACGGGATTGTCAAACAGGAATATGCCGGGCAGGAAACGGTACCCGTCAAGGGAATCGCCGACGGCAGCCAGCGGGAAATAGGCATAGAAGAGCTTTGTGAAATAATAGAGGCAAGGGTTTATGAAATATTTTTTCTGGTAAACCGGGAGCTTATTAAAAGCGGTATAAAGCCCAAGCTGTCCTCCGGCGTGGTGGTAACAGGAGGAGGGGTGAGTTTCCTAAAAGGATGCAAAGAGGTAGCACAGGAAGTAATGGGGCTGCCCGTTAGGATAGGTATCCCTGAATACATAGGAGTGAGTTCCCCTGTATACTCGTCGGGGGTTGGTATAGTAAAATATGTGACAGGAAGAAAACATTATTATCCCGGTGAAATGGAGGGGGCATCAAAAAAGACCACATTGTTCGGCAAACCTAAAACAAGAAAAGCACAAAAGGGCGGCGCACTAAACAGGCTAAAGGATTTCCTGGATGAGTACTTCTAAGTCTAGTATCTCGCCCGGTGAAGTACCTGTCAGGAGTGCCGAGTAAAAAAGGGGGTAACAGCTATGCTGGAGTTTGATATGGAAAGCAATCAATTTGCGGTGATCAAAGTAATTGGTGTTGGCGGTGGAGGCAGCAACGCTGTCAACAGAATGATTGAAGCAGGGCTGAAAGGGGTAGAATTTGTAGCAATTAATACCGATAGGCAGGCCCTCTTGTTGTCGAATGCCTCCCAGAAGGTTCAGATTGGCGAAAAGCTTACAAAGGGCCTGGGAGCAGGGGCCAACCCGGAGATTGGCCTGAAGGCTGCTGAAGAGAGCAGGGAAATAATTCATAATATAATACAGGGCTCGGATATGGTATTCATAACGGCCGGCATGGGAGGAGGAACCGGGACAGGTGCCGCCCCAATAATAGCGGACATTGCCAAACAGCTTGGAATACTGACGGTGGGAGTTGTGACAAAACCCTTTACCTTTGAAGGCCGAAAGAGAGCCTTGCATGCGGAAGAGGGTACGAAGGACCTAAAAGACAAAGTGGATACTCTGGTCATTATACCCAACGACAGGCTGCTACAGATATCCGAAAAGAAGACCTCGATAGTCGAAGCCTTTACCACCGCCGATGATGTACTAAGGCAAGGGGTTCAGGGTATTTCAGACCTTATCGCGGTTCCGGGACTAGTTAACCTGGACTTTGCGGATGTTAAGACCATAATGCATAATACCGGGATGGCCCATATGGGCATTGGTTGTTCCAATGGCGAAAACAGAGCCACCGAAGCCGCAAAGCTAGCCATCCAGAGCCCGCTACTGGAGACTTCCATAGAGGGAGCCAAGGGAGTTCTGCTGAATATTACCGGTGGGCCCAACCTTGGGTTGTTTGAAGTAAACGAAGCGGCGGAGCTTGTATCTCAGTCCGCGGACCCCGATGCAAACATCATATTCGGTGCGGTAATAGACGAAGACCTTAAAGATGAGATACGAATAACCGTTATAGCCACCGGTTTTAGCGGTGATAAGCCAATAAAACCGATAAAGGAAAAGGACAAAAAAAAGGATAGGGACAGTTTGTTCGGCGACTACGAAGGAATTGACCTGGATATACCCACATTTTTACGTAAAAATAAGAATGTGAAATAAACCAGATCACAGATAACAGTTGGTAGGCATCAGGGTAGGATTTGAGGGTAGCAATTGTTGGTTTCCAGGGACTGAAGTTCTTGTTTAGATTTCAGTCTCTTTTTATTTTATATACAAATACAATTAGGCTTCATGAAGCCTCATAGCACCCAAAGCGTATCGTAACCAGGCATTAAGTCATCTGAAGCGGAGCTTTAACCCGCATAAATAAAAGGAGCGCAGATAGCGGATGCCTGGTATGCTCCCATCTTCTATGAAACCTATAAATATAGATTAGATTGAGGAATCGAAATTCAATATGGATTTCAGTCCCTTATTTTGTTTTCCGGAATAGAATGATAATATGGCCTTTAATCAGGGGTCCATAATAATCAATTTGGGTGGTGTTTTATGAGGATTTGGATAGATGCCCGACCGGGGTTTTGGATAGGAGATTTGGAAAAGTTTGCCTGGTACACAGCGGAGCTGTACCTAAACCCTGTCGGGATCGAGTGTGAGTTTTCAGAAAGCAGAGGGGGAGCGGACATACGGATAATGCTGGAGGAGGGGGCGAGCGACAATCAAAATACCCGGGGAGTTGAGATACTCTACAGCACAAAAAGAACCTTAAACGAAAGGTTGGCCAAACACCTAATCGACGGCATTTGCGAAAGTACCCATCTTATGAACAGGGGCATAAGGGCGTCGGGTACAGCCTGGGATATACTTGTTATCTGCGGCTACAGGACAAACGCTGCTGACAGGTCGATACTTACCGATGAGAATAAAAAAAGACAAATAATCCGGGGAATAATGGAGGGTTTGAAAGAATGTTTGCATAGACAGCCGCTCAGTAAACGACAAAATTTTAAACCGGCATGAGTTATAATAATCATATCGATTAAGGCGGATGAATAGTAATTGTAATATGAGGTTAATCTGGCCGGAATAAAAGTAAGCCGGAGGTCAATATGGATATTTATGCAGACATACTACTTATGGAAAACATAGTCATGAACTATCTCATCCTTTGGCTGACATCCACAACCTTGAAGGTGCATGCCGGTAGAATCAAAATGCTTGCAGCTTCGGTGGTAGGAGCCCTGTATGCTCTGCTTATTTTTTTTCCGGGGTATAAGTTTCTTTACACTACCGTAATGAAGGTACTTTTGTCATTGTTGATTATAGTAATTGCATTTACCCCCATACGATTCCGGGAGTTTTTGAAACAGTTGTCGGTGTTCTATCTTATTTCCTTTATCCTCGGCGGAGCGGTATTCGGCTTGTTCTATTTCACTAATGCGGGCACCGTTACCGCAGGTGGTGTTTTCCTTATTAAGGGCATTCCCCTGTCGGTACTGGTGGGGGCAGGTCTTGTAACAATAATAATTATAAGGCTGTGTTTGGTGCCGCTTTATAGTTACCTGGAAAAGAGGTCCCTCTACCGCAGCTTTGTTATAAGCGTCGGAGACAGATCGGCGGAGGCAGTGGGGCTTTTGGATACCGGAAACGAACTCTTCGACCCCATCACCAATTACCCGGTTATAGTGGTACAGTACTCCGCGGTTAAGGAATTGCTTCATGAAAGCATAAGGGAGATATTCGAACAGAACCGTGAAGAAGACCTGGAAAATATATATGATGGTTTTAAGGAGGCAAACTGGGTATACAGGTTGAGGCTTATACCCTTTAGTTCCCTTGGTAAGGAAAAGGGGATGCTGCTAGGCTTTAAGGCGGACAGGGTAACCATAGGCAACCGGTGTCTGGGGAATGTAATAGTGGCAGTCTATTCCAAGCCTTTGTCGGAAAGCGGAGAATATGCAGCTTTGCTAAATCCGGAATTGATCAAGTAGGGGGGAAGAATGTGGGTGTAATGCTGCGCCGATACAGATTGATTGTGCAAATTTATCTGATTAAGGTCTTCCATTTTACGCGGATTTTCCCTACGGCGCGGATATTCTACATTGGGGGCAGTGAAGCACTGCCGCCTCCGCTGAGTGCCGATGAGGAGAATTACCTTGTTGCAAGGCTTAAGGAAGGCGAAAAATCTGTACAGACTATACTGATAGAAAGAAACCTTCGACTGGTTGTATACATAGCAAGAAAATTTGAGAATACCGGCATTTGCGTTGAGGACCTTATTTCAATAGGAACCATCGGGCTCATTAAGGCTGTAAATACCTTTGACCCGGATAAACAGATAAAACTGGCTACCTATGCATCCCGGTGCATAGAGAACGAGATACTTATGTATATTAGGAGAAACAGTAAGCTAAAGGCGGAGATATCCTTCGACGAGCCGCTTAACATAGATTGGGACGGTAACGAACTGCTGCTCTCTGATATACTCGGTACCGAAAACGATATTATTTTCAAATGTCTGGAAAAGGAAGTGGACAGGGAACTTTTAGGGCTTGCGATGAGAAAACTTAGCGAACGGGAGAAAAGGATAATGAAACTCCGGTTCGGATTGGATGGGGGGGAGGAGAGGACACAAAAGGAGGTGGCCGACCTTTTAGGCATATCTCAGTCCTATATTTCAAGGCTGGAAAAGAGGATAATAAAAAGGTTAAAAAAGGAGATAAGCAGGATGGTCTGACACATCCTTATTAAGTATTGGATACATGAAAAAACTGCCAGCAACGTGGCGGTTTTTTCATGTATAAAAGAATCCGAGGGGTGGAATAATCAGAGATGTCAGTTGATGAGCGAAAGAAGGTTGATGCAATGCACATAAACAAAGTAGAAATATGCGGGGTAAATACTTCCAAACTTCCGGTGCTTACCAACGAAGAGATGAGGGCACTTTTCGCAAAAATGCACAACGGTGACAATAGTGCCCGGGAAAAGTTCATTAAGGGTAACCTACGGCTGGTCTTAAGCGTTATACAGAGATTCAACAATAGGGGAGAGTACCTTGACGACCTTTTTCAGGTAGGTTGCGTCGGCCTTATTAAAGCTATAGACAACTTTGACCTAAGCCAGAACGTCAAGTTTTCAACCTATGCCGTTCCAATGATAATAGGCGAAATACGAAGGTATTTAAGAGATAACAATTCCATAAGGGTGAGCAGGTCACTGCGGGATATCGCCTATAGGGCACTGCAGGTGCGGGACCAGCTTATAAATAAGCATTCAAAGGAGCCTACCATATCCGAGATATCCAAGGAACTGGATATGCCCAGGGAAGAGGTTGTGTTTGCTCTGGACGCGATACAGGACCCGGTATCACTTTTCGAACCGATATACCACGACAGCGGAGACGCCATATTTGTAATGGACCAGGTGAAGGACGAAAAAAACTCCGACGAGGTGTGGCTGGAGGGAATATCTCTAAGGGAGGCAATGAGGAAGCTTAACGACAGGGAGAAACTGATACTTAACCTGCGTTTTTTTGAAGGAAGGACCCAGATGGAGGTGGCGGAGGAGATTGGAATCTCTCAGGCACAGGTGTCCCGGCTGGAAAAGTCGGCCCTAAACCATATGAAAAAGCATATGTGAAAAATCTGTGACTGAATTGTCACGGATTTTTTATTTTGCATAAATACCCCTTGTCCAACATAGTATTTAAGAGAGAATAATAAGGTGGTGCGCCGTATGATAAAAACGTCCGACCTGGCGGAAAAGGAAGTTATTACGTTTAAAGAGGGTAGGAACTTGGGACCTATCTCAGATATAGAGGTAAACTTGGAGGAAGGAAAGGTGGAGGCTATTATTATCCCGGGACCGGGCAAATTCTTGGGCTTCTTTAACAGGGAAAACGACCTGGTGATACCCTGGGAGGATATTGTAAATATTGGTATAGATGTAATACTGGTTGAGTTTAAAGAGACCATAGATATGGAAAGGGAATAGACTCCCTGGAAAAACCTGAGTTAATATAATATAATTCATACAAGGGTAAAGTCAAGTATGACAGGGGGATTGGGAGCATGAAATGTCCGTTTTGCGGCAACCTGGAATCAAAGGTGGTGGATTCCCGGCCCGCCGACGAGGGTTTTACCATTCGGCGCAGAAGGGAGTGCAGTAAGTGTTGCAGGCGGTTTACCACCTACGAGAAACTCGACCGTCTTCCCCTTATGGTGGTTAAAAAGGACGGCAGGAGGGAAAGCTTTAACAGGGAAAAGGTATTGAACGGTATAATAAAGGCCACAGAAAAAAGGCCGGTATCAGTGAATAGAATAAACGATCTGGTGGACGAGATTGAAAAAAAACTCTATAACATTATGGAAAAGGAAATAACCAGCAAGACCATAGGTGAGATAATAATGGAAAAGCTAAAAGAGCTGGACGAGGTTGCTTATGTGAGGTTTGCTTCGGTGTACCGCCAGTTCAAGGACATAAACACCTTTATGGAGGAACTCAGCAAACTGCTGGACAAGGAAAGTCAGGAATCTGCGGAGAAGACAAATGACCTTTAAAAGGCACGACCGGGAAGGGAATGATACCGGCAGCCTCGTTGCCCTAATGCAGTTGATATGAGTTACAGGTTGCAGATCACAGATCACAGATCACAGATTCAGGTACTAGAGTTAGGGCAGGATTTGCGGGTGATAAATATTATGCATTAAAATTTTACATCTCCTGATGTCATCCTGAGCGATAGCGAAGGATCTTGCGATAGCGAAGGATCTTGCGATAGCGAAGGATCTT
>JAQUCT010000005.1:40110-71443 GCA_028686075.1 Bacillota bacterium
GCGATAGCGAAGGATCTTGCGATAGCGAAGGATCTTGCGATAGCGAAGGATCTTTAGGCAATTGGGAGGATTTAAATTTTAAGGAACTGAAGTTCTGTATGGATTTCCGTTCCTTTTTTGCGTCAAAATTAAAGCCTTGGAACAAAGCCCGCCGAGCTCCGGAATGAATAGATTTTTTTTGCGGAGGGAAATCTAAGTAATGAAATACTAAAGAATGGGGTGAGGAAATGCCGGTTGGATTAGTAATACTTGTGCTTGTGTCGGTGCTTGTACTTTTGGGAGTTGCCCACAGGGTGCTGGACCGTTTAAGGCTTACCGACGGGGGTGCCCTTGCGGTTATTGCAGCAATGCTGGTGGGCACATTTATACCGGATATAGGCATAACCAGAAATGTCGCAATTAATGTAGGAGGGGCTATTATTCCCGTGGCTTTGGCTGTGTACCTGTTTATAAAAGCCGGTACCGCCAAGGAAAGAACCCGGGCTGTTGTTGCTTCTATTGCGGCAGGAGCTGTTGTTTACGGACTTAGCAAGTTTTTACCCGCAGGGCCGGAGGAAAACCAGTTTATGGATTATTATTATCTGTATGCGCTTATTGGAGGAGGCATTGCTTATCTGCTGGGCAGGTCAAGAAGGTCGGCCTTTATTGCAGGCATTATGGCTATAGTATTAAGTGACCTGTTACAGGCGGTGGTGAACGTTTATACCGGAATCCCCGGAAGGACTGTTTTCGGCGGTGCCGGTGCCTTTGACGCCACTGTGATATCCGGTGTGTTTGCCGTGGTTCTGGCAGAGGTTGTGGGCGAAACAAGAGAAAAAATACAGGGGGGCACCGACAAAAAGGATATGGCCTTTGATAAAGGCGAATTTGTGAAAAATGATGGCAATATGCAAAGGAACGGCGGGGATACGGATGAAAAATAAAAAGAGGACCTTTATTTCCATTTTTGTGATCATGTTACTGATGGCCGGGGTGGTGGTCTATGCCGACACCGGCGGGTTTGAGCACAGCAGTAAGGGATACTACGTCGTGTACGAGGAGGGCACCGAGGATGAGGTCTTTGCCACCTCGTGGGAGGTGGATGCGGGAGATAAATACCACAGCACCGATAACAAGATGTATGAGGTTGTGGAGGTTGACCGGGACAATAAAAGGGCCTATGCCATCTTTGTTGAAGACGTGAAAATGCCCGAGATAGACGAAATATTTGTGATAGAGACCATGCAGGTCGCTGAAAAGGGAAAAAAGGTGTCCCTGTATTTTAGCCACAACGCAGAATCCTATGTACCTACCGACGGTACTGACAGCAAACATGGTCGCGGCGGGATAGTAGAAGTTGGGGAGGCCTTCAAGAAGGGCTTTGAGAAATACGGTGTGAATGCTACTGTCGATACTACGTCCCACGAGCCTCATGACGCCAATTCCTATGTACGCTCCAGGAGGACGGCCACAAAGCTTTTACAGGAGGGGCCGGATGCCATATTTGATATTCACAGGGATGCTATACCCAAGGAGTACTATATTGATACAATAAACGAGACCCCCGTGGCCAAGATAAGAATTGTTCTTGGCAGGAGAAATCAAAATCTTAAGGCAAACGAGGAACTGGCCCGTAAGATTAAAGCCGTCTCCGACGATACCTATCCCGGCTTTGTAAGGGATATATTCTATGCGAGGGGCAACTATAACCAGGACCTTGCTCCAAGGGCACTTCTGTTTGAATTCGGAACCCATGAGCATACAAGGGACAGGGCGGAAAACAGTGCTGGTATTTTTGCTGAAATAGTTACAAAGGCCCTGTACGGCGGTGCTACTAAAAAAGGCGGGAAGGTTCAGGGAGCCCAGGAAAGCAGTAAAGGCTCCGGCTCCGGGATAGCCTGGCTTGTGGTAATCGCCGGTTTGGGAGGCCTTATCTTTCTGTTCCTCAGCACCGGGGGCAGGGAGTTTTTCTCCAAGGCAAAGGGCTTTGTAAGAAGGGAGTTTGGCAGTTTTTTGGCAAGGAGAAATAAAAGGGACGACGGTAGGTAGCAAATGGCAGATTACGGCCGGGTGCTGGTATCCGGGTTGGTTCTCGGAAGTGCAGGAAGGCTTTTACTACTAAGGGCCGACTACAGGCAGTATCCCAGTTTTCCCAGAGGCTATGTCACACATCTGGTACTGGGAATCATTGCGGCTGCCCTGGGTGCCATCGCCGTGCCCGCTCTGGCGGAAAAGGAATATACGGCGGTTACCTTCCTGGCCCTGGCGGCCCAGCAGTTCCGGGATATACGAAGCATGGAACGGGACAGCCTGGAAAGTGTTGACAGTACAGAGCTTGTTCCAAGGGGTTCCGACTATATAGAGGATATAGCCAAGACCTTTGAGGCGAGGAATTATATTGCAATGGTCACCGCTCTGTCGGCCAGCCTTGTTGTCTACCTGTCTGATAGTATTGCCGCAGGGGTTCTGGCGGGGGCAGCCGTCTTTGCCGGTATTGTCTATTCCCTGAAGGGTGAAAAGGTGGGAGATATGGCGGAGGTTGTGGAGGCGAAGATTGAATTTGATGGACCTCTCCTTATGGTGGACGGGGTGGCACTTATGAATATAGGCCATGCCAAGGCAAGGGAAAAGTATCTTACCCGGGCTATAGCGGTCAGAATAATCCCTAAGGACGACAACGCCCGAGTCACGCTGGGGAACGTTGGTCAAAGACAGGCACTGGTCCACAACGCGGCTACACAGTTGGGAATACGGAAGGACGTGGACGAGCCGGAGTTTACGCCTATTGCCAGGAGGAATACCGAGAGCGGTGATATTGTTATGGCAATATTTTCGATGGAGCCGGATATAGAATGCCTTATTGAAGCGGTAAAAAAGACGCCGGTATTGGAGAGCTCCAAAAGAAAACCGCTGGATTCTCCCGCCGGACGGAAAGCGTCGGATTAGAGGTGGACCTATGGATACTGTAATAAAGGAGACTATCCTTGCCATAGTAACAACCGACAGGGAAAGGGTAATTCACTCAGCTGCTCCGGTGTTCTATGCCGGGGACGAGGAGGAAAGGGAACGGGTGGCTCTTTTGCTTTCAAAGGTTACTCTGGGCATGGTACATGACCTGGAGAATGGCTGCTTAATAATTGTGAAACACTAACAGTAAAGGCTTTTAGGGATTCCGTATTCCGGAAAGAATGCGGAATCCCTTTGCTTTATTACGAAAAAATGGGATAATAGTTGTATATATACCCCGGGGAGATATTGTGATATAATATTAGTAGCTGGTACTAAACGGAGGTAATAATTATGCAGAAGGTCCACCCTATAAAAGCGGTTGAGCAAGGAAGCATCGCTGAGGAACTAGACGTCCGGCCGGGGGATGTGCTGCTGGAGGTTAACGGCAGTCCGGTGGAGGACGTTTTAGAATATAAGTTTCTTATAAACGATTACTACATAGAAGTGCTGATACGGAAGGAAACCGGCGAGGAGTGGCTGCTGGAGATTGACAAGGAACCCCATGAGGACCTGGGGCTCAAATTTGAAACAGGCCTTATGGACCGGGGTAAAAGCTGCAAGAATAAGTGCATATTTTGTTTTATTGACCAGCTACCAGAGGGGATGAGGAAAAGCCTATACTTTAAGGATGACGATTCAAGGCTCTCTTTTTTGCAGGGTAATTTCATATCCCTTACAAACCTTGAGGCACCGGATATAGAAAGGATAATAAAATACAGGATAAGCCCGCTAAATGTGTCGGTTCACACCACCGACCCGGGGCTAAGGGTAAGGATGCTGGGGAACCCAAAGGCCGGTGAGGCCCTTGGGGCAATGCGTACCTTTCTTGAGAACGGACTGGTGCTTAACTGCCAGATAGTGCTATGCCCCGGATTAAACGATGGAGAAAAACTTAAAAGGACTCTGGAGGATTTGTTTAAAATGGGCCGGAGTATAAGAAGTATTGGGGTGGTGCCGGTGGGTATTACCAGGCACAGGAAGGGGCTTTACACCTTAAGGCCCTTCGGCAGGGAGGACGCCAACCGGGCGGTGGATACTGTGGAAAAGTGGCAAAAAATATTTCAAAAAGAATACGACAGCAGGGTTGTGTACGCCGCCGACGAATTATACCTGAAGGCCGGACTGCCGTTCCCGGGGGTAGGAGCTTACCAAGACTTCCCGCAGCTGGAAAACGGAATAGGTATGATGACTCTGTTTAAGGAGCAGTTTGACAGCCTATTTAAAAAGATGGCCTGGGACACGCGAAGGACCGGTACCGTTTCTGTGGCCACCGGTATGGCGGCAGGGGATTTTATACAGGACCTGGGGAAGAGAATTGAAGGGGCAGTGCGAAACCTAAAGGTGCATATATACCCGATAGTAAACGAGTATTTTGGAGAGACTATCGATGTGGCGGGGCTTGTCACCGGCGGCGACCTTATAGGACAGCTTAGGGGAAAAGAGCTGGGAGAGAAGCTGTTCGTACCCGAAAACATGCTGAAATCCGGCGAAGAGGTTTTCCTTGACGATATATTGGTAACCAGGATCAGGGAAAGTCTGGGCGTAAAAGTGGAAGTGTGCCCGGTGGACGGTGGAGAATTCTTGCGAAAAATAGTCCAGGAGGATTTAAGATGACTAAACCTATAGTGGCGATAGTGGGAAGGCCCAATGTGGGGAAGTCCACCTTTTTCAACAAAATAGCCGGTAAAAGAATATCCATAGTGGAGGATACTCCCGGCATAACAAGGGACAGGATATATGCCGACGTAGAATGGCTGGATCATAAATTTACGCTGATAGATACCGGGGGTATCGAGTTTACAAAAAACGATCCTATGCTGAAACAGATGAGGGCCCAGTCCAGGATAGCGATAGATACGGCAGACGTTATTCTGTTTATGGTGGACGTGCGGGAGGGCATGACTTCCACTGACCATGAGGTGGCGGAAATGCTAAGGAAAACCCATAAACCGGTGCTACTGGTGTGCAATAAGGTGGATTCAAAAAAAAGGGAAGACGATATTTACGAGTTCTACGACCTGGGCCTGGGAAGTCCTATACCCATATCCGCGGGGCAGCAGCTCGGGCTTGGCGATTTGCTGGACGAGGTGGTGGCAAGGTTCCCTGACCGAAAAGGCGAGGAAGAGGACGGGGACATTATAAGGGTTGCCATACTTGGCAAGCCCAACGTGGGCAAATCGTCGCTACTTAACAGGATTCTGGGGGAAGAGCGGGTTATTGTAAGCGACGTGCCCGGCACAACAAGGGACGCTATTGATACCCCCTTTACGGCGGGCGGCAGAGAGTACATATTTATAGATACCGCCGGTATAAGAAGAAAGAGCCGTATAGACGATGCGATAGAAAAGTACAGCGTAATAAGGGCACTGACAGCGGTAACAAGGAGCGATGTGAGCATCCTTGTAATAGACGCCTGCCAAGGACCTACCGAACAGGACACCAAGATTGCCGGGCATATTCGTAAGGAGGGCAAGGCCTGTATAGTGGTGGTTAATAAGTGGGACCTTTACGAAAAAAAGACCGGTACAACCGAAGAATATAAGAGGAGTATAAAGGCAAAGCTTACATTTATAGATTACGCACCTGTAGTTTTTGTATCGGCAAAGACAGGACAGAGGATGGACCGGATACTAGATTTAGTGGACATAGTGGCAGGCAGTGCGGCACTGAGGGTTACCACCGGGGTGTTAAACGAGATAATAGGGGAAGCCACGCTTATGAACCAGCCCCCCTCCGACAAGGGTAAGAGGCTTAAAATTTTCTATGGTACCCAGTTCGGGGTTAAGCCTCCCTCCTTTGCGCTGTTCGTTAACGACAGGGAGCTGATGCATTTTTCTTACCTCCGATATATAGAAAACCAGCTCCGGGAAGCCTTTGGCTTTGAGGGAACGCCCGTAAGGATTGTGGTAAGGGAAAGGGAGAATAAAGGAGGGGTATAGCCAATGGGTTTAATAGTATCGTCCCTTGCGGGATACCTGCTTGGAAATATTAACGGAGCGTACATAATAGGTAAGGTGGTTGGGGGTATAGACATAAGGGAGCACGGTAGCAAAAACGCCGGTGCAACCAATGTAAACAGGGTATTGGGAAGCAAGCCCGCCGTCCTTGTCCTTGCTATTGACCTTTTAAAGGGAGTTTTGGCGGTAGTAATTGGAAGGTGTTTGGGAAGCGGTGATGTGGGTGCCATCCTTGCCGGGATTGCGGTGGTGTGCGGTCATAACTGGCCCTTTGTACTCAAATTCAAGGGCGGCAAGGGAATAGCGACTTCGCTGGGAGTTCTTATTAGCCTTGATATACGGGTGGCAATGATACTCCTTGCCGCCGGTATACTGATAATACTGACTACCAGGTATGTATCGCTGGCCTCGGTGGTGTGTGCACTGTGCTACCCGGTACTGGTGATTGCTTTTAGGCTGTCACAGGAGATGATAGCCTTTTCGGTTGTGATAAGTGCCTTTGCGCTATTGAGGCATAAGGAAAACATAAAAAGGCTGCTTGGAGGACAGGAATCAAAGATTAGCATAAAACTAACACCAAAAAAGGGGGACTAAAGATATGAGTGCAAAAATTGCTGTGGTAGGAGCCGGAAGCTGGGGTACCGCCCTTGCGACGGTACTTGGAGGCAAAGGCATAGAATTAAACCTGTGGATTCGCGAAGAGGACCTTCTTGAGACGGTAAAAGAAATCCGCGAGAACGTAATGTACCTGCCCGGTGTTAAGCTTGGGCAAAACATAAACCCGATTGGGGACATTGAGGAAAGCATCAACGGATGTGAGACTATTATTTTCGCAGTGCCCTCTCACGTACTTAGGAGTGTTGTTAAAACACTGGCCCCTTCCATAAAGCCGGAGCAGAGACTGGTAAACGTGGCCAAGGGCCTGGACCCTGGTACCCTTAAGCGTCTGTCGGAAGTAATAAAGGAGGCATTACCCAATAACAGGGTGGCGGCCGTGTCTGGACCCAGCCATGCGGAAGAGGTAGGAAGAGGTATGCCAACTACGGTGGCTGCGGCCTGCCCTGATAGAGAAATGGCGGAGTACGTTCAGGACCTCTTTATGGCACCTGCCTTCAGGGTTTATACAAACCCCGATATAATAGGGGTGGAAATGGGCGGTGCCCTGAAGAACGTTATAGCTTTGGGAGCCGGTATCTCGGACGGTTTGGGATACGGGGACAACACCAAAGCGGCTCTTATGACCAGGGGAATAGTGGAAATAGCGAGACTGGGGGTAAAAATGGGAGCGAAGGCCTCCACCTTTGCAGGACTTTCCGGCATAGGGGACCTGATTGTCACCTGCACCAGTATGCACAGCCGGAACAGACGGGCAGGAATACAGATAGGCGAGGGTAAACCCCTTGATGAAGTGCTGGGGGGTACCCGGATGGTGGTGGAGGGTGTCAAAGCAACCCAGGCAGCCTATGAATTGTCGGTGCTGCACAGTATAGAAATGCCCATAACAAAGGAAATATACAGAGTTCTATTTGAAGGGGCCGATGTCAAAAAGTCGGTGGAAAACCTTATGTTAAGGAGCAGGACCCATGAGGCCGAAGAGATAGCGGAGGAGTGGTGAAACAGTCACAGATCACAGGTCACAGATTACACTCGGTAGGCGTTGGGGTGAAGTCCCGGGAAATCCCGGGGCTTTTTTGATGGTGCGCCCGGTCAGGGCAGGCTGTCCAGATGGGGGCAAGGCCGATTTTTTAGTAATAATACCGTTTTCCTCTCATATATATATAATGTTAAAGCATGTTCAATTTAGTAAAAGGAGGGATAAAGGATGGGAGAATTCAATATATATAAGGACATAGCCGAGCGTACCCAGGGAGATATTTATATTGGAATAGTAGGCCCAGTGCGAACGGGAAAGTCTACTTTCATTAAAAGGTTTATGGATTTACTGGTGCTGCCTAATATAGATAATCTCTACATAAGGGAAAGGGCCAAGGATGAATTGCCGCAGAGCGGTGCAGGGCGTACCATTTCCACCACCGAGCCCAAATTTGTGCCCAATGAAGCGGTTGAGATAGTGTTGAAGGATAATGCCAAATTCCGGGTGAGGCTGGTGGACTGCGTCGGGTATATGGTCAAGGGGGCTATGGGTCATCTGGAGGATGAAATGCCCAGGATGGTATCCACGCCGTGGTTTGAAAACAAGATCCCCTTTGAGGAAGCGGCAGAACTGGGCACAAGGAAGGTAATAAACGATCATGCGACCATAGGTCTGCTGGTTACCACCGATGGTTCCATCACCGAGATACCCAGGCAGAACTATATACAGGCGGAGGAAAGGGTTGTTAAGGAATTGAAGAGCCTCAACAAGCCCTTTGTAATGATTCTAAACAGCACCCGGCCCAGGGCTGAGGAGACCAGAAACATGGCGGAGGCACTGGAAGCTAAATACGAAGTGCCGGTATGCGTAGTGGACTGCATGAATATGTCGATGGACGATGTTCATTATATACTGGAGAGGATACTGTTTGAATTCCCGGTCACCGAAATACATATTGACCTGCCCCGGTGGGTGGACGGTCTCGACCTTGAGCACTGGCTGAGGCAGGATATAATAAAGGCGGTCAGGGAAAGCACCGATGAGGTGAAGAGACTAAAGGACACCGAGGATATTCCGGAATCCTTTAGCGTATATGAATTTGTCGAAACGGCGGAGCTTGACAGCATAAGCTTAGGCGAAGGTATCGCCCGTATCAGTATAAAGACAGAGGCAGGGCTGTTTTACAGGGTAATCGGGGAGATTACCGGGTATTCCCTTGAGGGCGAACACCAGCTACTGGGGCTGGTGGAAGAGCTGTCGGGGGCCAAGAAGCAATACGACAGGGTAGCCTCTGCCATAAAGGATGTATGGGAGAACGGTTACGGGGTTGTGTCACCCAAACTGGATGAACTGATACTGGAGGAACCGGAGATATTCAAGCAGGGCAGTCGGTTCGGGGTCAAGCTGAAGGCCAGTGCTCCGTCAATTCACATGATAAGGGCGGATATACAGACTGAGGTGTCTCCTTTGGTGGGCACAGAAAAGCAGAGCGAAGAACTGTTAAACTATCTGATATCGGAGTTTGAAAACAATCCATCTAAGCTTTGGGAATCAAATATATTTGGTAAATCCTTGTACGACTTGGTTCGGGAGCAATTGCAGAACAAGCTTCTCAAGATGCCAGAGGATGCTCAGTCCAAGCTGCAGTTTACACTGCAGAGGATAGTAAACGAGGGAAGCGGAGGATTAATCTGTATTATTCTCTAAATGTGCAGGGCCTTTACGGGTCCTGTTTTTTTATTAGGAATAAGTACACAGGTCACAGGTGTTAGTTAGCAGTTCGGAGTTGGTAGTTTGCAGTTTCTTATGCGACTTAAAACACAAAAAACCAGTTGAATTGGACAGTGAAATATGTTATATTAATATACGCCGTTAAATACCTGGGTGTGGCGCAGCTTGGTAGCGCGCTTGAATGGGGTTCAAGAGGTCGGAGGTTCAAATCCTCTCACCCAGACCAAATAAGAAACGCTGAAAGCCGCTTGTCCGTGAGGATAGGCGGCTTTAATATTTTCTGTAATGCACCTCTATTCATGCTTTATTTTGGGCGTAACTAACAAAACCCATATTAGATTTACAGCCATTTTAAACTCCTCTTATTACGGGGATACCGTCAACAGGCGTCTTTTTATATCGTATATTGTATTAATTTTGTGGAAAAATATAGAAGGAATTGTGCTAATAGTATATAATTAAAAAATACACTAAAAAATTGCGAGGGGGTATTCAACTTGGGGAGGGATGCAAAAGAAAAAGAACTGCCCGCAATGAAAGTTAGGAGTGTCCTTAGCGGAATTGAAGACAAAATTGAGGAAAATTCTCTTCTCCGGGAGGTATATTACAGGGAGGGCGAGGATTTCAATGACCTAATAGAAAAATATAGCGGAGAGAAGGTTATAATGGCTGTACAGTTGGTAGAGAGCTACAAACTGTTGCTTGAAATGGAGAAAAATTGCAGAGACTGACTTGTTATTGTAATTAATAGATTGAATCGACTAAAAAGGTACCCCCACGGGCGTACCTTTTTTGTGGTGACTTTATTAATATAAAGCATTAATAATATAACATTACTTTATCTGTCATTCCGAAGAATCTGGCTCAGGGATAGACATAAGATCCTTCGCTTTGCACAGGATGACAATCGCTTCGCACAGGATGACATGCAGGGGATATAAAGTTTTAAATGAGTTATATATGGACGGGAAGCATTATAAAAGGGATTTGCCGGGAAGGAGAATGGCGAAGGATGAAGAATTATATATTGATATTATAACGGAAGGTGACATAATGAAAAGTGCAGCCAAACGCAAAAAGGGAAAAGGCTACATAAGGCTTGTGATGCTGGCAGTTTTTGTGACTGTGCTTATTAAGGCCGTGATCGGGATTGGCGGGACCACACCGGAGACGGCCCTGGTCGGGTACGGTGATGTTTTAATTGCCCAAAAAGCCGCCGGCGTTATAGTACGGCATGAGACGGTGGTTAAGGTGCCTATCTCGGGGAGGGTTACCTATGTCGCCAGGGAAAAGGTACGTGTTCCCGTTAACTCAAAACTGTTGGAAGTAAAAGGGGATAATGTAGATACCGAACTTACCAATAAATATAACGAGGTAAATGATAGGCTCCAGGCACTACAGTCCCTGGAGGACAATTCTGCGGTACCGGCTGTGCCGGATGAGGTCGTAAGTAGGGGCCTTTCTAACATCGCCTATTTAATTGATGAGGGAAATCTGGCGATGGTATATTACGAAAAGGAAAGGCTGGCCAGGGAAATAAATTACAGCCTTGCGGCAAACACCACTCAGTCCGAAAGGGAGGAACTAATCCGGCAAAAGGAGGAGTTGGACGGAATAATTGAAGGAGGAATAAAGGCCGAATTCGCGCCCTTTTCCGGAGTGCCGGTGTATTCCCTGGACGGCTATGAGGAGGTACTAAGCCCGAAAAACCTAAAAGATATAATACCTTCAAAGGTGGTTCCAAAGAAAGTAGAAAGTGTGGACCTGACGAAGGGACTTAAGGCCGGAGAACCGGCGATGAAAATTGTGGACAACCATGCATGGTACTTTGTTTGCAACTTGAGCGAAGACTTCGCCAAAGGGTTGAAACAGGGCTCTGTGGTTACTCTTGAGGTTTCTGGGGAAGAAACGAATAGTGTAAGGGCGAGGGTGAATGATATAAGTATGCAGGACGGGGCACTTGCGGTGGCGTTTGAATCGAAGGACTTTTTTCCGGGATTATACGAAACAAGGCATATTGAGCTGATGGTGATAAGAGGAAAATACAGCGGGCTGGTGGTACCCCTTGCGGCCATTATCGAAAAGAACGGAGAGAATGTGGTGGAAGTGCTGGACGTTGATAAGATTATTGAGGTCAAAGTAATAATAAAGGGACATGACAGTACCAACGCTGTGGTGGAAAAAGCGGATTCGCAACCAGAGTTAAAAATGTACGACAAGGTTATTTTAAAAAAGGACCGGGAGGATTAGAATGGGTATCAGAGATAATTTAGAGCTGGTTAACAAAAGAATAGAGGAAGCTGCGGCGGTCTCCGGCAGGAAAAGGGAGGAAATAAAGCTGGTGGCGGTTACAAAGACGGTGGACATCGGGAGTATAAGGGAAGCTGTGGGTCTTGGAATAACCTCTGTAGGGGAGAACAGGGTACAGGAAATGATGGACAAGCATGAGAACCTGAAGGACTGCGAGCTGGAATGGCATATGATAGGACACCTGCAGAGGAATAAGGTAAAATATATTATAGACAAGGTTTCTTTGATACACTCGGTGGATACGACAGCCCTGGCTCGGGAGATAAACAAAAGAGCCGAGAAAAGCAAAAAGAGGTTGGACATACTGCTTCAGATAAACGTTTCAGGGGAGGAAAGCAAATTCGGAATGGACCCCGGAAAGGTCCGCGATTTTCTGCAGCAGACGGAGAGCTTGAAAAACATACATATTAGGGGCCTTATGACCATAGCACCTTTTACCGATAATACCGAGGAGGTAAGGCCTGTATTTGCCAGGTTGAAGGAGATATTTGAAAGCTTAAAAACTAACGGATACGAGGGAGCGGACATGGATTATCTATCCATGGGAATGACGGGGGATTTTGAGGTTGCTATAGAGGAAGGTGCTAATATTGTAAGGATCGGAACAGGAATATTTGGCGCAAGAGGGCAGTAGTGGGGAGGGGTTAAAATGGAAAACGGTCTGTGGAACAAGATATTGCGCTTCATGGGACTGGCTGACCCGGAGACGGAGGAAAGCACACCGGATATTGAGGAAACGACGTATCCGGTTCCAAGGAAAAAGGGAAAGGTTCTCGACATACGTACCGCATCCCAGGTTAAGATGGTAATTTATCAGCCGGTTACCTTTGACCAGACTAAGGAAATATGCGATAATTTAAAAAACAGGAAGCCCGTTATTGTGAATCTGGAAAACTTAGAAAATGAAGTGGCACGGCGGATTCTTGATTTTCTAAGCGGTGCTGTGTACGGGCTGGACGGAAATCTGCACAAAATATCCGGGGGCATTTTTGTTGCAGCCCCCAGCAATGTGGAGGTTTCGGAGTATTTGAAGGATGAGCTTAAGGATAAAATGATTTTCAAGTGGCAGAAATAGGCATGACGAGGTGTCGCTTGACAATACAAAAGGAGGTCAACAATGGGACAGTTGAACTGGGTACTTAGAGTTTCCCTGGGATATTTCTTTAACATTATTGAGCTGTTGATATTTATTAGGATAATACTATCCTGGATTAGCCCTGGGGTTGGGAACCCCATAACAAGAGCAATATATGGCATTACAGAGCCTATCCTGTCACCTTTTAGAAGGCTTATAGAAAAAAGCCCCTTCGGAGGGGGCATGATAGATTTTTCGCCAATACTGGTGCTGCTTTTTATGAGGTTTTTGGTACAGCCTTTGGCCTATTATGTAGTTAATCTACTAACAAATCCCTGGAGGTGAAAACATGATTACTCCCCTTGAGATTCAAAACAAGCAATTCAGCAAAAAAATGAGAGGGTTCGACGAAAACGAAGTTGATGAATTCCTGGACAGGCTTACCGAGGACTATGAGGCCCTTTACAGGGAAAACGCAAACCTAAAGGATAGGATACAGATACTTGAGGATAAGCTGAAACATTTTACTGATATGGAGACTTCCCTTCAGAATGCTTTGGTGCTTGCACAAACCACCGCGGAGGAGGCTACCAGGAACGCCCATCAAAAGAGTGAACTGATTGTTAAGCAGGCGGAGGAGGAAGCGCATAGAATAATAGAAAGGGCAAATGAGAAGATTACAGATGTAGAGCAGCAGTACCAGGAAGCCAAAAGGCAGATGTACATATTCCGGACCAGGTTCAAAACTCTGCTGGAGGCTCAGCTGGAAGCGGTGGTAACCCTTTGTGACCAGATGGAGGAATAGCCTTTATTGACTAATAACCGGGTTTATATTATAATTCTATAAAACAATTGCAAATTTTAGTGCGATGATTGAGAAGAGTAGCCGTTAACTGTTAACAGAGAACCGTAAGAAATGGTGCGATGCGGTAGCGTGTGACGGTAAAAATCCCTCATGAGCAGCAGGCTGAAAATAGATAAGTAAGCCGAGCCGGGGTTACCCGTTACAGTACATTTTAAGTGGGTATTGCAGCCAATCAGGGTGGTACCGCGGGTAATTCTCGTCCCTTTCCAAGCAAAGGGACTTTTTGTTTTTCACATCAAAGGAGTGCTAATAATAAAAAATGACTGGAGTGGTAACAAATGGATTATGGTAAAACGCTAAACCTGCCAAAAACAAAATTTCCGATGAGAGCAAATCTTCCCGTCAAGGAGCCGGAGATTTGCGATTTTTGGGAAAAAGAAGACTTATACAGAAAGAACCTTGAAAAGCATATGGGCAACAAAAAGTTCATACTGCACGACGGCCCCCCCTACGCCAACGGGGATATTCACCTGGGTCACACCCTAAACAAGATACTTAAGGATATTATAGTAAAAAGCAAATCCATGGACGGTTATCATAGCCTCTACGTTCCCGGCTGGGATACCCACGGACTGCCCATAGAAACCCAGGCCATAAAAGCCCTGGGAATAAACAGGCACGAAAAATCTAAGGTGGAATTCAGGCAGCTGTGTAAGGAGTTCGCGCTAAATTATATAGATAAGCAGAGGGGCCAGTTCAAAAGGCTGGGCGTCAGGGGCGATTGGGATAATCCCTATATTACGCTTAAGCCGCAATTCGAAGCCAAACAGATAGAAGTGTTCGGGGAGATGGCAAAAAAAGGCTATATATACAAGGGATTAAAACCGGTTTACTGGTGTCCCGACTGTGAAACGGCCCTGGCGGAGGCGGAGATTGAATACAGTGACCACAAGACCCATTCGATTTATGTAAACTTCCTGGTTAAAGACGACAAGGGCCTGTTTACAGTATACACCGGTGGCCTTGACAGGGTGTATTTTATGATATGGACCACAACCCCCTGGACGCTGCCCGCCAATCTGGCCATTGCACTTAACGCGGAGCTGGAATACGTCCTTATGAAGATGGGGGATTCCTACTTTGTGGTGGCAAAGGATAAGGCCGACGAGATAATGGAACTGGGTGGCCATGACGGATACAAGGTACTGGCCGAATTTACGGGTCAGCAGCTTGAAGGTATAAAGTGCAAACATCCCTTTATTGACAGGGATTCGATTATTATACTGGGCGACCATGTAACGTTGGAGCAGGGTACCGGGTGCGTCCACACCGCACCGGGCCACGGCGAGGAGGACTTTTTGGTCGGGATGGAATACAACCTGCCTATTTTAAACCCGGTGGACGATAAGGGACATTTCACCAAGGAGGCGGGTAAGTATGAGGGAATGTACTACGCAAAGGCAAACGATGTAATAGTAAAGGACCTGGTGAAATCGGGAGACATGTACGCACACTCGTCCATGATGCATTCCTATCCCCACTGCTGGCGGTGCAAGGGGCCGATAATCTTCAGGGCAACCGAGCAGTGGTTTGCCTCGGTGGAGGGCTTCAGGGAAGAGGCTATAAAAGCCATAGATAACGTAAAATGGATTCCTTCCTGGGGCGAGGAGCGTATAAAAAATATGGTAAGCGACAGAGCTGACTGGTGCATATCCAGGCAGAGGGTTTGGGGTGTACCCATCCCAATATTTTACTGCAATAAGTGCGGCCGCCACATTATAAACGACGATACCATAAACGCGGTGAAGGAGCTTTTTGCAAAGGAAGGGTCCGACGCGTGGTTTTACAAAACCGCCGAGGAGATATTACCTGAGGGCGTTAAATGCGAAGGCTGCGGCGGGGACAGCTTCAGGAAGGAAACGGATATAATGGACGTATGGTTTGATTCCGGTTCCAGCCACGCCGCGGTGCTGGAGACCTGGCCAGAGCATGAGTGGCCATCCACAATGTATCTGGAGGGGAGTGACCAGCACAGGGGATGGTTCCAGTCCTCATTGCTTACCGCAGTGGCTACCCGAGGTAGGGCACCCTTCGAGGAAGTGCTCACCCACGGCTTTGTGGTGGATGGAGAGGGCCGCAAAATGTCCAAGTCCCTTGGCAACGGTATTGACCCTCTGGAAGTAATTGAAGAATACGGAGCGGACATACTAAGGCTTTGGGTTGCCTCTGCCGACTACAAAACCGATGTAAGGATATCTCCTCAGATACTCAAACAGCTGTCCGAAATATACAGGAAGATAAGGAACACTGCCCGGTTTATGCTGGGCAACCTGTACGACTTCGACCCTGAAAAGGACGTTGTGGAATACGACCAACTCCAGGACCTGGACAAATGGGCACTGCATAAGGGTGAAAAGCTGCTTGAGAAGGTAATAAAGGCTTACAGAGATTATGAGCTGCATATTCTTTTCTACGCGATACACCATTTCTGTGTGGTGGATATGAGTAACTTCTATCTTGACGTAATAAAGGATAGGCTGTACACCTACAGGGCGGATTCGCTGGAAAGAAGGGCTGCCCAGACGGTTATGTACCGTCTGCTGTCAAACCTTGTACGGCTTATAGCACCGGTTTTGTCCTTTACGGCGGAGGAAATCTGGCAGTATATGCCGGGAGACCTCTCCTCTAAGGAAACAAGCGTCCAACTGATGGATTTCCCCCAGGCTGACCCGGGGCTTATAAACAGCCAGTTGGAAGCCAAGTATCAGAAGATACTGGACGTCAGGTACGAGGTAGGTAGGGCCCTTGAAAAGGCCAGGGCGGAAAAGGTTATTGGTCATTCGCTGGATTCGAGGGTTGAGTTGTACGTTGACGATGAATTGTACGACTTTCTGAAACCCATCCAAGAGGAACTGCCATTCCTGTTCATAGTTTCCCAGGTGAGGGTTAACTCGCCGGGAAGCAAAGCGGGACCTGGTACCGTTGAGGGAGAGGAGCTTAAAAGCTTAAGTGTGGCGGTTGTGCAGGCCGAAGGGCATAAATGCGAGAGGTGTTGGAACTACAGTACCACCGTTGGAAACGTTGAGGACCACCCCGGTATATGCGAAAGATGTGCGACGAACATTGAGTAACCAGGCAACCAGGGGGAACAACCAGGGGGACTGTCCCCCTGGTTTGGAAATCGCGTATACATTTGTAAATTTATTAACACTTTGTGTATAGCAATAAAAAAGGAAAGTGCCGAAGGCACTTTCCTTTTATTTGCCTGCGTATCAGTTTGAAGAGGTATGGGAAAATTAAACGTAAGGGGGATGGGGCATGGATAACGAAAGCAGGCAAATAAAAAAGCTGGGCAGCAGAATACAGCAGTTGTCTATAAGCCTTGAAAAGGCGAAGATAATGGAATACGTAAACCTTATGGAGGACCCCAGAAGGCTGCTGCTTCTCAATTTTGTAGCGGGGCTTGCCAGGGGCCTTGGTCTGGCCGTAGGGTTTTCCCTATTGGGGGCTTTGGCCATTCTGCTACTCAGGCGGCTGGTGGTGCTAAACCTGCCCTTAATAGGAGGTTTTATCGCAGAGCTAATAAAACTGGTAAATCGAAATATGTAAAGCAAAGGAGGATTTTTATGGACGCGGTGCAACTTGAAGGTTTTAAGAGAAAGCTGGAACAAAGCAAGGAGGAAGCGGAAAGAACCCTGGACAAGGTTGAAAACAACGGGTTTACGGATGCCCAGCCGGAGTACATAAGCGAGCTGTCGGTTTATGATAACCATCCGGCGGATATAGGCAGCGAAACCTATGAAATGGAAAAAAACATGGCACTAAGAAAACAGGAACTGCACAGGCTCAACCAAATAGAGCAGGCCTTGGAACGTATAGAGCGGGGTGAGTATGGCCGGTGCGACCTCTGCGGCGGAGAGATTGACCTTGAGCGGCTTAATACTCAGCCGGAGGCCGACATTTGTCTCAACTGCTCACAGCATACAAGGCTGCCCCGGGAAAGGGTTATGGAGGGAAGGCCTGCGGAGGAGGAAACCCTTAACTATCCCTATAACCGCGAAAGAAGCACCAAGGATGAGAGGACAATATTTGACGGGGAGGACAGCTGGCAGGCGGTGGCACGGTACAATCGAAGGGAGGACGACCCCAGCAATCAGACAGGAGACGACCAGGGGATATGGGACGAGGTCCCTGCGGGACTTGTGGAGGATATTGATGAAATAAGCAATCGCTACTACAAAAAACAACTTCCGGACGACTATGAAGAATAACCTGTTTTAAGCCGCCGGGGTTTGTGATAAAATCTTAGTATTACCAAGTAAACCTTCAGGGGGTATTTGATGACGTGGATTGTTGTTTTGGCGGTGTTAGTTGCGGACAGGGTTACGAAGCTTATATGCCAGCAATACCTGATGCCGCTTAGGTCGGTGCCGGTGATTAAGGGGATATTCCACCTTACCTATGTGGAAAACACCGGAGTAGCCTTCGGGATGCTTCAGGGTAGAAATTGGTTTTTTATACCCGCCGTTATAGTGGTGTCGGCTCTGCTTAGTTATCTTTTATGGAGCATGAAAGACGCCAACCGGTATATCAAAGTTTCGCTGGCCCTTATACTGGGCGGCGCCATAGGCAACCTCATAGACAGGATTTGGCTGGGCTATGTGGTGGACTTTCTGGACTTTAGAGTGTGGCCGGTGTTCAACGTAGCCGACAGCTGTGTGGTGGTGGGAGCGATACTGCTTGGATATTTAGTGATTGTAAAGGGTGAAGGTATAAAATAATGGATAAATTTGAAATGGTGGTCCAAAGGGGGGGCGGCGGCAGGCTGGACAGTTTTATTGCAGACAATATGGCCGGACATTCCCGCTCCTTCATCCAAAAGCTTATAGAGCAGAATATGGTGAGCGTAAACGACAGGCCGGCCAAAAGTAATTACAAGGTGAAAAAGGGTGACAGAATACAGGCGGTAATCCCTAAGCCCCAAAGGATTACGGTGGAGGCCGCCTATATTCCTCTCGATGTTGTCTATGAAGACGGTTCACTTATTGTAATAAACAAACCCGCCGGTATGGTGGTGCATCCTGCCCCGGGTAACAGAACCGGTACGCTGGTAAACGCCCTTTTGCACCATTGTGATAGCCTGTCGGAGGTTAACGATGAAGTTCGGCCGGGGATAGTACACAGGATAGACAAAGACACCACCGGACTTTTAGTGGCGGCAAAGAACGAAAAGGTCCACAAGCACCTTGTACGGCAACTTAAAGACCATAGCATAACCAGAAAATACATAGCCTTAGTTAAGGGAGAAATTGATGAGGACGGGGGTAGCATAGAAGCCCCCATAGGCCGGCATCCCACCGATCGGAAAAGGATGGCGGTGGTTGCTGAAAATTCGCGGCACGCCGTAACCCATTTCAAGGTAATAAATAGGTTCCGGGGATATACACTTATGGAAGCAAGGCTGGAGACCGGCAGGACCCACCAGATAAGGGTACACATGCATTATATAGGCCATCCCGTTGTGGGGGACCTAAAATACGGCAGGCCGGGGAACCTGGAGGTGGAAAGCCTTATGTTGCACGCAGCGGTGTTGGGTTTTATTCATCCGGAAAAGGATAAATACGTCGAGTTTCGGGCACCGCTGCCCGGGCATTTCCAAAAGGTAATTGACAGTCTGTAGACTAGTCAAAGGCTAGCTCTTAAGCCTCTTTATCCGGTCTATTTCTTCGCTGTTCGGGGTTACAAATACCGTTTTCTGGTTCTTGTATATTACAAAGCCGGGCTTTGCCCCGGTCGGTTTAGATACGTGTTTAGCAAATGTATAGTCAACGGGCACACTGCCCGACCGGCGGGCTTTGCTATTGTATGCACTAAGGAGTGCCGCCTCGTACAGCGTTGTATCCGGAATTTCCTTTCCTTCGCTTCTTATTAGCACGTGGGAGCCGGGGATGTCCTTTGTGTGTAGCCATAGGTCGTCCTTCCTGGCAAACCTTTGTGTCAGATAATCGTTCTGCCGGTTGTTGCGTCCTACGTATATGGCAAAGCCGTCCTGGGATTTAAAGGCTAGTGGCCCGGAGCAGGGTGTCTCTTTTTGTTTGCCTTTTTTACCGGCTTTGCCGGCGGCCTTTGCCGGATTCACATATCCGCCTCTTTCCAGTTCAATTCTTATCTCCCGCAGTTCGTCAAGCTTTGTACAGTTTTCCAAGCTGTAGGAAAGGCCCTCCAGGTAGTCAATTTCCTCCCGGGTCTGTCGGATTAGCTTTTCAAGGTTTCCAATGGTCCTCTTTGCGTGGTTATATTCTTTAAAAAAACTCTGTGCGTTCTGGAGGGGTGTAAGGTCCGGGTCCAGTTTTATCTTTACAATAGGCGAATCCGGCTTATTGTAGTCCTCCAGCACCACGAGGTCGGTTTTATCCTTCAAACGGTATAGGTTTGCTGTAATAAGCTCTCCATAGAGCCTGTAATGGTCTTTACCGGCGGCGGTCCTTTCCTCTTGCAGCCGGTGGTTAAGTTTCTTTTGGTTTTTTTCGGTAAGGCTTCCTACCACTCTTAAAAGATGGTCTTTTTCCCGGTTCAGCGTCTCGGTATCTGTTTTTTCGCGAAAAAATTTAGCCATCATAGCGTTAATGCTGGGTTGCCTTTCATAGGGCAGAATTAAATGGGTGAGCAGTATGGGGGAAAAATCGAAAACTCTCTTGTCCCTGTAATATATTACGGGGTAAAAATCCTCCTTTTCAAGGACGGCTGCCAGAACAAGGGCGGCTTCGCCAAGGGCCGGTATCGAAGGCTCGCAAAGCGGCCTGTCCGGGTCTATTCCACCCCTTGTACATATTTCGCGGGCCAGCACCGTACCCATCCCCTCCAGGGCACCGGATACAGCTTTAGCGGCCTTTGTGCCTAGATGTGCTAAAAAGGCGCGCTCTAAGTCTTTGGGGCCTGCGATTGATATGTCCAGCTTGGACTGTGACGGCGGGGACTTGTACTCCATGCCGGGGAAGATATGCCTGTAGGAACTCATCTGCGCGGTGACCCTTTTTACCGAATCGATTATACTGCCGCTTTGGTTTAGCAGTATAATATTGCTGTGCCGGCCCATTATTTCACATACAAGGTGCTTTTGACCCTGTTCCCCCAGTTGGTTGGTTGCCCTTATGGTAAACTCCAGCACTCGGTCCAACCCGTGCTGCTCTATGGATAAAATGGTGCCCCCCTGCAGATGTTTCCGAAGAAGCATACAGAACATCGGTGGGTGCTGCGCTCCGGTAGTCCCCTCAATGGTCAGGTGTACCCTGGGGTTTGAAGGGTTGGCCGACAGAAGTAGCCTTTCACGGCCGTTGCCGGTCCGAAGGTGGAACAATAGGGTGTCCCTCCGGGGCTGGTATATTTTCTCTATGCGCCCGTTTATAAGGCTCTTTCTAAGTTCTATGGTAAGGCATCTAAGGGTGTATCCGTCAAAAACCATTTTATCACCTACTGTTGTTTTATTTCTATATATAACGCATTTATAACTTTACATCTCCTAGTGTATCATCCTGAGCTATCTTTTTGTCATCCTGAGCGACAGCGAAGGATCTATCTCCAAACAGGATTCTTCGGGCTTCGCCCTCTTAAGCAACAGAGTTGGATTCTTCGGGTTTCGCTTTTTCAGAATGACAGATAAAGGAATGTAATAATATTAGTGCGTTATAAATAAAGTATAGCATTAGCCGGAGCAAAATAAAACCGCAGCCTTTTCCTAATCCTGTTTACGGAAGGGTTTTTGCAGTATAATAATATATGAATAATACAAGACGAGGGGTGAGAGATTGAACTTTCGAAAAATGCATGGCCTTGGAAACGATTTTGTAATAATAGACGGAAGGGTGCTTATGGAGGGTCCTGCTACGGACATCTTCTCCGGCAGGCTGTTAAGAGAAATTTATCCTTTGCAAAGTTAGAAAAATGTGTTAAATTAAGGGGTAAGGATGTAAGCTAAACAATGGAAGGGTGACAGAATAAAATGGTTAACAGTATGACCGGATTTGGCAGGTCGGAATATAGTACAGGGAACACGGCCATATCGGTGGAAGTCCGTTCGGTCAACCACAGGTATAACGATATTTCCATAAGGACGCCCAAATCCCTTTCATTTTTGGAGGACAGAATAAGGCGTTATGTGCAGTCGCGTGTTTCCAGGGGCAGGGTGGACATATATGTATCCTACGACAGCTGGGAGCTTAAGGAGCAGGACGTCAAGGTGAACAGCCAGATGGCACATAAGTATTACAATGCACTGAAGGAATTAAGGGAAGAACTGGGTCATAAGGGCGACATACCCTTTTCCATTATTGCCACCTTTCCGGACGTTATAATGGTAAGGCAGGGGGAGTTGGACGAGGATGAACTGTGGAATCAGTTTTCCTCCACCCTGGAGCAGGCTGTGGATGTACTAATCGAAATGCGTAGTAAGGAGGGTGAAAACCTTAAGAAGGATATTCTTTCTAAGCTGGAAACCATAGATAAAGAGGTATCGGAAATAGAAAAAAGGGCAGCATTTATAGTGGAGGAATACCGGGACAGGTTGGAGAAGAGACTGGAGTGTCTGGCCGATGGTATGGAGCTAGACAGCGACAGGGTTTACCAGGAGGTATTGATATTTGCTGACAGGAGCAATATAGATGAGGAACTGGTCCGGTTAGGAAGTCACACCTCCCAGATGCGCGATATACTAGGCGACGGCGGTACTATAGGTAGAAAATTGGATTTTCTGGTGCAGGAGATGCATAGGGAGATAAATACAATAGGTTCCAAGGCTAATGATTTACATATTTCCAAGGCGGTCATTGAGGTAAAGTCCCAGCTTGAAAAGGTGAGGGAGCAAATCCAAAATATCGAATAGGGAGGTTTTGCAGTGGACATGAAACTTATAAATATAGGGTTTGGTAATATAGTTTCAGCAAACAGGCTTGTTGCAATAGTAAGTCCGGAATCGGCACCAATAAAGAGGATTATCCAGGACGCAAGAGAACGTGGTATGCTGATAGACGCCACCTATGGCAGAAGGACCAGGGCCGTAATAATTACCGACAGCGACCATATTATACTGTCGGCGGTTCAACCGGAGACCGTTGCCCACAGATTGTATTCAAAGGATACCCCGGACAGTACGGTGGGTAGTGAATGAGTATCGCAGGCGAAGGCCTACTTGTGGTTGTATCCGGTCCCTCCGGGGCGGGCAAAGGAACCATTTGCAAAAGGTTACTGGAAACAAAGGAAGACTTAGTGGTATCGGTATCCAACACAACACGACTGCCTAGAGAAGGGGAAGTTCACAGTAAGAATTATTTTTTTATATCCCGGGACGAGTTCCAGGATATGATAAAAAAGGACGGGTTTATTGAATACGCGCAAGTTTACGGTAATTATTACGGTACTCCTAGAAAGTTTGTGGAGGAGAACATACAGCAGGGCAGGGACGTGCTACTGGAAATAGACATACAGGGTGCCCTTCAGGTAAAGGAAAAGTATAAAGAGGGAGTTTTCGTGTTTATATTGCCTCCCTCTATGGAAGAACTGAAATCAAGGATAACAAAGCGGGGTACCGAGAACGAAAAGGAAATTCTTCACAGGTTTGAATCCGCCTACAGGGAAATAAACTATGTATCAAGATATAATTACTTTATAATAAACGACCGGGTCGATACGGCCGTTGACAAGCTTAGTTCAATAATCACCGCGGAAAAATGCAGGGTGGACAGGTTTAAAATGAAACTCATAGGCCAATAAGGAGGTAAATGAAATGCTGTATCCCTCAATAAGCTCTCTCTTAAAAAAAGCGGACAGCAGGTACACGCTGGTGGTGCTGGCGGCCAAAAGGGCAAGGCAGCTCAATCGGCAGAACCAAATCAGCGAAGAACACAACGCCACAAAGAGCGTATCTGTAGCTATAAAGGAAATAGAAGAAGGTAAGATAGGATACGTACGCACCAAGGACGGCATCAAGTAACGGGGGGTAAGGATTTGCTTAAGGGTACAAGAATAGTGGTGGGCATAAGCGGAGGTATCGCCGCCTATAAAAGCGCGGACCTGGTAAGTCGCCTAAGGAAAAAGAGTGCTCTGATAAAGGTTGTAATGACTAAGAGGGCGGAAGAATTTATAACGCCCCTTACTTTTAGCAGCCTGTCGGGCAACGAGGTGGCAACGGATATGTTTTCCTGCCCCAAGGAGCGGGAGATACAGCATATCTCCCTTGCCCACTGGGCGGAATATATAATAATAGCACCCGCCACCGCAAATTTTATTGGCAAGGTCGCGTCCGGTATAGCAGATGACCTGCTTACCACTACCGTTATGGCTTCTAAGGCAGGGGTGGTAATAGTCCCCGCCATGAATACCAATATGTATAACAATCCGATAGTGCAGCGCAACATAGAAGATTTAAGCCGACACGGGTACCTTTTTTTCGGGCCCGCCGAGGGGAACCTTGCCTGTGGCGACAAGGGTACCGGCAGGATGGAAGAGCCGGAGGCCATTGTGGAGTACATGGAAGGGCTGGCGGGCGTAAAGGGAGATTTGGAAAACAGGACGGTACTTGTTACCGCAGGGCCAACACGGGAGGCCCTTGACCCGGTCAGGTTCCTTTCTAACGCCTCCTCCGGCAGGATGGGGTATTCCATCGCCGGCACAGCGGCAAGAAGGGGTGCCCGGGTGATACTTATAAGCGGCCCTACGAACCTTGAGCCGCCCCCGTCGGTGGAGTTTGTGCCCGTTGTCAGTGCTTTGGATATGTATAATGAGGTAATGCGAAGGTTTCCCGAGTGCGATGTAGCCATCAAAACGGCGGCCGTTTCGGACTACCGGCCGGCCAGCGTTTCGCAGCACAAAATTAAAAAGACCGGGGACGGGATGTCCCTTGCTCTGGTGAGAAACCCCGATATACTGTCGGAACTTGGGAAAATAAAGGGCGGCCGTATTTTGGTAGGTTTTGCGGCGGAGAGCACCAACCTTTTGGAATACGCAAGGGAGAAGATTAACAAAAAAAACCTGGACCTAATAGTTGCTAACGATATCACCCGGAAAGGTACCGGTTTTGACAGCGACGCCAATGAGGGCTATATTCTGGACTCGGCGGGTGCCACCGAGGAGCTGCCCCGCATGAGCAAGATGCAAATGGCGGATATAATATTGGACAAAGTGGTCTCGCTACTCGGTAAAGACAGTGGATAACTGTCTTTACCCGTTTAATACGGAAGGGAGGATAAGACAAAATGTATGCTTTGGTGATAGTTGACAACCCAAGCCCGCTTGTGGATATGCCCTTCCATTATATTATACCGGACCATCTTAAGGATGTCATAAAGAAAGGATCAAGGGTGATGGTGCCCTTCGGGAATTCAAAAAAACCCATAGAGGGATTTGTGACTGCCCTTTCGGAGGAATGTCCTGTTCAGGTGGAAAGGGTAAAGCCAATTATTCGGCAAATAGGCCCCGGGCCGGCACTGTCCAAGGAGATGGTTGAACTTGCGGAATGGATGAGGGGTGAATACCTTTGCACGTGGCTTGAGGCCATAGGATGTATGATGCCTGCGGGTACAAAACGTCCTGCGGGTTCCAAAAAACCCGGCAAGTACCGGTTATGGGTGCGTCGGGTTCAAGGGGGTCCGGGAAAGCCCTTGCCAAAAAATGCAGCCAGGATGAGGGCTGTTATGTCTTTTTTGGAACAAAGGGCCCTGGACGAGGTATGTTGTAGTACACTTGTGGAAGAGACCGGGTGCAGTCTGCAGACATTGCGGGCACTGGAGGGAAAGGGACTTTTGGAGGTCTATGACAGAAGGGTATTAAGGTCGCCGGAGCTTACCACAGGACTTATACGGGACAGTGTAGAAAAGCTGAGTGCTTCACAAATAGATGCCCTGAAGACAATACGGGGTATGAAAGATAGGGGCATCGGCCAGGTGCTGCTGCACGGTATTACAGGCAGTGGTAAGACTGAAGTTTATCTAAGGCTTATAGGGGATATGTTAAAGGTCGGTAAAAAGGCCATTGTGCTGGTGCCGGAGATATCCCTAACACCCCAGATGGTGGAATGGTACCACAAGAGGTTCGGCGGCAGGGCTGCCCTTATTCACAGCAGGCTGTCTGACGGTGAGAGGTATGACCAATGGGAGGGTATTATGAAGGGGCGCTACGACGTTGCCATAGGGGCAAGGTCGGCAGTGTTTGCACCCTTTGACAATATTGGACTTATAGTAATAGATGAGGAACACGAGTACACCTACAAATCCGAGAATTCGCCCAGGTATGTTACCCACAGGGTGGCGGCCAGAAGGTGCCGGTACCACGGGGGGCTGCTGGTTATGGGGTCCGCCACTCCATCCATAGAGACTTACCACAGGGCCACAAAGGGCGAAATAGGCCTGGTACAGCTTAAGGAGCGGGTAGGGGGAGGCGTATTGCCGGCGGTGGAAGTGGTGGACATGAGGGAGGAGCTTAAGGAGGGCAACCGGTCGGTGTTCAGCAAAAATTTGGCCGGCGAGGTAACTAACATCCTTCAAAACAGCCAGCAGGCAATACTGTTTCTTAATCGGCGTGGCTATTCCACCGTTGTAAGCTGCAGGAACTGCGGCAGTGTGGTAAAGTGTAAAAAATGCGACATATCGCTGACCTACCATCGGAGTGAAAACGCTCTTATATGCCACTACTGCGGGTACCGGCGAAGGCCGCCCACAAGATGCGAGGTGTGCGGCAGCGACAGGATAAAGCACTTGGGTTCGGGTACTGAAAAGCTGGAGAAGGCGGTGGAGGAAGGCTTTGAAGGGGCCCGGGTACTGCGGATGGACATGGACACCACCAGGAAGAAGGGTGCCCATTACGATATACTTAAGACCTTCAAAAACCATGAGGCGAATATACTGCTTGGTACCCAGATGATTGCAAAGGGTCTTGACTTTCCCGGTGTTACCCTTGTAGGGGTGATACTGGCGGACTTTACCCTTAACCTGCCGGACTTTAGGGCGTCCGAGAGGACATTTCAGTTGCTTACCCAGGTATCCGGAAGGGCGGGCAGGGGCAGCGAGCTGGGGAAGGTGATAATCCAGACCTACAACCCGGCGCATTACAGCATTGCGGCGGCAAAGGGCCACGATTATGAAGGGTTTTACGCTCAAGAAATAGAAATACGCCGGAAGTTTGGTTATCCGCCCTTTAAAAGATTAATAAATATAATAGTATCCGGCGGGGAGCAGAGGAAAGTGATCAATGGGGCGGGCACTTTTTATAATGGGCTTAAGGAGCGGCTGGAAGGGCTGAAGGGGTACCGGTACGAATTGTACGGGCCTTCCCAGGCGATGCATTCCAAAATAAAGAACCGGTACCGGTGGCAGATTATTATTAAGGCCCCGGTTCTTAGCGGAATAACCGAAGCGGTAAGGGAGACAAAGTTTGAATTACTAAAGGGTCCGCTACGGGGTTTAAGCATTATTGCAGATGTGGACCCGTATAGTCTTAGTTAAAAAGAGGGAGGAGCATAATGGCTATTAGGAATATAAGGCTGGAGGGGGATCCAGTTCTCAGGAAAAAATCCAGGAAGGTTGACAAAATAGATGACAGGATAATTACGCTGCTGGACGACATGGCGGAGACCATGAAACAGGAAGAGGGGGTAGGCCTTGCTGCACCCCAGGTGGGCGTATTAAGGGCGGTTATATTAGTGGACGTAGGGGACGGCCTTATTGAACTAATTAACCCGCAGCTTTTGGAGGCGGAGGGGAAAGAGATTAAAGCCGAAGGGTGCCTCAGCATACCGGATAGGTCCGGGGAAGTGGAAAGGCCCTACTGGGTGAAGGTTAAGGGGCTCGACCGAAAAGGCGAAGAGGTGGTAATTACCGGCGAAGGGCTGCTGGCCCGTGCACTGTGCCATGAGATAGACCACCTTGAGGGGATACTTTTTATTGACAAGGTTATACCGGAAAGCAGGTGAAGGCTTTGAAAATGGTTTTTATGGGGACACCGGATTTTGCGCTGGTAAGCCTTGATAAACTCATCAAAAACGGGTATATAATAAATACAGTTATAACACAACCCGACCGGCCAAAGGGCAGGGGAAAAAAAGTGCAGCAGCCGCCGGTTAAGGAACTGGCACTTAAGGCCGGTATAGACGTGTTGCAGCCGGAACGAGTTAAGGACCCGGAGTTTATTAAGGCATTGAAAGACTTAAGACCTGACATAATAATAGTAGTCGCCTACGGTCAGATTCTGCCGGAGGAGATAATAAAGATGCCGCCCTTGGGCTGCATAAACGTACATGCATCACTCCTGCCAAAATTAAGGGGTGCGGCCCCTATAAACTGGTGCATAATAAACGGTGAAAGCAGGACCGGTATCACGACCATGTACATGGACCGGGGTATGGACACCGGGGATATTCTTCTGCAGCGGGCTACCGGGATAGGCGACCATGAGACGGCGGGGCAGCTCCATGACAGGCTGTCGGCCCTTGGCGCAGACCTGCTTACCGAGACGCTTAAGGGCATTGAAAAGTGCAGCGTGGCTCGCAAAGCTCAGGACCATTCGGTAGCCACTTATGCCCCACAGCTTAACAGGGAAACCGGCAGGGTGGACTGGAGTAAAGATGCACAGAGCATTTATAATCTAATCAGGGGTACCAATCCCTGGCCGGGGTGTTATACCCGCTACCGGCAGCAGCGGATGAAGCTGTGGGGTGCGAAGGTGCTTGATGAGGACAGCAGCGGCACTCCGGGAGAAATTGCAAAAGCGACAGCCGGTGGTCTGGTTGTCCAGACCGGCAGGGGAAGACTTTTACTTACAGAGGTACAGATGCCGTCCTCCAGGAGAATGACTGTGGATGAATATATTAGGGGTAACTTAGTAAAAACCGGTTGTGTATTAGGTGAGTGACTATATGTATAATGAAAAGAGCTGGGCGGAGGACAAAGGCATATTAACAGGACTATTGGCTCTAATGCTGTTTGTGGGCCTTGCCCTGGCAGCGGCGGTGGTCTACCTGCTTATAAGGCAGCAACGGTTGTTTGTCAGGCTGGCAGCGGTTTTGCTGCTCGTGTTAACGGTGGCTGCGGTGCTGGTTATGACGGCTGCTCTTGTTTCAATACTTATTCTTAATTCCGGCCACGGAGGTGCCGCGGTCTCGGGGAAGATGGTGACAGGGCTTTTAAATGCAGTGCTTACTCCGGTAATGGTTTTTGGGAGGTTTGTAGGCCTTAAACGGGATAGGATACAAAGGGCCTACGCCAATATTAATAACAGGGTTGTTTATGCCGGCAAGCCGCACTTTGAACCGGAGGACGTGCTGCTTCTTTTGCCCCACTGCATGCAGTACAGCGGCTGCAGGCACCGGATAACGGGAGACATATACAACTGTGCGGAATGCGGCAGGTGCAAGGTGGCAGACATTGTTAAGCTGGGTAGAAAAACCGGGGTAAAAATTAAAATGGTACCGGGGGGCACCCTCGCAAGAAAGATAATTGGTGAGATTAGGCCAAAGGCGGTGGTGGCGGTAGCCTGCGAGAATGACCTGTGCAGCGGCATCCGGGACACCCGCAAGCTGCCGGTTATAGGGGTACTCAACCAAAGGCCTCACGGGCCCTGTCGGGATACCAGTGTTGACGTGGCGGAAGTTAAGAGGGCTATAGAATTTTTTACAAACAGGAGGTATTGATCATGTTCTTTTATTACGATCCGACTTTTATACTGTTGATACCAGCAATACTCTTTTCGCTGTATGCGCAGACAAAGATAAGCGGAACATTTCAGAGGTACTCAAGGGTAGCCAGCAGGAACGGTTATACCGCCAGCGACGTTGCAAGGAGGGTGCTGGATATGAACGGCCTTAACAATGTAAGGATAGAGCGGGTAAGGGGCAATCTTACCGATCATTATGACCCCAGGCATAAGGTGCTTAGGCTCTCGGATACGGTGCATAGCAGCACCTCCATAGCTGCCGTTGGCGTGGCGGCCCATGAAGCGGGCCATGCGGTGCAGCATTCCACTGGGTACGTGCCCCTTTTTATGAGGAACACCATAGCACCGGTAGCCAGCTTTGGCTCCAGTATGTCATGGGTCCTTATTATGGCGGGCTTGTTAATGAGGTGGTTCGAGCTAATACAGATAGGGATAATATTCTTCACCGCTGTGGTGCTGTTCCAGCTCATTACACTTCCGGTGGAGTTTAACGCCAGTAAAAGGGCTATAGCCATGCTGACCGACAGCGGAATTATAACCAGCGAGGAAATAACCCCGGCTAAGAAGGTGCTTAACGCAGCGGCCCTAACCTATGTGGCGGCTGCATTAACTGCGGTAATGCAACTTCTAAGATTTGTACTGCTGTCCAACAGGAGGAGATAATATCACAGAGAATAAAAATGCAAGGGAAACCGCATTAAATATAATACACAGGACAATACAGCAGCAGGCATATCCGAATATACTCCTTGACAACGCCCTGTCTGGGGGGCACTTTTCCCCTGAAGACAGGGCCCTTGTAACGCGCCTTGTGTACGGCGTGCTGGAGAATAAGCTGTATCTCGACTGGGTGATACAAAGGTTTTCCAGGGTTAAGGGAAAAAAGATATCGCCTTGGGTTTACGATATACTGAGGCTGTCGGTGTTCCAATTGCTTTTTCTGGACAGGGTGCCCTCCTTCGCGGCGGTTAATGAAGGGGTGGAACTAACCAAAAAATACGCAGGCGGCAAAGCCTCCGGATTTGTAAACGGTATGCTTCGCAGCATAATAAGGTCCCCGGAGAGGACACAGCCGCCTCCGAAGGATAAGGACCCGGTGCTTTATATTAGCGTTAAGTATTCCCACCCCAAATGGATGGTGGAGGACTGGATAAAGAGTTTTGGAACACAATTTACCGAGGACCTGTGCCAGGCCAACAATCAGACGCCGGGTATAACGCTACGGGTAAACATCCTTAAAACCGACAGGGCCGGGCTGGAGGAAGCCCTTAAGCAGCAGGGCATAACGGTGACAGGTTCCAGATACAGCGATTCGGCGGCGGTGGTCAAAGGCGGAACCGGGCTATTTTTCGGCAGTGCATACCGGAAAGGGCTTTTCTATGTACAGGACGAAAGCTCCATGCTGGCGGTGGAGGTCCTTGACCCAAGGCCGGGCCAGCTTGTAGTGGACGTTTGTAGCGCACCGGGAGGAAAAGCAACCTACGCCGTACAGCTTATGGAAAACTGCGGAAGGGTTATAGCCAGGGATATAAGCGAGGGCAAATTGAAACTGGTGAAGGGGAACTGCAAAAGGCTTGGCGTTACTTGCGTGGAAACAGAAGTGTTTGATGCCCTAAAAGCCGACCCGTCCCTTGAGGGTAAGGTGGACAGAGTACTGGTGGATGCACCCTGCTCGGGACTTGGCATTATAAGGAGAAAACCCGATATAAAGTGGAAGAAGGAAAGGGAGCACTACAAGGCCCTTGCCGGGATGCAGGGAAAGATATTAAGGAATGCGGCCGGCTACCTGAAGCCGGGAGGGTTTCTAGTATACAGCACCTGTACAATAATGCCGGAGGAAAATCAGGATGTAGTTGAGGGCTTCCTAAAGGACAATCCCAATTACAGGCTGTGCGACTTTTCAATGCTGCTACCAAAAGGCCTTGCCGGAGAGGACGCAAAGAAAGGATACCTGCAGCTTTTTCCCAACATACACGGCACCGACGGGTTCTTTATAAGTAAAATGGAACGAATTAAGTGATGCGAAGTTAAAGGAAGTATAGTAAAGCGTTTATGTGATTCCCGAAGGTTTCAGGCAGGAGTAATTTGAGCCTAAAATCGGCAAATGGGTAAAATCCGGTCAACTTAACCCTTTTGATTTTGCTATAAAATATCAAAAAATTATGACGCACGTGTAG
>JAQUCT010000005.1:71543-74448 GCA_028686075.1 Bacillota bacterium
CTTATTATTATATGTAACAATCAAATAATAGGAGGAGAAATTAATGGTTTTGAAAGCCTTTATTCTTGGAGGATTATCATCAGTAATTTTAGTATTCATATTAAAGAATGTCCTTAATATTTCTGACAGTATGGAATTCGTTTGGTTATCAACAAGTATCATTGTTGCATTTATCTGTGGTTGCTCAGTATGGATAGTAAAAACCATTGAGAAAAAGTAATACATGAAATACTCAAAAACCAATCCATAGTTTTTAAAGCATTACCATCTATTTTTAACCCCGATCACATTATAATAACGAACTGAAGTTAGCCCGAGCAAAAGAACAGTTACTGTGAAAAAATCACAACCCCCGTCGCCTTGATTTATTTGGTGAAAGGGGGCTTTTAGTTGTGTTATAATATGGATATATTATACACAGGGATTTTGTTGTATAATTAATGGAAGGTGAAAAGATGAGCCAAAGGGTTTTGCTGGATATGGATATCCAGGGCCTCAAAGAAGTGGCGAGCGATTACGGGTATCCAGCATACAGGGGAAAGCAGGTTTGGGACTGGCTGTACAAAGGCACGGTCGAAATATCTGAGATGAAAAACCTGCCCAATAAACTGCGGGAGCGTCTTGAGGAGGACTTTGTCACAGGGATGCCCGAGATAGTTAAAAAACGGGTATCAAAGCTTGACGATACCGCCAAGTACCTTTTAAGGTACCATGACGGCAGCATTGTTGAATGTGTGCGCCTTCTCTATCGGTTCGGCACCACTGTGTGCGTATCAAGTCAGGTGGGATGCCGCATGGGATGTACTTTTTGTGCCTCCACAAAGGGCGGTCTGGTACGCAGCCTGACACGGGGCGAAATACTGGCTCAGGTGCTGACGGTGCAAATGGATACCGGGACCAGGGTCTCCAACGTGGTTATAATGGGAAGCGGGGAACCGCTGGATAACTACGTAAACGTAGCGGGTTTTATTCGAATGTTGGGCTATAAAGAGGGCCTAAATATCGGACAAAGGCATATAACGCTTTCCACCTGCGGTCTGGTGCCGGAGATTATAAGGCTTGCTGACCTGGGGCTCCAGATAACCCTTTCGGTTTCATTGCACGCCGCGGACGATGAGACCCGTGCCCGCTTGATGCCTGTGGCAAAAAAATATAGAATAAAAGAGGTGCTGGAGGGCTGCAGGTATTACGCACGGCGTACCGGCAGAAGGATTACCTTCGAATATGCGCTGGCGGAGGGTCAAAATGACCGGCCGGAGGACGCACAGAAGCTGGCGAGCCTTTTGAGAGGGATGCTGTGCAATGTAAACCTGATACCGGTAAACCCCATAGAGGGTTCCGGGTACAGGCAGCCTGACAGGAACAGTGTAAGAGGATTTAAAGCTATGCTTATCCAAAGAGGAATCGCGGTCACTGTAAGGCGTGAGATGGGAAGAGATATAGCCGGAGCATGTGGACAGCTTAAGGCAGGATACATAAAGGAAGAGAACTTCCGGAAATAGGGGGTGGGCTGATGAAGGTCGGAGCTGCAACCGATATAGGATTAAGCAGAATGATAAACCAGGACTGCTATTATTGCTCGAGCGGGTTAAATGCCCCGCACCTGTATATTGTGGCAGACGGTATGGGCGGGCACAACGGCGGAGAAATAGCGAGCAAAATCTCCGTCGATACCGTAAGGTCCTTTATAGAAAGCGGCTACCAGGGAGCGGAATACGTAAAGGACAGGCTGCTTATGATAAGGGACGCCATGAATAAGGCCAACAGCATAGTATACAACCGTTCCCTGGACAACCAGGATTTAGAGGGAATGGGTACCACCCTTACCATGGCTTTACTTGAGGAAGGAAGGCTGTATATAGGGCATATTGGCGACAGCAGGATGTACCTTATGCGGGACGGAGAGTACCGTAAGCTTACCGAAGACCACTCTCTTGTGGCACAGCTTATAAAAAATGGCAGCATTTCCCCGGAGGAGGGGGACAATCATCCCCAGAAGAATGTCATTACAAGGGCTTTGGGTGTAGACATGACGGTGGAAATGGACCTTGATACCGAGATGCTGCAGAAGGATGACACTTTGCTGCTGTGTACCGACGGCCTTACCAATATGCTTGACCTGGATGAGATAATTAGGATTTGCAGTGAAGAAAAAGACCCTCAGTCCATATCCGAAACTTTGGTTGAAGAGGCGAATATAAAGGGTGGAAAGGACAATGTAACAGCAATCGTGGTGAAAGTGGGGTGGAACGAATGATTGGAAAAACTCTTGGAAACAGGTATGAGATAGTAGAAAAAATAGGCAGCGGAGGCATGTCCTTTGTGTATAAAGCCCGGTGCAGCCTGTTAAACCGGTACGTAGCAGTGAAAATACTAAGGCCTGAGTTTACCAGCGATGAGAACTTTGTAAAAAAATTCAGACAGGAATCCCAGGCGGCGGCCAGCCTGTCGCATCATAATATTGTCAGCATATATGACGTTGGCGTAGACGATGATATTTATTACATTGTAATGGAATATATAGAGGGGAAGACACTCAAACAGTTTATCAGGGAAAGGGGAAGAATGAACCCCCACCATGCGGCGGAGATAGCCCAGCAAATCTGTAAAGCCCTTGTGCATGCGCATAATAACCATATAGTGCACAGGGATATCAAGCCGCACAATATTCTGGTGACAAAGGACGGCACCGCAAAGGTTACCGATTTCGGCATAGCCAGGGCGGTGACAAGTTCCACCGTGACAAATACTGGAAGTGTAATAGGATCGGTCCACTACTTTTCCCCGGAGCAGGCCAGAGGAGGATATATAGACGAAAAATCCGACCTGTACTCGCTGGGAATAGTACTGTACGAAATGGTGACCGGCAAGGTGCCATTCGAGGGCGAAAGCCCCATATCTATAG
>JAQUCT010000023.1:0-7330 GCA_028686075.1 Bacillota bacterium
AATATACGAAAGCATGCTTAATAGGCACTGATTTTGCTATTAATTGGACAAATAATATGGTAATATAGATAGGGAAAAGTAATAAGTAAAAAATGGAAACCGACACAGGAGGAGTGTTATTGGAAAAAAGGCTTGCTAAGGCAAAGGACCTATTACGGCAGGAAGGACTTGACGGAATATTGGTGCAAAGCCCCGCCAACAGGAGATACTTAAGCGGGTTCACCGGTACAGCAGGCAGTCTGCTTATAACCGGAGGGGAAAGCATTATACTGACCGATTTTAGGTATACCCGCCAGGCAAAGGGGCAGTGCAGCCTGTTTAGGGTTTTAGAGTACCAAAACGATGTATGGGAAACCCTCTGTGGTTTATTGAAAGAGCATGGGATAAAAAGATTGGGGTTTGAGGACGGTTTTATTACGTATAGGCAGTACTTTCGCATGAAGGAACGGCTTGATGACGCAGTGCCGATTCCGTTGGATGAAGGGCTAAACCTTTTAAGGATGGTAAAGGACGAGGCTGAAATATGCCTTTTAAGGACTGCATCCCAAATATCTGAAGAGGCCTTAGGGCACGTGATGCAAATGATTAGGCCGGGGGTCACCGAAAGAGAGATTTCAACCGCCCTTGAAACTTATATGATACAGGCCGGGTGCTCGGGTCCCGCTTTTGAGTTTATAGTTGCGTCGGGCAAGCGTTCAGCGATGCCCCACGGAACAGCTAGCGACAAAAAAATAGAATACGGTGACTTTGTAACGATAGACTTTGGCGGTAAATACGAAGGCTACTGCTCGGATATGACCAGGACCTTTGTGGTGGGCAAATGCTCATCAAGACATAAGGAAGTATATGATACGGTATTAACCGCTCAGCTTACGGCCCAAGAAAGTATAAAGGCCGGAATAACAGGACGCGATGCCGATGCAGTGGCAAGAAACATAATAAAAGAGGCCGGGTACGGCAGGTATTTCGGCCACGGGCTGGGTCACGGCGTGGGCCTTAAGATACACGAAGCACCGACACTTAGCCCAAAGGGGGATATAGTCCTTCGGCCCGGGATGGCTGTGACGGTGGAGCCGGGAGTTTACATAGAGGATTTTGGAGGAGTACGCATAGAGGACTTGGTAATAGTCAGGGAAGACGGAGTGGAAAATCTAAACAAAATGGGCAAAGAGCTGACTGTTCTATAAATAGAGCTCTTAGCTTCAGAGGGAGGTTTAATAACCTCTGAAGGTTAGAGGTCATTATCCAGGGGCTTAGCGCCACTTATATACCCTTTAAAGAAGCGGGAGGCATAGTGGCGGTTAGTCATCGGGCAAATAATACGCTTACCAGGAGGGATGGCAATGATTTCTGCAGGAGATTTTAAAAAGGGAATAACCTTCGAGATGGACGGGCAGGTGTACCAGGTGCTTGACTTTCAACATGTAAAGCCGGGTAAGGGTGCTGCCTTTGTAAGGACAAAGTACAGGAACATAATCACCGGGGCTACCCAGGAAAGGGCATTCAACCCGTCGGATAAGTTCCCGAAGGCCCACATTGAAACCAGAGAGATGCAGTACCTATACGACGACGGGGACCTGTATTATTTCATGGACACCGGGACCTATGAGCAGATACCCCTTACTAAAGAAAAGGTTGAGGACGCCATAATGTACATAAGGCCCAACGATATGGCAACGGTCAGATTCTTCAAGGGGGAAGCCTTCTCGGTTGAACCGCCCAACTTTGTGACGTTGCAGGTGATTGAGACCGAGCCTGGGTTTAAGGGGGATACCGCTCAGAATACATTCAAACCGGCGAAGGTGGAAACAGGGGCTCTAATCCAGGTGCCGTTGTTTGTGGAAAATGGTGAAGTAATACGGATAGACACTCGTACCGGTGAGTATATGTCAAGGGTTTAGGGTAATAATAGGAATAGCCAATAATAAAGAGGGAGGTTGGAAAAATGAAATACTTGTACGAAAGAGTCTCATATTTAAGGGGTCTTGCCGACGGACTGCAGATTAGCGAGGATACCAAGGAAGGGAAACTGCTTATTCAGATTGTAGACGTTCTTGAAGAATTTGCAGACGCCGTGAATGAATTGGCCGAAGTCCATGATGAACTCGATGAATACGTGGAATGCATAGATGAAGACCTTGCCGATGTCGAGGACGAGGTATTCGATGACCTCTACGATGACGACTATGACGACTATATCGAAGATGAGGAATTCATCGAAGTGGAATGCCCCCACTGTGAACATACTGTATTTGTGGAAGAGGAAGTATTAGAGGACGAAGACGCCGACATAATCTGTCCCAATTGCCATGAGCCTATATACCTCGATTATGAGGAAGTGGTCGATGACGAAGATGACGAAGATGACGAAGAGGAAGAGGATAGCTAAACTAAAACAAAAAAAGAACGGTGCAAAAAAGCACCGTTCTTTTTTTATGCCTTTTTATGAACTAACATAATTTGGGTTATGGCTTGTCCCAGCTTGGCTTTAGCTTAGGGGAAGGGGTGGGAATAGAGTGCTGCCGGACAAAATTTAGACATAATGTAGGGGACATACAAATATTAATTATATAAGAAGGGGGACAGGTCGGTAATGTATACCTATGAAAAAGAAAGGCCCGTTTTGGAAGACAGGGGTATAAGAGAAGTTAAGGGCAAGGAAAGGTACAGAGCCATATTTGACGCGGTACCGGTGAATATAAGGAAAATGATAGGGGGGCTTTCCCCGGAGGATATGGACGGTATTGAGGAGTTCCGCCTTAAGGCCGGGGCACCCTTTATCGTATACGGCAAAAACCAAAGTGCCTTTATTACCCAGAACGGCTCTCTTACCCGGGATAGACATAAGGCCTATGCGGTTACCCGGGAGGATACCGAAAAGGCACTGCAGCTTATGTGCGATTGTTCGATTTATTCGATAGTGGACGAACTGAAGGAAGGATATATAACCATAAGAGGTGGCCACAGGGTAGGGGTGGTGGGCAAGGTTGTAACCGAAGGGGGAAGCGTTAAAACCATAAAGGATATATCCGGGCTTAATATAAGAGTTTCCAGGCAGGTTATAGGCTGCGGAAGTGGCCTTATGCCTCGCCTTGTAAGGGGCAAGGAGAGCGTGTACAACACCCTTATAATATCTCCGCCCCAGTGTGGTAAGACCACCCTTTTGCGGGATATTATAAGACAGTTAAGTGACGGGGTACCGGCCCTGGGCTTTTTTGGCCTAAAGGTGGGCGTGGTGGACGAGCGTTCGGAACTGGCGGGGTGTTACAGGGGTATACCTCAGAACAGAATCGGGATAAGAACCGATGTGCTGGATGCGTGTCCCAAGGCCCAGGGTATCATGATGCTTATAAGGGCGATGTCTCCGGCGGTTATCGCCACCGACGAGCTTGGCCGGGTCGAAGACCTTGCCGCTGTCGAGGAGGCGTTAAATGCCGGTGTGAATATTATTACTACCGTTCATGGCTGGAACACGGAGGATGTACTTCGTAAACCTGTAATAGGAGAACTCCTGCGTACCGGCGTTTTCGAGAGGGTAGTGGTGTTAAGCAGGCGAAGGGGCCCCGGAACGGTGGAGCAGGTTATTGACGTGGAAAAAAAGCAAAATGAAAAAGGTTTCGGAGGTTCTTAGGATGATTATTAAACTGTTTGGGTGTTTGATAATAATGGCATGTTCAACCTCGGGCGGGTACCTTTTGGCTATAGGTTATACGAGGAGGGTCAGGGAACTAAGAGTTTTCCAGCAGGCCCTTCAGGTATTGGAAAGCGAGATACTGTTTACATCAACGCCACTGCCCCAGGCGGTATTACAAATCGCCTCCAGGCTGGACAGACCGGTGGACCGATTGTTTGGCTTGTTCGGACATATCCTTGAACAAAGGGTCGGCCATACAGCCGGCGAGGCATGGAATATGGCGATTGACGGGACCCGGGACCTTTTGTGCCTCGACAGGGAAGATATAGACATAGTACGGAGTTTTGGACAAAATTTAGGTTCCACCGACAAAGAGAATCAGGAAAAGTCCTTCCGGTTGGTGAAGTATCAGCTGGAAACACAGCTTAGAAAGGCGGAGGATAAGCGTAACAAAAACGAAAAACTTTGCAAAAACCTGGGGTTTTTATTGGGGGCCGCACTTGTAACACTTCTAGTCTGAGAGGAGAGAGTGGGTATGGATGTCAATATTATATTCAAGATAGGGGCCATCGGTATTCTGGTGGCGGCTTTGTATATGGTACTTAAGAGTACCGGTAGGGAAGAACTGGCCCTTATGGCAGCCCTAGGCGGGTTGGTGGTGGTGCTTATGATGGTTATACAGATGATAAGCGAATTGTTTGAAAACGTAAGGACAATGTTTCATCTCTACTAAAGGATGGGATTAAAGGTGGAAATTATCCAGATCGTTGCGATAAGCATTATAGCAGTGGTTCTGGCAGTACTTATCAGGCAGCACAGACCCGAGATTGCACTACAGATAAGTGTCGTAACGGGTTTGTTGATATTTCTAACAGTTATAATAAAGCTTGCATCGGTGCTTGAGGAACTACAAGGCTTCGTCGGCAGGATAAATATTGACATGGCGTATATATCCACTATTTTCAGGATAGTAGGCATCGCATACATAGCCGAGTTTGGCGCACAGGTGTGTAAGGATGCCGGAGAAAATTCAATAGCATCCAAAATAGAGCTTGCGGGAAAGGTTATTATACTTGTGCTGGCGGTGCCAATCCTGATGGCTCTTATGGAACTCATAATCCAGATAATCCCTTGAGGGAGGTAATCGTGTTGATTAAGAGTACAGTATCGCTGCTGCTTACCGCTGCATTTGTGGTACTTCCCTCAGTTTGCGCGGGGGCTGCTACGGAAAACGAAAGTCCCATGGGTGGGCTTATTGAGGAGCAGGTAGAAAACCTTAACCTTGGTGACGTGCAGGGTGTGCTAGACAGCCTGAACCGGGAAGTGCAAGGGTATATGCCGGCAATAAACGCAGTGGACCTTGTAAAGGGGCTTGTAAGGGGTGATGTGGGCCTTTCCCCTGCGGAGGTACTATCGGGCATGGGCAGGTACCTCTTTGCCCAGGTGCTGGCTAATATTAACCTTCTGGCGAAGCTGGTGGTGCTTTCAATTGTATATGCGATACTTTGTAATATCCAGGATTCTTTTGGCAACGGCACCGTGAGCGAGCTGGCACGTATAACCTGTATGCTGGTGCTTACCGCCATTGCGGTACAGAGTTTTTGGGCGGCCCTTAAGATAGGGTCATCCACCATCGATAGCATGGTTGTTTTTATGCAGGTGTTTTTGCCAACTCTTCTGGCACTTTTAGCGGTTATGGGCGGCATAACCTCTATGGCACTTTTACAGCCCGTTTTAGCCGTTTCAATCGGTTTTTTCAGTACGGTGTTCAAGGACTTCCTGCTGCCGGTTATATTTTTTTCCGCCATCCTTGCCATAGTTAACAATATCTCTGACAAGTTCCACCTGTCGCGGCTGGCGTCCCTTCTTAAACAGGGGTGTGTTGTTTTAATAGGCCTTGTTCTTACGGTGTTTATAGGCATTATGACCATCCAGGGGGTGACCGCCGCCACTGTGGACGGCGTGTCCATAAGGACCGCCAAGTTTGCGGCGGACAATTTTGTTCCCATAGTGGGCGGCTTTTTCTCCGATGCGGTGGATACCATAGTGGGTTGCTCCCTGCTTATAAAGAACGCCGTCGGTGCCTTCGGGCTTATCGCCCTTTTTACGATAATCGCTTTCCCGGTGCTTAAAATAATTTCTCTCGTAGTGATATACAAGGTTTGTGCCGCAGTAATAGAACCGGTGGCCGAAGGGCAGCTGGTTCGGTGCCTTAATGAGATGGCAGGCAGCCTCTTACTTCTGTTTGCCACGGTGGCTTCGGTGGCCCTTATGTTTTTTATATCGGTTACCATTATAATAGGGGCGGGAAACGCTGCCCTCATGATGAGGTAGGTGTAAGGCATGGCTTTTTTAAGGGACTGGGTTGTAAATATTGTAATAACCATGATATTTGTAACCATCGTGGAGATAATGATGCCGGGGGGCAGTACAAGAAAATATATAGGCCTTGTTATAGGACTCATGGTGATGTTTGTTATAATAAGCCCCTTTGTAACTATTATGGCGGGAGACTTCGACTTAGGCCAAAGCGTCTTTGAAGTATCTAGGTCCATACAGCTTAGGGATGTAAGCCTTAAAATAGATAAACTGGAACAGGGCAACCGGGATGGTATCGTTAAACTTTACAAGAGCAACCTGGAGGAGCAGATAAAAAAGGATATAGAAAACAGCGGTGTGGCGGGGACGGTTCTGGTAGAGGTTGAAATAGACGAGCAGTACGATAACCAATACTTCGGAAGCATAACCGGCATAAGGGTGATGATACAGAGGCAGCTGGATACCAAGCCCTCCGAAGGAATTGAAAGGGTAGAAAAGGTTGTGGTGGATGTAGATACCGACGACAATGAGACGGAAAAAAAGGACGCGAGTAAGTACACGGAGATTACGGAAACCCTTGCCAGAACATACAACGTGCCTCAGGATAGTGTAGACATAGTGATACCTTAAGTAGTATATATACAACGTATTAATAATATTACATTCCTTTATATGTCATTCCGAAGAAACGAGACCCGAAGAATCCGACTCTGTCGCTTAAGAGGGCAAAGCCCGAAGCATCTTACTTGGAGATAGACATTTAGCTATGTCCCAGGATGATAGTATTGCTCAGGATGACGGTTGTGTAAAGTCTTAAGCACGTTATATATAGATAAGGGGGTTAGGCCTTATGGACTTTGGTTTAATTAAGGAAAGGCTTAGAAATATGGGAATAAAAAGGATGGTCCAGAACCTTTTGATTGTAGCGATGGTCGCCGCCATTATAGTTATCTCAACCAGTACTTTTTTTAGTAAGGAGAGGGAGAATAGAAATAGTATTGAGGGAACAGACATACAATTAAATAGACAATCAATTTCCGCAGCCACTTATGAGGAACAGCTGGAGGGTAAGTTAAGTGGAATACTGTGTCAAATCTCCGGTGTTGGTGAGGTGTCGGCAATGGTAACCCTAAGTTCGGGTAAGGAGGTTGTACCAGCGTTTAATACTGTGGAATCCGGCAGCGAAACCAATGAAAGGGATAGTGGCGGAGGAACAAGGTCGGTGACGCAGAGCAGCACGGATAAAAGGGTGGCCTCTAACAGCGGCAGTATTACTGCGGACCAACCACTTATAGTTAAAGAGGTAATGCCGGAGGTGAAGGGGGTAATAGTGGTTGCGGAAGGTGCCAAAAACCCCGAAGTGGTGGAGCGGCTCAC
>JAQUCT010000023.1:7430-22351 GCA_028686075.1 Bacillota bacterium
GAGGATTCGGTTAATATTATTGTGAATTCCGAGAAACTTACCGAGGCCCAGGTAGCCCAGATTAAGGACATAGTCTCCCGGGAAGCAGAAGTTGATATAAACAATATTAAGATAATGGAAAAACAATAGAATTATTTGTAAAGGACTAATGCATTTGGTATAATTAAATACGTTGTTATTAACCTTTTTGGAGGTGAAAACTTGTCGGATAATATCAAAAAGGATTCCGAAGAATTTGGCACCGTCAAGATTTCCGATGACGTTGTTTCTGTCATATCGGGCCTGGCGGCAACCGAGATTAAAGGGGTCGCCGGAATGAGCGGTGGTATAGCCGGAGGAATTGCCGAGCTTCTGGGTAGGAAGAACCAGTCCAAGGGCGTAAAGGTAACCATAGGTGAGAATGAAGTAAACATTGACCTGCACGTGGTTATGGAATACGGTGTTAAGATACCCGATGTGGCCTGGGAAATTCAGGAGAAAGTCAAAAAAGCGGTGGAGACCATGACGGGTCTAAACGTAGTGGAGGTGAATATTCACGTCCAGGGAGTGACCATGGATAAGGTAAAGGATGAAGAGGACGAGGAAAAATAAAGATAGCGGTATATATAACCTCCTTTTCGGGAGGTTTGTTCTTTAATGTAAAACCGGTGGACAAACTGTTTTCTGAATGATACCGGGATATCAAAGCAGCAAGGTTTACCGGCTTGATGGTTATAATATATACAATGCGTTAATAGTATTACATTTCTTTACCTGTCATTCTTAAGAAGCGAAGCCTGAAGAATCCGACTCTGTCGCTTAAGAGGGCGAAGCCCGAAGAATCTTACTTAGAGATAGACATTTAGCTATCGCAAGATCCTTCGCTATCGCTCAGGATGACACATTAGAGAATATAAAGTCTTAAGTACGTTATATATTTGCAGTCCATATGAAGCACCAGAGACGGGAGGTTTGGCGGATGAGCAGAAAAAGGGCCAGGGAACTGGCGGTTCAGTTTCTTTTCCAGATGGAGGTGCGTAAAGAAGACCATGTCGGTCTGATGGAGGATTTTTTGGAGGACTATCCTATGCAGGAAGAGGATATGAGGTTCTTCAGGGAGAATATAGAGGGAACGGTTAAGAACCTACGCGATATAGACATACTTATTTCAGGGAAACTTAAGAACTGGACTCTGGAAAGGCTTCCTGGGGTTGACCTTGCGGTTCTTAGGAATGCCCTATACGAAATAATGTACAGGGACGATATACCCATCAAGGTATCTATAAACGAAGCAGTAGACCTGGCCAAAAAATTCAGCGATTCGGAGTCTGGTGTATTTGTTAACGGTATTTTAGGGAACCTTGTGCGGGAACACGATCTGCAGTAGGTGAGGGTATGGATGTTTACATAGGATTTGATACAAGTTGCTATACCACTTCGGTGGCGGTAGTGGATTCGGCTGGAAGGCTGGTTTTGGACCACCGTAGGGTTCTTGAGGTAAAACAGGGCGAAAGGGGTCTTCGTCAGTCGGAGGGAGTATTTCAGCATATAAGGAACCTGGGGGACTTAAGCCGCAGCCAGGCCGGGTTTTTGGACGGTATGAAAGTCGCTGCGGCAGCGGCATCGGTTAAACCAAGGCCGGTAGAGGGTTCCTATATGCCGGTATTTACAGTAGGGGAGAACGCTGCTCGGGTAGCCGCTACGGTAGCGGGGATACCCTTTTTCGAGACGACCCATCAGGAGAACCACCTGATGGCTGGTCTGTGGTCGGCGGGGGGACCCTGGTCCGAACGATTTCTTACCGTTCATCTTTCAGGGGGTACAACGGAACTTTTGGATACCGTAAAAGAAGGAACAGATTTTGATACCCGAATAGTAGGCGGTACAACGGATATAAGTGCCGGGCAGTTTGTAGACCGGGTTGGCGTGGCGATGGGTCTTCCCTTTCCCTGCGGACCGCATCTTGAAAAACTGGCTGAAGGTACCGGGGACGGAGTCTTGCCTATAGAAATAAAATGTTATACTAAAAGAGCAACTGTAAGCTTTTCCGGGCCGGAGACCGGCGCAAAACGGCTGCTGGAGTCGGGGAAGGATAGGGCCGGGATTGCCCTGGGAGTGTTCCTTAGCATCGCCCGGGGGCTTGGAAGGATAATAGACGCAGCTTGTGAGAAGAAAGGGCTACAGGATGTGCTTATGGTGGGTGGGGTGTCCTCCAACAAATACATAAGAGAATACCTGGAGAAAAGCTTGAAATACAATCTGTATTTCCCAAAGGCTCGGTACTGTAGTGATAATGCAGTGGGCGCAGCCCTAATAGCCCTTGAAAAGCAAAAGAATGCAATGTAAAGGAAAAAAAGGGTGATTATTGTATGGAGATAAGGGCATTATCGGTGAGCGAGGTCAATGGTTATATCAAAAAAGCCTTGAGTACCGACCCAATTTTGTCGGGTATTTCGGTTAAGGGAGAGGTCTCCAACTGTAAGCTTCACAGTTCGGGGCATCTTTACTTCTCCCTTAAAGATAGCAGCAGCCGTCTGCGCTGTATTATGTTCCGGGAGGCGGTGAAGAGGCTTTCCTTTATGCCGGCGGAGGGGATGAAGGTGCTGGCAAGGGGTGGGATTTCAGTCTACGAAAGGGACGGACAGTACCAGCTGTATGTGAGGGATATGTCCCAGGACGGTTTGGGAGAGCTGTATGAGGCCTTTGAAAGATTAAAGAAGTCTCTGGAACTTAAAGGGTATTTTGATGAGGCCAATAAGAAAAAACTGCCCCTTATACCGAAAAGGATAGGGGTTGTTACTTCCGCTGAAGGGGCGGCGGTAAGGGATATAATTACCACGATAAACCGGCGCTGGGGAAAGGCGGAAATACTGGTTTACAATTCCCTGGTACAGGGGGACAGAGCCCCGGAACAGATTTGCCGTGGAATACAGTATTTCAATGAAACCGAGCCGGTGGACGTTATTATTATAGGTAGGGGCGGAGGTTCCATTGAGGAACTGTGGGCCTTTAACGACGAAAGGGTGGCCCGGGCCATATTCGAATCGATAATACCCGTTGTTTCGTCTGTGGGACACCAGACGGATTTTACCATTGCGGATTTCGTGGCGGACCTCAGAGCACCCACGCCTACAGCAGCGGGAGAGCTGGTGGTACCGGAACTAAGGCAGGTAAACACAAGGCTTACAGAGACCAGAGTCAGGATAAAGACGGCGGTTGAAAAACGAATAAAGTTTGAAAGGCTGAAACTGGATCGAATAAGGGACAGTTACGGTTTCAGACAGCCCGTTGACAGGGTGATACAGATGGGGCAGCAGGCCGATGAGGGCCAGGAAAGGCTGATAAGGGCCATGGGGAGGTATATGCAAAACCTAAGGCAAACCCTCGATAAAAGGACGGCTATGTTAAACGGACTGAGCCCCATGGCGGTGCTGGAGCGGGGGTACGCAGTGGTGCGGGACCCGCAAACCGGAAAGACGGTAAAATCGGTGGTACAGGCCGGAAAGGACAACCGGTTGGATGTGCTTCTTAAGGATGGAATCATTAATGTTAAGGTGATAGAGGCTAAAAGGGGGTAGGGTTTTGTATGGAAAGGGAACTTAGTTTTGAAGAGGCAATGGACAGGATGGAGGAAATAGTGGCCTTGCTGGAGGATGGGGAGCTGGCCCTTGACAAGTCATTGGAGGTCTTTGAAGAGGGTATAAGGCTTTACCGATATCTAACCAAAAAGCTTGAAAAGGTAGAGGGAAGGGTTAGGATAATAATGGAGGACCAGGACGGTGCGGTGGAAAAAACCGACCTTAAGATGAAAGGGGATCGGGACCTTGGATTTTAAAAAGCATTTGGACGAAAAAAGGTTGCAGGTGGACGGTTTCCTAAAGGATTACCTGGATAGTATAGATGGAGTGCCTGAAATACTGCACAGCGCAATGGAATACAGCTTGTTTGCCGGAGGGAAAAGGTTAAGACCGATTCTTTTGTTGTCTGGTTGCGAATTGTGCGAAGGAGACCCTATTTCAGCTATGCCGCTGGCGTGCGCGGTGGAAATGATACATACCTATTCCCTTATACATGACGACTTGCCAGCCATGGACAACGACGATTTGAGGAGGGGCAAGCCCACAAATCACAGGGTCTTTGGTGAGGGAAACGCGATCCTTGCCGGAGACGGCCTGTTAAATTCTGCGTTTGAGCTTATGTTAGGTCTAAGACCCCTTGACGGGGGTAGACTTGATGCGGTGCGAACAATAGCGGAGGCTGCCGGAGTATCCGGAATGATTGGGGGACAGGTGCTGGACCTTGAATACGAGGGAAAAAAGATACAACTAGATGATTTGAAGGAGATGCACAGCAAAAAAACCGGAGCACTGATAAACGGTGCCCTTGTGGCAGGTGCCCTGACCGCCGGGTGCAGCGGGCAGAAGCTGCAGAGCATACGGGACTTTGGCCAAAGCCTTGGGATTGCATTTCAGATAAGGGATGACATACTGGATGTAATAGGTGATCGGGAGGTAATGGGAAAAAGCGTCGGTAGCGATTATTCCGGCAAAAAATCCACATATGTTTCGCTGCTCGGACTGAAGGAAGCCAAAGCGGCGGTACACAGGCTGGCGGTTCGGGCAAAGGAAAACCTAGTCGGGTTTGGCGACAGTGCCGGTTTTCTGGTCTGGCTGACCGATTACCTTGTGGACAGAGAGTTCTAGGATAAGGAGGAGAACGTTTGAGTTTTTTTTCTCGGGTGCTGGAAAACAGGGTTCTGATAATCGCGCTGGTGGCCTGGACCGTGGCACAGGTGGGCAAGGTTATTTTTGAAATACGGCTTAACAAAAGAGTTGACCTTAGGCGTTTTGTCGGCTCCGGAGGCATGCCAAGTTCCCATTCCGCTTTTGTAATGGCTTTGTCGACAAGCGTAGGGAGGATGCAGGGCTGGGATTCACCGCTTTTTGCGATAGCCATATCCTATGCCTTTGTGGTAATGTACGATGCAGCCGGAGTGCGGAGGGCTGCAGGAAAACAGGCGGAGATTCTTAACATAATAATAAAAGACGTAATCGAGCACAAAGTGCTCGAGGAGGAAAGATTGAGAGAGCTAATAGGCCATACGCCGATAGAAGTTATTATTGGCGGTATTATAGGAATTATTATAGCTAATATTATGGTTTAACGGTGTTTGAAGACCGGTTATTCCCATGTTATAATAGGCATACAGTAGGTGGTGCAGTATTCTAGTCAGATGTTTCGTTTCTGAAGGCGGGGCTAAAAATCCGTCAAAGGGCACATCGATGAAGTTCTTTGGATTGGCTTTCGACGCCCAGTCGGGGGCCTTTTCAGGGAGTAAAGAGGCCGGGGCGATCTGCAATGGCATGCAGGCGTTGACCCTCCCTCTGCGGAGACCCAAAACCAAAAATAGGCTTGGGAGTAACCTGCAGTTAAAACCTGCAGCGTAGCCTGCCTTGAGTGAAATGGGCAGATGATTGTCAGGCTAGTCCGAAGGGCCCTTCGGAGGATGCTAATGCTTTCGAAACCCATTTTGCAATAGAGGCTAAGAAGCGAAACTGATGTCGGGGAAAACTCCTAGACTGTTCGAAAAAGAAGCATATTGAGGATTAGAGTGCGGACTAAGTGGCAATCCAGCTCTGTCGCTGGCAACACGACAGAGATTGGTTTAAAGGGAAACCACAAACCCGGCGACGGGTTTGTACCGGTCTGGGAAATCCTGCTGGACCTAAGCCGCAAAATTTACTCACTGTGCTGCCACCCAAAAACCTCGCTGATAGTGCATACTATCAGCTTTTTATTATTCATTCCCAAGTCAATTAATGCTATAATTTTAGTGTATGTATTAATACTATATACAATGCATTAATAAAGTTACATAAGATGTGTTATCCTGAAGGAGGAACGACTGAAGGGTCTTTATTTTGCCCTCTGAAAGATTCTTCGCTTACGCAAGGTCCTTCGCTACCGCTCAGGATGACAGAAACGCTGAGGATGATACACTAGGAAATGTAAAGTTTTAAATGCGTTATATATAATAATAAAATTATAAAACCGGAGGAATAGATGTTGGGTTCAAAGGAACGAAACGGGAAAAGTAGGAGAGGCCGTTGGGTAGTCTTTATTACCGTGTGGACTTTTTTGCTTGCGCTGTCCTTTAGTTTCTTGTCCGAGATGGTTGTTAGAAACCTGCCGCTAATGGTTGCCTATTTTTTGCTTGTTGCAATTATTATTATAGGAATTGTTTTTGATATAATAGGCATATCCGTGACCGCCTCCGATGCCAAACCGTTAAACGGAATGGCCGCCCAGAAGATACCGGGTGCCAGAGAAGCGGTAGTTCTACATAAAAACGCCGGTGCCGTATCCAATTTTTGTAACGATGTTATAGGCGATATCTGCGGAATAGTAAGCGGAGCGGCGGGAGCGGTTATTGTGGCGCGGTTTGTGGTCATCTACCCAAATATAAAGGGAGCCTCCTTAGGGATACTGCTCAGTAGTTTTATTGCGGCGGTTACGGTGGGAGGTAAGGCAATAGGAAAGAACATTGCCATAAACAGGGCAAGTGATATTACATATAAGGCGGGTAGGTTTTTATACCTTTTCCGTCGAAGGACAAGGATAGGGGTGTTGAATGATGACAAAAATGAGGGAAGAAAGCGGTGAACCAAAATTGTATGAAATGCTGGAGAACCTGAATGGACCGGAGGACCTTAAGGGCTTAAGCGATATGCAGCAAAGAGTCCTCGCCAGGGAGGTTCGTCATGTACTTGTGGATACGGTATCAAGGACCGGAGGGCATCTGGCGTCCAATCTGGGTGTGGTAGAGCTGACCATTGCACTTCACAGCGTCTATGAAAGCCCCCGGGACAGGATTATTTGGGATGTGGGGCATCAGGCCTATGTCCATAAATTACTGACAGGTAGGTACGGAAACTTTGGCACTTTAAGACAGTTTGGAGGCATATCTGGCTTTCCAAGAATTGATGAAAGTCCCCATGACGTGTTTGGGGCGGGGCACAGTAGCACATCCATTTCGGCAGCTCTGGGTATTGCCGCGGCCAGGGACCTTGAAGGCGAAGACTATTCGGTGGTCGCAGTTATAGGCGACGGTGCCATGACCGGGGGTATGGCTTTTGAGGCACTGAACCATGCCGGGCATCTCGAAAAGGATATTACCGTGGTGCTTAATGAAAACGAAATGTCCATTGCGAAGAATGTGGGCAGCCTTTCAAAGTACCTAAGCAGGGTAAGGACCCATCCGAGATATTCTAGGGTAAAGGAAGACATAGAGGGCATTATTAAACGAATACCTGCGGTTGGGAGCAGTATGGCAAAGGTCGCAGGAAAGGCAAAGGACAGTATAAAATATTTTTTGGTTCCCAGCATGCTGTTTGAGGAACTTGGGTTTACATATCTAGGACCCATCGACGGGCATGACCTGCCGGTTCTTAAGGACGTGCTAAAAAGGACGAAAAAACTTAAAGGACCTGTACTCATACACGTTGTAACCAAAAAGGGGAAGGGTTATCGTCCGGCTCTGGACAACCCTGATACATTCCACGGTGTGGGGTGTTTTAATAAAGAGACCGGCGAAATAATAGTAAACGGAAGCGGCCAGAGTTATTCCTCAGCCTTTGGCAAGGCGATGCTTGAACTGGCCGGGGAGGACCCGAAACTTGTAGCTCTTACAGCGGCCATGGCGGCCGGAACAGGGCTCTCCGGGTTTGCAAAGGCCTATCCGGACAGGTTCTTTGATGTGGCCATAGCCGAGCAGCATGCCGTCACCTATGCTGCAGGGCTGGCGAGGAGCGGTTTCAGACCGGTGTTTGCGGTGTACTCTACCTTTTTACAGAGGGCCTACGACCAGATTATACACGACGTCTGTCTACAAAACCTTCCGGTGGTGTTTGCGGTGGACCGGGCCGGAATAGTAGGGCAGGACGGGCCCACCCATCATGGGGCTTTTGATTTGTCTTACCTTAGCCATATTCCGAATATGCAGGTACTTGCTCCCTGCTGCTGTGCCGAAATAAAAGATATGCTAAAATACGCGTTAAACTCCGAAGGGCCGGTGGCCATCAGGTATCCAAGGGGGGAAGGCCAGCCGGTAAGGGGCTACACACCGGGGCCTTTGGAAAAGGGTAAATCGGAGATAGTGCAAAAGGGTAAAGATTTATTTATTATAGCTGTTGGAAACATGCTGTCAAGGGCATGCAGGGTGGCTGACCAACTTGGGAAAAGAGGTATAAAGGCAGGTGTAGTTAACGCACGGTTTGTTAAGCCCGTCGATACGGGCATGCTGGCGGATATTTTAAAGGATTGTGACAGGATAGCGGTGCTGGAGGACAATGTTATCCGCGGCGGTTACGGCAGCTACCTGCTGGAGTACATAAACTCAATGGGGTTTAATACTATGGATATTAAGATAAAACTACTTGGATTGCCCGATGAATTTGTAACGTACGGGGATGCGGAAAGCCTGTACAGGGCATACGGTCTGGACGATGAGGGAATCTATTACAGTCTGCTGGAACTGGCAGAGGGAGGACGAACAAGTGGCATCAAAAAAGAAAAGGTTGGATACACTCCTGGTAGACAGAGGGCTGTTTCAAAGCAGAGAAAGGGCTAAGGCGTTGATAATGGCAGGCCTTGTAAAGGCTAACGGAAAGATTGTGGACAAAGCCGGGACCAAGGTCTGCGAGGATGCGGACCTTTCTGTGGCCAAGGACCCCATACCCTACGTTAGCAGGGGGGGCATTAAGCTAGAGAGGGCGTTGGACTTCTTTAATATAGTCGTATCGGGCAGCAAGGCCATAGATATTGGTTCTTCTACCGGCGGTTTTACCGACTGCCTTTTAAAAAGAGGAGCCAAAAAAGTTTATTCCATAGACGTAGGGTATGGCCAGCTGGACTGGAAACTTCGCCAGGACCCGAGGGTTGTAGTGATGGAGCGCACCAACATAAGATATGTTAAGCCCGAAGATATAGGCGAGGCCTGCGATATTGCGGTGATCGACGTGGCCTTTATTTCGCTTAACCTCGTGCTTCCGGTGGCAAGGTCGCTGCTTAAGCCGGAGGGTACTATTATAGCCCTTATTAAACCGCAGTTCGAGGCAGGCCGGGAAAAGGTAGGCAAAAAAGGTGTAGTCCGGGACCCTTTGGTACACGGGGAAGTGGTACGCAAAATATATGACTTTATAATAAGTATGGGTTACCAGGTTAGGGGAATAACCCATTCACCCATAACCGGTGCCGGCGGGAACATTGAATATCTCATATACGCTTCGGGACAAAAATGCCCTGGATGCTGCGGGGAAGATATAAATAGGATGATAGAGGGAGTTATTGAAGAATCCCACTGTATTTTTTCCTGAATATGGAGGAAATCAAGAATATTTGTAGAATAATTACTTGTAAGGAAGGAGTTTTGAGTAAAATGAAGGAAAGGGTCATTGGGTTCGATACAATCGGCATTATCCCAAACCTTCAGAAGGCCAGCAGCCTGGACGTTGCCCAGGGGCTTATAAAATGGTTGGAGGAGAAGGGTTCTAAGGTTCTGCTTAACGAAATAACCGCCAGCGAAGTTGATAGGCCGGATTTGGCACAGAAGCCTTCTGAAATATATGAAAATTCCGATTTCATAATAGTACTGGGCGGGGACGGGACTCTGCTTTCGGTTGCAAGACAAGTACTTTGGCATCAGACACCGGTATTGGGCATAAATCTTGGGCATCTGGGTTTTCTGACCGAGCTTGAACAGGACACTATGTACGAGGGTCTGGAAAAGATAAAAAGAGGCGAATACAGGGTTGAGGAGCGGCTCATGCTGGAAGCCGTAGTGGTGAAAAACAACATGATTTCGGACAATTTCCGGGCTTTAAATGACATAGTAATATCCAAGGGTTCATTTTCCAGGATTATAAGACTTAAGACGTACATAAACCACAGTTACATAGAGACCTATTCAGCGGACGGTATAATAATTTCCAGCCCCACGGGCTCAACCGCATATTCCCTTTCTGCGGGCGGACCTATCTTAAGCCCCGATGTAGACGGTATGGTGATAACTCCAATTAGTCCCCATACAATGAGTTCAAGGTCTATAGTGATATCCCAGGAAGAAGAGGTAAGGGTGGAGGTAGTCGGAGACAAAAACGACGTTATGCTGACTATTGACGGACAGCAGGGATACAGGCTGAACGAAGGAGATATAATCATAGTGCGTAAGTCCGAGTTTTCAGCTAACATGATTAAGCTAAAGGATAAAAATTTTTATGACGTGCTTAGGACAAAGCTGAACGAAAGAAATTAAAGGAGGTTGGCAAATGAAGATTGCCCGGCATGCCAAGATTTTGGAACTCATCGAGAATAAGGAGATTGAAACTCAGGAGGAACTGGCGGAGGAGTTAAAGACCTGTGGATTCAACATAACCCAGGCAACGGTGTCAAGGGACATCAAAGAACTGCGCCTAATCAAAATCTTAAGCGACACAGGCAAGTACAAGTATGCCACCATAAAAGCCCATGACAGCGAATTGGCGGACAGGCATGTTAAGGTATTCATAGATTCTGTACTTAAGGTGGACTATGCTACAAACATGGTGGTAATGAAGACAATCCCCGGTGCGGCCCAGGGTGCTGCTGCGGCGATTGACGCTTTGGACTGGTCGGAGGTTGTAGGCACAATAGCCGGGGATGATACTATCTTTGTTTTAACCAGGAGTGAAAAAAACGCCGTGGAAGCCATGGAGAAACTGAAGAAACTTATAGTGTAGAAATGGAGGTCAACGATGCATGCTACTGGAGCTCGATATTTCCGATTTTGCACTGATAGATAATATACGCCTTAATCTGGAAAACGGACTTAACGTACTGACAGGGGAAACCGGGGCGGGCAAATCCATTATTATAGATGCGGTAAATATGGTTCTGGGTGAAAGGGCGGACACCGACATAGTACGTACGGGTGCCGAAAAGGCTGTGGTGGAAGCCCTTTTTAAGTGTGATGGAATACAAGGTCTTGACGAAGTTTTGCAGCAGATGGGCATAGAACCGGAGCAGGATAAAACGCTGGTGCTGGGTCGCGAGATAAAAAGCGGCAGAAGCATAAGCAGGATAAACGGCAGGCCGGTGCCTCTCTCAAGCATACGGAAACTGAGTCGCCGAATGATAGATATACACGGCCAGCATCAGCACCAATCGCTGCTGGACGTACAGAACCATATAGAAATACTGGACCAGTTTGGAGGAAATGAGGTGATTGAGCAGAGGCAAAAGGTTGCATCCATGTACGGGAGACTGCATAAACTAAAGAAGGTGTTGGAGGAAATAAGGATTAGCGAGATGGAAAGAGAAAGAAATATAGACCTTTACTCCTACCAGATTGGAGAGATAGAAAAGGCAGAGCTTAAAGAGGGCGAGGATGACGAATTGATACGGCGGAGGGATGTCTTAGCCAATGCAGAAAATATATTCCAGTCAATGGCACAGTCCTATCAGTTGCTTTACGGTGGAGAAGACGGTTCGGGCGCAGGTCTTGTAGACGGTCTTGGGCAAGTGTGTCAGAATCTTGCTCCCTTTACAGACATGGACAGGGAAATAGGCGATTTTTATAAAGCCGTGGAATCCTCCTGCATAATGTTACGGGAGATTACAAGGGATATTAGGAAATATTTGGACGGCTTTGAGTTTGATTCAAAACAACTGAACTTTATTGAAGAACGGCTACACTTAATAAACGGTCTGAAGCGTAAATACGGTCATACCATAGAAGATATACTGGAATACTGTCTTGAAAAAACGCAGGAGCTTGAAAGACTTAAAAACAGCCAAAGGGAGAAGGACAGCCTTAAGAAAGAGATTGCAGTTCTTGAGAAAGGATTTGAAATAGAATGCGATGTACTAACCGGGTTAAGGAAAGAGGCGGCGGATTTTTTGGCTAAAAACGCAACTTCCGAAATAGCTAAACTGGGTATGACTAACGGTGCCTTTGAAGTATGCATTAAAAAGACCGCTGGATTTACCGAAAGGGGTACCGATACGGTTGAGTTTATGTTCAGCGCAAACCTCGGAGAGCCTCTTAAACCTTTAAGCAGGATAGCCTCTGGCGGAGAAATGTCAAGGGTAATGCTGGCAATAAAGACCTGTCTTGCTAATACCGACAGCATTCCCACACTTATATTCGATGAAATTGACGCCGGTATAAGCGGAAGAACCGCCCAGGTGGTCGCACAGCAGCTTGCCAACGTATCGGGAAAACACCAGGTGGTATGTGTGACGCACCTTCCGCAGATAGCCGCAATGGCGGACAACCATTATTTGATAAGCAAGGAAGAAAAGGATGGTCATACCTATACAAGGCTTAAGGTTCTTGACAGGGAAGACAGGGTGAGGGAACTGGCAAGGCTGCTGGGCGGTAAGGAGGTAACAGCTCTTACAATTAAGCATTCGGAAGAAATGCTTAAGATGGCAGAGGATTTAAAAAAATAGCGCATTGTAGCGCTTTTTTTTTGAAAAAAACTGCTCAATACACAATATTTTTGTAGCATAATTAGTTTTTCAAAGGGTTAACTTAACATTAGAAATTGAGTTTTAGTTTTTTTGGAGGTGGAAAAGGAAGGGTTCTTGGGCTTAGGGAGCGTGATACAGCTTGTGGGACAGGCATAAGGTAGCGCTCATGGCTGTAATCCTGGTAATTACCATAGCATCGGCGGCCGTATTGTATGAGATAAACAAGGTAGTATCTATGCCCGGGGAATACATGGTGGTTGAAGGGGAAGAGAGAAAACTAAACTTAAACCTACCCTTCGGAATACTTGCTACCAGCGAGAGTGAGGGCATACTACTGCTCAACGGTATGGAGGTAACCACCAGGGGAACCAGCATAAGCAGCGGAAATCCCCTATTGATACAGACAACGGCGATAGGCAATACTACGATTGAATTCAGGCTGTTTGGTTTAATCCCTATAAAAAGAATGACGGTATCGGTTATTTCGCCGGTGAAAGTTGTGCCCGGCGGCCATTCAATAGGGGTAAAGCTTTATACCCAGGGTGTCTTGGTGGTAGCCCTGGCCGATTTTACCGCCATAGATGGTAAGACCTATAATCCGGCCACGGAGGCGGGAATAATGATAGGGGATTCGATAATAGGTATTAACAATACCAAGATAAGGGATTCGGATCATGTAATACAGCTTCTGGGTGGGTGCAAAGGCCAAGAAATAAAGATGGAAATAAAACGGGGCCGACAAACCCTTATTAAGAGTATTAAACCCGTAAAAAGCCAGGAGGATGGAAAGTACCGGATAGGAGCATGGGTAAGGGATAAAACCGCCGGGGTTGGAACCTTAAGCTTTTATTACCCCGAGACCGGAGTTTTCGGAGCCCTGGGGCATGCCATAACCGATGTGGATACCGGTCTTATGCTGTCGGTTGAGGAAGGCGAAATACTGGAATCGAGAATTGCGTCAATTCAAAAAGGGGAAAGGAGCAGGCCCGGGGAAATAAGGGGAATTTTTTTTGAAGAGCAGAATAAACTGGGCAATATAGAGAGAAATACCGAATTCGGAATATACGGAATACTAAGCAAGGATATTGAAAACGAGTATTACAGGGAGCCGATACCGGTGGCTTTGCGCCATCAGGTAAAGGAAGGTCCTGCTTATATACTCACCACCATCGATAAAAGGATCGAAAAGTATACCATAGAAGTACAAAAAATAGCTAATCAGTACTATCCGGAGCCAAAAAGTATGGTGGTAAAAGTAGTGGATGAAAGGCTTCTGGAAGCGACAGGCGGGATTGTGCAGGGGATGAGCGGAAGCCCCATTATACAGGATGGCAGACTGGTAGGGATTGTGACCCACGTATTCGTAAACGACCCCACCCGCGGGTATGCAATATTTGCGGAATGGATGGTACAAAGCGCACAGATAGAAAGCGGTGGAGATACTACAAAAGTAGATAAAACTGAGTAATACCCGAAAGGGTTTGCTCAGTTTTTAATATTAAATGATACTTGTTAATGCTTAATGGAGAAATTATATCCATAATATTATAATTTTGGAATTATAGAAGGATTTGATTTCCCTTTGTCGAATACATATTTGTCAACCATAAATTTAAATATGAGGAGGGCTCCTTTTGGACGAAAAAAAGATAAGGATATTGATTGCGGATGATAATAAGGAATTCTGCGAAATACTGGGCGAATATCTATCCAGAGAGAAGGATATTCAGCTGGTAGCTACAGCAAACGACGGCTTTGAAGCACTAGAGCAAATAAAAAAATATAAGCCGGATATACTGGTGCTGGATATAATAATGCCGCACCTGGACGGACTGGGAGTACTGGAGAAACTCAATGCAATGGATTTGGAGAAGTTCCCGGATATTGTTGTGTTGTCCGCTGTCGGGCAGGATAAGATTACCCAAAGGGCGTTGGCGTTGGGAGCGGATTATTATATTGTTAAGCCCTTTGATATGCAGATATTTATAAAAAGGATCAGACAGATGACGGACAATAACATAGTACCCATAGAAAGGAAAAGAAAGGGCCAGCCTGAGAACTATTTTACTGAAGGCCAGAGCCTTGACGTGGAGATAACAAACATAATACACGAAATAGGAGTGCCCGCCCATATAAAAGGTTATCTGTACCTACGAGAGGCAATAAAGACTGTTGTAAACGATATAGAGATGCTGAGTGCTGTCACAAAGGAACTATATCCTACTATAGCAAAAAGGTACAATACGACATCCAGCAGAGTGGAAAGGGCCATAAGGCACGCTATTGAAGTTGCCTGGAGCAGGGGCAAGGTTGATACGATAAATAACCTCTTCGGGTATACGATACATAATGATAAAGGAAAGCCCACCAATTCTGAATTTATAGCAATGGTGGCCGATAAAATAAGGCTGCGGCAGAGGATAAGCTAGGCC
>JAQUCT010000076.1:0-3782 GCA_028686075.1 Bacillota bacterium
GGAGGGGACAGAGCTTACGGTATACAGGGACGTGTTTGCGGACATTGGTGATGAGCAGAGCATAGAGCAGAGTCTCAGCACCTTTTCATCCCATATGACCAATATTGTGGAAATACTGAAGCAGGCGGGTAAGGGTAGCCTTGTGCTGCTGGACGAGCTGGGTGCCGGGACCGATCCCACCGAAGGAGCAGCCTTGGCCATGGCGATACTGGATTATCTTCACGGCAAAAGGATTTGCACCATTGCCACTACCCATTACAGCGAACTTAAGCAGTACGCACTGACTAAGGAACGGGTGGAAAACGCCAGTGTGGAATTTGACGTGGAGACCCTTAGCCCCACCTACCGGCTCACCATTGGCATACCGGGCAAATCCAACGCCTTTGAGATATCTAAGCGGCTTGGCCTTAGTGAGGGCCTTATAGAAAACGCATCCATGTACCTTTCCGGAGAGGATGTCAGGTTTGAAGACATTATAGGGGACCTGGAGAGAAACAAAAAAGAAGCCGAGCAGGAAAAGAAATGGGCACAGCGTTTGAGGCAGGAAGTGGAGAGGACAAAAGCCGATTATAAGCAGAAGATAAAGCGCATGGAAGAAAGACGGGATAAAATGCTTGATGAGGCAAGGCTGGAGGCCAAGGAAATACTTGAAAGGACCAGAGAGGAATCGGCGGAAATGATTAAAGAATTAAGAAGCCTTGCCGCCGTTCAGGGTGCCGAAAGAAACAAAAGGATTGAGCAGGTAAGACAAAAAATCAGGTGGGACATAGAGAAGCTGGAGGAGGCTTTAAGCACCGGGATAAAGGAGGAGCGTACCTCCGGGGAACCTAAGGACCTTAAACCCGGTGATCCGGTAAGGGTACTAAGCCTGGGGCAAAAAGGCACCGTGCTGGAGAAATACGATGATGGGGAAGCACTGGTGCAGGTTGGTATAATGAAACTAAAGGTAAAGCAGAGCAACCTGGAAAAGACGGAGGAAAAGCAAAAAGAAAAGGCTACGGAAAACGGAGCAAAATCCATGTCAAAGGCCGCCACCATTTCAGCCCAGGTGGATGTGAGGGGGCAGGTGCTGGAGGATGCCATTATAAATGTGGATAAGTACCTTGATGACGCTCATCTTTCCGGCCTTAAACAGGTTTTGATAATCCACGGAAAGGGTACCGGCGTTTTAAGGAGCGGCATACAGCAGCTTCTAAGGTCCAACCGGTATGTGGCCTCATTCAGAAGAGGCAGCTTCGGAGAAGGCGGGGACGGTGTTACGGTTGTGGAATTGAAGTAATAGAGCCATCCGAAATTTGAGTTATCCTTCTAATCGTCTGCTAGCTGCGTTATAATTAGGATAACAACAGGTGAGGATAAATAATAATGAAGGAGGGTTCTTATGAAAACCAGAAAATTAGTTATGATCCCGGGCCCAACTCCAGTGGTAAGGTCCATCCAGGACCAGATGGGCAGGGAAACGGTGGCCTTTGGCGACCCGGAATTCGTAAAGGATTTTAAAGGACTTTTGGAGGACTTGAAGGAATTATTCAGGTGCAGCTGTGAAGTATTCGTTATTGCAGGCAGCGGTACAATGGGCATGGAAATGGCAATAGCCAATACGACTAAAAAGGGAGATAATGTACTTGTAGTTTCGCATGGATTCTTTGGAGACAGATTTATAGAGCTTGGTAAAAGAAAGGGCCTTAATGTGGATGTAATCTCCAGCGAATGGGGTGAAATAGTTCCGGTAGAAAGAATAAAAGAAAAGCTGGGAGAGAAGAAATACGCTGCAATGACGGTTACCCATGTGGACACTTCCACAGGGGTTTGTGCTCCGGTGGCCGCAATAGGCAAAATGATGAAGGACTTCCCGGATACCATTTACATAGTCGATGGTGTCTGTGCTACCGCAGCCGAGCCCGAATACGTGGACGATATGGGAATAGATATACTGTTTACCGGGACGCAGAAAGCCTTTGGAGTAGCACCCGGCCTAACAATGCTATGGGCAGGCCAGAAGGCATTGGACAGGCGTAAAGAACTAGGGGACATCCCGGAATACTTTATTGATTTTGAAAAATGGCTTCCAATTATGAACGATCCGTCCAAATACTATGCAACACCGGCAGTCAACATGGTCTGGGCACTTAAAGAGTCAGTCAGGATTATCAAGGAGGAGGGCCTGGAAGAAAGGTATGCAAGGCATAGGAAGGATGCTGCTGCCATGCAGGCGGCCCTGGAGACGCTGGGCTTTACAATACTGGCCAAGGAAAGCTGCAGGGCGGTTACACTGTCAAATCTGGTTTACCCCGAAGGCACCGACGATGCAAAATTTAGGAGCCTTCTGGCAGAGGAGGGCATAATGGTGGCTGGCGGCCTGGGTGCCTATGCGGGGAGAATGTTCCGCCTCGGGCATATGGGCAATATAGATAAACATGATTTGGTATCGGTCATTGCGACTATTGAGAGGGCACTTTATAGGGCAGGCATGCCTGTAGAGCTTGGAAAGGGTGTTGGAGTATTGCAGGAAAAGCTGCTTAAGTAAAAAAACAGCTACCCTTCTTTAATAGTGGGCCACTGTCTGAGAAACCAAAAGCTGCCGGCTACGCCAGGGCCGGCAGCTTTTTTAAAAGATATAGCGGCGTATTTGGAGCTTATGTAGTAAACAATAGCGTGCTTTGATATATTGTCAGCGTAATACAGTTGATTTTTTGTCGCTTTTAAGTTATACTACTAAAGTGACAATTGAAAGATCGGGGTGTGGCTCAGTTTGGTAGAGCGCTGCGTTCGGGACGCAGAGGCCGGAGGTTCAAATCCTCTCACTCCGACCATCAAAATTTGACTTTCGGACGGTTAGTTGTTGTCCGGAAGTTCTTTATTTAAGGTCCTCTTCGGTCAGAACCTCAATTCCGTTTTGCTTTAAAAGGGCGGCGGTGATGCCATCTCCCTCTATTGTTTTCCCGGTAAAATTTCCGTTATATATCTTGCCGCAGCCGCAGGAGGGGCTCCTTTGCTTGAAAAAGGCTTTTTTGGCACCGGCTGCTTTGGCTATTTCGAGGGTTTTTCGTGCACCATCGGTAAATTGTTTTGTAACGTCCCGGCCGTCTTTGGTATAAACCCTGCCGTTTCTAATCTCACACGGTATCCTGGGTATGGGAAGGCCGCCCAGAACTTCCGGGCATACCGGCAGAAGCTCTCCCCGCATTACTCTTTCTTTTAGGTTTTTGTTAAGATTGTTTTTCCCGTCGTATTTGCAGTTAATACCACAAAGACATGCGCTTACTATATCCATTTGCATACCCTCTTTGGTTATATTTACTGTTCTATTATTATTATTTCCACCCCGCAATGGAAAATCCTCCATTGTTTGCCCTTGGTATAATGCCAGGGCGTTCGGGAAGGGGTCGGGGAAGCGGGGGCCGGCACCGGTGTAATAGGGGCGCAACGGAGCAGGTGAGCGTGGCGAGAGCATCTGCCATGTTTTACAGGGTGATAGCCAATGCCATGCATGATACAATTTTAAGGACGGTTAAAGAGCAGGGGGACTCCAATGAATACAATAATAAAGGAAAGAGCGGTTTTTGCGGTGGTGTCCATTTTGGCACTGGTGTTTGTTACTGTATTTGGCGGATCTTACCCGGATACGGTAGGTGAAGGCCAGGCAGGATTAGGAGAAGAGGGAGTAGCGGAAAACTACCTGCGGACCAGCAGCTTTATATCCATAATAAAGGTGATAGCGGGGATGGAGGATGCGGAAGGGATCTTTAGTCCTGGCTGGATTTTAGGATACGGGGCTATCG
>JAQUCT010000076.1:3882-5058 GCA_028686075.1 Bacillota bacterium
CCGGTGGCTTCCTACAACTGGGTAAGAAAGGTGATGAAGTACGCGGTGGGGCAAATACCGGCTGAAAAGATACTGATGGGTATCCCCGGCTACGGTTTTGACTGGACGGTGGGCAAGAAGGGTGCCAGGTATATATCCTATGCCCAGGCGGTAAACCTTGCATCCTCAAAGGGGGCAAGCATTCAGTGGGACGATACCGCAAGAGTACCCTATTACAAGTACCAGGAGAATGGGCAGTCCCACCAGGTGTGGTTTGAGAGCAAATACAGCCTGGAGCACAAGCTGGATATAGTCGAAGAGTACAATATAGGCGGTATCGCGTTATGGAGGGTTGGCCTTGAGGACGCCGGGGTTTGGGATGTAATAGACAAACGGATAGTGGTAAAAAAATAAAGCGGGGGTCGACCCCGCTTTATTTTTATGAAATTGTGTCTCTTATCACAACGGCATTTTCTGAGGGATTGAGGCCGTGAAGGAGCAATTGGACATGTTTAGCGTCCAGTCCTTCATCGAAGGTGAAACAATATGCAGTATAAAAAAGGAATAAGTCTTTGTTGGGAGAATAGATATATTGTATTTGCGAATATCTGGAAAGACTAATATAAGCGCAAAATAACGGAGGGATTGAAGTGAACAGATTAAGCATCGTGGATCCGGAAATAGCACACTGGCTGGAAAAAGAACTCGTAAGGGAGATATCGACAATTGAACTAATAGCTTCGGAGAACTTCGTGTACCAGTCCATACTGGAGGCCCAGGGGTCGGTGCTTACAAACAAGTACACCGAAGGATACCCGGGCAAAAGGTACCACGGAGGTTGTGAATATATTGACCCAATAGAGAGTATAGGCATAGGCATAAGGATAGGGCAGCTGTGACCATTGCTTGACAGATAATGGGTTTTGGCTGCTGCGGCGGCAATTGGCATGAATAAGGGGTGGGTGGGGATGGGTGTAAATAAAAACCTTTTGGGAAGCATTCTTGTGCTGGTTTCGGCGGCGGGGTTTGGTATTATGGGTATCGCCGCTAAGATTGCCTATGCCGAAGGTGCCAACGCCGTTTCGGTATTGGTTATGAGATACATAATCGCAACCGCGCTTATGTGGATATATAACGCCTTAACAGGAAGACTTAAGCAAGCCCGGGTTGGCAGGGGCCAGCTTATAAGGGCTTTTG
>JAQUCT010000024.1 GCA_028686075.1 Bacillota bacterium
CTTCCCTTTTATCCATAAAGCGCTGGTTCAGATACGAAAGACCCGGCAGCGGGCCGGTGATAAATTACGTCAAACCGGACAGGACTTCCGCCGCAGGCGGTAACCAGCTTGAAATAGACGGCGATGACTTACGGCTGGACGCCACGGTGGTAATAGGCGGTGTTCCTGCGATAAACGTTAGGTTAGATGATTGGAAGTACAACAAAATATACGTGGAAACGCAGCAAGGGATGCTTCCCGGAGTATACGACCTGCAGGTGAAAAATCCCGACTTTGGTACCGCAACGCTTAAAAACGGGATAACCATAATAAGCTGGCCCCGTATAAACTATATTACCGACCAAAATGGCGGCACCATAGGCTCAATATCGTTTCTTGGAGGGGATACCATATACCTTAAGGGCAGCGGTTTTATGCCGGGAGCCAGAGTGGTTTTCGGCGGGGAAATTGTCCCGCTGGACCAGGCACAAGGCGGCGGCGGTATACGCGGATTTAACTCGGAGGACCAAAACGTGGCTGTGGTGGGCGGAAAGGAAGCTCTTTCGGTGGAAGTGGTGGACGGAGACACCATAATGCTTACCACCCCCGATGGCGTGGAAGGGGAGAGCACCATAGTCGTTATAAACTCCGATGAGGGTATATCCGACCAGTTTGATATTGATTACCAGCCTCCCATTCCGGATTCCCCCGACGACCTGGACGTATCCCTTGTATACGACAGGTACGTAAGGCTGGAATGGCCGGCGGTTGAGGATGCGCTGTATTACGAAATATACGCCCGTGAAGGGACCCGGGGAGAATTCCGCTTTATAGCCTCCACCACCCGCACGGTGTACTATATAATAGACCTTGATTCGGATACCCGGTATTATTTCATGGTTAAGGCTATAAACAAGTTCGGCTCGTCGGAGTTTACAAGCCGCCGTTCCATTAGGACCGACGATACGCGGGAGAAAGACACCGATGGCGCCATAAACGAGGAAGAAAAGATACTGGTTGACGGGAACGCTGTTACGGTCAACATACCCGATGACGCCCTTAAAAGGGAATATTATTACAGTATAGACCTAAGCGGCCCGGATTATTCCGGCGCCGTCCAAAGGACGGTAAACGTTCCCCTGGAGGTTATAAGGGACACCCACGGGACCTTTACGCTAAACACAGGGGACGTAATGCTGCAGTTTTCACCCTCAGCTCTGAATGCGGCACCCCTTTGGAGCGTATCGCGTACCGACCGGGACATATCCTACGGCCGGCTTACGGTGGGAAGCGCAGGCAGCGACGGTGAGAGGGCGAAAAAATACCTGCCGGCTAAGCAAAGAGTGGTATCCGGCCTGCACTACATAGGGCTTTCGGCGGTAAAGGGAAAAACGGAGGAGCACTGCAATACCTTTAACGGGTCACTGAATATGCGGGTGAAATATAACGGGGCACTGCCCCAGGGTATGGGAACGGCTTTGCTTATGCTTCACCGCTTTGACCAGGAGTCCCTTAAGTGGGAGCCGATAGACGCGGCCGCCACCGATGTGGTATCCGGTTTTGCCTATGGGTACATTACAAGGCCCGGAATATACGCGGTACTTGGTACAACGCATTAATAATATTACATTTTAGGATTACCAGGCGGCAACAGCAATAGGATAATAAGGGGGATGGGGAATTGACACCGGCAAAAAGGACTTCAATAATTTTTATGATAACACTTCTTATTATTTCAAGCGGCGTTACAGCATTAGCGTATAACCCCTTCATACCGGGCTATGGCGGAGGGGGTTTCCCCGATTCCGGTCCGGAGGTTCATTTATCCGCCGATAGTGCCGACTTTATTCTAACCGGCAAAAAAACCGGGGCGCAGCTAAGGAATAACATTGACTTTACCGATATAAGGGGTCATTGGGCCCGGGACTACGTATTCAGGATGGCGGCCCAGTCGGTGGTGCGGGGCTACGGTTCAAGGCGTTTCTCGCCGGAGGGCAGTATTTCCCGCCAGGAGGCCCTTGCAATGCTGGTGCGTATAATGGGTAGGGAAGCGGAGGTCCAAAGGAGAACCGCATCTGGGGGCACGCTGCCCGCCGGGAGCGGTATATTCGACCTGTGGGCGCAGGAGTACATAGCCGTGGCGGAGGAGACAGGCATAGTGGGCATAAGCGAGGGAGGCTCTTGGCAGCAACGCGCCACCCGGCAGGAGGTGGCGGTATGGTTTGCAAGGGCCCTAAGGCTTAATCCGGTTTACGGCACCGAGCAGCAGTACATATACAACCTGCGGGACTGGCAGGGAATAAGCGTCCCAAACCAGCCGCTGGTGGAGGCAATCCTTCGGGAGGATATAATGCGAGGGGATGACAGAGGCTATTTCAATCCCGGGTCGGGGCTTAGAAGGTCTGAGATAGCGGTTATGCTTGACAAGGTGGCGGACAGGTTCTATAGCCTGCGGGGCTTGAACGCCCGAAACGGCCGGGTTGTACAAAAGGGCACGCTGGACGGTGCACCGGCCTTATGTTTACAAAACACTGACGGCACCCGTAGCGTAATAACCCTTTCCGGAGACACCGATTTTCCGGTGCTTCGAAACGGCAGGGTAGGCACTGGTGACAGCCTGCAGGCGGGCGATCTGGCAGACTATGTATACGATGCGGAAGGAGTGCTGTACGCATTTGTTCCGGAGGGCGGCGCGGTGGACGCGGCCGCTGCTACGATGGAGGGCTATATACGGGCAGTTGACCCTTTAGGAGGCAGGCTTTCCATAACCGATTATGACGGAAATGTGCATACCTACCGGTACGCCGATAGTACCGGAGTTACGATAAACAGCCGCCCGGCGGGCATAAACGACCTGAAATTCGGGTTGGAGGTAACACTGGCGGTAAGGGGCGACTTTGTAGCGGCGGTGCAAAGCAATTACCTCCCGGAGCAGCCGGGATACATACCGCCCTCCGGCCGGGTAAGGACCGGGCGGGTGGCAGCAATAGGCGACGGCAGTCTGGTGCTGGACCTTGACAGCGGCGGCCGGGAGGAGTTTTCCATTTCCTACGGCACCATAATAACAAAGGAAGGGGCTGCGATACCGGCAGGCAGCATTAAAACAGGGGACAGGGCTAAAGTTTACACCGATACAATCTTGTCCAATACAGCCTCCCGCATAAATATAGAGGGGATGCAGCAGCTTATACAGGACGTTTATAGGGGTACCCTGGAGGCGGTACATCCCTCCGGCGGAACCCTGGTGTTAAAGGACGCCTCTGTCTTTACAAACGGTGACTGGGAGGACCGGGAAAGGCGAATTACCCTTGAACTGGAACCGGGGATGCAAGTTTACTACGGCGGCCGTTCAGTGGCACCCAGCGAGGTGCAGTCCGGTTACCTGAACACCATCGCCTACGTTGCGGTTAGCGAAAACTTCGGCAACAGGAGGGCGGTTAAAGTGGTGCTAAAGAGGGGCGCAGAGCAGTTCTATGGCGGCAGGATAGACGGTATAAGCTGGGGCACCGGCGAGATTGAGCTTAAGGACAGGAATAATATTATGTTAAACAATTCTTCCATAATACTGTCGGGGGGGCGTATGGTGGATATATCCGCCCTTGACGAGGACCACACGGTGACGGTGGTTGCAGACCGGTACGGAGGTATTAATAACGCCGCAGTGGTTATGCTGGAGGATGCACAGCTAACCGGGGACGGTATATTCGTTGGCCGGCTTAATGAGATAAGGACCCGGGAGTTTGACATAAACTACTACAGCGGGCTTGAGCAGAACGAATGGGGCAGGATTGGCGGAAGGAACAGGGATTTAACCTTCGAATACGACCGGGATACATATATAATAGAGTTTACAAGCAGCGGGACGGTAGTTTTGGATGTGAAAGACTTCTTCCAGGGGGATTACGCCGACAGGCGTTCCTCCAAATCAAGCAGGGACTACTACGCCTTTGTGGTGGCCGATGATGACAGGGCGAGGGCGATAAGGATAACCGAGGGCAGCGTGACAAGGGACGGCCATGCAATAGAGAACGATGACCTGGAGGAGATGAGGATTACAACCGGTGAGGTGGATGAAATAGATACCACCTATAGGATACTGACAATAAACAAGTCAAGCAACTGGAGCAGCTTCTACGGGGAATGGGAGCGGGCGGATTCGGAAAACCACGTTAATTACGCCGGCGCGCTTATACTTAAGGATGGAAGGCCCATCGATGCAAAGCAGCTGAGAAAGGGCGAAGGCGTGTACATAATAAGGGACGATGTAAGGGGCATTATAATTCTGTCAATATAAACCAAGGGGACGGTTCTCGCGGTTTCATTTGCTTGTCATTCTGAAATGGCATTAAAGGATCTGATGTTTCGGGTTTTGCTTGTCATTCTGAACGCAGTGAAGAATCTTAGGTCCTTTGCTACCGCACAGGATGACACACTAAGTTATCCTAATGGGGACATTACTTAGTCATAGAGGAATACAAAGGGTAAAGGAGTGTCCCCATACCTAGCAGCGGTGTAAAAAGGAGGACTGTGGCTGTGAAAAGGAAGATTTTGTTTACCGTAATTGCATTACTGTTAACCCAGGCGCTGGCAGCCTACGGGGCGTCCCTCGACTTTCCGGGCATCAGCAATGAGTACCAGTACAAGGAGGTGCTGTTCATAACCGGGGAGCCGGTGGAGGTATCCGGTACCGTCAAGGTGACCGAGCGCGAATCAAGAGGCTATACCACAACCAGCAGTACGTACAGCCTGGAGAATACCGGTTTGGGAATTAAGCTTAAGCGTACTGTAAGCGTGAAGACGTCCCATGACTTACGCGAAGACATAGGGCAGACGGTAAGTTCCACCGTGCTGGACAAGTTCAGCGAGAATATAACCACCCCCGACGCGAAGTATAAGCTGGAGGAGTACATATTAAACGGCTCCCGGATAACCCATAACAAGCCGATTGCGGACTTTTTTTCCGGCAACTGGCAGGGCAAGAAGGTGTATTCGGTGGACAAGGACGAGGGGCAGGTAATAATAGATACGGTAGGCCAGGACATAGGATACAGCCATCATTGGGGTAGCGTGACCACAAGCCGGGTAGAGGGCTACGTGGACGCCCGGATGGATATATTAGTGGAAGGGGATGACGAGATGGAGGAGGACGAGGAAGAAAGCGTCCGCTGGGACGGGGACTTTTCCTATACCGTTTCATCCACCACAAACAAGTATATGTCCTATATAAGAAATGCGCCCTCCCAGATAAGCTTCGGCGGAGGGTATATGCTCACCGAGGAGCAGGAGAACCTGATTGAATACAGCTACGACCTGCCCGAGATTGCCAGCGACAAAATACCGCACAGGAGAAATAGGGAGCGGGGCGGAGACAGTTTTGTGCTTAAAACGGTGCCAAAGTACCAAAGGCTGCTTATCCCGGAGCTTAAGGACATAGGCGGGCATTGGGCCCAAAGCGAGATAGAGGCACTGTACAGCTTAGGTGTTTTCCCCCATACCTCCGCCTATTTCGGCCCGGGGCTTCCAATGCTTCGCTCGGATTTTGCACGGGCCATAACCGAGGCGGCGGGGCTTAAGCCGGAAGAGGGGACACAGACCGGGAGACCTACGCAAAACGGAAGACAGCCGCTGATGTCGCCGCAGCAACTACAGCAGCAGGGTAGCAGCGGGAACGCGGGGGGGGCCTTTTCCGACGTAAGCCAAAACCATCCCGATTACGATTATATAATGGAAGTGGAAAAACGGGGCATTATACAGGGGGTCGGCCCCGGCAAGTTTGAACCGGATGGCGTACTCACCCGCGCCCAGGCCATTACCATAATGATACGTGCCCTGGGGTTTGAAAATATGGCTCCCAGCCCGGGTTTTAGGACCAGATTCGTTGACGACCACAAAATACCCGACTGGGCGATGGATTCTATTTACGCCGCCGGTGAGATAGGCCTTGTAAGCGGCGATTCCTATGGCAACTTAAATCCCAACGAGGTTTTGAGCCGTGCGGAGGCGGCGGTTTTCCTGTACCGGTTTATTAGGTACCTGCAAAGCGACATCAAAAGGGACTACCGCGACCGGATTTTGTACTGATATACTTTTTGTTCTATATTATTTGGATACATTCTGTGGTATATTATTGATGAAAGGAGGGAAGCACCGTGGATAATGAAAACTTCCAAAGGGTGGTACTGGAAAAACTTGATGGTTTAAAAGAGGGCCAGGTGCGTTTAGAAGGCGACGTGGTATCGTTAAAAGAGGGCCAGGTGCGGCTTGAAGACAGGCTGAACGAACTGGAGGCCAAAAACGCCACCAGGCATTTGCAGATCGAAGCCAAACTGAATGTGCTTATAGAAGACAGAAAATCAATCTTTGAGATTCTTGGCAGACACGAAACTGAGATAGCGACCCTCAAAAGGAAGCTGGGATAATGCAGCGTATCCAGTATCTGTATCATCTACAAGCTACCAACTACCAATTACCGGCTACCAACTAAGTTTCAGTATAAAATGCGCAAACTCCAACAAGTCATTGAGATGCATCTCAATAATTCTTTGGACAATTACAAGGTTAAGCTTTTGATACTCATGCACTGCAATATTACGGAATCCGACCATTGTTTTAAGGCGGCTTGCCATTTCAGAATCAATAATCTTATTTTGTTCAAGCGAATCAAAGGCATCCCTGGTACTCTGCGGAAGTCCAAGTCTCTTATCCGAAACCACATGCATAGCTAAGTCAATGCATGCCTCACATGCTCTTTGAATATTCAGTATTATGGAATCCTGCTTGGTAAAGTCTTTTAAATTCTCGGGGTCGCCCTCATATACTTCATTAATCCTTTGAATACAGTGCTCAATGATCTGGGATTTGTTCAGCAAAACATCATTTTCCATAAACAGAACCTCTTTCTTTTATTTTATCAATAACAGGCCTTCGCTGTTCATTTAGCCTGGCGTATTCCTTCAATACATTCATTTCGTATATGGATCTTTTTTTCGAATTCCCACAGTATACTGCCCTTCCCGTACTTACCACCTGTGCCTGCAAAACCGTTGAAGCCTCTGCGAGGTTTATCAGGTCCACATCCCTGTCTAGCATACAAGCAATCTCCTGCGCTATAACAAAAACTTCGTATTCATCCGGTGAACAGTCGGAAAGGAACGCTATATCAACATCGCTGTCTTTGGTCATTTCGCCCCTTACGGCAGAACCAAATATGTAAACGAGGCAGGGGTTCAGTCTCTCTTTTAGCTTTTGTATAATAAGGCTTATCTCTTTTTCGGAAATCATATTTACTACTCCCAGAATTGTTTTCCTTAATTGTACCACTATTTAGGGAAAATTAAAACAAACTGCCGGGTCATCTTCTTTGTTTACGTATATCAAAAATTGCTTTCTTGTATATTTTACTTGAAGGTTATTATGCTTTTTTGTTGAATATTCAAAGAGGAACATTACAGGCGGCATACCGTCTTATAAATGGAAAGGGGACATTCCGCAGCGAGGGATACCCGCGTAAGCATTGGTGTGTCCCCTTACCGCTGTATTATCTATACCCCGATACTTGTGACCACAAAACTGTGATCTGGTATCTATATACAACGCATTAATAATATTACATTACTTTACTTGTCATTCTGAAGAAGCGAAGCCCGAAGAATCTTGTTTAGAAATAGATCCTTCGCTACCGCTCAGGATGACAGAGTTGCTCAGGATGCAGAGTTGCTCAGGATGACACGTTAGAAGATGTAAAGTCTTAAGCACGTTATATCTAAACTAGGAGGCTTAACAAAACATGCTCAAAAGAAAAACCACTAAACTTATAACCATGGAGACATACCGCAGCAAGAAATATAGTATGGGAACATACCGCAGCAAGAAATACCCGCATAGTAGCGGTGTATCGTCTTACCTATGGCGTAGCGGCGTGTCGCCATTCCTTGCTGCGATTGTGCTTACAATCCTCCTTGTTACCCAGGCCTTTGCGCCCGCGGCCCTTGCCGCCGAAACAGGGGAAGCTCCGCAGGAGAAAAGCCTGGAAGAGCAGATGGATTTTCTGGAACTTCTTATAAAGGCCGTAGATGGCTTGTATTATGAGGACGTAGACATACAGGACCTGGTGGACGGTGCCTACAAGGGAGTATTCAACAAGCTTGACCCTTACAGCGTTTATTATACCGACGAGGAATACGAGGAATTCGACCTGGAGGTGACCGGCACCTTCGGAGGCATTGGGGTACAGATAGCCATGAGGGATGGCTTTATTACGGTGATTGCACCCATAGACGGAACCCCGGCCTACAGGGCGGGCATAAAGGCAGGAGACAGGGTTGTGACGGTGGACAATACCGACGTGCGGGAGATATCCATTGACAGGGTTGCAAGCATGATGAGGGGTGAGCCCGGGACAAAGGTAAGTATTGGTGTCCTCCGGGAGGGCCAGCCCTCGGTTATAAGCTTTGAACTCACCCGGGAGATAATAGAAATAAATCCCGTTACATACGAAGTGCTGGAAGGTGATGTAGGTTACATAAGGCTTAGCGAATTCAACGAGCATGCAGGGCAGCACGTGGACGAGGCCCTGGAGCATTTCGACTCTCTGGAGATAAAGGACATAGTGCTGGACCTTCGCAACAATCCCGGCGGTATGGTAAACCAGTCGGTGGAAGTGGCGGGCCGGTTTGTACCGGAAGGGCCGGTGGTGCATATAGAAAGGCGCAATGCCCCGAGGCAGACATTAAAGTCCGAGCTTAAAGAACAAAAGTACAACCTTGCGGTCCTTGTAAACGGCGGCAGTGCCAGTGCCTCCGAGATAGTGGCGGGGGCTGTGCAGGATACCGGTGCGGGCACCCTTATAGGTACCCAGACCTTCGGCAAGGGCACCGTGCAGCAAGTTTTGCCGCTATCAAATGGTTCACGCATAAAACTTACAATAGCCAGATATTTAACCCCAAACGGCAGAGCAATAGACGGTGAGGGCATCACCCCCGATATGGTGGTTGAAAACCAAAGCCCCGAAGGGAAATACGGCCAGGAGCTTGCCCCTATAAAGGGCGACAGGAAGCTTTCGGTAAACGCGGTGGGCCTTGACGTACTGGGTGCCGAGCAGCGCCTTGACACAATGGGCTACAACACCGGCGAAGTGGACGGCGTATTCGATACCGCCCTGGAGCAGGCGATAAGAAAATTCCAGTCGGATACCGGCCTTTATTCCTACGGAGTGTTGGACCTTGCCACTCAGCAAAGGCTACTTACCGAGTACCAACTCTACATCGAGGAAAACACATCGGATGTACAGCTCCAAAAAGCCATAGAAACACTAAAAGCTAAAAAATAACAAACAAGAAGGGTATCCCCACCACCGGATACCCTTCACTACTTTTACTCCTTGACTAGCCTTTAAGTATGCCGATATAATTATATAGTTGATACATACCAATCGGGGACATTCCGCAGCAAGGAATACCCGCGCCAGCAGCGGTGTGTCCCCTTTCCTTAATACGAAAAACATGGAGGTATTACTGTGGCTACAAAACACATCTTTATCACCGGAGGAGTAGTATCGTCACTGGGCAAAGGCATAACCGCAGCTTCCCTGGGACGTCTTCTAAAGAACCGCGGCCTTAGGGTGAGCATGCAAAAGCTCGACCCTTACATAAACGTTGACCCCGGCACAATGAGCCCTTATCAGCACGGCGAAGTGTTCGTCACCGAGGACGGGGCGGAGACCGACCTGGACCTGGGGCATTACGAGCGGTTCATCGATATAAACCTAACAAAGGACAGCAGCCTCACCGCCGGAAAAGTTTACTGGTCGGTGCTTAACAAGGAAAGAAAAGGGGACTACCTGGGCGGCACCGTGCAGGTCATTCCCCATATTACCAACGAGATAAAGGAAAGAATAAAAAAGGTGGCAAAGGACGGAGACGTTGACGTGGTAATAACCGAAATAGGCGGCACCGTCGGTGACATAGAAAGCCTGCCCTTCCTTGAGGCCATAAGGCAGCTACGGCACGACGCAGGCCGCGGCAATGTGCTTTATATACATGTAACCCTTGTGCCTTACCTTAGCAGGGCGGGGGAGCTTAAGACCAAACCCACCCAGCACAGTGTAAAGGAGCTTCGCGGCATAGGTATACAGCCCGATATCATAGTGTGCCGCACTGAAAAGCCCCTAAACCGGGATATAAAGGAAAAAATAGCTCTGTTTTGCAACGTGGAGCCGGATGCGGTGGTGCAAAACCCCGACGTCCCCACCATATACGATGTACCCCTTCTAATGGAAAAGGAAGGCCTTGACGACCTTGTGGTGGACATGATGGGGCTGGAAAGCTGTCCACCACCAGACATGACAGAATGGGAAGAGCTTGTGGAAAGGGCAAAAAACCCCCACCGCAAAGTAAGAATAGCCCTGGTGGGCAAATATGTCGAACTGCACGATGCATACCTCTCGGTGGCGGAAGCTCTCTGCCACGGAGCGATAGCCAATGATGCCTCCCTTGAAATAAAATGGATACACTCCGCCCAGGTTACTGAAGAAAACGTAGCGGAACACCTGCGCTATGTCGATGGCGTGCTAATCCCCGGCGGTTTCGGCGACCGGGGGATAGACGGCAAGATACATGCGATAAAGTATGCCAGGGAAAGCAAAATACCGCTGCTGGGTATATGCCTCGGCATGCATCTTGCGGTGGTGGAGTTCGCCCGGAACGTCTTAGGGTATAAAGACGCCCACAGCTCAGAGTTTGACCCCGATACCCTATACCCGGTTATTGACCTTATGCCGGATCAAAAAGACGTAAAAGACTTAGGCGGCACCATGCGGCTTGGGGTTTACCCCTGCAATCTTTTGGAGGGCACAAAGTCCCGGGAGGCCTACGGAAAGGATAAGATAAACGAGCGGCACAGGCACCGCCATGAGTATAATAATAAGTACCGCGACGCATTATCCCAAAAAGGGCTTATAATAAGCGGGCTCTCTCCCGACGGCCATCTGGTGGAGATGGTGGAGCTAAAGGACCACCCGTGGTTTGTAGGCTGCCAGTTCCACCCCGAGTTTAAGTCGAGGCCAAACAGACCCCATCCGCTCTTTAGCGGCCTAATAAAAGCTGCCCTCGAAAACAAAAGATAAAGGAAAAAGGGGAAAGGTACTTTTCTTTATATCTTTGCATAAATTGACAAATAGGATTTTAAATATTAAAATAATAATGTAATATATAATAAATATTTAATAAATACTTAAACTTGTGGCTTGATTCGAGGGAGGTATAATATTTGTTAGGACCAAGAATAAGAGAAATAAGACAGCAGAAGGGCTTGACACTTAATGAGTTATCGAAAAAAACTGGACTGACAGCCAGCTATATATCACAAATCGAAAGAAATATAATAGAGCCTTCTCTATCTTCAATAAGGAAGCTATCTATTGCTTTGGAAGTGCCTATTTATACTTTTCTTACCGATCAAACAAAAGAACACACACTCATTACTGCAGATAAGAGGAAAAAATTAGATTTACCCAGCAGCAGTATTATATATGAGTTTTTAACCCCCATGGCTTCTGATAGAGAAACACAACCCAAGATGGAGCTTATATATTATCAATTAGAGCCCAAGAGCTGGAGCAGTGAGGACTATATAGTACATGCGGCCGATGAGTGCATATTTATTATTGAGGGCCAGATTGAAATATATCTGGGAGAGGAAAAATATCTTGTTTCCAAGGGAGACAGTATATATATAAGAGAAAATATACCTCATAGGTTCTTTAATCCTTCCTCGACAGAAAAAGTAATTGGCATAAGCAGTATCAGTCCGCCGATTTATTAGTAGAAAAGCTTCCTTTAAAGGGAGCTTTTTAATGGAAAATGGGCTATTATTACAGTAAGCCTTAAATAAAGCTTAATTAAGCTATAATTAACTTATAACTTAATTAAGCTTTATTTAAATTATAATTGACAAGTTAATTAATCTATACTATAATTTAAGCGTAATATTAACTATGGCTTCAAATACCTGTCGGAAATGCTTGCCATATGCGCTAAGCTATAGAAATATCAAATAATATAAAATCCAAATCACTGATTATTGTATGAAGATGAAATCTTAGTGTATAAACTGGTAAATATATAGTACAGGGGAGGGATCAATAAATAATACTATAGCTTTTTGTATTATGTACAAATTATTTCAGAAATGAATAAAGGGGGTAGATATGCTTACAAACTATAGTTATTACAAACATATATTTATTATCAATCTATGAAAGGGGTTTTATTAATGAATAAAGATGAGTATTATGATCGCAATTATGGTTTTGAAGAAATTCAAATAGATCCACGGTTTAAAATATGTGAGAAGGAAATGAAAATAACATTTGGTGTTTGGATTTTATTTGCAATAATATCTCTAGCAACTGCTTATGGCTTAGGGAAAGGGCCAGTGGAAGAATATAAATATGTTATGGGACTTCCGGCTTGGTGGTTTGCATCTATTGTTATAACATTAGTTTTTACTTTAATTGTAATTGGTGTAACAAAAATGGTATTCAAAGATATGGATTTGACAGATGAGGGAAATACCGAATGTGAGTAAAAATAAAAGGTAAAAAGAGCAAGAGAATTATAAAACGAAAAAACGAATTTTTCAGAAGAGGTGAATTTAATGGGTATTGAAATAGGCAATAGTGCACGTCTTGCTATAATTATCACTTTTGCAATTTATACTGTAATTCTGCTGGGTATAGGTATTTATACGAAAAAAATGATGGATAAAACTGCTGTAGACAAGTACGTCGATGAATTTTATACAGGCGGTCGCGGTATGGGCTCTTTAGTAATTGCATTAATGATAGCCGCGGGGTTATGTAGTGCAGGCACATTTTTAGGTGGACCGGGTATGGGCTATAGTATGGGGCTTGCATGGGTATTTGCTGGCTTCTCACAGAACTTTATGAACTTTTGTGTTCTGGGTCAAATAGGCAAAAAGGTCGGTATTGTGGCACGCCGTATAAATGCACAGTCCTACTTGGATTTATTTGTTCATCGTTACAATCACAACAAAATAATAGGCATTGTAGGAGTGCTGTCAATAATTGTTTTTCTTGGAGGTTATGTTGTAGCACAATTTGTAGGTGGTGCACGTTTGTTTGAAACGATGACAGGCTTACCTTATTGGGTAGGGTTATCTATATTTGCATTGGTTGTACTGCTATATGCTGCCTTTGGTGGTATTAAAGGCGTTTCCACTGCTATTGTTTTTCAAGGGTTAGTTATGACTGCAGCAGTGTTTGCATTATTTATAGGGGCATTGAGGTTCATAGGGCCAATAGAACCGGCTATCAGAAGTATTGGCGAAATAAATCCTGATTTAATAACTCCATGGTCCTGGTCTATTAAATATCAAGCATCAATTTGGGTAATATTCGGATTGGTTATGATAGCACTTCCTCATGGCGCAATGGGTGCTTTAACTTATAAAGATACTAAGTCAATGCATAAAGCGATTATATTGGGAGTTGTTTTTGTAGTAATATGGACATTTATATTGATTTGGCTGGGACATATGGTTCGTGCAGTATATCCCGACTTGGCAGTACCTGATCATGCTATTCCATTGTTAGCGATGACTGTCTTGCCACCTTGGTTAGCAGGTATTACACTGGCTGGTGTAGCTGGTGCTATTCAATCCACTGTCGGAGCTATGATAATTGTAATCAGCTCAACTTTTGTTAAAGATGCTTATCAAACTTATATTAATCCTAAAGCAAAAGGTGCCCAGTTAAAGAAAGTAACTACTATATCCACAGTTGTTATTTGTGCGGCAATATTTTTACTATCATTGAATCCTCCAACAGTTCTGGAATGGATTATAATATTTACCGTTGGTGGTTTGGCATCAGCATTTTTCTGGCCATTAATATTAGGATTATATTGGATGAGAGCGAATGAACATGGTGCATCTGCAGGAATGGTTAGCGGAATGCTCACTTATATACTCGCAGCAGGTAATTACTTACCCATATCCATGGGAATGCATCCCATTGTCATTTCTTTGATTGTATCGGCTGTAATAATGATTGTTGTTAGTTTAGCCACACCCAAATCACCAAAAGGAATTATTCAGACTTGGTTTGGGAAAAGATATCCGAAACAGATTGGTAATTAATTAATTCAGCATATAAATTATTCTATCTTAACCGTTGGGAATTTTTCCCCGACGGTTAAGTATAGAATACAAAAATTTAGCTATGAACTTGTTTTCTTTAAAAAAATTATAAGCTTTAATAATAAGATTAATCAGTATTCAGATAAGGAGTGTGACTATTGTGGCATATTATGACCTTGTTATTAAAAACGCCAAGATTGTGGATGGGAACTGTAACCCGTGGTTCTGGGGAGATGTAGCTGTTAAGGACGGCAAGATTGCTTTTGTTGGCAAGTTAACTGGGGAGATCGTTGCTGGAAAAGAAATTGATGCAGGGGGACAGGTTTTAGCTCCTGGCTTTATTGATATACATGCACATCATGATTTCCAGCTTTTGAGGGACCCTATAATGCTGTCAAAGATAAAACAGGGAGTAACTACTCATATGATCGGTCAATGCGGAATCAGTGCAGCACCTATAAAACCTGACAAAGTTGAGCTTTTAGACAGATATACAGGGTTTGCCCGGGCAGGTGTGGATCCGGAATGGAACTGGCAGTCATTTGGTGAATATCTGGATATTCTGGATGGATTGGATTTGGCCATAAATGTAGGCGGTTTTGTAGGTCATGGCACCATCCGTATAAACGTGATGGGCTTTGAAAGCCGAAAGGCAACAACTGACGAGCTGGCTGAAATGAGGCAACTTGCTAATGATGCTATGGCAGAAGGAGCTTTTGGTATGACCAGCGGCCTTATTTACCCTCCGGGAGTTTACTCGGATACTGAAGAGTTATCAGAGATTTGCAAGGGGCTGAAACAATACAATGGAGTTTACCTGTCACATATGCGCAATGAATCTAATGCGGTTGTAGAGGCGGTTAAGGAGACTGTATATGTTGTAGAAAAAGCAGGTATTCCCGGACAGATAAGTCATCATAAGGCAATGGGCAAAAAGAACTGGGGTCTTGTTAAAGATACTCTTAGAACTTTAGAAGAGGCAAGACAAAGGGGAATAGACATGACTGTGGACCAATACCCATATACAGCAGCTAGTACCACGCTAAGAGCTATACTTCCCTCCTGGGTGCAAGAAGGCGGTATAGATAGAGTCATTCAGAGATTACAGGACCCGGATAATAGAGTAAAAATAATTGATGAAATTAAGAATACAGATGATTGGGAAAACATGTTCCAGCACTGCGGCGGCCCTGCAGGCGTAATGCTTGTATATACACCCAAGACACCTGAATTTGAAGGAAAGAATCTATTACAGGCTGGCGAAATGACAGGTAAGGAGCCGTTGGAAGCAGCACTTGACATAATAATTGCAAATGAAGGGTCAGATACTACTTGCTATTTTATGATGAGTGAGGACGATGTGAAGTATATAATGAAACACCCTCTTGTTATGATTGGGTCTGATTCTATTCCTGCAGCACCTGGCGCAAAATGCCATCCAAGAACAAACGGTACCTTTCCACGCGTGCTTGGCAAATATGTTCGAGAGGAAAGAACATTGCGATTGGAGGAAGCTATCTGGAAAATGACGGGGTTTCCCGCTAGCAGACTAAAAATGCATAATAAAGGCTTAATAAAACCGGGTATGGATGCCGATTTAACTATTTTTAATCCTGATACGGTTATTGATGGTGCTAATTTTGAAGATCCTTTTAAAGAGCCTTTGGGGATAACCTATGTAATAGTTAATGGGGTAATTGTACTTCATAATAATAATTACACAGGGGAAACAGTTGGTAAGGTTATTAGAAGGGGTTAAATATACAAAAAAATATACAAAGGGGGGCATATGCACATGTTTGACCTTGTAATAAAGAATGCAAAAGTGATAGATGGCAGCGGTGGTCCATGGTATAAAGCGGATGTCGCTGTTAAAGACGGGAAAATAAGCAAAATAGGCAAATTTAAAGATGTTGCGGCTGATAATATTATTGATGCAGCGGGGAAGGTAGTGTCTCCTGGCTTTATTGACGCTCATTCGCATAGTGATTTTGTAGCTGCGGCCATTAATAATGCCGAGGGTAAGATTACTCAAGGGGTAACCACAGAAGTGTCAGGGGTCTGTGGTATTACAGCAGCACCTGTTAATCCGGATACTATTTCTCAATTAAAACAGTATCTGGGTGCGTTTATGCCAAAAGGACTAAAGCTTAATTGGGAATGGAGGTCACTAGGTGATTGGATGGACATTGTGGACAAACAAGGCAACGCCACTAATCTGGCTATGTTTGTTGGACATGGCTCAATTCGTATTGCAGTAATGGGATTTGCAAATCGCGCACCTAGTGCCGGTGAATTGGAAGATATGAAGAAATTAGTACGGCAGTCTATGGAGCAGGGAGCACTTGGTATTTCCACCGGGCTTATCTATCCGCCCGGGTGCTATTCTGACAAAGAGGAGCTTATTGAGCTGTGCAAGGTTATAGCGGAATATGGTGGTATTTATGTTACCCATATGCGTAATGAGAGCGGAGAGATAATACCGGCACTGGAAGAAGCAATAGATATTGGCCGCCAAAGCGGTTGCGCTGTTCATATTTCTCATCATAAAGTAGCCGGACGTTCCAATTTGGGTTTGATTAATAAGACATTGGGAATGATGGAAGAGGCTCGCCTGGAAGGAATAGATGTAACTTGCGATGTATATCCTTATATTGCTGGTTCAACCTTGATAAGTGCGTTACTACCAAAGTGGGTTCATGACGGTGGCGTTGACAAAATGCTGAATAGGCTTAAGGACTCTGATATAAGAGACAAAATAGCTAAAGAGTTGGAAGAAGATGTCCCGGGATGGGAGAATCTTGTAAAAAATGGTGGTTGGGACAAAATAATGATTTGTTCGTGTATTAATAATAAATCATGGGAAGGCAGGACAATTAAGGATATAGCTGACGAGCTGGGAGTGAAACCTGCAGAAGCGTTATTTGATATCATAATCAGCGAACGCGGAGATGTTACAATCGCACTTTTTATGATGGATGAAGATGATAACAAAAAAATAGTAGCGCATAGACTGTCTATGATAGGTTCGGATGGGTTTGCCAGTTCTTTTTCAGGCATACTTTCTCAGGGGAAACCGCATCCTCGAAGTTTAGCGACTTTTCCCAGGGTATTAGGTAGATATGTTCGCGAAAACAAGGTAATATCTTTAGAAACCGCCATTTGGAAGATTACAGGGTTTGCAGCGCAAAGGTTTGGTCTGCATGACAGGGGACTGATCAGAGAAGGGCTACAGGCAGATCTTGTAGTCTTTGATCCCGATACAATTATTGATAAGGCTGATTACAAAAATCCTTTCCAACAGGCTGAAGGAATTGATTATGTTATTATGAAAGGTGAAATTGTAGTTGACCATAAAGTGTGTACTGGCAAGGTGTTAGGCTGTACTTTGCGTTATTCTTCCAGAGCATAGCTGAATATAATCAAACAAACAGTAAAAGAGGGTTTTCTTCTATACAGGGATAAACGCATTAAGTTCCGGATTGTATATTCTAGGGCAGCTATAATATCTGGACAAGCATTTATGCCATGTTGGTAATAAATATTAGAGATAGTAGCGTTGTGCGGGGGGTAACGGACGGATATTTTTCAGCAGATTTTTTATACCTGTATCAATATTTTGGAGGCTAAATAAAGTGAGAACAGATAAATGTATGGAAGTTGTCAATGCAGACCAGGATGTAATTTCACCAGTTTCCAGAGTGTCGTATTACCCTCTTGTGATAAAGAGGGGGCATGGAGCAATAATAGAAGATGCTGACGGAAACGAGTATATTGACCTTTTGTCAAGTGCTGCGGCACTTAATACGGGACATGCCCATCCTAAGGTAGTAGAGGCCATAACAGAGCAGGTGAAGGATTTTATACATTATACGCCATGTTACATGTACCATGAACCGCTTGTAAAGCTGGCTGACAAGCTTGTGCAAGTCACGCCCGGCGATTTTAGGAAAAGGGTAGCATTTGGTTTATCCGGGTCGGATGCAAATGACGGAATGATAAAACTGGCAAGGGCGTATACGGGCAGAAGCAAGATTATTTCTTTCATTCAGGCATATCATGGGTCAACATATGGTGCTATTTCATTATCAGCTATAAGTCTGAATATGAGAAGAAAAATAGGGCCGCTGCTTCCGGATATATATCATATCCCGTATCCGGATTGTTACAGGTGTGTATTTGGGCAAAAATGCAGCACCTGCAGTATGGAATGTATCAAGCAGCTGGAGATTGCTTTTAAGTATTATATTCCTGCAGAAGAAGTAGCAGCAATAATAATGGAGCCCATTGCAGGGGATGCCGGATTGATTATCCCTCCGCAGAAGTACATGGATAAACTTTACAGTATATGTAAAGAAAACGGGATACTGTTTGTAAGTGAAGAGGTACAGCAAGGATTTGGACGTACAGGGAAATGGTTTGGGATTGAACATTTCGGGATAGTACCTGATGCAGTAATAATGGGTAAATCTATAGCGTCAGGTATGCCGCTTAGCGCGATAGTTGCACGGGAAGATATTATGCAGGCATGGGAAGCACCGGCCCACATGTTTACAATGGCAGGCAATACTGTGTCATGCAGAGCCGGGATTGCCACTATGGATATAATTGAGGACGAAAACCTGCTTAAGCATACCCGTGAACTGGGTGAACATGTAATAAACCGCTTCAACCGGATGAAAGAAAGATATGAGCTTATAGGAGATGTGCGGGGTACTGGTTTGTCGATAGGAGTAGACCTGGTCAAAGACAGGCACACAAAAGAAAAGGCCAGCGAAGCTGCTGCAAAGATATGCTACCGCTGTTGGGAGAAAGGGGTTATCCTTACCTTCTTTGCAAGCAGTGTACTAAGGGTCCAGCCGCCTCTTGTGATAACAAGGGAAGAGATGGATAAGGCCATGGACATAATAGAAGAAGCAATTAACGAATACCTCGCAGGAGATATTCCGGATGAGGTTCTGAAGGTTGCAAAAGGATGGTAGCACTGTAAAACCGGAACTTTATCATGAATGAATATAAATCTCCTTTACACGGACTTTTTACATTAAATAGCCGGGATGAAGCATTCGCCCGGCTATTTACGAAATCTTAAACCAAGTGCTTCGGGTACAGGCAACAGAAAAGGCTGGTGTGTCATCTGTTATATTTATCCGGACGGTGTTTATAAAATGGGAGGGTAGTTTTATGGAGATAAGAGTCAGAAAGCATCTGTTGGACTTTGAAAGGGAAAGTTATGTAACAGATTGTGAAGAAGAGGGTCTGCGAGTGGAAGAAGGTACTGCATACTTGGATTGCTCGCTTGGAATAAATCCGTTTGGTTATTCTAAAGAAATAAACAGTGCTAGAAGACAGTTTCTTGAATACAAGGACGTAAACAGATATCCCGATTATCCATATAACCGTCTCAAGAAGTTACTCATTGAATATTGGAAGGAGGTTGCATATCTTGACGTTCCAAATATTAAAATAGGATGCGGCTCCATTGGCATAATAGCCAATATTAATAAACTGTTTATTGACAGCGGTATCAAAACATTAGGATATTGTCCGCAGTTTACTGATTTTATGGTTGAGGTAAAATGTTGCAACGGTATCTATGAGTATATACTGTTGAAGCCTGATAACAATTACCGGTTTAACAGCAGTGAGCTCATTTCAGCAATGACCAGAGAGCATAGACTGGTCTATATTGATAATCCCAATAATCCTACAGGTCAGGTAATACCAGTATCAGAGATAAAGAGCATAGCTGAACAGGCAAGAAAGATGGACGTTTGTGTTTTGGTAGATGAGGCATATGGCGATTTTATGGATGAACAAAATTCAGCGATATCTCTTGTTAATGATTATGATAACGTACTTGTTGCCAGGAGTTTTTCCAAAGGGTTTGGTCTTGCTGCTTATAGGGTTGGATATTTGATTACCGGTGAACGTATAGGAAAATATTATTCCAAGATTGACTATCCGTTTGCAGTATCAGCTCCCGCTGAGGTTATTGTTTGTTCTGTTTTAAAGGACAAAGGCTTTATATCCAGCAGTAGAAAGAGTATATATGATATAAAGAAAAAGATAGTGGAATCCTGTTCAAAAATAAGCGTGTTAGAAACAGATATGAGCATTCCGATCATGGCTCTGTCACATCCGAATAAGAATATAGATTTGTATAGTGAGTTTAAAAAACGCGGTATTCTTACAGAGCCTGGAGAGGCATATGTGGGCTTAGGGAAGAATAGTGTGAGGTTAAGGGTTTCTAAAGAGGCGTATCAGATATCAAGCGCAATAAAAGACATAGAAAGCGAGATATAATAACAAAAGTGTGTTTGTTAACTCTACAAAACTTCAGCCGGGGTATTGTGCCCTCGCACCTTTGAGTCCGCAAGAACCGTCCCCCTGGTTAGCCCTTTTGTCCAATAGGTTGTTTATTACTAAAGCAAATATGGTATAATCAAATTGAGATTATTTGGGGTTTATTGGAGGCTGTATCAAAATGTTAACTTCAACTGAAATTAGAGATTCGATAATTGATATTGCAGAAAAATATCCGATAAAGAAGCTGTCTTTATTTGGATCTTTTGCGCAGGGTAAGGCAAAGAACGATAGTGATATCGATATATTAGTTGAATTTAAATCAAAGAATATTTCACTTATTATGCTTTGTAAAATAAAAGATGAAATTGAGAACAAATTGAATAGAAAAATAGATTTGATACATGCCCCAATAGAAGAAGGTTCCTTAATAAAAATAGATAAGGTTGTAGATATCTATGAACAATAGAGATTATCAAATTATTAGCAAGATACTTCAAGAGATTAATGTTATTGAAGTTTTAATAACCGGGTTTGATTTGGAGAGATTTGCAGCTGATGAGCGGACAAAAAGAGCAGTTTGCATGACTCTTATAAATATAGGTGAGCTTACCAAGAGTCTTAATGAGGATTTCAGACAGGCTTATAATCACATACCATGGAAGGCTATCGCCGGTATGAGAGATATTACAGCTCATAAGTACCAAACTTTGAAAATGGGTGATGTATGGATTACTTTGGAAGACGATATCCCGAAACTTAAAACATTATTGAATGAAGTATTAAAGTAGGCGGGAGTTGAAGCCGGGGA
>JAQUCT010000077.1 GCA_028686075.1 Bacillota bacterium
TGTGGATTTGCTTCACAAAAGTCTTTGGGAAGTGATTTAACCAATTCACCAATATTAATCAACGACATACAAACTGCTTTTTTTATTAGGACACTTTCTAAGAATTGTTCTTTACTAACATCCCTAATAAACTTCTTTATATCATAGCAGTCTTCTTGGATATGCGACAAGATTATTTCAACTTTTTTCATATATAGTCTTCGCCTCTCTTTGTACTATCTGGGAAAACTCATCGTCTTCCAATGAATTAAAAGTTAGCAAGTCAACCTTTCTTCCTAGCAATTCTTCAAGGTCCTGTTTCAGCCCAATTATGTCAAATAGATCATACTTATCTTCAAAGGAGACAAGCATATCAATATCGCTTTCTTTTTCTACATTTCCTCTAACAAAAGAACCAAATACTGCAATACGCCTGACTTTATATTGTTCAAAAAGCGGACGAGCAATTTCATTAATCTCAAATATTTTTTGTACGGGAATAGCCATATCAATCCTCCTAAGCTCACTGCTTTACAAATCTTACTATATTACAATGAATGTATAGCGTTTGTTAAATTATAGCATGTCAATCATTAGTTATCAATAAACGAACCAATTATGGCCTGCTATACTAAAGCTAAAGTTGGTTCAAGAAGTTTTCTAACTTTCTCATCGCAACCAGCATACAACTGAATAAATTCAAGAAAAGAGAATACGTCAAAATATTGCCCGGCATAGATGATTATAGACTTCGGCTTCTTTTCATTGTATTTCTTCGCAGCAACAGGAAGAGATTTTTTAGAGTATTTCCGTCCCTCTTCCATGTTCTTGAATAGTGGTATATGTGTATTCTTATCCCTTTTATCTACAAATGCATCTTCTAGCTTATTTACTATGCCTTCGTTGGTCATCTTAAGTACTATTGTATCTATCAAATTTGCAAAGCCAACATCAGCGGCATCGATCTTCCCCTTTTTTGTCAGTCACACAATCGATATTCTCGCTCGTTGTATAATTTATTTCTTCAAATTACGAATTGAAGATTATAACATACTTATTGTTTCATCCCGCCGAAGATTTTAGGTATAATAATATAGAGGAGCTGATACATGAAGAATTGTACGATATAGGGGATGGAAATACAGGCAACCGGGACTAGAAAGGGGATAAAAATTGAACAATAAACGCAGCACAGGATGCCTTATTATACACGGTTTTGGTGGAAATTACAAAGAAGTAAGCCCCTTGGCTGTCCGCCTTGAACAAAGGGGATACAATGTGGTTTGCCCGGTTCTGGCAGGCCATACCGGTCGGAGATACGATATGAAAAGGGCAGGATACAACGACTGGATCCGGTCAGCGGAACGAAAGCTGCAGGGCCTTTTGGCACAATGTAAAGCCGTCTATATAATCGGGTTTTCGATGGGCGGGCTTATAGGTATAAACCTTGCTCTTAAATACGACGTGGCGGGCATGGTTACAATCAATATGCCCATATACTACTGGGATTCTAAACTTATACTCTCCAATATTGCAAAGGGTCTTGCAGGTAGGGATTTTAGAACTATAAAACGCTATATGAGGGCAACGGTTAAATTTCCCCTTAGAGCCCTTTTGAATTTTAGTATTCTGCTGGGCAGCACCAAACCGCTGTTAAACGATGTGACATGCCCCATACTTATAACCCAGGGGTTGGACGACGATACCGTAAGAAAAAGCAGTGCCCGGTACATATTCGACAGTATAAGTTCGGATGACAAGCAGCTGAAATTCTATAAAGACTCCGGGCACGTAATGCTTTGGAGCCATGCCGCCGATAACGTTATCCGGGACATAGAGGCTTTTCTGGAAGACTGACGATTTTAAACACTTCAATCGACGTCATCAGCACCTCTTTTCTTGCAAATCAGCTGAATGCGCTGGAATAAGTCCCAGTGCTTTGCTCAACGAGACCGTACCCAGCTTTCTACCTTGGGCCAGCTTTCTGCTGTAACCATTACCCGCCCGATAAAAGAACGACTGCTGCCCGGTCTATTCACTTTTGCTCTTAGTGTGAAAATATTAGGTATCCCTTGCGAAATGATGATTTCGTCCGTTCGAGATGTACCAAAACCGTACGGATAAGCAAACCACTTCACCTCTGCACCTAGCTGTTTTTCTAAACATTCAATTCCTTTTTTGGTATCCTCCTCAAAAAGAGTTGCGTTCTCTGGGAGGTTAAAAACCGGTTTTGCAGCCTCTGGATCGTAATAATGAAGATCATAAGTATGCAGGCCCACCGTACAAAGACCGCTATCCATCATCTCCATAACTTGCTTCCATGAACACATGGTAAGACCTTCCCATTGCTCACCAGCTTGACCAGGAATAAAAAAAAGTAAGAAAGGTATTTGCTTTTCCTCAAGCACCGGAAAAGCATGCTTGTATAGACTGAGATCACCGTCATCGAAAGTAACCAGTGCAAGTTTACCGGGAAAATGCTTCTTACCCACCAGAAAATCTTCCGCCTCTTGGGGCGTCAAAAAACGTACTCCTTGCTCCTGTAGAAAATCTAATTGAGAAACAAACTCTTCCGCACCAATGGAGTAAAGGGAAAATTCCGATTCAGTTGGGCCTACTAAGCGGCCCCAATTTAGCACCATGTTTGGCAGTACTCTATGGTAGCAAAGAATTGTCAAGCCATCCCCCTCCAATTTATAAGCAGCTTGAGTTGCTTGTTCTTCCGGCATAGGAGAACAGCCAACAAAAGTTGTAAGTATTAAGACCATCAACAAAAAACTACATGCGCGCCTCAATCAAAACCCTTCCTTTCTGGAGAAGCTCTTAACAATACTAAGTACTTAAAGTCATTCGTTCAGGGCTTTCCCATCTGCCGGCATGCTCAAGGTTTCCAAAAATTCCCTTTGGTGCTGTCCACACTGTTGTTAATGCACCGATAACAAAGAAAAAGAATATATACAAGGGGACCCAGAAAAAAGTCCGATACAGTGTGGATCATAACGTCTATTAATGAATATGGATGTTGCCATTTGGACAATACAAGCAATGGAAATTAGCGCGCCAAGCCAAGCCGGAATCGGGCTAATACCCATTGGTGCTAAAGCAAATAGATATGTAGCAACCCAAAATGCTGTTCCTAATACAAAAACAAAGGACCAGAAAAAGCTCAGCACCGTCTCCAGGTAAGCTGGATAGAGATAGCGATACCTAAAATCTTTAAATATACCTTTGTGTGTACGCAAAAGATGCCAGCCTCCTAACGCCCAGCGTTTCCTTTGCTTCCAGTATTCCTTAAGAGTGGCCGGACACTGGATATAAGCTATAGCCTGCGGCATAAACCAAACTTCATGGAAATGACGCTGTATGCGCCAAGTAATATCAATATCTTCAGTGGCAGTATAGGGTGAAAAGCCGCCTACCTCTTTCAGCACTTCTGTCCTATAGGCAGCAGCACACCCGGATACGGTAAATACACGCCCAACAACTCTTTGAGCACGTTTAATCAAACTGATGATGGACGAAAATTCTGCAGTTTGCAGCTTTTCAAGAAGATTATTACGTTTGAGGGCCAGCGGATTGCCTGTAACTGCGCCCAGCCTCGGTTGAGTACAAAATGGGGCAACAAGGTATTTTAATGCTGAAGGGGTAAGGAGGGTATCGGCATCAATTACTACTGTTACTGAGGTTGATACACTTGTGGCAAGACCGTAATTCAAAGCCCGGGCCTTACCGCAGTTTTCTTCAAGATTTAAAAGGTGAAAATTTTTATTATAGGGCAGTATGCCCTCTAAAATAGCTGCTGTATCATCGGTGGAAGCGTCATTAATAAATACCACTTGATAATTGGGATATGATAGCAGCATTAAGCTTGTGCAGGTGGCAGCAATACTGGTCGACTCGTTGTAGCAAGGCACAAGAATAGTAACAGGCGGCCAAAGATCAGGCCAGTTGCTTTTTTCTTTATATGGTTCCCTTTCCCGACGCCACCAATAATAAACACCTAAAACAACCCATACTACACTCAAATAAAAAGGATAAATAAAAACATACCAACTAAGAAAACTGTATATGCCTATCATTTGAACTCCTTCTACCTTCTTTCCTATTCCCTGATAGTTTCTAAAACTTGTTTCGACAAGTGAACCACAAATATGCCATAAAGCCCGCGAGCAGTTATTGTATCAATGATCTCCGGGGTAATAACTTCTCCTTTCGTCAATACCACCTTCCCTTTCTCATCTTTAAAGTCTTCTTGTACATTTGTACCGATAATAAGGTTTTCATGGGGAACAAGTGTATAATGAGCTTCTATGTTTTCCAATGTAACTGCTACCTCATCTTCCATTGACGTCTCAGAAGAGAAACAAGAATCGTCCGGATGTATTGATTCCATTATTAAAGGCAAGAGCTGGCGCCGGTTGCTTTTGTAATAACGCTGTTTATGATAATTGGCCCATAACAAAGCGCTGCAACCGAGTAGAACAGCCCACAAAAGTGTAATTATGCCGACTCCAACAATGGAAGACACAGCATCAGGCACAAAAAGCTCCTGCCACCATAGACGAGCCAGCAGATACCAGCCTATGGCCGCCAATAACCAGATGATGGCCAAAACAAACACAGTCCATGCCCCTAGGGTTGCACTAATCACCAATCCACGGATGATTCCCCGTTTATGGATTTTAGCATCATTTTCGTTAGTTTTTGTCAACATATTTGGCATATTATTTATCCTTCTTAAATCATATACTTCGAAAACCCTATAATTTACGTATTTCACTGAAGTGCGGCCTGAAAGCTTTATCCCACTTTACTAACATTTCTGCTATTGTCTCGCAACCTTGACACCAGGTAGACTCATCACTAATTTATCATTAATGTAATCAAGCCTGCTGATTTTCAATCTATACCCCTCCCGATCATCATTTATCTGATGCTTCGCCTTTTACCACCCACTCATCTACTTCACTGATTTTGAATTTCCATAGCTTTCCTACCTTATGAGCAGGCATTTGTTTTTTGGCAATCCATCTATAAATAGTATCTTTACTAACACCTAAGTGTT
>JAQUCT010000025.1:0-1716 GCA_028686075.1 Bacillota bacterium
TATGCGGCCTGCAACGCAGTTTTAGGATTATCAGTATTCTTTTGCATAGCTTCAACTGCTGGGAACAACGCATCTATAATGGTCTTTTCGCCTGGTTTGGAACCGGTTTTTGTCATAATATTATTGACACCGACCATAAGCACTTTTGAAAATGTAGCGAAACTGACCTCTTCTTTACCCATCAGCTCTTTCGCCATACCCATAATTGCGATAGTGGTAATAGTCCCCAAGGTAGATGGAGCAGCTTCATTGAGGGCAAAACCGGCTTTGACCAGCAGTTTGCCCAGATCAGTTTCATTAGCATTGTCTAATGCTTCTACTGCTGCACGGTAGCCTACACTCATTGATATGCCTAAATCACCATCGCCGTTCTGTTGGTCAAGCTCTATAAGATATATCCTATTTTCGTCCATTATGCGGCTGATTGCGGCAAATGCTTGCCGAAGAATGCTAGCATTCATCTTTTTCCCTCCTATTTGTTGAAGCTGGAATAAAACGGAGTGTTACCAGGTGCGCGAAGCAAAGCCTTTAATTGGTCATCCAATTTCATCACTGTGATAGAAAACCCAGCCATCTCCATCGAAGTGGCAAATTCGCCAATATGCGGCATGTAGAGCGAAACGCCTATTTCGCCGAGCAGCATATGTAACTTGCGATAAACGATTAATAGTTCTTCCAAAGGCGTTGCACCGAGACCATTGACCATCACAGAGGCTTCATCGCCTCTAACAAGCGGCATATCGGCCAGAATTCGTTCCAGCATAACAGTGGTTATTTCATCTGCCGTCATCATAGTACGTACTTCAATACCTGGCTCGCCATGGATGCCCATCCCTATCTCTATCTCATTTTCATCAATGGAAAAAGTAGGTTTGCCAACCTGCGGTACTACGCAGGGCGACAGCGCAACACCAATAGTGCGGATATTAGACAATGCATGTTCTGTAACCTCTACCACATCATCAAGATTCATCATTTGTTCAGCAGCTGCACCAGCAATCTTAAATGCATATACCATACCGGCAACACCGCGGCGTTTGTCTGCCATATCAGCCGGACTGCTGGCAACGTCATCCTTAACTATCACTGAACGAGTCTCGGTATTATTCATCTGTGCAACTTCACGTGCAATCTCAAAGTTCATTTTATCTCCGCCATAATTACCATAAAGACAAAGAACGCCGTTTCCGTAGTCACAAGCTTTAATCATTTCACTCATTTTGTGCGATGAAGGTGAAGCAAATACATTACCGATAGCACAGCCGTCAAGCATGCCTTGTCCCACATAGCCAAGAAAGACCGGTAGGTGACCGAAGCCACCGGCAGTAACGATGCCTACTTTACCATCCCGCACAGGATAATTCGTCAATAGAATCCTTTTGTCACCATTTAATAAGCGCACTTTGTCACCATAGGCACAAATGACCCCTTCTACCGCTTCATCAACATAATTATCAGGGTTGTTTATAACCTTTTTCATGGATAGTCCTCCTTAAAACTGGAAATAGAAACAATCATTACCCTATATGGTTAAAAGTGCTGACCGGGCAAACAACTGCCCAAGTCAACACTTTCCGGAAATCTGTAAAATAATAACGCCTATGCCTTCCAGCCGTATATTTCTTTTGCTCTTTTTACAGAGATATAGCCGTTTTCGATATCTCTTTTCACAGCCTTTCGGCAACGCTGCTTAGGATCGCCGTAACCGCCACCACC
>JAQUCT010000025.1:1816-20721 GCA_028686075.1 Bacillota bacterium
CCTCCTACCGTCGCTTCACAGGAAGTAAAAAATTGCCCGTTTTTTCTCGGATTGGTACCGTAAAAGAAAATAACCATTGAGTCACCGTAATGTGCACCGGCAGCCTTTTCCGGTAGCACGTCCGCCAACGCTTTTATTACTAAGTCTATCAACAGGCCAAGGGAGGAGAAATACCACTGGCAGGGTGCCGGCTCTTCAGCCGCAAAAATCGAGTTTGGCGGTACTATAACATCCAAGTTTCGGAAATTGCCGCCGCAAATCGACCCTTCTGGATTTACAAGTTCTTTGAAAGCAACACGCGCCGCAGCAACAGTTTGAGCAAACCCACAGTTCACCGGACCTTGGGTAGCTGGATTAGAACCGGTCAGGTCAATTATCATCGTATCATCTTTGACTATAACCTTTACACAAACCTTTACGGGATGATCGAGGTCATAATTATCGTTATCGAGGAAACCTTCCGCATAGTATTCGCCGTCGGGAATCGTTTTTACAAAGTCTCTATCTACTCGTTCAGCCTGGCGGAAAATCTCTTTAGTGGCTTCCATAACCACATCAACACCAAATCTATCTAGAATCTCCTTGAAACGTTTTTCGCCGGTATGGCAGGCTGCAATCTGTGCGCCTATATCACCCTTCATCGCTGCATGGAAACGGCTATTAAGTGATATAAACTCAAGTACATCTTTACGCAATACGCCTCCGTCAATTAGTTTTACTGGTGGAATACGGATACCCTCCTGGAAAATATCGGTTGAATCGATTACACCGCCTGGGTTTTTGGCGCCAACATCCAACATGGCTGCACGAGTAGCTGTAAATCCTACCAGTTCACCATGATAGAAGATGGGGGAAATGGTGGTGAAATCACCAACGTGCGTCCCCTGCATATAGGAATCATTCATTATATATAAATCGCCTTCTTTATGTGTTTCTATCCCCACCGTATCATTTAATATCTCGATACAGACATCAAGATTACCGAGAAAAATCGGCAAGCCGGCTGACTGCCCTAGCATTCGGGCCTTCGTATCAAAAATGCCGACCGAGCAGTCTTTCATTTCATAAATCAACGGGCTGAAAGCACTTCTAGCCAAGCTATTATTCATTTCATTTGCCGCCGAGTTTAAAGCATTGCGCACAATCTCAACAACGATAGGGTTCACTCTACTACCCACATTCATCATCTCCTTATTTAGATTATGACTTTCTCGAAAACTCATAGGGCTCCAAAGCCGAATTAGATTATAATATTTACCATATTACAGATGTTTCGAAGGCTATATTATACTGCATGGCTTTTAAACTCATAAGTCTTATCATCAAAATCTGAAATTTCTGCTGCTGCTTTTTTGTCAAATCAAGTAGCCATAATATGACCTTATCCTTCCTTATCAATTATCAGCATCTGTACAGCATATTCACCTTACAAAAGTTCTGTCTATCTGAGTCCATTGGCATCTTTAAGTATTCTAAAGCCGTTTTCGTAGATATGCGAGTTTTTCCGGTTTCAGGAGCTCAACCGCCCGGTCAAACTCCTCTTCTATATTCCAGCAGTGAACGCAAAATCGCACTACACCTTTGATGCCAAACATTTTTAATACACCAGGACTAAAAAAACTATGCGCCATAACTCCCACATTGTTTGTATTGAGATGACGACCTATATCATCGAATAAAATACCTTTGATGTTGAAACCAATCATGCCACCATAATCGGCAGAGTCGCCAGAACCGATTATTTCAACCCCGTCGATACTGTGCATTTTTTCAATAAGGTAAGCAAGCAGATGGTCTACCCGTTTTTTTATCTTTGCTACACCGCCAATCTCTTGTGCATATTCCACTGCCCTGCTCAGCCCGAACGCTGCCGGATAATTAATCTCTCCAAAACTGAGACGTTCAATGCCACTGTGTGGCATGTAAATATTCTTATTCCAATCCCAGTCATCTTCCCGCCAGTCCCACACACCGTTGTTCCATGAAGCGAAGATGGGATTAATGCTATCTACAACCTGTGCATTGACATATAGGAACGCCGAGCCAGCAGGACCACGAAGATATTTGCGCCCGGAGACCGCCATAAAATCACATCCGATTTGCTTTACATCAATCGGAATCAGGCCCACCGTATTGGCAGCATCTAACAAATATAGAACTTGATACTGTTTGGCGATCCTGCCAACCTGTTCTGCCGGCTGAACCATCCCCAGACTATTCGCCATATGGCAAAGTGATATGAGCTTAGTTCTTTCATCGATCAGTTCCTCTAATCGCTCAAGATCTATGATGCCTGGCTTGTTGGCGGGTGCAAATTTAACTTCGATTCCCTTTTCCGCTTTCAGCTTTAAAAAGGGTGCTACATTGCTGATAAAGCTCAATTCATCAACAATAACATTATCACCCGATTGCAGATCCAGCCCGGCGGCAATAATGCCGATCGCTTGTGATCCGTTAGATACAAATACCACTTCTTCTTCTGTTGCCCCAATCAGACATGATACGTTTTGTTTAGCCTTTTGATAAAGCCTGGCAGTCATATCCTGTGCCTTTGCGCTTGTAGAACCATAGCGGACCGCAATACGGAAATATTCATTCAATGCCTCGATTACTTGCTGGGGCGGTACGGAAGTAGACACATGGTTCAAATAAATATTTTCACATGGTGTGTCTTCTCTTAGTTTTTTTATGTCCATCTTATACCTCTTAACCGTTTTTTTGTATTGTTGCCGTTTCCGAAACTTTTTTTCCGCCAAGAATTGTATGTTCCTTTACGGAAATGACAAACGAGAATAAAGTTATAGCACTACCTATAACGCATACTACATCGCAAGCTGGAGTAGGAAGCACAAACGGTGAAATAAAACTAACGAAAACACCGCCGAGTACACCATAGAGGAATACCTTCTGTTCGGGAAGTAAAACAACCTCACCTTTAAGCCATTCTTTTGGGGTGAATTTCCCAGGCTTGAACTTTGCTTGGATGACCATACCATAATAGTAAACCACAGCAGCAAGAAACATCGATGTGAAAGCAGAATAGCCGACGGAAATAAAAGTTGCTGCAGCGCAGGCAATTATTATTGCCGCCAGCGCGACCCAGTTAATACCGCTATGGTCTTCCCATTTTCTGTTTCTGACTAGATAATGGTCAACAGCAAGAATGATGCCGACCGGTGCAAAAAGGATAGCAATAGATTGGAGGAAAACATCAAGTTTTTCAAGTATTCCAAACAGTGCAAACAGAGTACCGACGGCAGCACTGCCGATTGTTGAGTAGAGCTTGCCTTTCGCAGATTTAATGTTGAACATATTAGCCACCGCAAACCCACAGGAGTAAGCAGCTACAGTCATCGTTGTCATCTGAGCTATGAGAACACAAAGCAGCGATATAGTGCCCATACTAAGTTCATTAGACATTATATACACTATATCCCATGTGCCGGAGGTAGCAGAAAGGATTATACCGATGCCATATATCAAAATAAGAACAGGAATATTACCAACAAATGGGGATAATATGCTGTCCGGCATAATTCGGGGACTATTTCTTGAATAGTCGGAAAACATAAGCCATTGACAGGCAGAGCATCCGAGCAGCATAACGAATGCGGAAGTAACAGTCATCGGATTTGCTGGTTCGCTAGCAATGAGTGTTTTTAGACCTACCGATAACCCTCCAAGATTTGCAAACACTTTATATATGGCATAGACAAAAACAACTGCAACGATAGGAACAAGCACTTTGCTAATCTTAGCGATTATTTCCTGGCCTTTCAATGCGGGAATAACAAAAATGAAACCAATGAAAATCATAACTAACGCATAAATCCAGAAATTTCCCGTCAATGTGTAGTCGATGTTGAACGCCGCCAAACCGGCATTGGCCGCAACTGCAACATGCGAACCGTACCAGCCCATATTCATGTACGCAAGTAAAAACGAAACCAGTGTTCTTGATGTGGCAGAACCAAAAGCGCAACGGGTGAGTTGTGCACCGGAACGTCCTGTATCTGCACCAACAGCCGCATTTATAGCAGAATAAACCTGTGCTATGGTAAGACCTGCTATCATCACAATAAATGCCTGGATGAATGGGAGTCCCTGTGCCAGCATCGCCCCAACAAAAATGACCGGGGGTTGCCCCTGCACTCTGCGGTCCGACACGCATACCGCCGCCTTCTTCCCAGGCAATGCTACCACCGCCGGCACCTATGCTAAAGATATTTACCGTCGGGACAAGAGCAGGAAAACCCTCCACAATTGATTCAACAGTAATTTCAGTCTGTCCATCTACAATCAAACTTACATCAAAACTTGTACCACCCATATCTATTCCGATAACGTTCTTTCTGCCGCATCCGGTTCCACCGATAGCGCCACCGACCGGACCGGACATCAAGATCTGCACCCCTTTTTCGATCGCTAGGTCATCCTTCATCACTCCGCCGTTCGATTGCATAATATAGAGGTTACCTTTAAACCCCCTCTTATTGAGTTCTTTATTTAATGCTATAAGATGCGCTTTGGTGATCGGGGAAACATATGCATTAAGTACTGCAGTGCTAGTCCTTTCGTATTCGCGCCATTCACGGGCTGTTTCTGAAGAAGTGATAATCATGACTTCGCTTCCGAGCTTTTCTCTAAACAATTCAGCCGCTTTTTCTTCATTTTCTGCATTTATGTAGCTATTTATAAAGCAAATCGCTACCGAATCATAATTTCCTTTGATCTGTTCGGCAACCTTTTCGACCTCGGCTGGGTTGATCGAGCGTTTCGCCAAACCATCAACATTTTATATTGGAGGTATATAATGGATAAGAAAAAAACGTTAAAACAGCAAATTTATTCATCAATTTTTCAGGAAATTATTGAAGGTAAATATCTACCTGGAGATATTATGAGTGAAAACGCACTTGTGGAAAAATTTAATGTAAGCAAATCACCTGTCAGAGAAGCTCTGATTGAACTTTGTAACGAGCAGGTGCTGCGTTGCATCCCCCGCTACGGTTATGAAGTGGTAAGCCTTACCGAAAGTGATGTTAAAAACATTCAGGAATTCCGCCAGATTCTGGAATGTTCCTGCCTAGAGAAGAATTGGTCTTATTTTACGCCGGAGCAAATCGCCAAGATTGAACATTTGGCACATCATTCACCTGATGATAAGGAATTGAATGCAATCTCCCAGTGGGAGAGCAATGCGGCTTTCCATCTTGCCTTGGCTTCCTGTTATAATAACAAATATATCTACGAGGCGTTAAAAAAATCCATTAATATTCTTACGCGGGCCTTTGCGCAATTCTATTGGGATAAATGGCGCAAAGCAAGATTACCATATTATGACAATACACAGCATAAGCTGATCGTAAAATACATCAAAGCAGACGATAAAGAAAAAGCACTCTCATACTTATATAAAGATTTAGATAAATTCAAGAGAGATAGCTATTGATAATTTCCATTCGATGTAGCCAAATAAACCTTTTTTATCAAATATATTGTACAACTGCCTGATACAAAATATATAGACGCACGATGATTCTAAAAAACGGATATTTCGCACTACTATACAATGATGTGAAAGATCCCTTCGAAGCCCTATCGCTTTATCGCAGTAAGGACATTGTGGAAATTTGAAGCCAATTAATCTTCCCGCCTGTCACCTAAAAAGAAAAGGGCCACAGTTCCAGGGCCGGTATGAGAACCAATTACAGTACCAACACTATTTATCATTACACGCCCATTGAGTAATGGGAATTTTTCTTCCACTAAATCAGCTACCTTACGTGCATCGTCATAGCAAGCTGAATTAGATATAAAGCACTTTCCAGAGTAATATATGCCATCCTTTGCATGTATCTCCATCATACGCACAATCTTCTTTATTACTTGTTTTTTACCGCGAATCTTCTTACGAGGAGTAAGTTTTCCATCATAGTTCATATTTAACAGTGGACAAATGTTAAGCAAATTCCCCACAAACACAGATGCAGCTGATATACGACCGCCGCGCTTATAATGGGTAAGATCCGTAGAGAAAAACCAATGATGCACATTAAGCTTATTTTCCTGAAGCCATTTAGATACTTCTTCAAGTGTTGCTTCATTATCCCGCATATCCGCCGCAATGTCTGTAAACAAACCATATCCCGAGGATGCTCCCAGGGAATCTATAATCATTATTTTTCTATCCGGGTATATAGATAAAAGCTGCTCTCTGGCAATAATTGCAGAATTATAGGCTCCCGATAAGCCAGAAGAAAAGGAAATGTGGAGAATGTCTTTTCCATCCTTTAAAAAAGGTTCGAAAAAATTTATGTACTGTCCCACATTTACCTGTGAGGTCGTAGGCATTGAACCTGCTGCAATTCTACTATAAAATTCTTCAAATGAAACAGTTTGGCCCAAGTCATCCGGATATTCCTGCCCATCCAAATTATAATGAAAACATACAAATGGAATATTTCTTTTTTTAAAGTAATCAAAAGGCATATCTGCTGTAGAACAACAAGTTAAAACATAATTTAACATATCTAATTCTCCCTTATATCCTGTTAATTTGACATAAACAACACGACCTATCCCCATATCTTTATAAACCGAAATTATCACTAATAATCAGGTCAATACCAAAGGGAATCCTCTCATATATCTTTTCCACCGGTTCTTCTTCGTCCTCTAGTATCAAATAGTACTTCTTTATTTTATCATAGGATATATCCTTTAAGGTAAACTTCTCCCTATATGTACGGTCCTTAGGATTCTTGGACCGGCTATCGGCAATTATTATATTCTCGTTGGAAATGCGCTCACCGTTTTCATCCACAAAGTAAAGCTTTAGCCTTATTGGAACTTTCTTATACCCTGCCAATTCTGATTGAAAGAACTCTAAGTAAGTAATCCTATTGGTTATTTTTCTTGATATGTTGGTTAGCTTCACTTCGACCTTAGTGGGTTTGTATTCATTTTTCCGAACATTCTTAAATTTAATAACAGGAATAACAACCTCCTGCAGTGATACACCACCATGGGCATAGTTAGCTCCTGACCCCTGCACCTTGTAACGAATAACTCCCTTTGGCAGGATAGCTTTAAGCCTTGTCTCCTTACCCAGTAAATAGCTCATAGAAATGGGCAGAGTTTCTTCCAATTCCTGTTCCGTATCTAATAATGCGTATCTTCTACCTGATTCTACAGCTTTTATATCGTGCTTGCCAATCTTATCAACCTCAGTCAACGGGGACCGCCTGTATATGAACCCATGGTCCGCCGTAACAATAATATTTGTTGCACTTATATGGTTAACAAGACGCTTTATTAGAAACACCAAATCCCCGAAGGCCTTTTCTACAGCATTAAAGACTTCCCTTTCTGTTAAAGGTTTATCTCCAACGGCATCAATCACGTTGTGATAGATATATATAAGCTTTCGTCCTTCGAACATTTCCTTGTAATCCGGTCTTTTCATATCCACCATGTCACTAAAGGCGATCGCCAGTGCATCCTTGCTGTAATTTGCCAGTATCCTTCCCCTGTTCTCCGTTCCCTTGGCGTTAATACCGTCCACTATAACTTCTGCCTTTTCATTAACAGCTATATCCTTCCGGGGCAGTAGACTGGCCATGCCAAACTTGGTGGTTGAAGGTACAACCCCTTGCATAAAACCTGTTTGTGCTATTCCTCTTATCTCCTTGTTTATAAGGCCTATTAGCTCTTTTGCTGTTTCATATCTCAGGGCATCGGATACAATAACAAATACCCTTTCATCATTCCTTACAAAGGGTGCTACATAGTCCCGATAGAAATCTTTCTGCTGACTTATGCCTGCCATGGGGTAATCCTTTGTTAACTCTTCCTCAACTGCAGCCGACCATTTTACGGACAGTTCATTCAGATACCAGTTGGCGTAGGTATTTTCTATCCTTTCGGCTAATAAAAAGATTGGCTCTTTATTGGTAATCCTGTCATAATATAGATAAAATTTTCTATAGAACTGGTCCATAATGAAGTATTCTTTAGTATAGCTTTCCACCAGTTCAAAAGCCGATTGTCCCTTAATCGTTTTCCCAATCCTTTTTTCCATTTTTAAAAGCTGCAGCGCATAGAATAAGGCTTCATATTCATTCTTATAGTTTTCAAACCAATGGCTTGTCCTTCTTTTATTAATAATATCTCGATATTTATCAAACTCGCCGACACCTTCCAGTAAGATATTAGTTAGTCTCTGGATGATTTCCTTATCAAAGGCTCTAAAGGTATCGCTGTTAATAAATTTCTCTAAATCCCATTTGCTCATATATCCCTTTACGTTCAATAGCTTATCCGACTTGTCGGCCAATACATCATATTTCTTTCCATCAGTGATATGGCTCATAAAATTGCTAATTAAGACTATACAATCGGCTTTTTTAGAAGATACGTATTGCTGCCATGTCTCGGGCAGGTGCCCTTCAAAGCTATAGCTTAAATGTGTTACAAGAAGCATAACAAGTAGTCTCGATAAGGTCTTTTCTTCAAAGGTATAACCATATCGTTTCTCAACCAGTTTCCAAAAAGCATCAATATCGCCGAAGGTTTTGATAGCCTCCAGGTATTTGTTTTCGCTCTCGGTCTCACTTATCAGCACCTTTTTAACAACCTGTTCGAAATCGGGTGCAGGCAGTCTGCATAGGACAGATAAAACAGCTATGTCTACCTTTTCCCCGGTATAGCCATCCAGCTTATATGAGGCAAACTTTCTATAGCGCTCTTTATTATCGAAAAACTTAAGGTATTTTTTAAAAGTGTTTCTTAAAGACGGACCCTTTACCCCCAAATCCCGCATAATGAGAATCGCCTTGTCGGTTGAAAACTCTATGCTGTATTTTACAATGTCCAGCAGCCAATTATCCCTTGGATTTGGCTTGGCTGAAGGAGAGTATATCAGATAATTGGATTCGGTATCCTTCTTTTCTAATAGGTGCTTAGTATAAAAGGAATTACTATTTGTGAGTTTAAGGATTTTTACGTTATCCAATTCAAGCTTGTAAATATCGTCCACAAACTCACCCTCTTCGTCATACCAGAAAACTATATTTCTCTTCTTTCCCTCAGAGGGCCCTTTATTAAAGTTTTGTTCTAATACTTTCTTCACTTCTAATAGATTCATTTATACCACCTATCGATATACCTTTCTATCATATCAACAAATTTTTCTGCATCTTTAAGTTGTTTTTTTGTCTCATCCTTACTGATAATATAGAAATCTTGATAATCACATCTTGTCCTTATGTCGAAAGCACTTGCTATTATTCTATAATATTCTTGTTCTATTTTATCGTTTGCGATATAGTTCTTATTGAAATACCCTAAAATAGATGAATGCCTTTTAGAGTCAAAAGAATCATAGGCCAATAGTGCTCTTAAAGCATGAAAGGCTGCATAGTATGACCTGTTTATAGATTGGGTTAACATACCATGTTCAAAGTTAATTCTGGCTGTTTCTAAATCTTGTCTGGCCTTTTCCAATCTGTAGTTCGAAAGAACTCTAATTTTCTCCATATATACTGACCCCCTCTCTTTCAACATTTGCAAAGAAAGGAATCACATCTACCCAATCGTAAAAGTAATCATGATTGTTTTCAATAATGGATAGAACTATTCCATAACGGGTTGTTAGGTCCACAATCATATCCAATACTCTGTCCCGTCTCCTTTTGATCTCCATTTCGTTCATATCGATTAAAACCATAATATCTATATCTGATCCTTCATCGTTATTACCTCTAGCGTAAGAGCCATACAAGATCACTTTCTTTAGCCTTTTACCGAATATATTCTTCAACCCATTTTCCAATTCGTATAATAATTCATCTATCCCTAAATCTTGTGTTCTTATCTCCTTTAACAAAACAAGTCACCCTTTCTATGTTTCATAACTTTATATCTTCGCAAGCAAGTCTGCCTTAAGAGATTTTTTGCCTTCCCCCATAGGTATTTCAACCCACTGGAGTTTAGCATAATTCACTTTAACGCCATCGTCCAGGTCAATATCAATCTTTTGGTCTGCTACATGGGCTATTGTCTGGTCATAGGCCCTGCACTCTTGCATCTGTTTTAAAACCACTTCTTTTCTTTTTTTTGCCTGGACCTTTTCCCTGTCAGAAATATTAGAACCAATAAGAATATCTAAGTGGCGAACCTCAGCTTCATATTTAAGCTGCAGCTTGTGTAAATAGTCCGTCCTTACCCTGGCAACGGTAAAGGGGTCATAACGGTGCATATATATAAGGGCTTTAAACCCATTTTGCCTGCCGCTGTCAAACAGCCAGTAGATAGGCCGCTTTTTGTATGTCTTCACATGGTCTTTGTAGAAGTCCTTTAAGAAGTATCGCCTGATGGCCTGTCTTGAGGTCTCGTTCAGTTTTTTCCCCAGGGTTTCTGCAATAAACTCCAGGTTTTCTGCCAGATCCTTATCTCCAAAGGATACTCTCACAAACTCAACGAATCGCTCAAGTATATCATCCTCAAAGTAATCCCCGTCAGCTATCGGGATGACATTGTCTTTTGCTATGGCTACCGAGGATTTTTCCCAGCTCTCCTTTGTGTTAATCTCCCAACTCCCATTTTCCAACCTGAATTTATCACCAAAGTCTCCGCCGGCATAAATAAGCCCGTCTTCATCCAGGGAATAACGGCCAAACATGCAGCCTACAGCATAGGATATAAAGGATTTAATATCCCTCCCTCTGTCTGCTTTACTTATTGTTATATCCTTATCCTCAACCTCTGGGGTAAGCTCATCCTGCAGTCCGTATATATCTATAAAAATTCGGTTAAGTTCTTCTTCGTTTTGTTTAAGTTGATTGAACTGCTGCTCTGCAAAGGCTGACCAGTTATTGAAGGCTTCTTCTATTGTAGCCGCACTCTTTTTGTATGTCAGTAAAGGATGCAGTTGAAAATCCCAGGAGGTTTCAAAGGAATCCCAGTTTATCCGAGAATCTCTTATACATATATTTACAATTTTTTCCACCCTTTCTTTCAATCCATATTCTTTTATATATATAATCTTTAAAATATCTCCTACACAGAAATTTATTGTTGGATTTACTGCCATCAGTATTATCTCTGCTACTTTAGAATTTAGTAATCCCAATATATACTTCAAGTCATTAGTATCATTAGGAAATAGAGATGGTCCTGCAGCATTAAATATAAATCCTTGTGGAATTAGTCTGAAGTTTGGCCTTTTCATTGTAACTTGAGGCCAAGTTATACATTCTATAAAATAATAATCGATTGAAGTAATTGTTCTGGTAAATGACTTATATAGTTTAGATGCATAGGCCTTAATCTCTTGTCCGTCCTTATACCAATTTACTAAGTACAAGTTTTCCCCATACCACTTCAATGAACCACCTTTATTAAGTGGAAACCATTTAAGCCCACTGTTAATAGATGCTTCATGAGAAGCTATATTATAAGTAATTTTATTGATTGAAACCTCATACCAAACACGAAAAAATCTTTTATCATCTGAAGATTTTAATCCTTGTCTAGTTTCGGATATATCTTTTAGTTTTTTATGTTTTTTATACATCTTTAAAATATTATCAGATAACCAATATGATAATGGTGAACCATCTATCTTTAGAATATTATCAACTATTTGTTCATAGTAATTTGCTTTAGAATGAAATTCAATTTGTTTAAGCTTGGGACAGTTATATTCAACCAACCTAATAAAAGTGGACTTTAGTTTATCTATATGGCTATTTCTTATTATAAAACATGCAGACTGTACTACCTCTCCGCTTATTTCCTCAAAAGTTCTTGCTCCTAAGTGTATAAGAGAGTATAGATTTGTATGTCTCATTATTCTTTCTCTCATTTTCATATAACTAGTAAGAAACATCCAACCCTGTTGTGTAACCATAGAAAAGAATTTGTTACAAAAAATATATTGAGAACATCTATCTATAAAAACTGTGTATAAATCCATTTTTGTATCCTGAAAATTTTCTGCTAAATATGAATACAAATTGGAATTCATCCCCTTGTTTCCAAGATAAGGCGGATTGGTACATACCACATCATACTTCTGGCTCATTATCCTTGCCTGCTGTATTAACGGCGGTACTTTGTCCAGCAACACTTCACTGTATTGATACTCAAATACATCCCCAGGGCTTTGCTTCCTTAATTCTTCAATCCTTCTTTCCAAAGCGTCAAAGTCAATTTCCTTAACCTCAAGGATAGATCCGTATTCCTTGGCATCATGGAATACACTTATCAAATACTCTGCTTCTTCCCTGTGTGTATAATTTTCTAACTCCGTTTTCCTGGGGTCAACCAAGTACTCTATCGCCTCTTTGGGTATACCGTTACTTTCCTGAATGGAGCATAAATTGAGCTTTGGCTTTTTTTTGAATATCCTTCTGTTTCTGCTTCTTGCCTTCATAAGAAGGGCAAAACAAGCCAGCTGTCCTGCCCGGTCATCTATATCAAGCCCGTATAGATTTTTCTCTAAAATCAGGTTTGGAATCTCCCTTTCCGAATACCCTGCGCTCAAGTATATGTCATAAAGGACATCGAAGGCATAAACCAATATATGGCCGCTCCCCATGGCGGGGTCCAACACCTTGATATCCTCCGGGTTTAAGTCTGGGTTTTTCAATGCGTCCAGCTGTTTTTGAACTTCGGGCTCTTGCTTCGCTTCTTCCAAATAATACTTCCATCCGGCCTTTAGGTCTTCATTGGGATGGGACTCCACCCAGAGCCTTCCCAATGAGTTTTCTACCATATATTTTACAATCCACTTTGGCGTGAAAAGCTGGGTAGCCGCAGGGATGTTCTCCTTGGTTATCTTTTTGTTTTTCCTTAATCCTGCGAACACTTCGTCCTTCTTTTCGGAGATATAATACTGGTAAAGCCAGCCTATAATTTCTATCCCGTGCTCTCCCTTTTCCGCTTCCAGCTTTTGTTCTTCTTCGACCAGTTCTATCTTCCAGTCGTACTCTTCTATGCTTTCTACCAGGTCCCTTATAACAGAACCTTCCACCAGCAGTTTATCCGGCAGCAGCAGCTCTGTATAGTCTGCGATTTCTTCAAAGACAGTGGGCATTATTTTGCCCAGCTCATTACACTGCCTTATAAGCAAATACTTATACAAATCTTCTGTATCGTTACTGTCCTGCAGCCTGTATACAATGTTTTGGTCGACTTCCAAGTCTATGTTTAAAGCTTCGCTTATAATATCCGGCTCAGCCTTTCCCTCTTCCATCGAGGATAATACTCTAACTCCGGTGGGCAGATAGTTGTTTACCTCCATAAACCTAAGCGCAATAAATCGGTTAAACCAGGTGTAAGCAACTTCTTCTACCACCTGCTCGAAACCTTTATATTTAATTTGCTCGATTAGTTTGTCCCTCTGTTTCTTTTCATACTTCTTAAATGTCTTACCATTCTCCCTGCCCTTTACCTTAAAGCCGCCGTCAAAGGTTTCTATATCCAGTACTTTGTCCTTTGTTATACCGACTTCATAGGCTTTATGGGATACTTCCTCTATAAGCCTTCTCCTGGCCCTTACAGCATAGTTTTTAATAGCCATTTTATTCACTGCTCCACCTCCCCGGATGTTAGACCAGCTTCAGTTTGGTGTTTTCCTTTAATTCCTTTTTTAACTGCTTTCTTAAATATTCAAGCAGCTCTTCTATATCCTCTTCGTTTTCTACAATTTTGGCCCCGTGAAATATATTCGCTATGCTTATATTGATTGTAGTAATGACCGGCTCCTCTTCTTCCTGACCGGCCGGTGGTTTATCCTTTTCTTCCTGCTCCTGCGCTTTTTTGTTCCTTAATTCCTTTACTTCCTCAAAACAGCGCAGCTTGAGCCTGTCGGATTCTTCTTTCATGGCGATAGCCTCGTAGAAATTATTACAGGAATCCAGCCTGTTTAACAAGCCTTTGAACTCTTTATTGAACTTATCATACAATTCATCTTTGCAATCGTACTGCTTAGTCTCATCTTTTACCTTCTGCCAATCGCTTTCGATAACAGCCCTAACCGGTTTACACTCTTCCTCCAGCAGCTCAACAAACCTTTTATTGAAGCTGTCTATAAGGCCTGGAAGTTTTGATATATGTGAATATGGTTTGGGTGATTTAACTATTCTCTCTATCTCCTTAACAATCTTTATCGTTTCACCATCGAGAACATAGGTCTTGTTCTTATTATAAATATTAAGCTGCCTTATTGCTTTGTCAAACTGCTCTTTTTGGTTTTCAAAGAACTTCTTCACATCAAAAACTTCGTCTTCATAATTAAGCAGCTCTCCATTTACTTCATACAGTTTCTCATAAAATGCGAGCGCATCTTTAACCTGGATTAGTTCTTGGAACAGTTCCTTACCTTTGTCCAGCACTTCTTTATCCGGATAATCGTTATCCTCATAACGGTCTAATAGTCTTTCAATAGCTGCGAGTTCTTTAGTGGCAAGGTCTTTAAACCGGTTCATCAGGCCGTCTTCATCCCCTGGAACTGATGCATAGTTGAATACTTCCCTAATCAACTGCTTAGCATTATTTATTAGCTTCTCAGGAGTTTTAGTCCTTTTTAGAACTTTCAACCTGTCAACATAGTCTCTTTTTGTTAGATACTGTATAAGGTTTTTGTCCGATGTATTAAGGTGCTCGCTGCCTAGCTGCAATTTAATTTCCTGGGATTTGAAAAGCCTTATAACAAGACCTCTAATATCATCGTCCAGCCAGCCATAGGGCGACTGTGAATACTGCTCAAGGATAGTCTTCATTGTAATAGGTATGTGTCTTTTTGTGTTTCTTTCTATATATTGAGCTAGTTCCTCCAGGGCTAGTTTATTGGAAACATATTCATCCCCGTCAAATATTTTCATCTGCAAATCTTCAGAGAATAACAGGTCATACAGCTCCTTGGTACTCTCGATAAAATGGGTAATATAACTGAGCTTGTTATATATACTATCAATAAGCATCTGTAAGCCCTCATTAATCCTTTCTACGGGGTTTTTGGACTTAATATCAAGTCTTTGCGAATTCGCATAGAATTGTGCGTCCTTTAGTGCCTCTGTAAGGAGGGTTTTTACCCTGTCTTTCCTTTCTGCTACCTCTCTTGATTTTCTAATCTTTATCTCTTCAATAGCCTCTATCGAAGACGCTCCACCCTTTCTTACCAGATAGGTCTGTATTTTTAATATATCCTCCATCTCTTCCAATACGGTGGCATCGGAGGGCAGTTTTATGATTAGGTTGTTTTCCCTGGCAGACATCATCTTTAGTTCGCCTTCTGTTAAGTCTACCCCGGAATCAAAGTAAGGCGTTATTACCTTAACGCCTATTTCACTTTTTTGGGTTGACAGCATCCTGTCATCTATTATCTTGTTGAAGTCAAAGTGATAACTGGCATTATAGCGGAATTTCTTATCGCTATATATGCCGTTAAATATCTCTTCGCCTACCTTCAGTATTATCTCACCAATATCAATGGGTATGTTTTGTATCTCTTTATTAACGTCCTGTTCATCATGGGTTAGGAAGATATATTCACTACCATTCCTCTGTATTAATGTTTCTTTTAAAAGCCTTGCCAATGACTGTTCAATTTTTTTCTTTAGCTCTATCTTATCCTCATCAATATGCCTAACCATTAGTGTTGCTATGTTTTCCATGTTTGCCGGCATTTCTTTCACCCATTTAATTAAAAACAGAACCTTTAGAACCTCTGTATCCAATGGTTCTAGGTTGCTGTTATCCCCCGCATGCATTATAACTGTGCGGATATTATGATCAAGAAAGGTCTCAATAGTTTCATAAAAGGCTGAAAAGGGTATTAAGGTGCCAATTTCATAGTCCATATACTTTATTGCGGACTCCTGGAAAGCACTTAACAGAGACCTCTCCCCTTCGGCAAGGTGCTTGCCGCTGGCTCCGTGCTGTCTAATGGCTGTAAACACCGATTGAAGTAACCTGAATTGATACGGAATAAAGGGATATACCTCTATAAAGTCCTCGGCGGTTTTGTATGTTTTCATCTCCGGCGTGTCCATCGAAAAAGTAATAAGGTTCTTTAGTATGGCTTCCTTGTCAACGTATAGGAGTTTAAGGGTATCCTTAGCTACATCGGTTTTATAAAGTATTCTTTTATTGATTACCTCATCCACATTAGCACTGGAAAGGCTAAGCCTTGTATCAAACCGCCCTTGTATTTTAGAAAAATCATTACCTCTGACCCTGGTAACAGAATCGATATCCTGTTGGGACGTCACAATAACCCATGCTTTGCCGCCGCAGTAGGTTCCCAAATCTTCAACCACTGTCTGGAGGTTTAGCATTAACCCGATATTACTACCTATGTACTGGCCCATTTCATCCACAAGGAAAACAACGTTATGTTCTTTTCCCTTGGATTCTATATATTCTTTTACCTTGTTTGCAAACTTCTCGACGCTTAGCGAATAGTTCTCCTCCGCTTTGCGGCACCAGTTGCGGGCTGCATCTTGACTCATTTTAGTTGTATCGGCTAATGCATTCACTATATTGTCTTCTTCAAAGTAGAAGTCCTCTCTTGATTCTTCCCAGGGGCTGCCTGCCAACTCTTCAAACCTGGCTTTAAAAGCGTTATAGGATCCTTTTTGGGCCATTTGCCTTTCCAGTTCCGCAAGCCATGGCAATGAACCGCAAAAGCCCTGCATTTCATTGAATACTTTGTTAAAAACCTTTACGACCAGTTCTTTGTCAATTCTGGAATCCGAATCGGATTTGGAATCGATGTTGAACAATACTATATCCGCGCTTATATCTCCAGCCAATTTCATGTCTGCAAGAACCATCGGGTCATTTATTTTCCCATCGAAGTAAGATAAAGCTCTTTTTCCCTGAACTTCTTTGTTTTCCAGTAGATAGGATAGTATTTTCAAAAAATGGGACTTTCCGCTTCCAAAGAAACCGGAAATCCAGACACCCATTTTATCGGTATAGGCGTTTATACTTTTTTTGTAGGCATCAAAAAATGTGCCAAAATGTCTGCTTAGTTCCCTTGTGACAACGTATTCTTCTAATTCCTGGTACACATTGGAGTCATCATCCTGCCCTATTTTTATGACGCCTTTAATATCCCTGTCAATCTTTTTATAGAATATTTCTTTAATCCTCACGATAAGCCAACCTCCCCTATCTTTCTACCAGCTTAAAAGCCCTGTAATAGTGTTGGTCATTTATATTGTCCGATTTGTCAAACAGGCATAAATCCTGGCCTGAATAAGAACCCGGATAAAACATAATAAGTGGAACATAATCAATAACGGAATGCAAAACATTTAGAATGGTATGGGAACGGATGACCGGCCATATCTTTCCTACACCCGTTAGAAAAACGATGTCCTCTTTAGAAACTCTAGCTCTTATGTATTCGACAATCAGGTCATTTTTCTGTGTAAGCCTTAAGGTACTTTTTATCGGTTTTAGTATTGCAGCCGTACCCTTCTTTTGTTCCATTTCAAATACTTTTTCCAGATAGCCCTTGCTCGCCAGTATTTCTATCATGATATCATACAGGTCATACTCTCTTATATTGAAAGATATATTGTCATTATTCACCTTCTGTTTTAAGAATGAAATGTATTCTCTAACTATCATTTCATCTTTGGGGTCGTAATCAAAGATATAGAATCCAATCTCGTTACCCAGACCCTTATTCTCCCTGAATTTTTCATCCATGAGAATTGGTAATATCTTATCCAGCCTTTCATAAATAGTTTGCATTTACATCTCTCCTAACATTGCCTGTAAATATATGTGATCACCTCTGTCTTTCAGGTGATCCATTATGTCCTTTTCCATTATAGGCCTTGTTATTTCTATATTCGTTTTGTTCTTCCTGGCATATCCGGCTTCCACCAATATCCTTTTATATACCTGTCCCAGCTTATAATATGTATAGTCTTCCCATGAAGCCACCCTCTGACTTTGCTCTGCTTTTTTTTGAAAGAATATGCCAAAGTCCTTGTTCGTGATTATGTAATCCATCAGAAGGTATTTATCACGGTATACTTCCTGCATGAATTCAAAGAACAGCCTGTCCGTTTTTAGTATAGAATAAAGAGTTATCTGCTTACTTGTTTCCAAATTACCCTGTGCGATCTTCTTAATTAAAAACTCATCTAATGCCCTCATTCTGTCTTCAATGGTTGAAGCAATTTCCTTAATTCTGTTCTCTGTGTTTAATAAGAATATATTGTCCTCCAACGCTTTTTGGTTTATCTCATCTATGGAAAGCCCCTGCAAATGTAGGTTTGAAGCCTTTTTCATCTCCAAGTACAGAAAAGACCTCGCTTTAATCGTCGATTTATATTTTAGCATTTATTGCATCAACACCTCTTTTTCATGGCCATTTTTTTGTATATATTCATTATAACATTTTTATTAACTAAACGCAGGCAAATTTTTCAGCAAAAATCCAAAAGCAGTAGCTTTTGTATACCATTTAACCGCCAGGAGCTTGCAGATTATCTCAATGTTGACCGCAGTGCCATGTCATCCGAGTTGTGCAAGCTAAGAGATGAAGGAATCTTAAGATTTAAAAAGAATAGATTTGAGCTGCTACAGACCCAATAAAAAAGCCTTTGCCTGACTAAACAAAAACACGCTTTTGTGCCTCCAAGCCTTTAAATAGCCTGATCGTCTGGCACCGTTTTATTGCGATTATGGATACAACACCACTATTGGAGCGGGAAGCGTCCTGACAAAGGACATTCCCGATGGTGCCACCGCAGTTGGAAACCCCTGCAGAATTATAACAGAGTGTCAAAAATTCCTTTAATAAAAGCTCAACCATTCTTTCTTTTGGCCTTTTTGTTCTCCATCTGGGCTCTATATTTCCTGCCTACCTCTAT
>JAQUCT010000026.1 GCA_028686075.1 Bacillota bacterium
TCCTGAGCGATAGCGAAGGATCTTATGTCTATCTCCAAGTAAGATTCTTCGGGCTTCGCCCTCTTAAATGACAGAGTCGGATTCTTCGGGCTTCGCTTCTTCAGAATGACAGGCAATTGTATCTATACATCAAAAAAGCCCACAGTTCATAAGAACTGTGAGCTTTACCGTCACCCACGGATATTGCGGCTTGCAGGCAGGTCTCCTGGCTTATGCTTCATAGCCCCTTAAGCCGCGCCTTCCCAGGTTTTTACCCAGTGACATCATTTACGGCCGGGCTTTGCATTACAGTGGCGGGTCCGCCCGGGATTTGCACCCGGTTCCCTATTCTCCCTCAAAGGGGCACCTGCAATACGTAACATAGTTGTGTTTTGTTCTATTATATAATCTCAATGCCGGCACATCAATACCCTCTTATACTGCCAGTCCTCCCACAACCGCCGTTATAAACTGGGACCATCCGAACATAAGGCTCAATGTGCCCGCCACGGGCTGCGGCACCACCAGTATGTTTACCGATGCTAGCCTTCCAAAAACTCTACTATATTCTTTGCACATTCTTCCAGATTGTCGCTTCTTAGTTTTAATGAAAAGTCATACCTTTTCTCCGAATAGTCATACTTTGGGTCGTAGTGCTCTTCAAGCAGTATTCTTACTATTTGATCGTAGTCATTAAGGTCTAAAAGGGCAAGAAGGGTATCGGTCTTCCTTTTTCCCAGCTCCCCTTTAAGCCTTATTATGGAATCCCGTATTTCTTCCAGAACGTCATCCCCCCGGAGACCTGCGTACTCGTCCACTATACGCCTTACTCTTTTCTCCAGCGAGCATTCCACCAGTATATGGACCCCCGCCTTCATGCCTTCCACCAGCTTGTTGGGAAGGTATACCCTTCCCAACCTGGGGCTTTCGGACTCAACTATAATGTAATCCTTTTCAACACCCCTCAGCCGGTCAAACAAGAGGGCCTCGAAGGCCTTCTGGTAACGGGATGCTCCCAGCCCCACCGTGCCGAATATGGAGCCCCGGCTGTTTGCCATATCCTCAAGGTCCACCGAGGGAAACCCGCGACCTTGTAGCATCTTAAGCAGCTCAGTCTTGCCGCTACCGGTGTTACCGTGAATAACCACAACCCTTTTTGAACCTATAAGGTCATCCAGGCTTTCCAAAACATATCTCCTGTACTGCTTATAGCCGCCCTCCAGCTGATGCACCCTGTGCCCTAAGGAGGAAAGCAGTTGCACAAGGGACCCGCTTCGCATGCCCCCCCTTGCACAGAACACCACAATTTCCTTTCCCTTACGTTCCACATCGCCTATTTTGCGATATATATCGGCGAGCTTTTGGGACACTACTTCTATCCCGCGTTTTTTGGCCTCGCCGGTACCCTCTTTTTTGTACAGGGTACCTATAAGGGCCCGTTCCTCGTCATCGAAAAGGGGTATGTTAACTGCACCGGGTATGGAACCCCTTTGGTATTCTCCCGGTGCTCGAACGTCTATTATTGCATAATCCCCGTCAATAATCTCGTTAACCTTCATCCCCTATACCCTCTTCGCGTTTTCCTGCTTGCACAGCCAGAACAATCCTGCCTTTATCAATATATACAACGCATTTAAAACTTTACATCTCCTAATATATTATCCTCAGCAACCTCGTTGTCATCCTGAGCGATAGCGAAGTGTCTATCTCCAATAAGATTCTTCGGGCTTTGCCCTCAGAATGACAGGGAGCTTCACTTCTTCAAGACGACAGGCAAAGCAAATAATACTATTAATGCGTTGTATATAGATATTATATCAAAACCGCTAAAGCTTTATAAAGTTAACTTCGGTTATACCGTCCACTTTTTTGACCATCTCCAAAACGTCCTTAGGGACCACCCCGTCTACGTTGATAACCATAAGGGCCTTACCGCCCTTGGAGTTCCTGCTAACCCGCATGGTGGCTATGTTTATTTTACCAACCCCCATTATGGTGCCTATACAGCCAATAACCCCCGGCTTGTCTTCATTCCGCACAAGCAGCATGTAAGGTGCCGGCTCCATGTCTATCTTGTAACCGTTAAGCTCAACTATCCTGGGCTCCCGCATTCCAAACAGGGTACCCGCCATGGTAAAGGCCCCTTTTCCGTTGCTCACCTTTACCTCTATAAGGTCGGTGTACTCGCTGGTCGAACTGTCCAGACTCTCCAGAACGTCTATGCTCCTGCTCTTTGCTAAAAGCTTTGCGTTTACGTAGTTCACCCTTTCCTTCACAACCGGCTCCAGCAGCCCTTTAAGGTAGGCAAGGGTAAGGGGTCCCGTCTTATGCTCGGCGATACCGCCGCGGTACTTTATCTCCACCCTGCTTATGGGCTTTTTCTCCAGCTGGTAGTACAGACACCCCAGCTTTTCCGCCAGCAGCATATAGGGTTTTAGGTAATCCATATCCTTATCCGGCAGGCTGGGCATGTTGACGGCGTTTGTTACAAGCTTTCCTTCCAGCGCGTCCAGCACCTGCTCTGCTATGTTTATTCCAACCTTGTTCTGAGCCTCAAAGGTATCCGCTCCCAGATGCGGTGTAACCACGGTGTTATCAAAGTCAAACAACGGGTTGTCCGGGCAGGGCTCCTGCTCGAACACATCAAGTGCGGCACTGGCCACTTTTCCGCTTTCCAGAGCACTGTGCAGTGCCTTTTCCTGAATGATACCGCCCCTTGCACAGTTTACAAGCCTTATCCCGTCCTTCATAAGACCTATTTCCCTTTCGCCCAGCATACCCATGGTCTCTTCGGTCCTGGGCGTATGCACTGTAATAATATCCGCCTCCGCCAAAAGGTCCTCCAGCTTTTCAGCCTTTTTTGCGCCGAGTATTTTGAACCTTTCATCCGGTATATAAGGGTCATAGGCGATTACCCTCATATTGAAGGCCAGCAATCTTGTTGTCACCAGGGCACCAATCCTTCCAAGACCTATTACGCCGACGGTCTTGCCAAGTAGCTCGTTCCCCTTGAACCGGCTGCGGTCCCATTTGCCCGACTTTATATGCTGGTTGGCACTGCACGTGTTGCGGCAGGATGCGAGCATCATTCCTATGGTATGCTCGGCAGCGGAAACCGAATTGCTCTCGGGGGTGTTCACCACCACTACCCCCGCTTGAGTGGCGGTGTCAAGGTCAATATTGTCTATGCCGTTACCGGCCCTGCCCACTACTTTGAGTTTTTTAGCCGCTGCGAACAGCTCCGCATCCACCTTTGTGGCACTTCGCACAACAATACCGTGATAGTCCTTTATTATCCCCAGCAGTTCGTCCCTGCCAATCTTTAACCTGACGTCAACCTCCGCCTTCTCTTTCAGCTTTTCTATCCCGGCCTCGGCTATTCTTTCGGTTACTATTATCTTCATTGCTTAGTACCTCCCGTATCCATTATTGTTTTTGCCACCGCTAAGGCCTTTCCCGCGTCCACCGGCCGGCCCAGCCCCACAAGGGTTTCTTCCAGTGCCTTAAGCGTATCCAGAACGTCCCCTTCGGATATATAGCCCATATGGGCAATCCTAATTATCTTACCCTTAAGACTCCTGTTGCCCCCCGCTATTATTATGCCGAAATCCTCTTCCATACGCCCTATGACTTCCTGTCCGTCAATACCCTCCGGCACCTTGACCGCCGTCAGCGTATCGGAGGCATATTTTTCATCGGCGAAGAGTTCCAGCCCCATCGCCTTCACCCCTTCCCGAGCCATTTCGCCCATCCTTTTGTGCCTTTGCCATACGTTTTCCAGGCCTTCTTTTTGTATTAGCGACACCGCCTCCAGGGAGGCCATGACGATATTCACCGCAGGGGTAAAGGGGTGCTGGGGCGGCTGTTTACTTAAAAAATCCACCGCTTTGCACAGGTCCCAGTAATGACGACGGGAGGTATTCTTTCGCGCCGCTTCCATCGCCCTTTGGCTTACCGAGAGGAATGTAAGCCCCGGCGGGCACATGAGGGCCTTCTGGGAGGAGGTGACCACAATGTCTATACCCCAATCCTCCGGTCGCACCTCCATGCCGCCCAGGGAACTGACGGCGTCCACTATGTAAAACATACCGGTACCCTTAAGGGCCTTTCCTATGGTTTCAATATCACTTCGGGCAGCGGTGGAGGTCTCGTTATGGGTGACTATAACGCCTTTTTCGTCCCCGGTAAGGTGCGAGAGCACCTCCGCTGCGCCTATGCCCTTCCCCCAGGACACGTCAAGCTTTGTCACGTTAAGGCCCATACAGCGGCATATATCGTAAAACCTGTCACCGAACACTCCTGCGGACACAAGCAGTACCCTGTCCCCGGGGCGGAAACAGTTTGCCACGGCAGCCTCCATTCCCCCGGTGCCGGAGGCGGTAAGGGTTACAACCGGGTAATCGGTTGCGAATACATATTTAAGACCGCTACTAAGACTTGCAAGCACATCGGCGTATTCCTTTGTCCTGTGGTGCAGGACCTGCTGCCCCAGGGCCTTTATAACCTGTGGAGGCAGCGGAGTAGGTCCCGGTGTCATTAGTCTTTTATTCAAACCAATCGCTTCCTTTCTTTTTGTAATGGGGACATTCCGCGGCAAGGAATACCCGCGTTAGCAGCGGTGTGTCCCCATTCCTCTACTAAAAAACCCCGTCCATTATAGGACGGGGGTAATAACCCACGCGGTACCACCTAGTTTTTGCTCTCAGGCAATCTCACAACCTTTAACGGGGTCAGCCGTCAGAAACTACTATTGTTTTCACTCCTAAAGCTCCGGGACGGATTCCGCCGGGACCGCATACCGGTTCGCACCAACCACCGGCTCTCTAAAAATTGGTTCCCGCGTACTATTCCCCTTCACAGCTCTTGTCTGAAGATATTTTAAAGATTATTATGCTACATATATGCACAATTGTCAAGGAAAACTTTCTGGAAACCTAAAAAAGCTCCGGATATACCGGAGCTTTATGCTTCAAAGCCTATGTATCGCTGTTTACGAATTTTATCGGGTCCACCAGCTTTCCGTTCACCTCAACCTCGAAGTGAACGTGGGGGCCGGTGCTGACCCCAGTACTACCTACTCTGGCAATTGTCTGTCCCTTTGAGACCTTCTCTCCCTTCTTAACCAGGTTGGAACTGTTATGTGCATAACGGGTCTTTATGCCGTATCCGTGATTTATCTCCACTATATTGCCGTATCCGCTCTTCCTTCCCGAGAAGGTTACAACTCCCTTTCCCGGAGCCCTTATAGCTGTGCCCGACTTGACGGCTATATCCACCGCCCCGTGGAAATCGTATCTCCTGGTAAAGGGATGCTTTCGGCTCCCGAACCGCGAAGTAATCCTACCGGAAACCGGCAGGAAAGTAGGTCTGGCTTCAAGATACTCCAGTCTGACATCCACATCGGACAGCAGTTTATCCATTTCCTCCTGCTGTATGTCCATCTGCCCCGACAAAACCTCCACCGAATAATCCAGGTTGTTAATTGAACTCATCATTACGGTGGGAGTCATCCTCGCCTCCGCAAGCTCGGCTTTTTCAAGACCTGAAAGCCTCGGCACACTCCCACCCCTTGAAGCCACCAGAGTCCCTCCGAATTTCTCCTGCAGTTCCTGCTGAAACTCCTCAAGTCTCTTGTCGCTTTCGCTCTTTAGGCCCACCATGCCCCTTACTTCGCCGTCAAACTCAATGAGTTCCTCCATCTTGTTCCTTACCTTATCGCTGTAATTGTACAACCCGGCTATTTCCACGCTTTGTCTCTGGTTGTCGTCCTCAAGGTGTTCAATCCTGGCCAATGCGGTCTGGTGGTTTTGGTCCAAATAAAGGTAACCCGTTGAAAGGGCAATACTGTACGATAAAAATAACGCCGTGAAAAGCGCAGTTGATTTCAAAAATGCCTTGTTGATACGGACCCTTTTTACCTCTTCGTCGGGGCCGGAGATCAGCACAACGGTTATATATTTCTCTTTTGTCCTAGTAAACGCTTTCTTCATTATTTACCTCCAGAGGGAATCAAACTATATATAACGCATTTAAAATTTTACATCTCCTAGCGTGTCATCCTGAACGGCATTTTTGTCATCCTGAGCGATAGCGAAGGATCTATCTCCAATAAGATTCTTCAGAATGACAGATAAAGGAATGTAATACTATTGATGCGTTGTATATAATAATGAAAAATGTTCCACATTATTAATTAGACACGAAGCCAAAAAGTCCTTTAGAAAAAAATGTAATTATTAAAATAATATATCCTATTACTATCGCCGCTAATACCCTCGCTTCTGGCTTTGCACTGGCATTTCTACCCGTTGCATAAGACGCAATGCTAAATAACGCACTTAAGACTTTACATCCCCTAGCGTGTCATCCTGGGCGACATTTTTGTCATCCTGGGCGACATTTTTGTCATCCTGAAGGAGGAACGACTGAAGGATCTTTATTTGCCCTCTGAAAGATTCTTCGCTTACGCAAGATCCTTCGCTTCGCTCAGGATGACAGCTGTGTAAAATCTTTTTCACGTTATATATAGATAGTCCTATGGAAATGACCGGATTATTATTGTATATTTAAATGGTCGAACGGATAGATTCTCGCAAAACCAATTGTTGGCTATATTTAACGCAAGCCGAAGTTGCATATGTATTTAAATGGGAGTGGGTGGTTTTATGCAGGCCAAAGGTAGTGAAAATGCGGTACTGGTAGAGGCACCGAGGAATGATTTTTTGAAGCTAATAGCGATGGTTACAATGCTAATCGACCACATAGGATATATGTTCTTTCCGCAGCATGTCATATTCCGGTCGGTTGGAAGACTGGCCTTTCCTATATTTGCCTACCTGCTGTCGGTAGGTTATGAAAAGACGTCAAGTCTTAAAAACTATGCATGGCGGCTGTTAGTATTCGGCCTGATATCCCAGGTACCCTATGCCTTCTTTTCGCCGGGGCTGGAGTTCAAGCCCCTAGAGCTTAATATAATGTTCACGCTGCTGGCAGCCCTTGGAATAATCTATTTGTATGAGTTTGGAATGAATCGGGTGAGGGAGTACAGGGAAAACAAGGATGCAATAAAAATGGTCTATGGTATAGGTGTCCTTGTAGCGGTGTTTTTGCTAATAATAGCACCTGAGGCCCTGGAAATTGCATACGAGGGTTTCAGGATGGATTACGGTTTTTACGGGCTGCTGCTCGTACTTGTATTCCATATATTCAAGGGTGATAGAACAAAAATGGTGCTGAGCTACATAGTGCTATCCTTTGTATATACCTACGTGTACGGTGCCAAGGTTCTGACTGCCAACTCTATTGCCTGGTTCGGGGAAGATTGGAGCATATGGAAGGGCCTTGCAAGCTTTGGTCCGGTTATGCAAAACATTATCTGGTACAATATAGGACTGTTCACGCTGGGAGGGTATTTCTTTCAAACTCGCAGCATATTTGCGCTTATACCCATATTTATGGCGGACCGTCTGCCCGGCGAAGTGAGGCTTAGAAGATACTTCGCATACTGGTTCTACCCTGTCCATATAGCCCTTTTGGTATTAATAGCCTACGTTTTGTGGGGAGGTAACATGTGAACAAAGCCACCGTCCCTTATCCGTCTTGTCCGTTTTTGATAAAAAAAGGGGCAGACCAAAGGCTGTGAACTTTGGGAAGGGAGTTCAGCTTATGCCTTTGACTGCCAATAGTTCCGGTTTTTTTACCGGATTATTCTATAACCGCCCCAGACGGCGGGTGCCGTTTGAGGCTTCTTAAACTTTGACGGTTTATGGGCATTTATGTTCCTGCACAATACAAAGAATCCCGTTTTTGTGGTTAAGAATGCCACAGGGAGAGTATAATATAACCGTATAATCTAATTAAAAAATCGCAGGAGTGTTGCAGTATGAAAACGAGGCTGGCTTTTTTGGTAATGATTGTGGTACTGGCCATAGCCCTGGCATATGGCTGCCTAAGTTCGGACCGAAATGGTCCTGCCGGTGAAAATGGTGTCGGGCAGACTCCGGAGCCTCCCAACGGAGATGAAAGGGTTTCCCAGCAACTGGTGGATATATTTCCGCGGCAGATTGGGCATGAGTGGTTTTATTCGGGTTTTGCGGAATACGGCCATCGCATGAAACTGGATAATATTTCCGGAAGTACCGACAGCCCGGAGGTGCTGGTGTATGAGATATCCGGGGAGGTTGACGACCCCTCCGATGGTGAAGCAACCGGGGACTTCGGCCTTGAGCTGGAATACGTAATAACCAAGGATACCGTAACCGAGAGGATAAATCGGGGCGAAAAGCTAATCCACGTATTCCAAGAGCTGCAGCTTTTAAGACTGCCCCTGGAGCCTGGTACAAAGTGGAAGCAAAAAGTTGATACAGACGGTGAAGAGGCCGTCCTTACCGCCGAGATATTGTCGGCGGAAATAGAGGAAGAGGAAGGCCCCGTTGTTTACAGGGTAAGGTACAGCGTGCCCATGGAGGGAATGCCGGAGGGCACTTTTATAGAGGAACGGGCCTTTGCCGAAGGGGCCGGGCTTGTTTATTATGCGAGAACTTTAGGGGAAGAGTATGACTTTATGTTCGAATACTTCATTTTCCAGCCGGAAAATGATTAGTCTAACAAATAATGATATTGATTGTGGTGAGAAAAACGGTTATAATTAATACTATAACGACAGCATGCGGGTATAGCTCAATGGTAGAGCATCGGCTTCCCAAGCCGGTAATGCGAGTTCGATTCTCGTTACCCGCTCCATTTTTCGGGGCGATAGCTCAGTTGGGAGAGCGCTACCTTGACATGGTAGAGGTTTCGCAGGTTCGATCCCTGTTCGCCCCACCATTTTTACCCCCTGTATTAGGGGGGGTTTTTATTTTTCAGGAGGACTGTCTGCTGCGTCTGCAGCTTTGCACCACCGCACCAACAGGTAACAAAGGGGAGTATCCAGCAAAGCAAACAGTACCTTAAAACCGTAGACCGAGGTCATCAATTGGAGCAGTTCATTACCTGTCATAGTACCGGCAAAGGCCAGGATAGAAAAAAGAACTGTGTCTATAGCCTGAGACACTATGGTGCTGGCGTTGTTCCTTAACCACAGGTGCCTGCCCTTTGTTTTTCCGCGCCAAAAGTGAAAAGCCCAAACATCATGGCTTTGGGATACTGCATAAGTTATAAGACTTGCTATTACCAGCCTTGGAACTGCGCCTATTATTTGGTCGAAGGCCTCCTGACCTTGCCAGAAGGGTGCCGGTGGTGCCAACCGGGCCAGGGTTAGTATCACCGTAGCCAAAACCGCACAGGCAAAGCCTGTCCACACTACATGATAAGCAGTCCTTTTCCCCCATACCTCACCAATTACGTCTGTCATTAAAAACGTTATCGGAAATACCAGCGTTCCGGCATCCATAACCCACGCACCGAAAGCCATAACCTTGGTTGAGGCTATGTTGGCAATCACTATTCCAACAATAAAAATACCATTAAGCAGGATGAGTTTACCGCTATCTTGCATAAAAAGTTCCTCCTTGTTTTTTTTATGGCGGGTTGCCTCGACCGCCAAGCAAAGTATCGTCTTTTCCGACAGCTCTGCCTAATAACATTATACACCATAATCAACAGGATTCTTAGGGTCCAGAGGAGCTTTATACCCTATCTTAAGCCTTAGAAGTCATTATCTGTATGTCTAGTGCTACTTATTCCACCACTTGCGCCAATAGTTCTATATATACCGCATTAATAATATCATATTCCTGCCTTTATCTGTCACTCCATAGAAGCGAAGCCCGAAGAATCTTACTTGAAGATAGCCATTTAGCTATCGCAAGATCCTTCGCTATCGCAAGATCCTTCGCTATCGCTCAGGATGACAGGATTGCTCAGGATGACACGTTAGAAAATGTAAAACCTTAAGTACATTATATAAAAAAAATTGATTATTTCGGAAAATAGATATATATTAATAAGGTATTCTAAAATAGGAAGGGATTTTTATGTCGAAAAAACAGAGAATAATCAATCTGGCCGTAATAGCCCACGTAGATGCCGGCAAGTCTACCCTGGTGGACGCTTTTTTGAATCAGAGCGGAGTCTTCCGGGAAAACCAGGCGGTTGTTGATTGTGTAATGGACAGCAACGACCTGGAAAGGGAACGGGGTATTACTATCTATTCAAAAAACTGCTCTATTGAGTACAAGGGCATAAAGATTAACATTGTGGACACTCCGGGGCATGCAGACTTTTCCTCGGAGGTGGAGCGTATTATAAAGGCGGTGGACACCGCAATTCTAATCGTGGATTCAAGTGAAGGCCCCATGCCCCAGACCAGGTTTGTACTACGTAAAGCCTTGGAGCTTGGGATAAAACCAATCCTTTTTATCAACAAGATAGACAAAAATGATGAAAGGGCCAAAGAGGTTGCGGATATGGTGCTGGACCTATTCATAGACCTAAATGCAAGCGACGATCAACTTGAATTCCCCGTTGTATACGGCATCGCCCGGGAAGGGATAGCCAAAAGGAACCCGGAGGACAACAGCACCGACCTTACACCGCTGTTTGAAACAATATTAGACCATGTAAAGCCCTATCCGGACTACGACGACCGGCCGCTTCAGCTGCAGATAAACGACCTGGCTTACGATGACTATATAGGTCGAATAGGCATTGGACGAGTTTACAAGGGCACCGTAAAAGCCGGACAGACCGTTGCCGTTTCCAAGAGGGATAAGAGCATAGCAAAGGTGAAAGTATCAAGGCTTCTTACCTATCAGGGTATAAAGCAGATTGCCGTGGACGGGGCAGTAAGCGGTGATATGGTGGCGGTGGCAGGCATTGACGATATTTCCATAGGGGAAACCCTATGCAATGTTGACAATGTGCTACCCATGGAAATGATAGAAATAGAGGAACCTACCCTTTCCATGAACTTCCTAATCAACGATTCACCCTTTTCCGGCCAAAGCGGTAAATATGTGACCACCCGCGACCTGAAGGCCAGGCTAGAGAAGGAACTGGAAATAAACGTTGGCTTAAGGGCGGAAAAAATTGATAATGAAGACGCCTTCAAGGTATCCGGAAGGGGTGAACTCCACCTGTCCATCCTTCTGGAAAACATGAGGAGGGAGGGCTATGAACTGTCGGTTTCAAAGCCGGAGGTTTTGATGCAAAAAGAAAAGGGGATACTTATGGAGCCGGTTGAAAGAGTGGTTATAGATATCCCGGAAGAATATCACAGCACTGTTATTTCAAAGCTTAACCAAAGGAAAGGAATAATACAGGGCATGGTACCGGAAAACGATTATATGAGACTTGAGTATCTGGTTCCCACCCGGGGCCTTATTGGCTACAAAAGCGAGTTTATTAACGATACCAGGGGCGAGGGCACCCTGGTCCGGTCCTTCGAAAGGTATGAAGAATACAAAGGAGAAATACCTCAAAGGCTTAACGGCGTGCTGGTATCCCAGAGTGAAGGCATCGCAAGGGCCTATTCACTGGACAACCTAAGTAAAAGGGCTGTAATGTTCATTAATCCCGGTGAAATGGTCTACGAGGGCATGATCATAGGTATGAACAGCCGCAGCGATGACATGGTGGTAAACCCCTGTAAAAACAAAAAGCTTACCAATACCAGAGCCTCCGGCTCGGACGATGCCATTGTGCTCTCGCCGCCCAGGACATTTACGCTGGAGCAGGCCATTGAATTTATAAGGGATGACGAGCTAATAGAGGTTACCCCTGATGCCATAAGACTGAGAAAGAAAATACTCAACGAACAGGACCGGATAAAATACTACAAAAAGAATTCCTAAAAAAGTCCCTTTTTGTCATCCTGAGCGATAGCGAAGGGTCTTTAAGTTATAGAAAACATAAGATTCTTCACTACATTCAGAATGACAAAGTCAGATTCTTCAACTTCGTTTCAGAATGACAAGCAAAAAAGCGTAGTTTTTCAGCAGTCTCCTGCTTTCCCTGTCATGCTTTTTTACTATCGTTTCCAGAAACGGGGGGACAAAAGCGCAATAACCGTATATATCTCCAGCCTTCCAAGAATCATGCAGAACGAAAGAAGCAGCTTTGAAAACCCCGAAAGGGCGGAATAAGTAGTGGCAGGGCCCACCATTCCGAACCCGGGCCCTATGTTTCCCAGGGTTGCTGCCACAGCTGCCACCGAGCTTACAAGGTCGTGCCCCTGCACTGCCAGAAGCAGGGATGCCACAATAAATATTATCATATAAAACATCACAAAGGCCATAACACCGGACAAAACCTCCTCCTGTACCGGAGTATTCCCTATTTTTACCGCCGTCACCGCTCTTGGATGTATAAGCCTGTTAACTTCCCGCTTCATATATTTAAACATTAGATTTATCCTTATTACCTTCACAGAACCCCCGGTGGAGCCGGCGCAGGCTCCTACAAACATAAGTACGAACAGCACCGCTCTACTGAAATCCGGCCACAGGTCAAAATCGGTGGTGGTAAACCCGGTGGTGGTAATTATGGACGCCACTTGAAAGGCCGCATGCCTTAGACTCTGCAAAACGCCGTCAAATACTTTTCCGTTCAGGTTAATGGTAATAAAGGTAATTGCCACGGCAATTATGGAAATATATGTTCTGAACTCGACATCCTTAAAAAACCCCGCCGGACTTTTTCTTCTAAAAGCAATATAGTACAGCGAGAAGTTCACCCCGGAAGCTATCATGAAAACGGTGATGACAATATCGAAATAAACACTGTTGTACGCCCCGACGCTGGCATTCTTTATTGAAAACCCGCCGGTACCCAACGTCCCGAAGGTGTGAATAAAGCTGTCAAACAAGGGCATACCGCCCAAAACAAGCAGCAAAATTTCTGCCGCTGTAATGACGGTATATGTAATATATAAAATCTTAGCCGTGTTGTTCACCCTTGGGGTCAGCTTGGTTGAAATGGGGCCAGGGCTTTCCGCCTTAAGTATCTGAAAGGTACCCACTCCCAATACCGGTGCAAGGGCCAGAGCCAATACCAGTATTCCCATGCCGCCCAGCCAGTGGGTAAAGGAACGCCAGAAAAGAAGGCTCCGGGGCAGAACCTCAATATTATTTATTATGGTAGCCCCGGTGGTGCTAAAACCGGACACCGTTTCAAAAAAAGCATCTATTACGGAAGTTATGGCCCCTGTAAACAAAAAAGGCAGTGCCCCCAGTACCGAAACCATAAGCCACCCGAAGGTCACTATGGCAAAACCCTCTTTATATCTTATTATCTTGTCCTTTACCCTTATAGAAAAAAGCGTAAGGCCAATCATTGTAGTAATCGCTATGGATACAATAAAAGCAAAAATAGTATTCTCCCGGTATATAAGGGCGACAACAACGGAGGGAAACATTGCAACCGCCTCACATAGAAGCAGCATCCCCAGCGTTCTTAGCACTATTAATGAGTTCATGTATGCTGATGCCTCCCCCTTTTCTGCTGAAAAGCTGTGTAACCTTATCTATATGGGAATCCAGTGTAAACACTATTACCCTGTCAGAACTCTTTATGACCGAATCGCCGTTTGGGATCATTACTTTTCCCTTTCTTAATATGGCACCTATAATGATGCTCCTTGGCATTCCCAGTTCCTTAAGGGGTCTGTTAAGCACTGGAGCACCCTCCTGCGGGATTAGCTCCACCACCTCGGCCTGGCCTCCTATAAGCAGTGATATGGATACTATCCTGCCTCCGCGCACTATCCTCAGTATATCACTGGCGGTAATTAGCTTGGGGCTTACAGCATTATCAATGCCTATGGTCTCCAGCACCGATGTATAGTTGGAACGGCTTACCTTGGCTATTACCTTTTTGGCTCCCATCTGCTTGGCCAGCACCGAAACAAGAAGGTTTTCCTCGTCGTAGCCTGTAACTGCAATGAAGGCGTCCATACATTCAACGTTTTCCGCCTTCAAAAGCGTAATATCGGTACCATCGCCGTGTAGGACCAGTGCATCGTTTAGACCCTCCGCCAGCTCTCTGCACCTTTCAATGTCCTGTTCTATTATCTTTACGTTAATATCGAGGCGTTCCAAACCCTTCGCGAGGTAATACCCAATCTTGCCCCCGCCTATTATCATCACATCTTTAACCCTGTTGTTTACAATACGCACCCCGGCGGTCTTTGCAACGCTGTCAACCACGCCCTTCTCGCCCATTATATACAGCGTATCATCCGGCATTACATAGTCGAAACCGTTGGGAATGATTACCTCTCCGTTTCGTGTTATGGCGGTAATAACAACCCTGGCGGGCAGCTTAATATCCTTTATCTGTTTGCCTGCAAAACCGGAAGCAGCCTCAATTATGATTTCGGACATCCTGACCTGTCCCTTTGCAAAGTCTGCAGCATAGGAAGCATAGGTGCTGAGCAGCAGCCTTATTATCTCGTTGGCTGTGGCGTGCTCCGGATTTATTATATAATCTATCCCAAGGTTGCTTCTCATAAAGTCCAGTTCCACCACGTATTCAGGGTTTCGCACCCTTGCTATAGCCGTTTTCACTCCCACCTTTTTGGCTGTAATGCATGCCACTATATTGGCCTCGTCACTGTTTGTAACCGCGATAAGAAGGTCCCAGCCCTCTATATTCAGCCCTTTTAACAGGCTACTGGAGATGCCGTTACCCTTCTTAGTCAAGACATCAAAGTTGTCATTTATTCTATCAAGAACCTCCTGGTCGGTATCCACCACCAGAATATCATGGTTTTCCTTGGCCAGGCTTTCCACAAGCTGATACCCGACTTTCCCGGCACCCACAATAATAATTCTCACTTTCCTTACCCCCATCTAAACTGATTTGGTCCCGCTTAAAATGGGACAAGGGATGGTTCTTTGTCCCATTTTATTTTGTATGCCTCAGACTCACGTACTAATATACCATGTGCTATATAAAATGCACACAGCTAAGAACCCATCAGTGCCATTATATCTTAAAAATAAAAAAGTTCAATCAATAATCGTTATTTCTTCTCCACAGCTGCCAGTGCCACCTGCCCTACCTTGGCATGTTTGCAATATCCTTAAAGGTCTCAATGTATAGGAGTATATCCATGCCTATGGCTACCGAATCAAAGCCCCTTCTGAAATAGCCCGAAGCGGTCTCTTTGTCCGGGGCGTATATAAAGGAGTGCTTTTTATGTCGCTTGCAGGCCTCTAACACTTTGTCAATAGTGTCCTGTATTTCCGGGTCGGATATCCGCCCCGGCTTGCCAAAGGCCTGGCTTAAGTCATAGGGGCCAATAAAAATACCGTCCACTCCGTCCATATCCAGAATGTCATCGATGTTTTCCACGCACTCCCTGGTCTCACACTGGGGCAGTACCAGGGTTTTTTTGTTGGCCTCCTCAAAATAATCCTCAAGGCTTTTTACGCTACCATAGGAAGATGACCTGGTAAAGGCCACTCCCCTACGTCCCTGGGGATAGTATTTCGCAAATTCAATCACCTTCTCAACCTCTCGCTTGCTTCTTATCATTGGTATAATAATCCCCCGGGCTCCAACGTCCAAAACCTTTAGTATGGACGGCCTTGTAAGGTCCTTCACCCTTACAAGGGGTGTTATATTCCTTCTTTCGGCTGCCCTTATGTACTGCTGTACCGTCTCCACCCCGTAGGGACCATGTTCCTTATCCAGGATTACGTAGTCCATACCTGCTATGCCCAGGGCTTCGACTGCCTCGCTTGAGCCCATGCTGAAAAATGTCCCCACCGGTCTTTTATTCTGCTCCAGCATATCCTTTAAAAGGTTGTCCATAACTGTTTGTTAACCCCTCCTTTGAGATTACTATGTTCCAACAGTTGCCCTTTCATCCCTATAGTTTCTACATCCCCTAAAAATATCCTTCCCGGTACCGGTTGAAAAAAGTTATCTTTCATTATATATACAACCGCAAGATTCTTCGGGCTTCGCCCTCTTAAGCGACAGAGTTGGATTCTTCGGGCTTCGCTTCTTTGGAATGACAGATAAAAGATGTATTATTGTAGCAAGCATTGTATATAGATTGACAATTCCTTGTCAAGGAGATAGTATAAATTTAACTGGATTATTTACCTTGACCTTATACATAGCGAGGACATTGTTACAATAAAGGATTGGAGGTAATAGGCATGAAAGCAAAACGATTTTTGGCAGTAATGTGTCTTACGGTTATACTCCTGGCCGGGTGCTCAGGAGAAAACCAAAACATCACTTCTACAGGATACAATAAAATAAGCGCAGATGAGGCAAAGGATATGATGGAAGGCGAATATGTGATAATCCTGGATGTGCGTTCCCGAGAGGATTACCAAAGGGAGCATATCCCCAATGCTATACCGCTGCCCAATGACGAAATAGAGACTTGCGCAGAAAACGTGCTACCGGATAAAGACGCAAAAATACTCATCTACTGTACAAGCGGAAAAAACAGCACCACGGCTACGGAAAAGCTTATCAAAATGGGATACACCAGGGTTTATGACTTCGGTGGTATAAACGACTGGCATTATGAAACAATTAAAGGCAAAACAGGGGACTAGAACAGGGGACAGTTATCTGTTCTGGCCCCCTATCCGTTAATAAGAATAGGAAAACTTCCTTGCTATACTCCTTGTGAACTCGTCCGCCAATCCTTCAACGATACTTATTATGGTCATCCTGGTCCATGCCGCATGCTGCTCCCAGAGCATCCGCATTGTATTATTGAGCCAAAGGAACCCGACCTTTTGAGGATAATATCCCATGTAATCCACCCCTTAGACAATTCTGATACATAATATGTCTGTGTGACCGGGCTGGTTACAGTAACCGGCATGCCCCGGGCAAAATGGACCCTCCCGCGGGTTCCTTTGGTATCCGATAGCAGTCTTTCAGCACCGCTCTTATACATAGAACATATTGTATATATATAACAGAATATATGAAAGGAAGATTAATATGTATAACCCCTACGGATACCCTTACCCCAACTGGGCCAACCCGCCAATGTATAATCCCGACCCCTGGAAAAACTATATTCCACTGAGGGACTACGGACCGAACCCCTATGTGGTTAATATCGAGGATGCTACTTTGCAAAACAATAATTTCCGTCTGGCTCTATGGACAGGAACCTATTTGCAGCTTACCCTTATGAGTATAAATGTCGGTGATGACATAGGCCTTGAGATGCACCCCGACGTCGACCAGTTTATACGCATAGAACAGGGCCAGGGAATTGCCATGATGGGAGACAGCAGAGACAGGCTGTGCTATAGAAGAAGAGTATACGACGATTATGTAATATTTATACCCGCCGGTAAATGGCATAATCTTATAAATACCGGCCGGGTACCAATAAAGCTGTATTCTATCTATGCACCCCCCGAGCATCCCCATGGTACGATTCATAGAACTAAAGAGGATGCCGAAGAGCACCACGACTAGCAAACCTAAACCAGATCATTATTACGGGCAGACACAGGGACGGTTCTTGCGTCTTACTTGCGTCTTATGAAAGGTACAGGCAAGACAGTATAACCGTCCCTGCGTCTCTAGTAGAACCGTCCTCGTGTCTCTACTCGTGTTTCTAAAAAAACTTACTTGTGATCAATTCTCTTGTTTGTCTGTCATCAAAATCTATATCCCCTGACATATGCACCACTATATTTCCTTTTTGGACAATAATTTCATCCCTTTCCTCTGTTAATGCCAGGTTATCCACATCCCACAGCTTCTTCATCTCATCATCTGTGATAATAGTTTTTGTTAACAGATACATACCCTTCCACTTAATTCCTCTTTCCAGTTTCTCCGTTACTCCATTAAATATTACTTCAGCAAAATATGGATTTATGGCTCTATAGTAATTAATACGTATGCCTTCTGTCTTACCATTTATATCCCTGGTTTCCCAGTAAGCATAATGCTTAGGGGTAATGGGGCTAATGCCGGAATCAAACTCCCTGCTTACCAGCCTGCCCTGCTGGGACCCTTCCAACAGCTCTACCATAGTAACCACCGGACAGTCCGCAGGTATAGTGTCTGCTCTGTAGGTATCGTTTGTAGGCCAGTGTATAAGCAGCGAATTTACTATGGCCATGGAAAACATTACACCAATTAATGCGAGGGTCACATACAGTACGCTATCCTTTTTTTCAGTAGCCTTTTTCTTTATAATATATCTAAGACCTAATCCAATACCCATACCAATAACCGGACCCAGTAGTGATAATCCTACAATATGGGGCATAAAAAAAGCATCGATTGTAAATGCCAGGATAGCTACAATTCCAATAGTCAATGCCGGACCATGGAATGCAATTATACGCCTTCGTGCACTTTTCAAGGTGGGCTTTTCCAAGGGGAATCCTCTTTTGATATTTCTCCTAGCCCTTAGCATCCAGAACAGGCCATAAACAGTGGAAGCCAGCACAAATATACAGAGTATAGGAAACAAAAATGTTCCTGCAACACCTGTAAAGCTTAAAAGATTATTATGCCTTATAGGGAAATACATTACCAATACCACGACTGCAATAATCGAAAACGCAAGTGTACCCAGCAGCTCACCTCTCCATAAAGTAGTCTCAACAATTTTTTGCTCTAACACTTCATCGGTTTGAATAGGAACAGGATCCTCATCTCCATCAGCATAAAAGTACTGCAGATAGTCCTGTGATGTTATGAAGGTCCATCCTGACTCTTGGCATAGCCTTCTATATTCCTCTGCTTCTTTAGTTTTTTCCGGTGTAAGGGGTCCTTCTTCTTTAAATACATCTACATAGAATTTTAATTTCCGGGGCTCTATAGCTCTAAACCTGGCTGTCATTCTCCCAACCTTTTCCAACATCCAGCCCTTCCCAGCCATTTCCTCTAAGTAGATTGCTATCGCTTTATAATCAAGGGAAAAAAATCCCCAAAATACCCTTTTAGTTTTATTTTTCACTGGTCCACCTTCTTCCCTGTAAGATATCCTTGCCATCTGAGACTAATTGTTTTAATCGCCGATATTCATCCCTCAAAATATGAAATCCCTTATCTGTAATAGTATATGTTTTCCTTCTGTTCTCCTCTGAGACCTGCTTAATAATATCCTCTTCCTCAAACCTGGATAAAAGACTATATAAAGTACCTGCCCCTATCTTTACCCTACCCTCTGTACGCCTATCCACCTCCTGCATAATGCCATAGCCATGCTGAGGTTCTGTTAATGTTAGAAGTATGTAATACATGGGCTCCGTTAAGTTTTTTAATTGCTCTCTTGCCATGGTATCATCTCCAAAGCAATTATATCGATATTAGATATATCTATTATCAATATAGTACTATTTTCTTGCTTTACAGTCAATATGTTTTAGAAGAATTTATGCAATTGTAAAAGCATAAAGTTGCCATAACGAAAATAAAGCATAACCTTGCCAAAGCGGCAAAGTTATGCTTTAAGTCACACGGCAAAGTTATGCTTTATTAATAATTTGGTGGAGGCGGTGGGACATGTTATCCAATAGTTTCCTAATGGCACTGACTATATCTTGAAGTTAGGCATCCATAACTTATATCCGTCTAACTTCCCCGGCGTATTATGAAAGGCTTAGTATTGTTTTGGCCTTCCATCCTAGTACCGCATATCCTGACGCGGACTTAGCGGCCTATAAGTCGATACGGGGCTGTTGGATTTATCCACATACCCCTCGGTGTTAGCATGGCATACACTTTAGCCTTCACCGATAAAGCCGGGTTTTCACCTGCAAATCACTTTGCAGGGCGACTCTTTTTTGAATCGAACCCACGTCCGAAAATATATCACCAGGAACCTCTCCGAGCGCAGTCATTGATTTAAAATTCCCTCCACCCCGCTCCCAATGACAGGATCAGGACTTTGGTAGAGTCATGTGTTCTATCCGACCGCAACTCTTAGGACGGACAGTTCCCCGCTAGATGACGCCCAATCCCGGGTTGCGGGAAGCCTGGGTTGGACGAGCTGCGTTAGCTACGCAGCAAAAGCGTAATTTTCGTTGTTAGCGTTTGTGTTTAATTGCCGGCTTTTTTACGTGGTGCCATGCATGCCACGGCTCGCTGCTCCTGATTCTATTATCCCCGTCGAAACCAGATACGCCCCCATGTAGTTTTCTTAGTATCTTTCCTTGATGGCTCTTTCTATTTTCCTTTGGGCATCCTTTTTAGCTAGGTCGTCCCTTTTATCGTAGTTTTTCTTACCCCGGGCCACCGCCAGTTCTATCTTGACAAGGCCCCTTGTAATATATACCTTTAAAGGGACAAGGGTTAAACCTTTCTGCTGCGTATATCCGATAAGCTTTCTTATTTCTTTTTTGTGTACGAGAAGCTTCCTTGTCCTCAGCGGGTCCCTGTTGTATATATTTCCCTTCTCGTAGGGGCTTATATGCATATTGTGAAGGTAAAGCTCGCCGTTGTCAACCCTTGCAAAGCTGTCCTTAATATTTACCTTTCCGTTTCGGATGGATTTGACCTCGGTCCCTACCAGTTCAATACCCGCTTCGAAGGACTCCTCAACAAAATAATCATGATGAGCCTTTTTATTTCTTGCTACTACCCTTTCATCTTCAGCCATCCCTATTGCACCTGCTTTACCGGATAAAATTAACCCTATTTGTCGGGCAAATAGGGCCTTATCTTTCGACTAATAGTAATGATACACCATATTACGCAAATTGTCAAGTA
>JAQUCT010000027.1 GCA_028686075.1 Bacillota bacterium
ACTCGAAATCGAGTGTACGTGGAAGCGTACCGTGGGTTCGAATCCCACCCTCTCCGCCAGATAAATAATCCGGAAAATCCAAATTTCATTGGGTATCCGGATTATTTATATAAGTATCATTCACCAGTTTGTTTGTTTTTTGGTTTTGTTGTTATAAAAACAGCTTCATATATTCCCCGTATCCTTCCTTCTCCAGGTCTTTTACAGGGACAAACCTTAAAGCGGCACTGTTGATGCAATACCTTAGGCCCGTTTTTTTTGCTTCGCACCTCTGTTCTTATCATATTGTGGCTTGTTTCGGTCCTTTCAAGGACCTTTTCTTTGTTTATGGGTTTTGTGAAACTGGGCCAGCCGCATCCGGAATCAAATTTGTCTTTGGAACTAAATAAGGGCTCGCCGGTTATTATATCCACGTAGATGCCCTCTTCTCTGTGGTCCCAGTATGCATTCCTGAAGGGCGGTAGGGCGTGTTTCAATAAAAGGCCTGCATTTTTTTTGCAAAAGGCATTGAAGCGATAGAGGGGCTGCATTGACTAACTGCTAAAAATGGTATATTATGAGAAATAACCACGGATTTTAGTGAAATATGTAAATATAACACGTATGGTGGTAAATTACGCACCAATTGCCTAGGGGAGGCGGTGGGATGAGGTCAATAATCAAAAAGGCTCACACCAGCCTATATATTATTCGGGCAAGTATTGTTTGTGTTGCAGTCTTAGGTCTTATTACCGGAACTATTCATAATTTTTACGCTAATGCAAAAACCAATCCACAGCAGGCCAGTATTGCCGCGGCAACACCGGCTTTTCCTGAAACGGACGAAGAAAGCCCCATGGAGAGGCTGGACGATGAACCTGATATGGAATTAGCCAATTACTCAAGCTTTCCATACTTTCGTGAAAATAAAATACAGGAATATATTGATTATAAGGCAAGGAGTGAGGATTTAACATACCAGACGGTTGTTACCAACGTTAATATAGGGCTTGATAAACCCTACTATTTTGAAATTAAGACAATCATAGACCCCGGCAGCGTATCGACATTGGTTAACAAGTATAACATGCTGCCAGATGATTATATTCCCGACGATTTGGAGAAGATAAGCGGCACCGATTACCTGCTAAGACATCAGGCCAGGGAAGCTTTTGAAAACATGAGAAATGATGCAAAGGAACTGGGTTTAAATGTTTTTCCTGTTTCCACTTATAGAAGCTATAAGTATCAGAAATCAATCTATGATAAAAGAGTGGCGGAAAGAGGGCAGGCCAATGTGGACAGAACCAGTGCAAGACCAGGACATAGCGAGCATCAGTTAGGCCTGGCGGTGGATGTAATAGGAACGGGAAAAAGGGTGGCAGATTCTGAGGAATATGCCTGGTACAGCAAAAATGCTCATAGATACGGCTTTATAATAAGATATCCGGAAGACAAAGAACACATCACAGGTTACAGCTACGAGCCGTGGCACCTGCGTTACCTCGGTGATGGACTGGCTGCTGCCGTCTACGAAAGCGGCCTTACTTATGATGAATACTATGTTCGGTTTCTACAGCCGGAGTAGCAGCTTTTTTGGCTACTCTCTTGGCTTTTAGATAGGCAAGCAGTTCCGTCCTAGCCTCATATGTCCATTTATAATAATAAGAGAGTATCGCTATCAGCTCCGGAGCGTATAAAGGTATTTCGTTCCGGCGTTTTTTACATTATAAGTATCCTTGTTTGGCGGATTAACCTATACAGGTTTCTGCTCTGAATTATTAGCGAGTTCATGATAATAATCACCAATATTGGAGAACAATATTACTGGCAAGGAAATTGGATTGGTGGCAAAATGGAAAGGCAAAATGGAAATTTAATGTGCATTGACAACGGCGTGCATCTAATGTAAAATTAGTAATTGCGGCAGGTTTTATTGATGCAGTTGATGTAATCAAAATACGGCTGCATGGTTAAATTAAATAGCAGCAGTTATGTAGGGTAGATTGGCATGGAGAGATGGCTGAGTCTGGCTGAAGGCGCTCGCCTGGAAAGCGGGTAGATGGGGATACTCGTCTCGAGGGTTCAAATCCCTCTCTCTCCGCCATTTTTTTAAATTTTGGTCGTGCTAGACGGGGATGTAGCGGCACCCTGTAACCTGCAATCCGCTATAGCAGGGTTGAATTCCTTTCTGAGGCTTATACTCTGCGGGGCCGGCCCGGGTAAGTGGCGTTGAAGTCCGGGTCCTGCGCAATGGAAATTCATGAACCCCGTCAGGTCCGGAAGGAAGCAGCGGTAAGTGAACCCTTCCATGTGCCGCAGGGAAGCCTGGCCCGAGTTAACTGTTCGGGTATCGCCTGTGGGGATAAGTCGGGGAAAGGTGCACGGCCTCTAAAATTCAGAGCAAGCGGGAAGGAGTAAATACTCCTTCTTTTTGTTTAGCTTCATTTAGGGTATAATCATTATATTGGTAAATAAGCAAAGGGATGGGCGGCATGCAAAAAGGCAGGGTTTATAGTAAAGAAGAGATGAACAGCCTTAACAAAAGGCTTAAGGGGGCTCCCCTCTGGAGGCTGATAGATATGAAGATAGCCTCCCTAGAATGGGGACGGTCGGAAATGACCATGGAAATAAAGGATACATATCTCAATGTAATGGGTACCTGTCACGGGGGAGTAATTGCCACCTTTGCGGACACCGTTATGGGAACAGCCCTTTACAGTACGGGCGTTACGGCATCGGCAACGATAGAAATGAATATAAACTTTATGGAACCCGTTACGGCGGGACAGGTATTAACCGGCAGGGGAGAAGTGCTGAGAAAGGGCAGGACCACCGCCGTTATACGGGCGGGCCTGTTCGTGAACGATATAATGATTGCAGTGGCTAGGGGAACTTACAATGTATTTGAAACAGACAAACAGGAGTAAAGGGTGGTGGACCATGGGCTATATCGCATTGTACAGACAATACAGGCCCCTTACTTTTGACCAGGTGGCGGGGCAGCTGCATATTACCACAACGCTAAAGAATCAGGTGATGGGGGACAGGATTGCCCATGCGTACCTGTTCGCAGGCACCAGGGGTACCGGTAAAACCTCCACGGCAAGGATTCTTGCAAGGGCGGTCAACTGTCTTAATCTGCAGCAGGGGAACCCCTGCAACAGCTGTGAGCTGTGCAGCGGGGCCCTGGCGGGCAAACTTATGGACATAATAGAGATAGATGCCGCCTCCAATCGGGGCGTTGATGAGATAAGGGATTTGCGTGAGAAGGTAAAGTATCCCCCCGCTGAGGGGAAATACCGGGTGTATATAGTAGACGAGGTACACATGCTGACCACCGAGGCCTTCAACGCACTACTAAAGACCTTGGAGGAGCCTCCTTCCCACGTCATATTCATCCTGGCTACCACAGAGCCCCACAGGCTGCCCGCGACGGTACTATCCCGTTGTCAGAGGTTTGACTTTAAAAGGATACCAGCAGTTGAGATTATAGGGTTGTTAAAACAGGTGGCAGAAGGGGCTGGTATTGACATAGAGGACCAGGCCCTGAGGCACATAGCCGGCTGCGCCGATGGTTCGGCCAGGGATGCATTAAGCCTTCTGGACAAGTGTTCAACCTTCGAAGGGGAACATCTTACTCTGGATCGGGTGGTTTCGGTGTTAGGGATGGCCAATGAAGGGCTGCTTTTCGGCCTGTCGGAAGAACTATCCCGGAGAAATGCCACCGGCTGTATAATGTTGTTAAACCAGGCGGTGCGGGACGGTAGGGATACAGGTCAGCTTTTCAAGGATATAATATACCATCTGAGGGATATACTTATTGCAAAAGTAGCACCTTCGGGCCTTACGGACATTTCTGGGGGCAAAAAGGATAAGCTCTTGGCCGCAGCCGGGAGGGTTGAGGTAAATACGCTTATCCGGTGGATAAATATACTGTCCGAGACTGAGGCCAGAGCTAAATGGAGTACCTATCCGAGGGTATTTCTTGAAGTGGCACTGGTTAAGCTTTGCGAACCCTCCATGGACCCTTCACCGGAAGGACTTGTCGACAGGTTAACCCGACTGGAAGATATTGTACTAAGAAACGGGACGGTATATAGGGTGCCCGATGGCCGGGCCGGGACTGCGTTCGGGGAAACACCGGCCACTGCTCAGACGGGCAATGCCGGGAGAGCTGAGAATACAAAAAATGCGGTGGCGGATATAAAGAACGACAAAAAAACCAGTTATATGGATGATGGCAGGCCGGATAGAAAAAACAATATTGAAACCGACGGGAGGAGTAGCGTCAGGAACGATAAAAAAGACAGTACCGTACCTGAACAGAGGAAGAAAATGAACAGTACCGTACCTGAACAGGAAGAAAATGAAAGGTGTAGTGAAGATGAGGGTATAAGACTTTGTGATAATGACGTCGGGGCGTCCGGGAAAGAAGACGACAGCGGGTTTGTTGACAGCAAGGTAGACGGGTCCGGCGGTAAGGAGGAAGAAGAGGCCGGGGATGGTGACAGCGGGCAGGATATATCCTTGGAACAGTTAGAGAAGGCCTGGGACAGCGTGCTAAGACACCTGGAGAAGACCAAAAAGGGACTTTATACAATACTTGAAGGCGCAAGGCCGGTGAAGATAAACAAAAACCTGTTGGTGGTCGGCTGTGATGCGCTACACGGCATATACCACGAAATAGCTAATAGAAAGGAAAGCAAGGATGCCCTGGGAGTTTCGGTGTTTACGGTAACCGGGGCACGTCTTGATATAAATATTGAAGATACCACGGGCAGGGAGAAGGCCCCGGAAGAGGAAATTGGGGAGGATTACAGTCTTTATGAAGAAGCGGTGAAGATTTTTGGTAGCGATTTGGTGGATAGCTTGGGAGACAATGACAATTAATTTGGAGGGATGCTAAGTGGCAAAGGGGAAAATGCCAGGGATGGGTAATATGGGAAATATGATGAAACAGGTACAGAAGATGCAGCAGGAGATGGCAAGACTTCAGGCGGAGCTGGAGGAAAGAACAGTGGAGAGCAGTGCAGGGGGCGGCGTGGTTAGCGTTGTGGTCACCGGTAAAAAGGAGATAAAGGAGATTAGCATAAAACCCGAAGCGGTGGACCCCGATGACGTGGAAATGTTGGAGGATTTGATTCTGGCAGCCGTAAACGAAGCACTACGACAAGCCGAAGAAATGGTGGCTGGAGAAATGGCTAAGATTACAGGAGGGCTAAATATTCCTGGTCTTTAGAATGGGAGTGAACTTATGGACTACTATGCTGCACCAGTGGCAAAACTGATCGAGGAATTTTCCAGGCTCCCGGGGGTGGGGAACAAGACTGCCCAGAGACTGGCCTTTCATATATTAGATGCGCCTCCCGAACAGGCGGAGAATCTTGCTCGGTCCATCGTTTTTGCCAGGAGGAATATAAAGCACTGCTCGGTTTGCTGTAACATGACGGATAGTGACCCGTGCAGGATATGCGGCAATGACAGAAGGGACAGAAGCGTAATTTGTGTTATGGAAAATCCCAGGGACGTTGTGGCTATGGAAAAGACGAGGGAATACAAGGGCCTTTACCATGTACTGCACGGGGCCATATCTCCGATGGAGGACATAGGACCCGAGGATATAAGGATAAAAGAACTCCTGCTGAGGTTGCAGGACGAAGAGGTGAAGGAGGTTATCCTTGCCACTAATCCCACCATTGAAGGTGAAGCCACAGCCATGTATATTTCGAAATTGTTAAAGCCCCTAGGTGTAAAGACTACCAGGATTGCTCACGGTATACCGGTGGGTGGTGACCTGGAATACGCCGACGAGGTTACTCTGGTAAAGGCGATGGAGGGAAGAAGAGAGATATAGAAGACGTGTCATCCTGAAGGAAGGACGACTGAAGGGTCTTTATTTGCATTCTGAAAGTTTGTTCGATTACGTAAGATCCTTCGCTTCGCTCAGGATGACAACTGTGTAAAGTCTTTATCACGTTGTATATAGTAAACATGGTTTATTAGGGATTAAAAAAGCCTGTAAGCCATGTTTTTTTATTAGAGGTTTGCAAGGATTAAGGGATACGGAATAAGGCTAAAGGTTAGGTAAACCAATGGATTGGAAGATTGAATAGAAGGGGAAAATGGAACTGCCCAGCCCACCCCTAGGGGCGGGCTGATTATAATTGGTTATTTAAGTCCGGCTTCCGCCATTTTGTCCTCAAAGTGTTTTTCTATGCTGTCAAGCACCCTCGCCTTTCTGAAGGTTTTTCCGTTACCGGGTATCACCAGCCTTGCTTTTTTATCCTCAAAACCAAAGCCCCCGGCATACAGTATTCTGATTTTGTCCATCGCCCAGAAAGCCTTGCCCTGGCTTATGCTGTCTGCATCAATGCAGGAGTACTCCTTGATGGACGTTTTGATTTCTTTAAGGACCTGATCGGGCTGGGAGCTAAATTTATCCCCCAGTGCTCCGGCAAGACCCGTTGCTACACTTAAGTTGGACATTCCGGATTTCGGGGCAAAGAGCGTGGTAACCCTCTGAACTCTTCTTTCGGTGTTGGTATAGGTTCCGGAACTTTCCGCAAAGCTTGCTGCGGGGAATACCACGTCCGCCTTTTCCGTCGTTTCCGACATGAACAGGTCGGAGGCGATGAGCAGTTCAAGGTTTCCTGACACCTCTTCCGGTACCGCTTCGCCGAAGGTTATGACTGCCTTTACTCCGCTCCAGTCCATATGGCTGGTGGATTTTTCTATGCCCATGTCATAGGCACCCTGGCTGTTGTTTAATGCCTTAAGCAGTATAATACCGCTCCTTGGCGAGCCTATTTTACCGGTTATCACCGCAAGGTCGGCCAGAGCTTTTGCCGCCTCCCTGGATACCGAGGTCTCGTCTATTACTATTATTGCTTTTTTGGCACCGCAGTACAGGTCTGCTGCCTTAACCGCCGTATCCGAAGGGGTTACATAGGCCAGGGCCGCCTTGAGTTCTTGATACCCGTTCGTTTTGGTGTCAATCAGCTTCTGACTGATGCTACCGGAGTCCATCGTGTATTTTAGAATACCCTTTACTAGGGCAAGGTTATCCTCGCCGCATATTTCAAGGTTTGCCCATACACCGGCTTTTATTCTTTCCGGGCTTATTGTAACAAGCTTGGCTCCAGCCTTTGTGGCCGCCAAAAGCTTCATACCCATCACCGGGTGGTTTTCGTAGCTTTCCCCGCCAACATAAAGTATTAATTCGGTTGAGTTTAATTCATCAAAGGTGTTGGTGGAAGCATTGTATCCAAGAACATCTTGTATGCCGGTATCGCAGCCGTTGGACGAGTTTGCCAGGTTGGGCGTATTCAGCGTATCCTTTGCAAGTTTTGCAATTGTAAAGCTTTCTTCGTTGGTAAGCCTTGCGGAGGAAAGCACCGCAACGCTTTCGTTCCCGTAAACCGACCTTATATTGTTAATCTGTTTTGCGGCGTAGGTGAAGGCCTCCTCAAAGGCTGATTCCTTAAGGGTGCCCTTTACTCTAATCATGGGCTTTATAAGCCGGTCTTTACGCTGGACGTAGTCGAAGCCGAACCGGCCTTTGACACAGAGAAGTCCATTATCCACCGCACTTTCCCTGTTTGGTAGCGACCTCATAACCATTGAGCCCCGGGTGGTCAGGTCTATATTGCAGCCCATGCTGCAGTAGGAGCAAACCGATTGCGTAGTCTTTTGCTCTACTGGCACGCTCTTTTCTATGCTAAGCCTTTCCTGAAGGGCTCCCACCGGGCACACCGAAACGCATTGGCCGCAGGATATGCAATCGGTGTCCTTAAGCTGCATTCCGAATGGAGTTTTAACAACAGTGTCAAAACCCCTTTCTGCAACACACAGTGCCGTTATGCCGGTCACCTCACTGCAGGTTCTTACGCACAGACCGCAAAGCACGCATTTGTCCGGATTTCTGTCTATAAAGGGGTGTTTATCATCCACGTCGGTCTCGGTTTTGACGCCTGCAAATTTGTCTCTTTCTACGTTGTACTGATTGGCGTAGACAAGAAGCTTGCAGTCGAACACATCGCCGCAGCCGCATTCCATACATCTTTTGGCCTCGGTTTTAGCTTCTTCTTCGGTGTAGCTGTCCGCCACCTCCAGGAAATTCTGTTTTCTTGCTGCAGGCTCCATCACCTTGAAATCTACCCTTGGTTTGACCTCTTTATCCTTAAAGTCCTCTTCCGTTAAGTCTTCCTGTTTTACATAGAACCTCTCACTTACTGGGACAATTCTGCCTTCCAGATATCCGCATATAGCTCCTGCAGCCTTTTTACCTTGGGCAATGGCTTCAATGGCTATACCTGGACCCGCGGCGGAATCCCCGCCGGCAAACACACCTTCAATGGAGGTTTGGAATGTACACTCGTTGTACTGTATGGTACCTTTTTTGGCAAGGTCTATTTCTTCAAGCCCGGAAGCATCCACCCTCTGGCCAATGGCGGCTATTACGGTATCCACATCCAGGGTTACTTCCTCCCCTTCCACCGGCACCGGCCTTCTGCGACCGGAGGCGTCCGGCTCACCTAATTTCATCTTCTGGCACCGAATTTCTGAGATATGGCCGTTGCTGTCTATTATTTCAATAGGCGCAAGCAGGAAGTTGAACTCTACTCCCTCTTCCCTGGCTTCTCGTATTTCCAGTTCCTCGGCGGGCATTTCCTGTTCGGTTCTTCGGTATATTATAATCACCTTTTTTGCACCCAGCCTAACAGCGGTCCTGGCGGAGTCCATGGCGGTATTGCCGCCACCTATAACCGCAACTCTTTCGCCGAGTTTCACCGGCTTTTTCTGGGCCACCTTAATCAGGAAGTCTATGCCCCCCATCACTCCATCAAGGTCTTCGCCTTTGCAGCGTATACCGGTGCTTTGCCATGCGCCTATGGCTATATACACCGCGTCGTAGTTTTCCCTTAAGTAATCCAGCGAAAGGTCTTTACCTATCTTTATGCCGGCATTAATTTGGACTCCGGTTTCTTTTATTATATCTATTTCCATGTCCAGTACGTCTTTGGGCAGTCGGTACTGTGGTATGCCATACCGGAGCATACCACCGGCCTTGGGCATTGCTTCGTAAACAACCGCTTCATGGCCCTCCCGGGCGAGGAAATACGCACAGGTTAGGCCTGATGGACCTCCGCCTATTACCGCCACCTTTTTGCCGGTGGGGGGTTTTATATCGGCTTTGAGGCTGGAACCCTTTTCCAGTACTATATCTCCCACGAACCGTTTCAGGGCTGCGATCGCCACCGGTTTGTCGACGAAATTCCGCCTGCAGGCATCTTCGCATGGATGGGGACATACCCTGCCTATACTGGCGGGCAGTGGAAGTTTATCCTTAATTAAAGCAACAGCTTCTTCGTATTCTCCGTTTGCTATGAGTCCCACGTATCCCTGGCAGTCTGTCTCAGCCGGGCATGCCAGCTGGCAGGGGGCCTTGCAGTCCCCGGTATGGTTTGCAAGCATCAGCTCCAGGGTTGTTTTCCTTGACTGATCTATTCTCTTCGATCGGGTTCTTACCACCATATTGTCCGAGATTTCGGTTGCACAGGCCCTAAGAAGTTTTGGCACTCCTTCAACCTCCACAACGCACAGGCCGCAGGAACCGTATACATTGAGCCGGTTATCATAGCAAAGGTTGGGTATTTCAATTTCGTTTTCCATAGCCAATTGCAGGATGGTCTGTCCCTTGTATCCTAATACTTCTATTCCGTCTATATTAACTCTTAGTTTTGACATGCCGTTGCCTCCTTTTCACGACTATTCAATCTTTACTGCATTAAACAGACATATTTTCAGGCAGTTGTCGCATTTTACACTCCTTTTGTACGTATTTAAAGTTAAATCTTAAAATTGTACTCTTCAACAAAAGCTATGGAATTCCTCCTACAAAATAGACGGGACTGAAAATATACCGGAAACCGGGACTATTTTCAGTCCTGTTATAGGACTCGAAAACTTAGCAATTACTGCAGACGGCTCTTCCTAATATTTTAACACGCAGTTAACATAAAATAAACTACAATATGAAACAAAATGAAACAAAAAACCTCTTTTCCTACAGTTGAAACAAGGGGGATTTAATCCGGATGCGTCGCAGGATAATTGGTCTAAAGTCTATTTGCTAGGGATTAGTTCGTCGTTCCTTATAAAGGGCATCCCATGGTCTAAAGCCGTGTAATGGTCAGTAATGGGGCTTCCTTCTACTAGCAGGAACACTTCCTCTAGTCCTAATTCCGACAGCGTATTTACCACCGAAAACACCTGAAACAGTTTCTCCCTGCCGTTGTGACCCTTATCAATAAACACCTCAGACAAATCGACAGTGGCGGTGGTGCCGTGTATTTTTACCGACAGTACCTCCGTGTCCCGGTCTATCATAGATTTTAGCATCTCATTGGAAGGGCCTTTAATAAGCTCCTCCAGTACCAATTCGACCATTTCCTCCAGCTCTGTTTCCTCTACTGCCGTTATTTTTCTAAATTCCGGTAGCAGAAAGTTGTTGTCCCTGTCGGGGTAGAGCAAAAGTATTTCCTTTTCCACAAGAACCGGGGGCTGTTCCTTTGGCTGCTCCTGTATCGGGTCCGGGTCCGGCTGGGATTCATCCTTCTTACAGCCGACTGGTAAAGCGACTATCAATATAATAAGCAAAAATAATGCAATATATTTTTTCATTTGTTTACCTCCTTCAAAGTTTTAAAACCAATGACACCATTATAACATATACTGTACTAACTGAATAATCCGGCAATACAAAGAAAAAAACCCAAAACAAGTATAGGGACAACTAAACGGTTAATAATAATAGATAGAAATACCATTCGGGGGTGTTGTTATGGAAAAGGCCCTAGTATCCTATTGGGGAAAACTGACCGACTGGGTGGGAGGAGTTTTTCATGGTTCTTATGAGGACTCGGTCAGTCAGGAGAACCAGGAATTGATTAGCTGTGTGAAACATGCTATGGAGGAATGGAACCAGGCTGAAAAATTCTTTGAAAGCGTATCCGAGCCCGATTTGATTGACTATGCCATATTCAGGATTGAGGCATCAAAGAAGAGGTATATGTATCTTTTGAAAAAGGCAAAGGAGAAGGGTGTAAAGGTAGACTGCTGCTGATCGCCCGGGTATAAAAGCCCCGCCGCCAAAAACTATGAATAATATGTGTAAAGGTGTAATATATGTATATTGACCGGACTTGCTGTTAACGGGGTGGGGAAATGGGTATTAGCATTGATTTTAGTGTTGTACTGGCCTATGCCTTTGGCCTTTTGCTTCTTTACATAGTAGGGTGGCTTTTGGTTATGCCGCTTAAATTTATATTGCGGCTTTTATATAATGGAATAATAGGCGGGCTGATGTTATGGATTCTTAACCTAGCGGGAGGTTTTTTCAATGTTCAGGTGGTGATAAATCCTGTTACCGCTCTAATTGCCGGATTTTTGGGTATTCCCGGAGTCTTGCTTATACTTGTTCTCCAGCATATTCTGTAGCCGAATATCCCTACGGGACAGCGGATTAAAATGCCGCTGTTTTTTTGCTCCCAAAATGCCGATATATACTATATATATGATTTGGCGGATTTTCAACATACAATATATAGTATTTTTCCATTTTTACGATTTAAGCATAATAAGGAAGAAAATTAGGGAATAATGGCAGGCAAACCGTCTATTTCGTTTTTTATGTGAATTTATTAGTCTGTCCATATAGGATACAATAAATTTAACAAATGGAATAGGTTCAAAGGGGGTAGCATAGTTGTTAAATAAAATACAGAAGCGTAACGGAGAGATTGTAAACTTTGATATTACCAAGATTGAGAACGCAATATTTGCTGCGGTACAGGCAGTAGGAGGAGATGACAAGGATGAAGCTATACGCCTTGCATCAATAGTGTCCGACATAGTAGCTGAAACCCATGGGTCTGGGATACCTACGGTGGAGGATATCCAGGATATAGTTGAAAGGGTATTGATAGAGGAGGGCCATGCTACCATTGCCAAGGCTTATATACTGTACAGGAAAAAGCAGGAGGAACTAAGAGATGTAAAAAATCTCCTAATGGATGCAGAGAGTATGATTGACAAGTATGTATCCCTGGAGGACTGGCGGGTTAACGAAAACGCCAACATGGGATTTTCTCTACAGGGGCTTAACAACCACATAGTTGAAAGCATTTCAAAGAAATACTGGTTGAACAAAATATACAGAAAAGAACTTCGGGACTCCCACGTAAACGGCGACATACATATACACGACCTGGGGATCCTGGCTCCTTATTGTTGCGGATGGGACCTGGAGGCTTTTTTAAGAAGCGGGTTCAAAGGAGCAAAGGGCAAGGTGGAGTCCAATCCTCCCAAACACCTCGAGTCCGCCTTGGGACAGCTTGTGAATCTCTTGTATACACTCCAGGGGGAAGCAGCGGGTGCCCAGGCTGTATCAAGCTTTGATACATACTTCGCTCCTTTTATATACTATGACGGTCTTACCTATGAGGAGACCAAGAAGTCCATTGAAAGGTTTATATTTAACCTAAACATACCCACTCGGGTTGGATTCCAGACTCCCTTTACAAATATTACCCTTGATATTACGCCGCATACGCTGATAAAGAACATGCCGGCCATTATAGGCGGCAAAAATGCGGATAAATGTTACGGTGAGTTTCAAAAGGAAATGGATATGATAAACAGGGCTTTTTGCGAGGTGATGATGGAAGGGGATGGAGGTGGAAGGACCTTCAGTTTCCCGATACCCACCGTAAATATCACCGAGGACTTCCCGTGGGAATCTGAAACCGTAGAGCTGATAATGGAAATGACCGGCAAGTTCGGAATACCCTATTTCGCTAATTTTGTGAATTCGGATATGTCCCCCGAAGATGTAAGGTCCATGTGCTGCAGGTTAAGGATAGACAATCGAGAACTAAGAAAAAGGGGCGGGGGCCTGTTCGGTGCAAATCCTCTGACCGGTTCCATAAATGTTGTTACCCTCAATATGAGCAGGATTGGGTACCTGGCCAATTCCAGGGAGGACTTTAAAAGGCGCACCCGTACTCTTATGGAGTATGCCAAGGAGGTATGCGAGACAAAGAGAAGGGTCCTCGAAAAGTACATGGAAGCGGGGCTTTACCCTTATTCCCGCTACTATCTTAAGGGAGTTAAAGAAGAAACCGGGGAATACTTTAAAAATCATTTTTCCACAATCGGTCTTAATGGAATGAACGAAGCCTGTATAAATTTGCTGGGCAAGGACATTGCCACCGAGGAGGGCAGAGAATTCGCGCTGGATATTATGGAGTTTATGAACAGGGTGATACAGATTTATCAGGAGGAGACCGGAAGCCTTTGGAACCTGGAGGCCTCCCCCGCCGAGGGAGCTACCTATCGGTTTGCAAGACTTGATAAGAAGATGTATCCCAAGATATTCACCCAGGGAAACGGAGAGCCCTATTATACAAACTCTACTCAGTTGCCGGTCAACCATACCGAGGATATATTCGAGGCGGTGGAACTGCAGGAGAAACTTCAGACCCAGTATACCGGCGGTACTGTACTGCATGGTTTTATAGGGGAGGAAATAGACAGCCCGGAGGTGTGCAAGCTGCTTATCAAGCGAATATTTGAAAACAGCCCCATACCGTACATTACAATAACCCCCACCTTCTCTATATGCCCAGAGCACGGGTATATTAAGGGAGAGCACTTCACATGTCCGGAATGCGGCAGCGAGGCTGAGGTCTGGACTAGGGTAGTAGGCTTCCACAGGCCGGTGCAGTCCTGGAACAAGGGGAAAAAGGAAGAATATAAAGACAGGCTGGAATTTGCGGTAAGCTAGACGATTTGGTGGTTTTTAATGGTAGCCCACCCTAAAGGATGGGCTACTATCAATTAGGGACATTTGTTTGAGAAGTGGGATGTGAGATGAGGGAAGTGTGAGTTCCAGTAATACTAACAAGCAATACATAAATCCCATATCTGACCTCCCACATTCCAGTTAGTGAGGTGAAGGCAATGGAATTTTTAGGTCAGGTTAAGTCGTCCTTTATAGACTATCCGGACAGGATTTGTGTCGTATACTTTACCGGAGGATGCAATTTCAGGTGTCCTTACTGTCATAATTCCCCGCTGCTGGCGGGTAAGGGGGAGATCATAGGAGAGGACCAGGTATTTCAACACCTGGAAAAGAGGCGAAACATGCTGGACGGGGTATGCGTTTCGGGAGGGGAACCCACCCTTCAGGCCGATCTGGAACCTTTTTTGGAAGAGGTAAAGCGTAGGGGTTTCCTCGTCAAGCTGGACACAAACGGGACTCTTCCGGAAGTGCTGGGAAGACTTATAAAAAACCGGACGGTTGACTATATAGCGATGGATATCAAGGCACCCTTTGGGAAATATAATAGTGTTGCAGGAAGAGCGGTTGATATTGAGGCGGTGGAGCAAAGCATTTCGTTAATAAGGAATGCTCCGATAGAGTACGAATTCAGGACCACTGTCTGCAGGGAACTGCTAAATTCCGAGGACGTAAGGGAGATCGCGGAGCATATAAAGGGAAGCCAAAGGTACATAGTGCAAAACTTCAGGGATTGTAGCAGCGTGCTGGCCGGTGAAGGCAAATTGACTCCCTATGCTGCCGCGGAGCTTAGGCGGGTTAAGGAAGAACTGTCCGGGTTATTTGCCGATTTCAGAATACGCTAGCCCATATTGTACAACTGTATACAATCCATTGACAGGCAGTAAAGCTTCTGTTATACTTATTTATATCATCTGTTACACAGGCAGGATCTTTATAGATGTTGGGTTAACATAACTGTTATACATACGACGAATATCTATAGCATAACAGTTATAATCATGAAATGTTGTTATATAACAGCAGATGGGTCAAATGAAAGGAGGAAACAAAAAAATGGACAAAACCGTTGAAATTCGCTGGCACGGCCGGGGAGGCCAGGGGGCAAAAACTGCATCCCTTTTGCTGGCAGAGGCTGCATTCAATACAGGTAAGTACATTCAGGGTTTTCCCGAGTACGGACCTGAGAGGATGGGCGCGCCTATCACAGCATACAACAGAATAGCGGACAGCAAGATAAGGATTCACAGCAACATCTATGAGCCGGACTATGTAGTGGTTGTGGACGAGTCCCTTATAAAGGACGTGGACGTGGCCGCTGGCCTCAAGAAGGATGGAGCAATCCTGATCAATACCCAGAAGGAGCCCGCGGAAATCAAAAAACAACTTAAGGGTTTTGAAGGCAGGGTATACACCGTCGATGCACAGACCATATCTATTGAAACCATCGGTAGGTACTTTCCCAACACTCCGATGCTGGGGGCAATAGTCATGGTAAGTGGAATAATGGAAAAGGAAGTCTTCATAAGCAGCATGGAAGAATCCTTCAAGCACAAGTTTGCTTCCAAGCCGGAAGTAATTGATGGCAACATGAAGGCTATCAAGAAAGCTCTTCAGGAGGTGAAGGGGATATGAAAGAAAGACGCAGGGTAATCGAGCCGGATGTTAAATGGAGAGAGATAACAAGGGGCGGAATAATATACGACGCGGGTAACGCGGAGGACTTCGAAACCGGCTCCTGGAGGTCAATGAAACCGGTTTTTCACCCGGAAAAATGCAAGCAGTGTATGGTTTGTTTCTTTATGTGTCCCGATTCGTCCATAGAGACGAAGGATGGAAAAGTAATTGGTATTGACTATGACCACTGCAAAGGTTGCGGGGTCTGCGTGGATTCCTGCCCCTTTGACGTTTACGACTTTATTAAAGATGAGTAAGGAGGGAGATATAATGGCTATTCGTGAAAGATTAAGCGGTAATGAAGCGGTTGCTACCGCAATGAAACAAATCAACCCCGATGTAGTTGCTGCATTCCCCATAACACCGTCCACAGAAGTACCCCAGTATTTTTCCCAGTTTGTGGCGGACGGGGAAGTTGATACAGAATTTGTAGCAGTTGAATCCGAACATAGCGCAATGAGTGCCTGCGTGGGAGCCAGTGCCGCCGGTGCAAGGGCAATGACGGCAACCTCGGCTAACGGCCTGGCATTGATGTGGGAGATACTCTACATAGCCGCATCCAACAGATTGCCTATAGTAATGCCGCTTGTAAACAGGGCACTGTCCGGGCCTATAAACATACACAATGACCACAGCGATTCGATGGGAGCCAGGGATTCCGGATGGATACAGCTTTACTCGGAGGACAATCAGGAGGCCTACGATAATATAATCCAGGCGGTAAGGATAGCAGAGCACAAGGACGTTCTGCTTCCGGTTATGGTATGCATGGACGGTTTTATAGTAAGCCACTCGGTAGAGAATATTGAACTTCAGGAGACCGAAAAGGTAAGAGAATTCATCGGAACCTACGAGCCGGATGAATACCTTCTAAACGCAAAGCACCCGATAGCCATGGGTCCTTTGGACCTGCCGCCGCACTATTTCGAACATAAGAGACTGCAGGCGGAGGCTATGCGGAATGCAAAGGAAGTAATATTGCAAGTTGCTGAGGAATACGAAAAACTTACAGGCAAGAAGTATGGCCTGTTTGAAGAATACAGGATGGAAGACGCAGAAGTCGGAATAGTTATCCTTAATTCTTCCGCAGGTACCGCCAAAGAGGTTGTTGATATGCTGAGGGATGAGGGCGTTAAGGCGGGACTGGTCAAGATAAGGGTGTTCAGGCCCTTCCCCGTTTATGAGATTGCGAAGGCTTTATCCGGGCTTAAGGCCCTTGCCGTAATGGATAAGGCGGACAGTTTTTCTGCAGCCGGGGGTCCGGTGTTCACAGAGGTAAGGAGTGCCCTTTACGGAGTAAAACCCGAAACTGATGTGATAAGCTATATCTACGGTCTGGGCGGAAGGGACGTTACTACGGACGATATAGAAACGGTGTACAGAAACCTTATTGATATAGCTAAAACGGGTAAAGTATCCGAGACGTATAATTACGTTGGAGTAAGGGAATAGGAGGTGTGAAAATTGGCATATAAACTTAAGGAAGTTGTCAAAAAGCCCGACAGGTTGACCGGTGGACACAGGATGTGTGCCGGTTGCGGTGCGCCCACCGTTGTAAGGGGAGTACTAAGGGCTTTAAAAACAGAGGATAAGGCAGTTATTGGCTCGGCAACGGGATGCCTTGAAGTGGCGACCACCATTTATCCTTATACTGCATGGAAGGATTCCTTTATTCACAATGCCTTTGAAAATGCAGGTGCAACCGTAAGCGGCGTAGAGGCTGCCTATAATGCACTTAAGAGAAAAGGAAAGGTAACCGAGAACTATAAATTTATAGCCTTCGGCGGTGACGGCGGTACCTATGATATTGGCATACAATCCCTTTCGGGAGCAATGGAGAGGGGCCATGACATGGTGTACGTTTGCTATGACAACGGTGCCTATATGAATACCGGGATACAGAGGTCATCAGCCACACCGAAGTATGCGAATACAACCACTTCACCGGCGGGGAAGGTTTTGCCGGGTAAGATGCAATACAGGAAGGACCTGACTGGGGTAATGGCTGCCCATGAGATACCCTACGTTGCACAGAGTGCTATAACACAGAACATGAAGGACCTTTACGAGAAGGCGGAGAAAGCCATATACACTCCTGGACCCGCATTCCTAAATGTTTTGGCACCCTGCCCGAGGGGCTGGAGATACGACACACCGAAGCTTCTGGAGATATCCAAGCTTGCGGTGGACACCTGTGTATGGCCTTTGTACGAAGTAGTAAACGGCGAATGGAAGCTTACCTACAAACCAAAAGAAAAGCTTCCGGTGGAAGAATGGTTGAAACCTCAGGGCAGGTTCAAGCACCTGTTCGAAAAGAATAATGCCCATCTTCTGGAGGATCTTCAGAAGGAAGTGGACGTAAGATGGGAAAAACTACTTAAGCTTTGCGGTGAAGCTTAAAGATAGTATTGAGGTAAACAAGTTGTTTTTTAAAGGGGAAGCGGCCAAAGGGTAGCTTCCTCTTTTTAGATGTATAACTATTGGATAAAACGGTTCAAAAGAAGTACAATAGTGTTAGAGTTGATAGAAGGTTAATTTTTAGGTATAATAGCTTATGTGTTAACAAAAAAAGGAGGAAAATGCAATGAGTGATACAAAACTGGCGGTCTTGGATCGTGAGGCAAAGGGCACCGGGGGAGCCAAAAGAACCAGGAATGAGGGTTTTGTCCCCGGAGTTTTGTATGGCAGGGATAATCAGGGTCAACCTGTGAAGATTGAAGCATCGGCTTTAAGAAAAATAATAAGCAGGATGGGGAGCAGTGCCATATTTGATGCGGAATATGACGGCGAGCCCAAGCTGATTATGCTGAAGGAGGTCCAGAACGAGCCGGTAAGCGGAGAAGTGCTGCACGTGGACCTGTTCGAAATAAGTGCCGACGAGGCAATTATCACCACTGTACCTCTTGTGGCGGTTGGTGTGGACGGGATTACCGGAGGGGGAATGCTGCAGCAGATGATGAGTGAACTGCAGATAAGCTGTCTGCCAAAGTTTGTACCAAACTCGATAGAGTTCGATGTTTCCGGTATACAAATCGGGCAGGCGTTGTATGTTTCAGACCTTAAATTTGAGGGCGATATTGAGGTTTTGAATTCGCCGGAAGAAATGGTTGCAAACGTGATTGAGCCCAAAGGAATAGACGAAGAAACCGAAGAGGAAGAAGAAGAAGAGGAAGGGGCAGAAACCGCCGAAGCAGCGGAAGAAGCCACTGAAGAAGAATAGTACTGTCGGTAATGTCTCCTATAACAGGAGGCATTATTTTCCCGAGGGGGGTTTTGAATGCTGGGATGGGAAGGACTGGAGAACCTTTGCATCAACTGCAAAAAGTGTCGGTTGCATGAAAAACGTAACAAGGTGGTCTTTGGCAAGGGGAGTAGGACCGCCGGCCTGATGTTTGTAGGTGAAGGCCCGGGCCGCGATGAGGATGTCTCCGGTGTTCCATTTGTGGGAAAAGCCGGACAGCTTCTGGACAGAATACTGGAAGCGGCGGGAATCGATCAAAAAGATATTTATATAGGAAACATAGTAAAATGCAGACCTCCCGGCAACCGAATCCCGACCCCCGATGAAGCAAGGGCCTGCCTGCCCTATCTAAGGAACCAGGTTTATATTATTAAGCCTAAAATAATTGTATGTCTTGGTGCAACGGCAGCAAAATATATTATTGACGACAGAATAAGAATAACAAGAGACAGGGGACGGTGGCACGAAAGGAAAGGCTACTGGCTTATGGCCACCTATCATCCCGCCGCCCTGCTTAGGGACGAGACAAAAAAACGGCCTGCATGGGAGGACTTTAAGAGTATAGCCGCAAAACTTGGGGAACTCAAAGCCCATTGATGGAAGGTGATGTAATGTCACAAGAATCGCTTGAAAGCATTTGCAAACTCAAAGAAAAGCATGCTGACCTTTTAGAGGAGTATAGCCCTGTGGTTTTGGGGGAAGGTAAAAAGGGAGCGGCGATTTTTATGATTGGAGAAGCTCCGGGAAAAAGGGAAGTGGAAAGGGGACGGCCCTTTGTGGGCGTAGCAGGCAAAAATCTGGACGAATTCCTGGAATTTTTGGAATTGGAAAGGGAAGAAATCTATATCACAAACTCAGTTAAGTTCCGTCCGGTCAAAAAAAATCCGGACACCGGAAGGCTTTCAAACAGGGCTCCCAGCACAAAGGAAATAGAGCTTTTCCGTCCGCTGCTTATGGATGAAATAAGCGCGGTAAAGCCTTCTATAATAATAACGCTGGGTAACATACCTCTTTTATCCCTTACCGGGAAGAAACTGAAGATAGGCGATGTCCATGGAAGGCCGGCAGAATTTGAGGGCAAGGTTTTGTATCCGCTCTATCATCCCGCCTCAATTATATATAGAAAAGAACTAAAAGAAATTTACAGACAGGATTTGGAACGACTTAAACCTCTGCTTCAAAACAAATAATTGGCCTGTTCATAAGGACCTTTTGGTTTATTAAACCTTTCGGATGGAAATAATATTACCGTCTGCGAGGTTTTTTATTTCAATAGGGGGTATTAATACAAGGAGAGATTGTTTTGGAACAGACTTTTCTAAACGGGCAATTTCGGAATGATACCGGCAAGGGTCCGGCAAACAGGTTAAGAAGCAAGGGAAGGGTTCCGGGGATAATATATGGTCAAGGTTCTGAAAATACCCCGGTGGAGATTGACGGCAAAGAATTAAACAGGCTTTTGAGGCATTATGGTGAGAGTTCATTGGTAGGACTTGATATCGACGGTGGTGTAAAAACGGTTCTTATAAAAGAAGTGCAGAGGGACCCGGTTTCCCGCCAGGTACTCCATGTGGATTTTCAGGAAACCAGATTTGATCAGAGGATTAAAACGGTTGTTCCTGTGGTATTGGTGGGCAGGGAAAGAATCGAAAAGGAAG
>JAQUCT010000028.1 GCA_028686075.1 Bacillota bacterium
AATTCATTTGAGGTACCTCCATTTGATATTTATTTAGGGATAAGATTCAACCCTTATACCCCGTATTGTATCAGGAGGTACTTCCTTTTTTCAAAGTTCAAATTAAATCATTACAGGAATGCTTTCTATTTAGTATGTAATCAAAACGTATGCTTCAGCTATTTGCTTAGATATGGAGATGTAATGGAGATAACAATGCCCGTTTTGGACGGCTGTTATCTGCATTACATAATATTGGCCTTCATTGGATTATGCCACTTTACAATATGTTTTCGTGTATGTAGTTGGGGGTTAACCCCCAACTACATAAAGCCTTCAAGGATGCTCCGGATTTCTCCTCGGTCAGTTATTATTGGCCCAACGGTATAATTCTTCTTAAAGGAGAACAGTGTATTGTTCGAATGCACATGGCTGATAAAATTCGTACCGCCCAGCAGTTCATAGTTAAGCTCCAAGGCACTCCAGTGCCCCTTGGGAAGCCTGTGTCTTTTGCCGCCTATAAAATCTTTTACCCTGTAAACAAGCGCATGATAGGGAGGGGACTTGTGATAGTATTTAGCTATCCTGTGGTTGACAGAATCGTATATATATCCATTACGTGAGATAAGCACCTGTGTTTCAGGTTTAGGATTATAATCGTGCAGTTTTTGTATAAATGATTTATTATACAAATCATCACTGTCAAGCCTTACAATATAAAGATGGTCGTAACCCCTGGTACTTTTTATGAGCTCTATGAGCTCTTTGTTATATACATTTGCCTCAATGAACTTAATATTGGACGGCAAAGAAGGATACTTCGAAAGCGCTTGCTTTATCAGTTTTACGGTACTGCGGTCATAACGCACCAGCGCAATAAAGCTCTGATTGCTCTGGCCCTTAAGACTATTGAGGGTATAATCCATAAATATTTTCATTCTGTTTTCTATCCAGTCTTTATCATAGATTTGGGAGCTTCTTTTCCAGGCATTAAACAAAATATCCACTATGATTATTTTTGTTTTTTTCATACTGAAACCTCCATCTCAAATAGTTTTCAGTTACATCTGTCAGTAATGTGTAAAATAATGGGGGTATAGAAGTTTGTTATTGTCCACCCATTCTTTCATTTCACCAATCATTTCCGTGTAGGCAGGGACCGGATAAACGAAATCTTCACGGGTGTTGAGTAGGCTTTTATCCGAAACGGTGTTCTCAGACTCTTCAATTTCGATATCGTTACGTTGAAACTTCTGTTTAATGATGGTAAGCAGCCGATGTTTTGATATCTTGTTTCTGTTAACGAAATGAACCAAACCGGAAGTATTACTGTCCAGCATGGTCTCCACCAGCCTTGCCAGCTCTATCGTAGTAACGCCGTTCCAGAACGCCCGTGTATATCCGCAAATGATCCCCTTGCTTTTCATGAACCAGTTAAACAATCCAATGCCTTCCAGCCGCATATCTGGACCAATAATAGATGTTCGAATGGTTATATCCTTATTATTGACTATCTCCCCAATGGCCTTTGTTCTAGCGTAAAAGTCATCCCCATCCCTAAAGGCGTTTTCAGGATAATCACCGTCCTTTCCCGAGAACACACAATCGGTACTTAAGTGTATAATCCGGGTGCTTGATCCTCTATATCTCCTTTCCAGATAATGCGGCAGATAGGAGTTTAAAAATACGGCTTTGTCTTTTTCAGCCGATGCATATTGGTTCAGTATACCTATACAGTTCACTATTACATCCGGTGATATTTCCCGGAGATAATCATCCAGTCTGCCGATATCCATGGCATCGATTAAGGCGGTATGCCGGTTGAGACAGCTCCTTCGTGAAACGTTGAACACCTCATAATCCGGGTTTTTACCAAGCCACATTGTTATAACGTGTCCGGCCATACCGGTTGACCCCAAGACCAGGATCCTTTTCATTACTTCCACCCCTCACGAAAAACATGATTATTCCCTGTAGCCCTTTCCAGAGTCTGAGGATGAAGACAGTTCATACTTAATGTATTCAATGGCGATGAGCTTTTGCTTTATTTCCTCTATCGCAAGTCTTTTTGTATTATGAGAATTGAAGTCGGACAGATCTGATATCTTTGTTTGGCCTGAGGCAAGGTACTTATTATAATTTAAATCCCTGTTATCCGCCCTGATTCTGAAGTATTTGTTTCGCTCCTCGGCTTTTACCATCTCTTCCCTGGTTACAAGGGTTTCGAATAATTTTTCCCCATGCCTTGTTCCGATGACTCTTATATCCACATTTGTATCAAATATGTCCATTAATGCCGTTGACAGGTCCTGGATTGTAGAAGCAGGCGCTTTGTGGACCCAAATATCTCCCTGTTTTCCGTATTTAAATGCATGCAGCACGAGGTCTACCGCCTCATCAAGGGACATCAGAAATCTGGTCATCATTGGGTCGGTCATTGTTATTGGCCCTCCGCCCTTTATCTGGTCTATAAAAAGCGGAATTACCGAACCCCTTGAAGCCATCACGTTTCCATACCGGGTGCAGCATAATACCGTATCGCTTTCGGACAGTGTCCTTGATTTTGCCACTATGAGCTTCTCCATCATAGCCTTGGATATGCCCATGGCATTTATTGGGTATACTGCCTTATCGGTGCTAAGTGCAATAAGCTTTTTTACTCCATTAACAACAGCAGCGTTCATAACATTCTCTGCCCCAAGTATATTTGTTTTTACCGCTTCCATGGGATAGAACTCACAGGACGGTACCTGTTTAAGCGCAGCGGCATGAAAGACATAGTCAACGCCATTCATTGCATGGTTAATACTGCTGTAATCCCGCACATCTCCTATATAGAACGTTACCCTGGGGTCTCTGAATGCATGCCTCATATCGTTCTGTTTCTTCTCATCTCTGCTGAATATTCTTATCTCTTTAATATGAGAGTTTATAAACCTGTTTAGCATTGCATTGCCAAAGGAACCCGTTCCTCCGGTTATAAGCAGCGTTTTCCCGTCAAACATAATGGGCCTCCTGTCCAGTGCTTGGATTAAGCTTAGTCTTAAGCACTATGTATAACGCTACAACCCGAATTTCTAGTTTACTATATGCCAACCCATAGTTTTTGTAACGTCATATTTGCTATTAGATAATTTTGCTATACTTTCATAAGCCCCCAAGTTCGCTATTTGTAACTGAAATTGTAAAACCCGAATACAATACACCAGGAATAGGGCCTATATGGTTTCAGATGAAACTCCGAATATGAGAAAGGAGGAATATACTATGGCGATTACAGTAAAAAGGGCGGGTGATATTAAATCGCAGCAAGTTGAGACCTGTGTAGGGGTAGGCTACCAACCCTTAAGCGTATGCGTGCCGGTAACGGTGTCACCCTTTGCAATAGAGGGTACGTCCACCACCTTCTGCTGCGGTGATCCAGTGGTCACTCCGGGCCCAGCAGTGTGTGAAGGTGTGGAAGATGGAATCTGCGAATTCACCATGACCCAGGACCTGTGCGTCAGAGTGCCGGTGACGTTTGGCGCAACTTCTTTGGTGGGTTCCACCTTTGTACAGTGCGGCGAGGCAACCGATGAGGACGTGTGTACAGGCTGCGGCGATAACAACGGCTAATGAGTATGACAGAAAGATATACTTGTCAGTAATTAAAACCAGTGTGAAGGAGGATAAAAATCATGTCGATAAAAACTGCACAGATGCCATGTAGTACAGATATAGATTATTCCCAGGTGACGGAGGACCCAATATTACCCTTTATATTCCAGCTTAATCTGGCAGATTCTATTCTTGACCCCGATCCCGGTGAAAATCAAAGGTTCTGCTACAACGTAATGGGAGTAGGGGAGGATACCGACGAGTTTGCCGACTTAAGCCATTTTGTACTGGGCATATGTGATGAAATACCCGAAGACCAGATTGTAAATATAACTGTAAATGGAGAGCCGCAGGTCATAAATGGAGACGTAGAACTGCGAACCCCGCAAAACCCGGACCCTCAAACCGGATGTGCCGGATTAAAATTCGATTTTGAAGTCAATAAGGCGGGGGGCCAGCTAACCTTCTGTTTTGAGTTGACCCAAATCTACCCCATTGGACCGAACCCGGTATGCCTTTTCGGCGGCGGGGAAACCGCTGAAGGATTAAGCATATGCGGCCCGGAATGCCAGCAGGTTGAGACCTGTGAAGGGGTAGGCTACCAACCCTTAAGCGTATGCGTGCCGGTAACGGTGTCACCCTTTGCAATAGAGGGTACGTCCACCACCTTCTGCTGCGGTGATCCAGTGGTCACCCCGGGCCCAGCAGTGTGTGAAGGTGTGGAAGATGGAATCTGCGAATTCACCATGACCCAGGACCTGTGCGTCAGAGTGCCGGTGACGTTTGGCGCAACTTCTTTGGTGGGTTCCACCTTTGTACAGTGCGGCGATGCGACCGATGAAGACGTATGCACCGGCTGCGGCGATGTAAATAGCCAGTGAGTAGGTACCAGCGGCTATTACTAGACCCCATTCCGGATTGGAAAATCAATGTAAAGGGGGGTGCTAACATTGCATCAAATACCTTCGCAGCTTCAGTGCAGTAAGAGGATAGATTATTCCGAAGTCAATGGCAAAAGAATACTTCCCTTTGTATTCGAGCTTGACCTGGAAACGTCCAACCTGGACCCCGCTCCCGGAGAAAACCAGCGGTTCTGCTACAACGTAACGGGGGTGGGCAGGGGCGGGTATCATTCCGCTAACCTAAGTCACTTTGTACTGGGTATTTGCGACAGGATACCGGAAAACCAGATTACAAATATCACTGTGACGATAAACGGAATGCAGCAGACTGTGGACTACGGCTGGAAAGGGAACGTCCAGCTTATACTTCCGCAAAAGCCGGACCGATATGCCGGGTGTGCCGGGCTGAGGTTCGAGTTTGGCGTGAACAAATCGGGCGGCCAAATGGCGTTCTGTTTTGAACTTACCACGCCCTACCCGGTTGGTCCAAACCCGGTATGCCTGTACGGCGGAGGAGTGGCAGCCGAGGGGTTAAGCATATGCGGTCCGGTATGCGAAGAAGTGGGAACATGCGAAACGGCAGCCTACCAACCCTTAAGTGTGTCGGTTCCGGTGACGGTAGATCCCTTTGTAAGAGAGGGGGAAGCTACCACATTCTGCTGCGGCGACCCTACCGTGATACGGGAGCCCGCCATGATTGACTGTATTGACCATAACACCTGTACCTTTATAATAACCCAGAATATCTGTGTCAGGGTCCCGGTAACATTTGGTGCTAATGCCACAGTGGGCGAGGCATCTGTCCAGTGCGGTGAGGCAACCGGTGAGGATATATGCACCGGCTGCGGTACGACAAATGCTTCTTCAGAGGTTGATGCGCCTTCGATAAGGGAAGTACTGAACCAACCGGAGGAGATAAACAGCCCTTCGGCAGGGGCATGCTTCAACGGAAAGGTGACCTATGAGTCTTCCGCGTTAAAGGCATGCTTAGGCAGTGACAAAAAATCGATTTTCAATTTACTCTTTGATTAGGCATTAGGTAAAAAACCTTATAAAGAATGAGTTCCCGCTTGTTGGGAACTCATTCTTTTAGCCAATCCGAGCAGATAATCATCGGACAGGTAATAGCTGATAAACTGGAGAGCGTTGCAGGTTTTGATTAAAGAATAAGCAGGTAACGTAATATCAGTGTCAGCATACACTATATAGTGTGACTACTGCAGCGGGGGAGTGACTTGGGTGGTTTACGAGTTTATGGTTGCACTGGCAACCAGCATTGACGGTTTTGTTATAGGTTTAAGCTATGGCATAAAGAAAATAGACATAAGAAAGCATATAATCCTGCAGATAGGCCTTATATCCACTGCCGTCATAGGGACTGCAATGCTGCTGGGACATGGCGTTTTGTGTTTTGTGCCTGAGGTCTGGGCAAGGGTTATAAGCTCCGGGACTATTCTCTTGCTGGGGGTTTTGTTCTTTGTACAGGCCTTTATTAAATACAGATTTCCCGCCGACAGAGAGGATAAGAGATTTATCGGCAGGATTAAGATTGAATTTCTCGGTATAATAATTGAGATACTGAGGCAGCCTGAAAAGGCCGACTTCGACAGGTCCAATACTATTGATGCAAGAGAGGCATTATTCCTGGGGACTGCTATTTCGCTTGACGGCGGAGCTGTAGGTTTTGTATCTTCCATGTCGGGTATAAGTATGCCCGTTACTCTGTTTTTATGTTTTATACTTAGTATTTTGTGTATAACTGCCGGGTTAAGCCTTGGCAGATTATATTCTCATCATAATATCCAGCAAGGGGTAAGTTTTTTGCCCGGTGTGATACTAATGATATTCGGTATATTGAAATTAATATAAATACAAGATAAGCATTAGGGGCGATTCTTTTGTTTTTGGCACAAATGGCTTGTTCCGGAATACAAAGTTTACAGGTGCAGATATCCCAGCAGCAGTATGTAGGCGGCATATATTGAAACCATGAGCACCGACTGAGGCCTCGAGGTTCTTTTTTTGATCATGCAGGGCACAAGAAGCAAAGCAATAAGGATTACCGTCACCGGCAGGTCCAGATAAAGCGTGTGGGGCTTTACCGGCATATCGGCAAAGTGCGAGGAAACACCCATTACCATGGACAAATTTAATATATTGGCCCCCACAATATTGCCCATGGATATGAATTTGTGCCCCTTCATAAGGGCGGAAAGAGAGGTGGCCAGCTCGGGCAGGGAAGTGCCAAGGGCAATCAGCGTAAGGCTTATAACTCTTTCAGGCACCCCTATCAGTATAGCGATGGCCGAGCCGTATTCCACCAGCATATCCGCTCCCAGAACAATAAGGGTTATGCCAAGTGCGAATTTGGCTAAGTTTAACGCCGTATCCCGGGGGACGGGACGGGTACCGGGATTACTGCCAATCCGGCTGTCGGATTTCTTGTACCTGATTACTGCAATATTGGTAAGAATATAGGCGGCAAAGAGCAGCAGCAAAAGGACGGAATCGGCCTTGCTTATCATACCGTCGGCGGCCAGATAGCAGAAAACCAACCCGTAGGCTGCCAGCAAAAACCCGTTCAGGCAGAAGATACGCGGGTTTATTATCCGGGAGGGAGATATCAGAGTGGTAACGCCCAATATCAGGCCGGTATTGCATATAACGGACCCTACCGCGTTCCCCAAGGCGATATCCGGATGGCCTTCAAAGGACGCTATGGCGGATACAAAGAGTTCGGGCAGCGTGGTTGCGATACTGACAATGGTGGCCCCGATAATAACTTCCGGAAGGCCGGTTACCCTGGCCGTCCAAACGGACGCGTCCACAAACCAGTCCCCTCCTTTGACCAACATAACAAGCCCCAGGAAAAACAATATATATGGAATAGTCCAAACAAGCATTGACGAACCTCCCGTTGATAGATTGCACACATTAAAGGTCTGCATATTAAATCTTATAATCTGCGGCGCCATTATATGTCTTTAAATGGAAAAAACCTTGGAGCGACAAAATCAATCGCCGATGGTTTCAGGACCAGCCCACACTTAGGGGTGGGTGTATATTTATATCCCTTCAAAAATGCCAGGTTTTGAAGTATAATAATAGTCAGTAGTGTTGCATAAAAAGAATTAGCAAAAATCAACCAGAATGTTCTGGTTAGCGAAGCAGTAATTACCTGTAGTTAAAATAAGAACTCCTTGCTAATATCAATGGTAGGAAACAAAACCAACCATATCCATTAGAAAGGAGTTACCTCATGGCTGATTGTACCACAGTATTTGATACCTTAAAAGGCTTTCTACCAGTGAAAATTCTGGAAAAAGCTATTGATGAAACCGGTGCTGACCATGGAACCAAGAAGTTTACTGTGCTCAAACAACTTAATACAATGATGTATGCTCATTTAACACAGAAAACCGCTTTACGAGATATCACTAATAGTATAGCCTCTAACAAAAAACTTCAGGAGCATACCGGAACAATAAGTGCTTCGCAGCTGTCTCGAAGGAATAGCCAAAGAGATCCAGAAATCTTTAAGATTATTTTTGAAGCTACCTTCAAGGAACTTGCAAAGCATGACGGTATACGAGTAATCCCGGGAAGCTGGGGGACTTTAAAAATCCTTGATGCAACCATTATACGTATTTGCCTTTCCCTCTTCCCCTGGGCTTATTACCGTAAAACCAAGGCTGCTGTTAAGATGCATACCCTTTTCGATCTGGAGAAGGGGATACCCGAGAGCATTATTGTTACAGAAGGCATTATACACGACAAAGTAAAGATGAATTCCTTTGTTACTATTCCCGGGGTTACCTACATCTTTGACCGTGGCTATCTAGATTACAAAGAGTATGACCGGTACTCTAAAGAAGGCATCTATTTTGTCACAAGGCTCAAGAAAAATGCTGTTATGGAAACACTAAGCGTTAATGCCGTACCTTCAGAAAGTTCAGTGTTATCCGACAGGGAAGTAATCCTCGGCACCTTCTACACCAAGATGCAGCATCCTTTAAGAGTTATAGAGGTTATGGATACTCAGGCGGGTGAGCCCTTTTGTATAGCAACTAACCGTTTTGACCTAACTGCAGAAGAAATTGCCGAAATCTATCGACTAAGATGGCAGATTGAGCTTTTCTTCAAGTGGATTAAGCAGCATCTAAGGATTAAGAAGTTCTTCGGTTACAGCTATAATGCTGTATTAAACCAGCTGTACTGTGCACTTATTCTGTATATGCTCCTGAGATTCATGCACCTTTTAGTCGGTAGTAAACATGACTTTCTAAAGCTTGTAAGGCACATAGCAAGCGGTCTTTGGAACACAGTGGCCGAGCTGACTAAATCCCTAACCCCGGTTAGGCCTCCTGGGCGCAGGCGGAAACGGTTTAACTGGAAAAGAGAGTATGCCTTATTGCTACTTTACTGCATGGTCAGCAGGCGATAAGACGATATTGAGTTTTCAAGTTCCGTACCTTTAGGGCTTATTAGGGTGTTATCTTTTTATCTAATGCTATCCATATTATCCCTACAGGTGAAATGTATACCTGTAAGATTTTACTATTGACTTTTGCTCAAATATTTAATGCAACGCTACTGAATAATAGTAATAGGTGACATTCCGCAGCAAGGAATACCCGCAAAAAGCGGTGTGTCTCCATTCCTTAATATTGTATAAACTCTTAGGGAGGATTAATCTGTGGAAAACAACATTGATAGGTTTATTAACAGGATACATCCGGGTGACTGTATAGAACTAATGCGCCAATTGGACGAAGAAAGCGTAGATCTTATATTTGCCGATCCTCCGTATTTCCTGCAGCTGAAGGGCGAATTATATAGGACCAACCAGACAAAAGTTGATGCAGTTACTGACGAATGGGACAAGTTTCATGGATTTGACGAGTACGATGAGTTTACATACGACTGGCTTAAGGAGTGCAAGAGGGTTCTCAAAAAAGACGGCACCATCTGGGTTATCGGAAGCTACCACAATATTTTCAGGGTGGGCAAGATAATGCAGGACTTGGGTCTTTGGATACTCAACGATATTGTATGGATTAAGTCCAACCCCATGCCCAATTTTAAAGGGACGCGGTTCAATAACGCTCACGAGACCCTTATCTGGGCCGCAAAGTCGGAGCGCGCCAAGTACACATTTCATTATAAAGCGCTTAAGACCTTCAATGATGACAAACAAATGAGGAGCGACTGGGATCTGCCTATTTGCAACGGAAACGAGAGAATAAAGGTAAACGGGAAAAAGGCCCATTCAACCCAAAAGCCCGAAGAGCTTCTTTACAGGGTTATCCTGTCCGCTTCAAATGTCGGGGACATAGTACTTGATCCCTTTATGGGGAGCGGGACCACTGGAGCTGTAGCGAAAATGCTGCATCGCAATTACATTGGCTTTGAAAAAGAGGAAGAGTATGTCAATATTGCGAACAGGAGGATAGAGAAGGTCAAGCCGGTGGACCAGGCCGAGCTCCTCGAATACAGGATTGAGTACAAGCCTCCCAAGGTGCCCTTCGGGAACCTTATAGGCTCCGGTTATATTAATATTGGCGAGGACCTGTATTCAAAGGACAGAAAGCATAAGGCAGTGGTGCAGGCAGACAGTTCCCTGACATGTGGAGATATGGTCGGCTCAATTCACAGGGTAAGCGCCAAAATATTAAACAGGAAAGCCAATAACGGTTGGGATTTCTGGTACGTGGAAAGAAATGGAGAGCTTGTTTCCATTGACGATTTAAGACAGGACTACAGGAAGAGGATGAATGATAATGGCTAAGAAAGCAGATACAATTACATATGGGGTTTTTAAGGATGTTTTTAACAGAAGGTTGTTTAAGGATGACAAAGCCATGCTGTTAAAGAAGGTTGCAGACTATCCTGACAGATATATAGGTCTCTTTAGACCTACTAAACCTAAAATAAAACTAATTCAAAACCTGACCCAATCCCATGAAATTAGGTTCGGCGATGCTTTTGAGGATATATTAAGGCTCTATTTCGAAAAACTTGAATATACTAACCTACCAACCAGGTTTAAGTACCATAACGTTTCTAAAGGAAAGGACGAAGAGCTGAACGTTGATCAGATTTTCGACAGCGGGGGCAGGATTTGGTTCATCGAGCAAAAGATAAGGGATGACCATGATTCAACAAAAAAGAGGGGTCAAATAAACAACTTCGAGAAAAAGCTCGAGGTGCTCATTAAAGAATACGGTGAAAGTCTATGCGGGGTTTTTTATTTTATAGACCCTTCCCTTCAGAAGAACAAGCATTTTTACAGGGAAGAGCTGGGAAAGCTGTCAAGAGATTATGGAGTGGATCTTAAGCTTTATTACGGGAAAGAGCTTTTCACACAATTAGGTAATGAGAATGTGTGGGATGAGATCCTATCTCATCTTGGACAGTGGAAAAGCGAGCTGCCTGATTTTCCTGAAATAAACTTCGACCTTAATCCCACTGAGACCTTTAACGAGATTAAGGACTTAAATACAGCTGTTTTCCGAAAACTTTTCAATAACGATGAGGTTTATGAAGAAATAGTACTAACACTATTTCCCGAAGGGAAAACCATCAGACTGCTGCAGCAATACTTTGATGAGAAGTCCGCCGAACGAACAATCTATAAGTCTCTAAAAAGAACCCTTGATGAAAGGTTCGAATAGATGCAGGTTGTATTTGTATCTCTTGCCCCTATTATATATGCGTTCAGGGTTCAGCGAGTATCCCTGCTATTTTTTCGGTGTTGCCGTGATGCATCGATCTTTTTCTGCAGGTCTGTTTCCTACAATTTCACTTCCCATATTTGGATATGTAAAGCCGATTATCTTTGAACGACTTTATGCTGCGTTCCGTTACCCTGTCTTCATTAGCTATTGTGCCGCATAATAAGGCACCGTTCGGATTGTGGTATTGAATATTCCTATGTATGGTCTTACTGCCGTAATTCGCATAACAGTATTTGCATCCGCTCGGGCATGTATTATTCATGCCTATATCTATGCTTTCTACCCAGCCACATTCCGGCCGCTGGCCCTTATCCTTTCCAACGTTAATTTTGCAGCCGTTTAACTTCTCAATGAGCTTTGGATCAATACATTTTGCATGGCCGATGCCGCAGCCGGCCAGGTCAATGCTCTCGGCGCAGGTGTCAACCTGCAGGTCGAATTCAATGGCGATCTTGGATAAGCCTTCGGCGATTTTTGCTTTGTCTTGTTCTGTGAGCGTGTGAAGGCCAAGGTTTTTTACATTGTTTGTAGTTTTTCTGTACAGGTCAATAAAGCTTATAATGCACTTTACGGTGAAGCCTTTCAACTTCCTGGCGAATTCTCCGAAATGATGCAGGTGATAACTGATACTATATTTATCACTAAGCAGTATCGGGTCGTATCTCCAAATCACTCCTTCCGGGCCAATTCTGTCCGAAAGCCTTATGAATGTTCCTATGATATCTTCCTTGTCTGGGGGCAAGCCGGGTTCTACGTCTTTGCCATAGGGGTTTAGTGTAAACTGAAAATAATGGTGGTATTCCTTTAATTCATTGAGCCTTTCAATCATACCTGTGGGGTTTTTTGTCCAGAATACTATACAGTCAACAACATCGGGCGTTAATCTCACTTTACTAACCTGATGCACATTGACAGGGTTTCGTACCAGTGCGTAACCTTCCCTTATTCTGTTATAAAACCAGTCCGGGTAATAATTGGGTATATCGGTCCGGCGGCTTGCGCTTATGATCATTTATATCGCCCCAATAGGCTTAATAATTGAGTGCTGTAAGATATTCTTCTTTATATTATCACTTATTAAACAGCCAGTCGAGTTTGTACTTTGGGCGCTGCTTTTGTTAACATTTGTTAATACTTTCGAAACATATTTTCATATTTTAGCAAAATCAGATTAATAAAGGGTAGGTATAATCAAAATGCGAGGGAGGGTACAGGACGTTCCTGAAGTAAGCAGGGCTTCGGACGTGCTGCCTCCCGAGAACGGATGGAAGGTTTGTGGGATACCGACAGGGGGTTGATGGGTAATAACGTATACATGGTAATGGACGTAAATTAACAGGCAAGGAGATGGGAAAAGGTCATGGCACTCAACAGAAAATTTGTGATGATACTGGCTATTTTGATGCTGGGCACAGTATTTTTGACCGGCTGCGGCGACGGGGAAGAAACCGGATTGGATGGGGGAACCGGTATAACAGATCCTTCCGATGTGCCCGGTGAAGAAGGAACCGATCTGGAAGGCGATACAGGGGAAGAAGAAATTGACCCGGCCGGTGAAGGCGAAGAGGAGGAAGAAGAGGCTGCTACGTCAAGCGGTATATTGAAGGCGGCTGATGGTGCAGCAGGCACGGTTACCATAGAAAGTAAAACCGATGGGGAATTGGTGCTGGAGGTAAATGATAAGAGCAAGATACTTGAAGGCGAATCTCAAATAACCTTTGATGACCTGGCAGATAATATAGGTTCGAAAGTTATTGCAGAGTACGATGAACAGACGAAGGTGGTAAAGGTAATGGGTATACTGGACTAGATTAACCGACCGGGGTATTTGGGGGTGAATATGACAAAGAGCTGAGAAACCACTACTTCTCAGCTCTTTCTGGTTGCATTGGGGCTTAACGGGTTATGGGAATAATTAGCGGTTTAACGGGGCCAATCGGTGTGATAACATCGAATCAAAGTCTGCGCAAGGGGGAGAATAATGACGTATTTGGGTAAGGTTTTGGTAGTCGATGACGATCAGAACGTACTTGAACTGGTTAAATTATACGGAGAAAGAGAAGGTTTTCAGGTGGTAGGGATTAGCGATGGTGATTTGGTGCTGCCCACCTTCGACAGGGAAAACCCCGATGTGGTTATACTGGACATAATGCTTCCGGGCAATGACGGGCTTACTCTATGCCGTGAATTAAGGGATATACGCATGATCCCCATTATAATGCTTACAGCTAAAGGTGATGAAGCTGACCGTGTGTTGGGGTTGGAAATGGGGGCCGATGACTATGTGTCCAAGCCCTTCAGCCCAAGAGAACTGGTCGCGAGGATTAAAGCGGTACTGCGCCGCACCCAAATGGGTGATGTGGCAGGCAACTGGAAAATAAAATACCCGGGATTGGAAATACAGGCCGATACCAGAAGGCTTCTGGTTGATGGCGAGGAAAAGGAGGTTACTCCAAAGGAATTCGACTTGCTGTATCATCTGGCTCAACATCCACGAAGGGTTTTCACCAGGGACGAACTGCTGACGACTGTCTGGGGATATGACTACTTCGGTGACCAGCGTACAGTGGATGTACATATCCGCAGGCTGAGGGCAAAGCTCTCACCCCTGCCCCATGAATATCTGTCAACCGTCTGGGGTGTTGGATACCAGTTTACGCCTCCGGTTAAGGAGGGGGACGATATACATTGAGTACATATCTAAGGCAGGCCGGGAAAAAAATTGGGACGGTGATACGCGCCGTGCCAAGGTTTGTGCGCAGGACCGGCTGCAGGATTAAGGGCCTTGTGAGGGAACAGTTCAATAAGAATATTTATACAAGGATATTGTTTACCAATGTAATAACCTTTGTAATAGTTCTTACTGCTTTGGCTACGCTTTCAAACTTTGCAGTAAAACAGGCAACCTATGACCAGGTCCAGCAGGAACTTTTGCGCAAGGCCAAACGGGTCAACTTTGCCCTTCTTCAGCAGCCTGACCGGGAATGGAGCGCCTCACCCGATGAGCGTGCAGAAGACGAGATTCGGGATAGGCAGGAAACCTTGAAACTCCTGGCCGATATCTTTGACACAAGGATAACGGTCTTTGACAAAGAAGGGAACATTGTGGGTACCTCCGCCGAGCAGGAGTTGGTGCCTGGAAGTAAGGTGGACGAGAAATTAGTAAAAATTATCAGCAGCGGTGAGACGAAAGTTTCACGGACGGTGGACGGGGAAACGGGCCAGCAGGTCTTTGTAGTGACCGTTCCCATGGGCAACAACAAAGACAACATTGAAAACGGAATACTGCTGGAGGCTAAACCGGCCAATCTGGACCTTGCCCTCAGTAAAAATAGGCTGCACCTTGTAATAGGCGGTATGGTTGCCCTTGTTGTCATTATTTTCGTTTCCGTTTACCTGGCACTGCATATTTCCCGGCCCATTTCACGGCTTTCTACCACCGTGACCGAGATAAGCAGGGGAAGTTTTGTGTTAAGCGATGAGGACCAGCCTCTGGATGAAATAAACGTTCTTGCCGGTCAGCTCAATAAACTGACTATTAGGATGCAGGAAATACAGGCCGAAGGCCGGCGCATGGATTCGGAAAGAGCCCGGTTGTTTGCAGAGACGTCCCATGAGCTGCGTACTCCCCTTACCGCAGTCCAGGGCTTTGTTGAGGCTATACGTGACGGGATGGTGCAGGATGAAGCTTTGATGAAGAGGTATCTGGATACCATATACACCCAAACGGTTCATATAACCAGGCTGGTGGATGATATCATGATACTAAGCCGTCTGGAAAGCGGTAATATTACCGTTGAGAAACTTCCCCTTGACCTGACAGCCCTTGTAAAGGGCGTGGTTACTTCCATGGAGGCGGTGGCTGCCGGCAGAAACAACTCCATTCTGGTGGAGAAGGAAACGGAAAAAGCCATTGTGATAGGGGATGTTGACCGGATGGAGCAGATTATTAGGAACCTGCTCAAGAATGCCATAATGGCAGCCGAGGGCGGGAACATAAGGGTTGGCTTAGAGGTGGGGATGGATGAGGTTGTATTAACCATTAAAGATGATGGTATTGGCATACCCCCCGGGGACCTGCCGCATATTTGGGACAGGTTCTACAGGGCCAAAAACCGGCGTGATAATAACATGCAGGAAAAAGGCAGTGGCCTGGGGCTTGTGATTGTAAAAAAATTGGTCCAACTGCAGGACGGCAGGATTGATGTTATGAGCCAGTTGGGAAAGGGAACTACTTTCAGCATAGGTTTTCCAATTTTCAGAAAGGAATAAGCGAGTGCCCCCGGCGGGAATAACCGGGGGTATTTCTTATGTAACATTTGTTAACATTTTGGACAAACATTTTAAATTGCCGGTAAAAGTTAGGTAACATCTCCCCCGTATAATTGATTTCGAAGGACGATGGCCCGAAGTCTTTGGGGAGGTGATAATGGTGTAGGGAAGCAAAAAATGTATCATGCATGAATCCAGCAAAGGATGACCGCGTTTCAAATCTAAATCAGGGGGGAAAAACTGATGTTTATGAAAAACAGTAAAATAGCAAGGATTACAGTGGGATATGTGGTCGCATCATTGATGCTCTTTTCCACAGTGATGCCCGCAAGTGCTGCGGATATGCAGTTCAGGGAGAATATTGGCACTGGGGTTTCAATTGATGAGGAGGTTCAAGAGGACTTCTTAGGTCCAAGGCATCCCGAACTGTCGGATGAGGCCGCAGCACCGGTCACCGATACCGGTAACGGGGGAACCGTACTGGTTATGCCCAGGTCCGACCTCGACGAACCGGTCAGCATGGACCAGAATGAAGTGGTTGAGGATGCAGTCACAGTTGAAGATGAAGCAGCAGATGAAGACGAAGAAATTGAATGCGATCCGGAGGAAGTAGACAAGAGCGAGCTTGAAGCGGCAATAGCAGCGGCGGGCGAGCTGGACGAAGCAGACTACACAGCCGAGACCTGGGGCGTATTTGCATCGGCTATGGAAGCCGCAGAAGCAGTAATGGAAGATGAAGAAGCAACCCAGGAAGAAGTAGATAATGCCCTTGCAGAGCTAAACAGTGCAGTGGACGCATTAGAAGAAGTAGTAGTGGAAGTAGACAAGAGCGAGCTTGAAGCGGCAATAGCAGCAGCGGGCGAGCTTGACGAAGCAGACTACACAGCCGAGACCTGGGGCGTATTTGCATCGGCTTTGGAAGCCGCAGAAGCAGTAATGGAAGATGAAGAAGCAACCCAGGAAGAAGTAGATAATGCCCTTGCAGAGCTAAACAGTGCAGTGGATGCATTAGAAGAAGTAGTAGTGGAAGTAGACAAGAGCGAGCTTGAAGCGGCAATAGCAGCGGCGGGCGAGCTGGACGAAGCAGACTACACAGAAAAGAGCTGGAGCAAGTTGGAAAAGGCCCTGGCAGCCGCGGAAACGGTAATGGAAGATGAAGAAGCAACCCAGGAAGAAGTAGATAATGCCCTTGCAGAGCTAAACAGTGCAGTGGACGCATTAGAAGAAGTAGTAGTGGAAGTAGACAAGAGCGAGCTTGAAGCGGCAATAGCAGCAGCGGGTGAGCTTAACGAAGCAGACTACACAGAAAAGAGCTGGAGCAAGCTGGAAAAGGCCCTGGCAGCCGCGGAAACGGTAATGGAAGATGACCAGGCTACCCAGAAAATGGTTGACAAAGCTCTGGCGAAACTAAACAAAGCAATGGAGAAATTAGAAGAAGTAGAGGAAGAGGAAGAAGAGAGTATTCAGATTGAACTCTACAAAGAACTCCTTGAAGCATTTGAAAAGATGCAAAGTACTTACAATAGACTGTTAGACATGTTTGATAGCATCTTCGGTAACTAATCAGATAACCACAATAGCAGTCTTTCCATCCGGCTGATGCTTGGCCCCCAGCACCGGGAGACCAACAACCAAAAAGCTACTGCGGCCCACCACAAGGTGGGCTGCAGTAGCTTTATATAATTAGCCCGCCCTAAGGGCGGGCTAATTATATCTAATACCAGTTGATTAGTTTCTTTTCAATCCATGATACAAACTGGTACATAAGGGCTGCCAGGACAGCGAGTATTATTACGCTGGTCATAACAAGGTCCAGCCTGAATACCTGGCCGCCGTATACTATCAGGTGGCCCAGGCCCGCCTTGGATACAAGAAATTCTCCCACTATAACGCCTACCCAGGCAAGACCGACATTTATCTTCATAGCCGATACTATCGTGGAAATGCTTGCGGGCAGCATCACCTTCTGCAGTATCTGGTACTTTGTCGCACCGAAGGTTCTAAGGAGCTTAATCTTGTCCGGGTCTACCTCCCTGAAGCCGTTGTACACGCCTATGGTGGTAACCACCAGCGAGATTATGAGAGCCATTGCAATGATCGCTTGGGGTCCGGCCCCTATCCATACCAGAATAATGGGTCCCAGGGCTATTTTGGGCAGGCTGTTAAGCACCACCAGGTAAGGTTCCAGTACCCGGGCAAGGAAATCGGACCACCAAAGGGTTATGGCTAAAAGTATACCGATTACGGTGCCCAGCACAAAGCCCACTACGGTCTCCATAAGGGTATAACCAATATGGACATAGAGGCTGCCGTCCCTGTGCAGATTAACCACTGTTCGCATCATCCTTGACGGCTGACTTGTAATGAAGGGGTCAATGACACCTACGTTGGCGGCCAGTTCCCATGCAACGAAGAATGCAATCAGTATGGCAATCTGCGTGACTCTTACGTAGACTTTCTTGCGTTTTACCATGTCAAGAAAATCCTTGTGTTCATCGGAGTGATCGTTTATATTATAGTTGTTTTCCGGGATTTGAATGTTTTCCTTCGGTTCATACATGCACATCCAGCTCCTTCCATATCCTGTTGAAGTATACTCTGAACTCGGGAGCCTCCCGGCATTTAATGGGTGTCCGTTCCTCACAGGTAAAATCCAGATTGTGGATCGATTTTATACGTGCCGGACGTTTGGTGAGTACAACAACCCTGTCGGACATTGATATGGCCTCGGCAATATCATGTGTTACCATTATGGCAGTCTTGGATTCCTTCTTAATTATCTTCCATATATCGTCGGCAACCTTTAAACGGGTCTGATAGTCAAGGGCGGCAAAGGGCTCATCAAGAAGCAGTATATCAGGGTCAATCGCCAGGGTTCTTATCAAGGCGACCCTCTGCCTCATACCCCCGGATAATTGGTGGGGATAATGGTCTTTGAAATCACCCAGCCCATATTTATGGAGTAAGCTTTTAGCCTTTTCCCTTGACTGTGCATTAAGGGCACCTTTAATTTCAAGCCCTATCAATACATTACGAAGTATGGTCCTCCACTTGAACAGGTGATCCTCCTGAAGCATATAGCCGACATGACCGGTAGTGTCATTTTTCGTCTCTCCGCTTAGCAGTATCTCACCGGCGGAGGGTATAAAAAGCCCCGATATGAGTGAAAGCAATGTCGTTTTACCACATCCGCTTGGACCGACAATTGTAATGAATTCCCCCCTGTGAACCTCCATGGTCAGGTCCTTTACCGCTTCGGTTTCCCCCTCAAGACTATGATACTTTTTCGAAACGTTTCTCAGACTGACTATTATGTCTTCTGTCACCATTATCCCCCCATAGTACTATTTGATGGTTTTGACTGTCTCTTCGGCAAATTTATTTGTAGTAATGTCTTCACAGGGCACTCTTTGGTCAAGTTCTCCAGCCTCTTCCATGATATCCTGCAGCCGGTCGAAGGTTTCGGGTATAATGAGTGGGTCGGGGCACCAGGTATCCTGCTCCTTATACCGGTCTACAACCGTTGCCAGAAGTTCAAGGTCGGTATCCGGGAAGAAGGGTTGGATTGATTTTGCAATTTCTTCTGAAGTGTGCTGATGTACCCACAATTGCCCCTTATAGATAGCGTTGGTAAAGTTCTGAATTATCTCGGGATTTTCTTCGATGTAGCTTCCCAGGGCACAATAGGCGGTATAGGCAATTGGACCGCCCGCGACGCCTAAGGATGCTACAACGGCACCTTTCCCTTCGGCCTCCATCATAGAACCGGTAGGCTCAAACTCCGCTGAATAATCTCCCATGCCTCCGGCGAAGGCCCCGGCGGTTGCAGTGAACTGCAGGTTTGTTACCATCTCCACGTCCTCGTAAGGGTCCAGGCCGTGCTCCTTAAGAACGTATTCGAGGGTCATCTGGGGCACTCCCCCCGGCCTGCCGCCGATAATGGTCTTACCCCTTAGGTTTTCCCATTTGAAGTCCGGCTCGGGCTGTCTGCCCACCAGGAAGGAACCGTCCCTCTGGGTAAGCTGGGCGAATATTATGGCGTAGTCCTCCCTGCCCTGATTATAGACGTATATGGTGGCTTCGGGTCCTGCAAAGCCGATGTCCGCCTGCCCGGAAAGCAGGGCAGTCATGGTTTTATCTGCGCCCTGGCCGGTGGTTAGATCTATCTTCATGCCCTCTTCCTCAAAGAAACCTTCACTGATGGCTACATAGTGAGGGGCATAAAAAATAGAACGTACCACCTCGTTTAGCCTGATTGTTATGAGCTCCTTGTCGGTACTGCATCCGGACAGACTTCCAATCACCAGGGCTAGTATAAGTATCGGTATTAAGATTTTTGTAATGTGCTTCAAGTCTTTCCCCCCTTT
>JAQUCT010000006.1:0-16391 GCA_028686075.1 Bacillota bacterium
TCCATTACAGATTTGAAGAATGGAACGGCGTGGCGGTTATGGTCATTGAGCTGCCGGTGCCAGGGGGCAGTAAATACCGGTCTACGCAAATACTGATTGTGGACAGAAAGGGCCTGAGGCCCCTTGTGCTGGAGATGTACGATATTAACGGTGCCGTTAACGCCAGGGTGGAGTTTTCGGACTTTCAGTTCAACCCGGAACTGGATAGCGATTTTTTCAACAGTGACAAAATCGAAACAAGCATGCTTTACGAAGGCTGGGATGCCTCAGGTATGTTTTTTGGCTCTCTTGAGGAGGCCAGAGAGCATCTGGATTTTCTGCCGCTGGAGCTAGACACCGTACCGGAGGGGTTTACCAGAGATGTTATTCAAGTGGTGGAAACCGATTGCCAAAAGGTTTTCGTAGAAATATACAGCTGTGAAGGTGAAAGGCTTACTTTGTTACAAAAAACCGCAGACAAAGGAGGAGGAGAATCGCTGACAAGCGGTGAATTAATATATCTGGACGGCAAACCGGCCTTTTATTCGGAAAGGCGGGACACTAGAAAGATTTCATGGACTGAGGGCAGTATCAGAGTCGAACTTGTGAGTAGCTTAGCAAGAGGATCCCTTACCGAAATAGCAAGAAGTATTAAATAATCGGGGAGGAAAAGCAAATGATAAGCGGGATAAGACCTGTTTGGCTGGAAGTGAACCTGGACAATCTTGCCCACAACATTAGACAGATAAAGGAGAACGTCAGGCCCCCTGCGTCTTTGATGGGCATAGTTAAGGCGGACGGGTACGGTCACGGTGCCCTGGAGGTATCCCGGGTTCTAATTGAGGAAGGGGTACAGCGGCTTGGGGTTGCGGTGCTGGACGAAGCTATTGAACTGAGGCAGGCCGAAATCGACTTTCCGATACTAGTATTGGGGTATACCCCGGCAGAATTATTTGACAAGGTTCTGGAGTACAATATAACTCCAACCCTTTACAACTATGAGGATGCTTTGAAACTCTCGGAACTGGCTTCCAAAAAAGGAGATCGGGCCAAGGTGCACCTTAAATTGGACACCGGAATGGGACGAATTGGAATGCTTCCGGGGGAGGATTCCATAGATACCGTATCGAATATATATAAACTACAGGGGATAATTATAGAAGGTATATTTACACATTTTTCGGTAGCGGATGAGAGGGATAAGACCTATACAAGGGAGCAGTACAAAAAATTTATTGGGTTCACCGATGCTCTTAAGGCAAAGGGCATAGATATTCCTTTGCGTCATGCCGGAAACAGTGCCGCTAGCATTGACCTGCCGGATATGCATCTTGATATGGTCCGGCCGGGAATAATACTGTACGGTCTTTATCCTTCTGACGAAGTGGATAAGGGGAAGCTTTCGCTTAAACCGCTGGCATCATTAAAAGCGGCCATTTCCCACGTAAAAACTGTCCCAACCGGTACCAGCGTGGGGTACGGTAGAAAGTATATTTCAACTTCGGAAAGCGTTATTGCCACCCTTCCCCTTGGGTATGCCGATGGGTATACGCGCCTTTTAAGCGGAAAGGCGGACGTGCTTGTGCATGGGGCCAGGGTTCCGTTAGCCGGTAATATATGTATGGACCAGTGTATGATAGACGTGACAGGCATTGACGGAGTAAAGGTTGGGGACGAGGCAGTTCTTATGGGACAGCAGGGAGAGCAAAGCATTACCGCCGAAGAACTGGGAGGTCTTCTTGGTACTATCAACTATGAAATAGTATGCATGATTGGCAAGAGGGTACCGAGGGTGTATATAAAGGACGGCAAGATTCAAAAAATAGAATTTGGCGTAGGCAGGTAAATGCATAAAAAAGTGGTTATATTGACACACTTATATTGAATAGTATATAATGATGTATATATTTTGCTTAATATCATTGCCCTGCTTGTTTTAGCTTTGGCGTGCTGACCTGTGGACGCCGATAATCTAGGAGGTGCTAGTGTGGCGGAATCGAAAAGGATAATAGTCAGCCTTCCCGACAGCCTTCTAAAAGAGGTAGATTATATAGTCAACCTCGAGAAGAAAAACAGGAGTGAGTTCATCAGGGAAGCAATGAAGCTGTACATCAGAGAGAGACAAAAGATGGAAATAAGGGAACAACTGAAAAGGGGCTATATGGAGATGGCAGCTTTGAACCTCGCGCTGGCTGAGCAGAATCTGACCGAGGAAGCCCTTTCCTTCGGTAGCTATGAGAGCAGGCATGCGGAGGGTGAATAATGTGCAGATAAAAAGGGGAGACATTTATTATGCTGACCTAAGTCCTGTGGTCGGTTCCGAACAGGGCGGAGTCCGACCGGTGTTGGTGATACAGAACGATGTCGGCAACAAATACAGTCCTACCACCATAGTATCTGCCATTACATCCCAGATAAACAAGGCCAAGCTTCCGACCCACGTGGAAATCAGTGCCGCTGATTATGGTCTTAACAAAGATTCGGTGGTGCTGCTCGAACAGGTGAGAACCATAGATAAAAAGCGGTTCCGGGAAAAGATCGGACACTTTGACGATGATATGATGGATAAGGTTGACGAGGCAATCAAGATTAGTTTCGGACTAATAGACTTCTAGAGACTAAGCTGCAGGTTCTGACCTGGGCTTTTGTTTTTTGCGCAAGAGGAACATGAAGGACCCGATGCGATCAAAAAAAATAAAAAGGAGGCGGGCCTGCGGTACGGGCGTATCGGGGCCGGAAACCATGGAAAAAAGTTTTGTCCGGGAAGAAATACTAAACCGGCTGAAAACAATTAAAGGACATATTACCGGTATAGAAAAGATGATTGATGAGGGTAAGACCTGCGAAGAGATACTGCTCCAGATAGCGGCGGTGCGAGCCTCCATAGAAAAGACCGGGCTTATGATACTAGAGGAGCATTCGGTGGACTGCCTTTTCCAGGAGATAAGGGATGATAAATCAAGGGAAAAAATAGAAGGCGTTATATCGTCGGTCATTAAGTATATGAAATGAGGATTATGCATACCGGGATATGCCGATTTGTACATACTGTAGTGCTATCATTCTATGCTGCAAGCATCTGGGAAGTGGATGTGTGAGCTTAAGCAGCATTTTTTCATAAGCGAGTATTCATAAAGCCTATCAGCACAGTTTGGCCAGACAAAATTTTTTTTAAGACTGGAATTTCGACACCGGCCGGAGATGCTACTTAACTGTAGCTTTCCATGAAATACCGTATTTTTTGACCTTATTATGGAGGGTTTGGCGGGGAACCTTCAGCAGCCGGGCAGCCTTTGCATAGTTGCCGTTGGCAGTCTCTACAGCCCGCTCTATAAGCTCTTTTTCATAGGCGTCAACGGCCTTTTCCAGCGGAGGTAGTTGCCCGGGGGTCTCTTCCGGTGCCGCCTGTTTGGGCTGCGAAGCTAGCAAGGGAGAAACATCCGGCGGCAGGACTTTCAGGTCTATCGTATCCCCTTCTATAAAGTTCATTATGCCCTCTATTGTAAATTTAAGCTCTCTAACATTGCCCGGCCAGTTGTATTGTTGCAGCAATCCGGCGGTTTGAGGGGACATACCGGTTACATTTTTGTTCAGTTTCCTGTTGTAGGTTTTTATGAAATGAGCCGCCAGCAGCGGTATATCCTCTTTTCTTTCCTTTAAGGGGGGTATAAACATGCTAACTACATTCAGTCTGTAGTATAGGTCCTCCCTCAGCGTTTTTTCCTGTACCGCTCTTAAGGGATGCTTGCCGCAGGCAGCCATTACTCTGACATCAACCTTAAGGGTTTTGGCACTGCCCAGTCTTCTTATTATACCATCCTGGAGTACCCGCAACAGCTTTGCTTGGAGGTCGGTATCCATAGAATCAATTTCGTCAAGGAACAGGGTACCGCCGTCGGCCAGTTCGAACAGGCCGGGTTTATCCCTGGCCCCGGTAAAGCTGCCCGCCGAGGTGCCGAACAATATACCCTCCAGCAGCGTTTGCGGCATAGCCGCGCAGTTCTGTGCAATAAAAGGGTTGTTTCTTCGGCTGGAACTGGCGTTATGAATGGCCTGTACTATAAGCTCCTTACCGGTTCCTGTTTCGCCGTACACCAGTACCGGGGAAGTGCTATCGGCTATTTTTTGTGCTTTGTATTTAAGGGTTTCCATTATGAGGCTTTGTCCTATTATATCGGCAAAGGTATATATCGTTCCGTTTCCTTTATAGGTCCTATGCTGGCCGTTTTTTTTGAACAGCTCTTTCTGGAGACTGGATATTTTGTCCGCCATATCATTGACCAGTGTCAGGTCCTTGTATATTTCAAGGGCTCCAACAAGTTCGCCGTTCTCTATAAGCGGAAGGGTGGATGTTACGGTGGATACAAGCTTCCCGCGGTGGTTCATATAGGTCTGAACGTGGTCAATAACGGGCTTTCTTGTTTTTAGGACCCGGTAGAAGGTGCTGGTCTTCGGGGTCAGGTCGGGGAATATCTCCAATATATTTTTGCCGATAGCCTTGTCAGGGGTAATTCCGGCTATATCGGTGGCGGGTTCATTAAAGAAGGTTACGTTGGCGTTTGTGTCCACCACCAGTATCCCCTCATCCAGGTGTTCCAGTATGGCTTCCAGAAGAAATTTGTGGTCCATATTGTTCATATCCCTCCCGATACTTGACTTAAAACCATAGTAACAATATTGAATACCAGTGTCAAGAATCCGGCGGTTTTAGATAGCTTAATTTAGGAAATGATTTCTAGGGCAAATATTTTGCATTCCCAGACAGGATTTCCTATCGCTTTATAGAACTTGTTATATCTGGGGGTATAAGCTTTCGCGGGTTGGCCTTATATTTGCCGTGAGCGGCGTATACCAGCAAGTAATCTGTAGTAAGTGGCCGGATAGCCGTAGTGAAGGTGTTCCGGCCCAAAAGCTTATCAATCGGGGACATCTGTTTCAGTGGTCAGTGGCTGGTGGTCAGTGGCCAGCAACCAGAGTTACTCTTACAGGTCTGTCCTGGTCACTAGACACTAGCCACTGGTAAGCGGAGTGTCCCCATACCTATAAGGAGGGATAATATGCTGCAAAGGATAAGGCAGAGCAGGCTTTATTTATATGCGATTGTAGTGTTAATGGTTGTACTGGCGGCGGGGCAGTTGGTACAGGCGGGTGATTTTGCACCGGGGTCCCAGCAGGACCCGTTGGTAACCCAGAGCTATGTGGAACAGCGTAACGAACAGTTAAAGTTCTATTTCGAGCAAAAGCTACAGGAATTCGATTCCCTCATACAGCAGATGGGCGACAGGATTACCGCCCTGCAGAGCGGCTCTGGCGGAGTTCAACCGGAAAGCACGGCAGCGGCAGTCCTTGAGGTGGTAAATGTGCCGGCCGGAAAGACCCTGACGGGCTATGCAGGAACCGAAATTGTACTGAGGGGTGGTAAGGCCACCGCCGTACAGAGCCAACTGGGTGGACTGGCGGACCTTACCGGGGCCAGGGATATCGGACAGGGACAGATAATACCCGATAATCACTTGCTGCTAATACCGCGTACCGACGGCAGGGGCGTGAAGGCGGAAACGGATTGTATATTTATGGTAAAAGGAAGGTATGATATACAATAGGTCAATCGTAAATACAGAAAACATAGGAAATAGGAGTGTTCTAATGAAACCGAACAAACTATTACTGGCAGTGCTGGTTCTGTCCCTGGCTGTGGCTGCGTTCACACTGTACCAGAGGCTTGAAGCGGAAGAACCCTATTACAGGGTGGAGCTGGTGGCCGATTATGAGAAATACAAGGAACTGGCCGACGATATGGGAATGCCAATAGAGGATGCACTGACGGATTTAAGGGATGCGGGCGTTACCTCGGTTGCTATAAAGGAAGAGACGCTGGAGAAATTGAGGGCCGATGGCCTTATATCCGTTATGAACCTTTGGGAACTTATGGAGCAGGACCTCTTGAGGCACCCCTTAAACGAGGTAGCAAGAAGGATTAAGGATTCCGACCTGGACCCTTCCGGTACCGTAGTTATTTTTACTGAGGATGCTGTTACCTATGGGCGTATAAGGGAGCCCCTTAAAGTCAGGGGCAGGGCATTCCGCGACTGGTCGCAGGGCGGTATATACGCCATGTCGGTGTCCGGCAGGTACGAAGACCTCAAGGAGCTTGCTGTGGTATTCGATTATGGCAAGTTTAAAATGGCCCGGGCCCTGGGCCTTAATATTGCCGCTCGACCGTACAATTACAGGGGAATTACCTCAGGGTATATAGAGGGCCTCTTTGAAAAGCTTACCGACTATCCGGTTACTTCAATTATATTCGATGGCGAGCAGGCCCTCGGGTATCCCGGTGAACTGGAAACCACCGCCCGTATGATAAAGGAAACGGGCATCGTGCTGGGTCCTATCGAAACCTGGATGCAGCTTAAGCACATAGAACAGCTTGGCCTGGATAGCCTTATACAGTTGGCGGACTTTAGGGCGGCAAGGGTATTCAGCCTTAACGAGGCGGAGGCTGACAAAGTATCGCCCAGGGAAGTAATGGACCGGTGGTTCAGGGCAGTGGACGAAAGAAACACCAGGCTTGTGTACCTTAAACCTAAAATCGAAGGAAAGAAGGACCCCGAGGATAACTTTGAAACCAACATTAAATATATAGGGGAATTCTCCTGCCTTATTGCCCGGCGCGGTTTTGAACTTGGAGATGTAGTGCCCATGAAGGGCTTTAACATAGGCAGTTTGAGGCTGCTGGTGCTGGTAGTGGGCATGGTGGCCGGAGCGGCAATATTGATTGATGATTTAATTAGGATTAGGAAAAAATATCTGTACGGACTTTTTGCTTTGGCCGTGGCCGGGTGTTTTGGCCTGCAGTTGGTTGTGCCCTCCCTTGCGGACAAGGCCTTTGCGCTGGGGGCGGCGATAGTGTTTCCATCGTTGGCAATGCTGTACGTGCTGCGTTACTGCGATAAGGCCTTGAAAACCAGCGACCAAAGGAACTGGAAGGGCATTATCGGCAGCAGTGTGCTACTGCTTCTGAAGGCGTCGTTAATATCGCTTGTAGGAGCGGTCTATGTGGCTTCAATGCTTAGTTCCACCCTGTACCTGCTTGAGGTGGATATTTTTAGAGGAGTTAAGATTGCACATATTATACCATTGCTTGTGTTTACAATAGCCTATTTCATAATAATAGGATACCGCAGGGATGAATACCGGAACCTGGAAGGTGAACTAAAGTCCCTTCTGGATACCCCGCTTATGGTAAAATATGCGGCACTGCTTGGCCTGGTTGCCGTTGCGGGTTATCTTTACCTTGGTAGGACCGGACATACCGCCGGGGCACCTATATTGGGTATTGAGGCCCAGATAAGGACCTTTATGGAACAGACCCTGCCGGCGCGGCCTCGGACCAAGGAATTTCTTTTAGCACACCCTGCCTTTGTAATAATGGCCGCGGCAGCAATTACAAGGTTTGAGGCCCTGTTATTGCCGCTGGGGCTGGCGGCAGCCATAGGACAGGTTTCAATGGTAAACAGTTTCAGTCATCTTAGAACCCCGCTTTATATATCTTTTTTCAGAACTGTATACGGGCTGGGCTTTGGGATTGTGCTGGGCGTTATAGGGGTATTATTTTTGGGTGGAATAATAAAGATTTTTACAGCCCGTAGGAGGACGTAGAATGCACAAAATTTTAGTATCCGGATACTATGGTTTTGGAAACATAGGCGATGAATCTATACTGTCGGCACTGGTTGAAAACTTAAGGCACGCCGGAAGCGACATAGAAATAACGGTACTGTCAGCCAATCCCTCCTTCACCGAATCCCGTCATGAAGTAGGAGCGGTGGACAGGAAAAACTTCTTTGAAATTTATATGGCGATAAAGAACTGCGACCTTTTTATTAGCGGTGGAGGGGGACTGTTGCAGGACGTTACCAGCGAAAAGAGCATCAGGTATTACTTGGGTTTAATATACATTGCCACGCGCCTTAACAAAAAGGTTATGATGTACGGCCAAGGCATCGGACCTATAACCAAAAGGGCAAACAGGGCTCTCACAAAATCCATTTTAAACCGTGTCAACGCGATAACTGTAAGGGACGAGCAGTCGGTGGAGGACCTAAAGAGTATGGGTGTAAGCAGGCCTCCTATATATATGACCTCCGATCCGGTGGTTACCCTTAAGCCGCCGGGCACAAGCGGTGGTATGGGGATTATTGACAGCCTCGGTATACAAAAAGACTGTCCGGTAGTGGGCTTTTCGGTGAGAGACTGGAAGGATGCCGAAGGGTTCTATGAAATAATGGCCAGAACCGCCGATAATCTGATTGAAGAGCTGGGTTTCCAGGTGGTGTTTGTGCCCTTCCACTACGGCGAAGACAACAAGTGTATCATGAAGATAAAGTCCATTATGAAAAACGACGTATACTCGGTTGACGGCAGGCATTCGCCGGGGGAAGTGCTTGACCTGATAGGAAGGATGGACCTAACGGTGGGCGTGAGGCTTCATTCCCTCATTTTTTCGGCCATACAGGGGGTTCCTCTGGTGGGTATATCCTACGACCCCAAGATAGACGGATTTTTATCCCGGCTGGGAATGAGGGCGGTGGGCAGCGTATCCGACCTGGACCTAAGTGACCTGCTGGTGGAGATACAAAGGGTTTGGTCCGAACGGGAAAAGGTAAGAGTTCAGATACTTGCCAAAATGGAGGAAATGAAAGAGCAGGCCGTGATTAACGACAAGCTGGTGATGGAGCTATTGAATATTTAGCCCGGTACCTGATACGGGATTATATAGAAATACCAGTGGCTTCATTTCTTCGGGATGACAGGTAAAGGAATGTAATACTATTATTGTGTTGTATATAGAAACGGGAGTTTTAGTGGCGGTTAGTCATCGGATAACCGGGAGGATACATAAATAAAGGAGCATTGGATGATTATTATGGAAAAGGTGGATATACTCGGGGTGCCGGTGGACAATACCGATATGGAGGGTGCCCTGGCAAGGGTGAGGGAACTGCTGGATGGGGAGGGTGTAAGCACGGTTTATACTCCCAACTCAGAGATGGTTGTAAACGCCGCCAAAGACGGAGAGTTCATGGGGATACTAAAGTCTGGGGATCTGGTGGTGCCGGATGGGATAGGTATTGTGTTGGCGTCCAGGATATACGGGCACCCCCTTCCCGAAAGGGTGGCCGGTTTTGATTTGATGACCCGGATGCTGGATATGCTGGCTAGGGAGGGAAGGAGGATATTCCTTTTCGGAGGAAAACCGGGGATAGCCGAAAAAGCTGCGGTAAATATTTCGAAAATTTACCCGGGAATCAGCACTAAAGGTATACGAGACGGGTATTTCAAGGATGAGGATGTACCCGGAATAGTGGAACAAATAAATTCCTCCGGGGCGGAGGTGCTTTTTGTCGCCCTCGGTAGCCCAAAACAGGAAAAGTGGATTGCCAACCACCGGGAACGGCTTAGGGTCAAAATTGCCATAGGGGTGGGAGGAAGCTTTGATGTACTGGCCGGCGAGGCGGTCAGGGCCCCCGCTTTTTTCAGAAAGGCCGGGCTTGAATGGTTTTACAGGCTTGTGACACAGCCGTGGCGGGCGGTAAGGATGGTGGCACTGCCGGTGTTTGTTTTAAAAGTATTGAAGGACAGAGGGAGGAGGGGCAAGGATTGAGCTTTTCCGTTTTTTTGTGTAAGGTGCTAAACCGGTTGTTTCCGCTGCCCCGGCACCCCTTTAACCTGCAAAACCAGGGCAAGCTAACCTACGCCGAATGGCAGTATGATATGGGAAGAAGGACAATTGAGTTTTTTCTGGAAGCGGCGAAAGAGAAGGAGATGTTCGGGGATAAAAGAGTGCTGGATATCGGCTGCGGTGCCGGCGGAAAGGCTCTGTATTATGCATCCCGGAGTGCTGACGTTGTATACGGCATCGATACGGTGGAGCACTATAAAGAGGAGGCGGAAGGGCTGGCACGGCAAAAAGACCTTGAAACCAGGTTCCGGTTTGTAACCGGCGATGCCGCGGATATGCCCTTTGAGGACGGATTCTTTGATACAATAATAATGAACGATGCGATGGAGCATGTGGACATGCCCCGGCAGGTGCTTAACGAATGCTACAGGGTATTAAAACCGGGAGGAAGGGTTTATATAAACTTCCCGCCCTACTATCACCCTTACGGTGCCCACCTGTCGGATGCCATAGGGATACCCTGGGTACACAGGATTTTTGGTCAGAAAACCCTTATCAAGTGTTATAAGGACCTTGTGAAGGACCTGCCCGATGGCCAAAGGAGGATAGACTTCAGAATTGGCCGGACCGAGCAGGGAAGGGAATATTTCTCCTATATAAACGGAATGACAATAGACCGGTTTGAGGAGTTAATAAGGCATATACCCCTGAAGGTGGGCTATTACCGTCTTGTACCGCTTAGGAACCCCCTGGGGGCACTGGCCAAAAACAAAACCCTTAGGGAATACTTTGTCAAAATGGTTGTATGCATTATGGAGAAGGGAGATGTATAGCTTGGAATACGATATTGAAAAGCTAAGGAGTATGGCTGTAAGGATAAGAAGGTACATAATAGAGATGACCCATAGGGCGAGGTCCGGTCACCCCGGCGGTTCCATGTCGTCGGTTGAAATATTAACCGCCCTGTATTTTGCGATAATGAGGATAGACCCGGCAAGGCCGGACTGGGAACACAGGGACCGGTTTGTGCTGTCAAAGGGCCATGCTTCACCGGTATTATACGCCACCCTGGCACTGCGGGGATATTTCCCAGAGGAAGAGTTATCCGGGTTCCGGCGTATTGACAGTATGCTTCAGGGTCACCCGGACATGAAGGGTACCCCGGGGGTGGAAATGTCCTCCGGTTCGCTGGGGCTGGGCTTTTCCGCAGCCTGTGGTATGGCGGCAGCGGCAAAGCTGGATAAAAAGGACTGTAGGGTATATGCGCTTATAGGGGACGGTGAGGCCCAGGAGGGAATAATCTGGGAGGCCTCTATGGCGGCGGCCCATTACCGGCTGGACAACCTGACGGCTTTCCTGGACCATAACGGGCTCCAGATTGATGGCCGCAACGAGGAAGTTATATCGGTGGAGCCGCTAACGGCAAAATGGAGGGCCTTTGGTTGGGAGGTACTCCAGGTGGACGGGCATTCCTTTGAACAGATAACTACGGCGGTGGAGAGAGCCAAAGGAATAAAGGGCAGGCCCACCATAATAATTGCAAGGACGGTAAAGGGTAAAGGAGTATCCTACATGGAGGATAAAGCCGAATGGCATGGGAAGGCACCCGGTGATGAGGACAGGGATATTGCGCTGAAAGAGTTGGAGGTGGTCTGCAGTGAGTGCTAGTACAGCAACAAGGAATGCATACGGAAAAACATTGGTACAGTTGGGAAAGGAAAATCCTGACATTGTGGTGCTGGACGCTGACCTGTCTCAGTCTACAAAGACGGTAATGTTTGCCAGGGAGTTTCCGGATAGGTTTTTCAATATGGGAATCGCAGAGCAAAACCTTATGGGTACCGCCGCAGGGCTTGCGGCAAGCGGCAAGATTCCATTTGCCAGCACCTTCGCCATTTTTGCTACCGGGAGGGCCTATGAACCTATAAGGAATGCCATTGCATACCCCCGGCTCAACGTTAAAATAGCAGCTACCCATGCCGGGTTGACGGTGGGGGAGGACGGGGCATCCCACCAGTGCCTGGAGGATATTGCAATTATGCGGGTTATCCCTAACATGACAGTTATATGCCCCGCCGATGGTGTTGAGACCGAGGCGGTGGTGCGGGCGGCCACCCATTATAAAGGACCTGTTTATATAAGGCTGGGCCGGGCCAAGGTGCCGGACATTTACAATAAAGACGAATACAAGTCCCAATGGGGCAGGGGTATCACCCTGAGGGACGGCGGTGACGTTACCATAGTTGCCACCGGCATAATGGTGGCCATGGCACTGGAAGCAGCCGGTGACCTTAAAAGAAACGGTATTTCCGCTAGGGTGATTGACATTCATACCATAAAGCCTATAGACCGGGAGTTGATAATAAAGGCTGCCCTGGAGACCGGGACGATTGTGACGGCGGAGGAGCACAGCATCATAGGGGGCCTGGGAAGTGCAGTGGCGGAGGTGCTATGCGAGGAGGCACCGGTACCGGTTATTAGGGTGGGTGCAAAGGATACCTTTGGTGAATCGGGCACCGCCGAGGAACTGCTTATTAAATACGGTTTAACACCAGGATGCATCATGCAGGCGGTGGAAAGGGCTTTAAAAGCAAAGGGCCGGTAAAGGGGTAATATACCCAGACTTAGTATAATATTCTATTAACAGGAGGCACACCGGTACCGCCGTCGCACGTGCCGGTTGGCTTCCGTAATAAACTGCGGCGTGTATGGCTACCGCAGAATGCCGGAGGTGTTTGATTTGGCATTTCAAAGCATAACGGTTTTCGAGGTCCCGCCACAGATAGAGAAGGTGGTGCACAAGCAGAAAAGGGAGGAAGGGGCCGCGGTGTATGTTGTGGAGGATAAGGTATACATTGTGGCCTCCCGGGGAGAAATGCCGACGGGGGGATACAGCATCCGGGTTGTGGGTATAGAAGAGGAGGAAGACGGCCGCGGTGTTAACGTCAGTGTGGAGTATAAGGACCCGAAACCGGGGCAGATGGTTGCCCAGGTGGTTACATATCCATATGCAATTGTAAAAACCGATTTAAAAGGAATACCCGATGATGTTCCGTTCAGAATTCTGGTTGACGGAACTCAAAGAGCGGTCCATACCGCCCAGGAGTTATAACATCCAACGAAACAGGTTTTTTGCCTGTTTTTTTCTGTTTGAAGATTAATCGGCTCTCCGGGAAGGTATAACTATATAGAATATACAGAATACATTTAAGACTGGTGTCATCCTGAGCGAAGCGAAGGACCTACCCCCAAGTCGGATTCTTCGGGCTTCGCTTCTTCGGAATGACAGATAAAGGAGTGCAATACTGTTAGTACGTTATATTTATAAGGGAGGATGGTATTTATGTTAACTTTTAAGGAGCTAAAGCCCCAACAGCTAAAAAAGCAGCATGACTTTAAGGAATTGGAATTTGAGACTACGGCGGACATACCGCCTCTTGAGGGTATCCTGGGGCAAGAAAGGGCAAGCCGTGCAATGGACTTCGGGCTTAAGGTGGAAAGACCCGGTTATAATATATATGTTGCCGGCCTGAACGGAACTGGGCGAAGCAGCTACGCAAAGTCTATAGTACAAAGCCTGGCAAAGGATAAACCGGTACCGTTAGATTGGTGCTATGTTTACAATTTCGAAGACCCCGATCAGCCCATGGCCCTGTCAATGCCCGCAGGGGTGGGCACCAGGCTCAAGGAGGATATGAACAGGCTTATTGAACATCTAAAAAAGGAGATACCCAAGGCTTTTTCGGGGGAGGACTATAATAAACGTAAGGCAAAGGTTATCCAGGACTTTCAGGAAAAGACTTCACAGCTTATGGAGGACCTTAACAGGACGGCAAAGGAATACGGTTTCGAGTTCAAAAAAAGTGCAGGTGGGTTTGCCAGCGTTCCTCTTATTGATGGAAGGCCAATAAGCGAAGAGGAGTACCGGAATCTGGACACCGAGACGCTTAAGGAGATTGAGACAAGGAATGAGCAGCTTCAGATGAGGGCGGTTGAAGTATTCAACGGGGTAAAGGACCTGGAGCTTAAGGCCCAGGACGCAATCAAGGAATTGGACGCTGATATTGCAATGAATTCAGTTGGCTACGGTATCGGCGAAATGAAGGCTAAATACCGGGAATGTAACTGCACGGAGATACTGGACTTTTTTGACGGTGTGCAAAAAGACATAATAGAGAACGTGGACGATTTTAAGGGCAAGGAAGAGAGCCAGGAAACGGAAATCCCCTGGATTGCCAAGGGGCGGAAGAAGGACATCACCTTTAAGTACAGGATTAACCTTCTGGTGGACAGCAGCAAACTTGACCATGCACCGGTGATTATTGAGACCTATCCCACCTATTACAATTTGGTGGGTAAGGTGGAGTACGAGAACCAACTGGGGGTACTTACCACCAACTTTACCAGGATAAAGGCCGGTGCCCTTCATAGGGCCAATGGCGGCTACCTTATCGTTCAGGCAAAGGACGTCCTGTCAAACTCCTATTCCTGGGAAGCACTTAAAAGGGCGTTAAAGACCGGGGAAATAGCCATAGAGAACATCGCAGAGCAGACCGGTATGGTTGCAACCTCGTCGCTCCGGCCAAGGCCCATACCTCTGGATGTGAAAATAATTGTGATAGGTAGTTATGAAATATATAATCTCCTTTATAATCTGGACGAAGACTTCAAGAAACTGTTCAAGGTGAAGGCGGACTTCGATATTGAGATGGACAGGGATGCCGAGCATATTTACAGGGTTGCCGCCTTTATTTCAAAGCACTGCAGGGAGCAGGGCCTGCGGCATTTTGACCGGTCTGCCGTAACCAGGATTGTGGAGTACAGCTCGCGGCTGGCAGACCACCAGAACAAGCTGAGCACCCGGTTCAACGAAATAGTTGAGATAATATACGAAGCGGATACCTGGGCGGGTATGGAGGGGGCCGGATATGTCACCGGCGACCATGTGACAAAGGCAATACAGGAAAAGGTATACCGCTCTAATAAATACGAAAAGAAGATTCATGAATATATAAAGGACGGTACCATACTGATAGACACCGAGGGCGTTGTGACAGGCCAGGTCAACGGGCTTTCGGTGCTGGACCTGGGCGAGTATTCCTTCGGCCGTCCCTCCAGGATAACGGCGGTGGCTTACGCAGGCAAAAAGGGCGTAATAAACGTGGAGCGGGAAGTTAAGATGAGCGGCAGTATCCACGATAAGGGAGTTTTAATACTAGGGGGCTACCTTGGGGACAAATTCGCGCAGAGGGCACCTTTGTCGTTAACCGCCAGCATCGCCTTCGAACAGTCCTACGGCGGCGTTGACGGGGACAGTGCCTCCAGTACCGAATTATACGCAATACTGTCCACCCTTGCGGACGTGCCGATAAAACAGGGTATTGCGGTGACCGGATCGGTAAACCAAAGGGGTGAGATACAGCCCATCGGAGGGGTGAACCAGAAGATTGAAGGCTTTTTCAGGGTGTGCAGGGAGAAGGGCCTTACCGGCGACCAGGGGGTAATGATGCCTCACCAGAACGTCGACAACCTTATGCTGGACGATGAGGTGATAGCGGCGGTGTCTGAGGGTAGGTTCCATATATACCCGGTGAGAACCATAGAGGAAGGCATCCAGATACTCACCGGCATGCCCGCCGGCACCATAGGTGAGGACGGCAGCTATCCCGAAGGCACCCTTTACCACAGGGTGCAGCAAAAGCTCGAGACTTTCAGTAAAGCGGTGGAGAGTGCCGACGCGGCAAACGAGGTGTAATTGCGACCAGCCACGGACTAGCCACGGGGACGGTTTCTTTGGCTGGTCCCCCAAACCGCATTTCCTGCTCAGACAAGGGCAGACAAGGGGACGGTTCTTCTGTCTAACTCTTCAGCATCTTACTCACCTTATCTTTGTTTAAGCCGGTAATAGCAGCAATCTTCCTGAGTGACAGGTTGGTCTTTTCTCTAAACTCCTTTATCAAACTGTCCGGAATCTGTACCTTCTCTTTGTTTGTGTCCTCAAGTCGCCAGTCTATTAACATCTTTTTAAAAAGCTCTTGTGCTTGTTCTTCATCGAAAGGTTCTGCCTCTTCCTCTAGGTCGATAAATGTTTCGTAACATTCTTCATTCATATACTCTATATATTTCTTGACCGCTGTCTGCCTGTCTTCGGAAAAAAGACCCAGAACTATATCGGTATCAAGCATTTTTGCAAAGTTATTGTCTTCATTTAAATAACAGTTATGACTGCTCCATTTAGAGTCGCCCGCTTTCTCAACTATACCTGCCTTCACCGGATTTTGATGAATATACCTTACTAAAGCTAACAGATATCTGTCCCTCTCCACTACCTCACTTTTAAACCTGTCATGGAATAGATGTCCTACTCTTTTATATTTTTTATTAAAATAATAGACGTAGCTTACGGTAATACGTTTCATTACCGTGGCTACGTCCTCCACTCCTTCGCTTAGCATTAAATGAACATGATTGTCCATCAGACAAAAGGCATGCAGATAAAACCTATTCCTTTGTTTCTTTTCGCACACCGTTTCCATGAAACGTTGTTTATCTGCATTACTAATAAATATATCCTTTTTTTCGTTCCCACGAAGCATGATATGATAATACCCGCTGGCACTTTTGATTCTCTGTTGCCTTGGCATCCTTTATCACCTTATCCATGGTTCATAGCGATAGTTTACCAATAATGGATGCATGTGTCAAGACAAGAGAACCGTCCCCTTGTCTG
>JAQUCT010000006.1:16491-19114 GCA_028686075.1 Bacillota bacterium
GTCCCCTTGTCTGCCTACGATAAAAGTGGAATATTATCAGTTTGATGTTGTAAAGCTATTGTATTTAAAGTAATATTATGATAATATGCACTTAAAAGACCGCTTATAAAAACGAAAGCGGACATTGGGGTGTAAAAATGAATAAAATTGATAAGATAAAGAATCATTTTATTGAATATGGTGGAGTTCTTAAGACATCAGAGCTTAATGACTTAGGCTTTTCCAGCCGTCAAATAAAGAAGTTTATGGAGGAAGGTTTAATTACTAAGATAAAACATGGATTTTATGAACTAACAGATTATATTCCAAGAGAAGAAGTAATTATAGCAAGATTGTTTCCAGAATCCATCATATTTTTAGAAAGTGCACTTTTTTATTATGAATATATAGATAGAATCCCTTCATCCTGGCAAATAGCAGTGAATAAAAACAGCAGTAAGCTTCAATACAATATTGATTATCCCTTAATAAAACCCTATTATCTAGAGCCAAAGTTTATAGAGATTGGCATTGATACTATAGAGATAGAAGGAGTAGAAGGAGTAGAAATTAGAATGTATGATAGGGATCGCACTATATGTGATGTGCTACGATATGAAACAAAGCTTGAAGTAGAGGTATTCACCAATGCAATAAGGAATTATATCAAGGATCCAAAGAAAAATGCAAGAAATCTATTTGAATATGCTGAAATATTTAATATTAAAAACAAAGTACAAACATATATAGGAGTGTGGTTGTAATGGCTAATATGGCAGCTTCTATTTTAGCAAAATTGAAAAACAAAGCTAAAGGTGAAGGAATCCCATTACAACAATTATTAAATCTATTTTGCCAAGAAGAATTTATCAGGAGACTTTCTGAATCAAAATATAAAGAAAATCTTATTCTTAAGGGTGGATTTTTACTATATTCCATTAGTGGATTTACCACAAGGCCAACAATTGATGCAGATTATCTTTTAAAGAACTATTCGAATGATTTAGATGCTATAGAGAGATTGACTGAAGAGATTATTTCCTTGCCTAGTAAAAATGATTTTATAAAGTTTAAAATTAAGGGGCTAGAGTTAATTAGTGAGATTAGGGAATATCATGGTATTAGAGTTAATCTTATTGGTATTATTGGAAGGACAAAAACACCTTTTAATATAGACTTTGGAGTGGGGGATATTATTGTACCTTCATCGGTGGAAAGAACCCTTCCTGTACTTCTGCCTGAATTTGAAAAGCCTAAAGTTTTAACCTATTCCCTAGAATCTACAGTGACAGAAAAATTAGATGCAATTATATCCCTAATGGAAGCTACAGGTCGCATGAAAGACTTTTATGATATATATTATTTAGCAACAAACTTTGACTTTGATGGGAGAAAACTTCAAGAAGCAATTTATGAAACTCTATCTAATAGGGGAACACCATATGAAAAAGATTCTATAGCTATTATTGCAAGGTTAACTAAAGATGTCGAAATGCAAAAGAGATGGGATAATTTTTGTAAGAAAATATTAAGGTATGAACTTAATTTTGATCATGTAGTTAACACAATTATTGAATTTACATCGCCGCCTTATAACGCAATGATTAAGGAAGATGAATTTTTTAAAGAGTGGAGCAGTAAATATAGAAAGTATGTTTAATAAAAAAATTTCAAAGAATAGAAACAGTATCTGTTTGGCTGTGATTGAAATTCTTTCCTAAACACACTGCATGTTCCTCTGTCTACAGTCTATTAGCCTATTTTCTGTTACGATGTAATCCACCGGCCGATCGGTGGGCTCCGCCGGCACTCTGTCTATTATCTGGAGTTCAAAGGCAAGTCCAATGCTGGGCACTACGCGGGTTAGACCGTCGAGGAATCTGTCGTAATACCCGGCACCGTAGCCAATCCTGAATCCCTTCTCGTCATAGGCCACCGCCGGCACCAGTATGAGGTCCAGGTCTTCTTTTGGGAAGGGCCGCATAAATTCGGGGGCGGGTTCGGGCACGCCGTAGGTACCCGGGCGAAGGTCCCTTTCCGGGTCCTTCAATTCCGAAAGAAGTAGCTCCCGGGTCTTAGGTACCGATACCGGGATAAGGACTCTTTTGCCCTCCAATAGGCAGTGCCTTATAACAGGCAGGGTTTCCACCTCGTTCCTGAAGGCCACATAGGCCATAATATTATGCGAGGCTTTGAACAAATCCAGCCCGATAAGTCTTTGAAATATACTAAGGCTGTATTCCTTCCTTTGAGAATGGGGGATTTCCCTCCGCATTCCCAAAATCTCTTCCCTTATCCTCTGTTTCATAAGACGCCGCCTCCTTTCAAAATACATTGTACAACAAAAGTTGGCATATGGATAGAATTTCTCCTTTAAAGGGGCGGGGAAAAACATTATACTTTAATTAGGGACTTTGGCCATATTTGCAGGATTAGAAGTTTGTTTGTCGAAATGACAGGGGGATAGGAGTGATTACAGTTGATAGCTATTAAGGATGTGTCAAAAAAATATCCCAATGGTACGGTAGCCCTTGACGGGATAAATATTGATATACATAAGGGCGAATTCGTGTTTTTTGTGGGTGCTAGCGGGGCGGGCAAGTCAACGCTTGTTAAATTAATTTTAAAGGAAGAAAACCCAACC
>JAQUCT010000006.1:19214-67834 GCA_028686075.1 Bacillota bacterium
CAGATACAGGGCGTTACCGAGATTGATTTCGAGACCAAGGAAACGGCCCTTGAAAAATACAGGGAGCAGTTGGGGAACAACGACAGCCTGCTGGAGGGGCTGGAGGGAGAAAACAATCCCTTTCCCAGTTCATACATCGTCAAGGTGGGTAACCCAAACACCATTGGCAGCATTTCGAACGAAATAGCCGCCTTTGAAGGGGTGGAGGAGGTCCAGTACGGGAAGGACGTTGTGGACAGGCTGCTGGAATCCACCCATCTGATAAGGGTGGTGGGCACAGTGCTCATCTGCATACTGGCCTTCATATCGGTGTTCATAATATCCAACACTATAAAGCTTACGGTGGTGGCCCGCCGGAAAGAAATAAGCATAATGAAATATATAGGTGCCACCGACAGTTTTATTAGGTTTCCTTTTATAATTGAGGGACTTCTGCTGGGTGTAATAGGTTCGGGCCTTGCCTCCGGGCTGGTTGCGGTCATATATGATTATTTCTTCACTTCGATGAACAATAGCTTCGGAGGAATTTTCGTAATGCTTTCGGGATATTTTGCCCCCTTTGCCGAGACTCTCTATAATACATCCCTTATACTGCTGGCGGTTGGTATAGTGATAGGGGTGGCGGGGAGCACCATATCGCTGAGAAGATTCCTGAACGTATAATAAGCCGGGCGACCGGCTTTTTTCTTTGGATGGGATAGGGTTATAGGCGGTAAAACGGCCGGAGGATAATTCTGTTTTTTTTGTAATGATAATTATCTGGTGGTATAATTGATACGTGTTAATATTACAGCACAAGTTTGCGTATATTGTTTATATGTAGAAATGGACGGGAGGAAACCGTTATGAAACGTAATATCAGGTCGCTGTTGGGAACCGCTGCCTTCTTGGTTGCTGCGGTAATGATTACCCTGTTTATTATGAGTTTTATTTCTATACCGCTCCCCGGCGGTAGCGTTATCCTTTCTGCGAGGGATTATCAAAACATCAGGGAAATGAGAAAACTGATAAGCATAAGGGAATTCCTGCGGGCTCATTATTATCAGGAAACAGACCCCGAAGCCCTTGAAGAGGGAGCCATACGGGGTATGCTGGAGTCCCTGGAGGACCCTTATACCGTTTACATGGATAAGGATGAATACGATTCCTTTATGACCCATACCACCGGCACCTATGAGGGTGTAGGGCTTGTGGTGGAAGGAGGAGAAGACGGTTGCATACATGTGGTTGCTCCAATAGAGGATACCCCAAGCGATAGAGCGGGGATTAAGATGGCGGACAGGATAATAAAGGTGGATGGCAGGGAAGTATACGCGGACAAGTTGGAGCAGGCGGTTGCCATGATGAAGGGGCCGGAGGGCACCGAAGTTGTTCTTACAATACTCCGGGAAGGTTTGCCTGAAGCCTTTGATGTTAATATTGTAAGACAAAAAATCCGACTTATTACAGTGAGGTCGGATACTATTGAGGAGAATATTGGATACATAAGGATATCCACCTTTGACGAGAAAACCAGTGATGAATTCGGGGAACAGATTAAGGGACTGAAGGGGCAGGGCATAAAAGGTCTTATACTCGATTTAAGAGGTAACCCCGGAGGCTTAATGGACCAAGTGGTGAGTATTGCAGACCTTATTATGGGGGAAGGCCTTATAGTATATACCGAAGACAGACAGGGCAACAGAATCGAGGAGGTATCCGATGCCAGGGAATTAGGGTTGCCGTTGGTGGCACTGGTGGACGGGGGCAGTGCCAGTGCCTCCGAGATACTGGCGGGGGCGGTGCAGGATTCCGGAACCGGAGTTTTGGTGGGCACAAAAACATTCGGCAAAGCCCTGGTACAGACTGTCCAGGGAATGGGTGACGGTTCGGGGATAAAGATGACAATAGCCCAGTACTACACGCCTAAGGGAAGGAGCATCCAGGGCGAGGGTATACAGCCCGATTATGTGGTGGAACTGCCGGAGGAAGCGGTGATGGGCGAATATAAACAGGGGAAGGACCCTCAACTGGCAAAGGCGGTAGAGCTAATAAAAAGCGAAATGAATGTCAGACAGTAGCCGGACACTATTAACTACGAACTATATATAACGCATTTAAAACTTAATATTTCCTATAGTGCGTTGTATATACAAGCTACCAACTGACCTGCAATCCATGGAGGTGTACCGATGTTTCCCTTTGTCGACCTGATAATGATGGTTTTACAGTCCATAATTACCGTTTTTATTAACCCGCTCTTCTGGGTGGTATTGGTGCTTGTTTACAATCAATACAAAAAGGGCTGTGTTTTGGAAGAGCGGATGCTGGGCAAACAGAGATATACAGTATGGGAGAGGATGTCCAGCTCAATAGCGGTCGGTATGGCCGGCGGTCTGGTAGGCAGCATCGTGATGGTGGTGGTGGGTGTAACCCTCGACAATACCGGAATACTCTATGTCTGGGTGATAGCCATAATACTCATGATGATAAATCCCAGGTATATGTGCTTTTCCTACGCCGGGGGGCTGGTTGCCCTTTCAAGCCTTGCCTTTGGCTTTCCGGAAATAGACGTTCCCGCACTTATGGCCATTGTAGCAATACTGCATCTGGTGGAAAGCGTACTCATATTCCTAAACGGTTCAAAGCAGAGCATCCCGGTTTTTATGGAGGATAAAAACCACGGGGTGGTTGGTGCCTTCAACCTGATGAGGTTTTGGCCAATACCCATAATAATTATGACGGTGGTAATAGGCCAGATACCTCCTTCAGGCTCGGTGCCAATGCCCGACTGGTGGCCACTTATAAAACCGATGGGCGTTACGGGGGACATAGAGGACGTTATGTTTCTTATGCTGCCAGTGGTGGCAGCACTGGGTTACAGCGACATTGCCATAACCGAGACGCCGGCTGCAAAGAGCCGCCATTCGGCGATAAATTTGTTTGCATATAGCGTAGTTCTTCTGGGGCTTTCGGTTATTTCTTCCTACCACAGGCCCCTGCAGTGGCTGGCGGCCATTTTCGGCCCGGCCTTCCACGAACTGCTCATTGTAACAGGCAGGCGGAAACAAAAAAAAGGGGTTCCCATTTTTGTATCCCCGGACAGCGGCGTTCGCGTGCTGGACGTATTCACAGGAGGTCCTGCGGATAAAATGGGCCTTTCACCGGGAGACATAATAATCGGTATTAACGGCAGAAGTGTGGAAAGGGAAGAGGACCTTTCGGTGGTATTGGAGCAATTCCCCTCCTATATATGGTTGGACAGGACCACTCTTGAGGGCCAAACCTTAACCTCTGAGTTCTCCAGCTATCCCACCGGGCTAGGTCGGCTGGAAATGATTGTGGTGCCCAAAGAGAGCAGCATGGTAACCACCGCAGTGGAGATGTCCAGCCCTTTTAAAAGACTGCTTAGGAAATTGCGTAAAAAGAGAAAAAAAGACTAGGATATCCAATAGAATTACAAAACATATACGATAACCGGCGCCGCAATTACCCCTGTTCTTACAGGCGGGGTAGGCGGCGTTCCGTTCATGTTAGCCGCAAAGCTCAGATGTAAAGAACTGGAGATGAAGGATTTGGAGAACGGAAGGTGCTGGAGGGATATTGACCTGGAAACCATTTAGTAATATAATATTCGGGAGCGAACAAACGTTCCGAATTGGGGTGAAATATATTGGAGGGAAAGTTTAAACTGGTTTCGGATTACAAACCGGCGGGGGACCAGCCGGCGGCCATAGATAAGTTGGTATCGGGATTACAAAAGGGTTACAGGCTCCAGACCCTTCTTGGTGCTACCGGAACTGGTAAGACCTATACCATGGCCAATGTAATAGAGAGGGTGCAAAAACCTACCCTGGTTATAGCCCATAACAAGACGCTGGCTGCACAGCTGTGCAGCGAATTCAAAGGTTTTTTCCCGAAAAACGCAGTGGAATATTTCGTGTCCTATTACGATTACTACCAGCCGGAGGCCTATGTGCCCCACAGCGATACATATATCGAAAAGGATTCCTCCATAAACGATGAGATTGATAAGCTGAGGCATTCGGCCACCGCCGCACTATTTGAACGGCGGGATGTTGTTATTGTAGCCAGCGTTTCATGCATTTATGGCCTGGGGGACCCGGAGGAGTACAACCAGCTTATGATATCGCTGCGCCCGGGTATGATAAAGGACCGGGACGAGGTGATTAAAAAGCTGGTGGAGATTCAGTACGAGAGAAACGATATCAGCTTTGTCCGGGGTACCTTCCGGGTGCGGGGGGACATATTGGAGATATTTCCGGCGGAGGCCTCCAACCGGGCCATGAGGGTGGAGTTTTTCGGCGATGAGATTGAGAGAATAACCGAGATTGACAGCGTTACCGGCGAGGTTTTGGGTTATAGGGCCCACCTGTCGGTGTTTCCCGCCTCTCATCATGCCACTTCCGGTGATAAGCTTGAAATGGCCGTTCAAACCATATCCGAGGAACTGGAGGAGCGGCTTAGGAAGCTGCGGTCCCAAGACAAGCTGTTGGAGGCCCAGAGGCTGGAACAGAGGACTTGTTACGACCTGGAGATGCTGACCGAGATGGGCTATTGCTCGGGTATCGAGAACTACTCGAGACATTTAAGCGGAAGAAAGCCGGGCAGCAGGCCCTATACTCTCATTGATTATTTTCCGGAGGACTTCCTGATTATTATTGACGAATCCCATGTATCGGTGCCGCAGCTTGGGGCCATGTACAACGGTGACCGGTCCCGAAAGGAAACGCTTGTGGAGTACGGGTTCCGGCTGCCTTCGGCTCTGGATAACAGGCCTCTTATATTTAAAGAGTTTGAAAGGATGGTTAACCAGGCAGTTTTTATAAGCGCGACACCGGGGCCCTATGAGAGGAAAAACAGCCGGCAGATCGTGGAGCAGATAATACGGCCCACAGGCCTTGTGGACCCGCAGGTGGAGCTGCGGCCGGTGGAAGGGCAGATAGACCATCTGGTGGGAGAAATAAACAAAAGGGTTGAAAAGGATCAAAGGGTGCTGGTCACAACCCTTACGAAGAAGATGGCGGAGGATTTGACGTCCTATCTAAAGGAAATAGGCATAAAGGTCAGATATCTGCATTCTGACATAGATACGCTGGAGAGGATGGAAATAATAAGGGACCTGCGGCTGGGTGCCTTTGACGTGCTGGTGGGCATAAACCTTCTGCGGGAGGGTCTTGACCTGCCGGAGGTATCACTGGTCGCGATACTGGACGCGGACAAGGAGGGTTTCCTCCGGTCCGAGACCTCTCTTATACAGACCATAGGCAGGGCCGCAAGGAACGTGGACGGAAAAGTTATTATGTACGCTGACCGGGTCACCGGTTCCATGAAGAGGGCCATAGACGAGACCGAACGCAGAAGAAACATACAGCTTGAGTTTAACCGGGACCATGGCATTACTCCACAGACTATAAGAAAGGCTGTCGCGGACATAATAGAGGCAACAAAGGTGGCGGAGGAAGAGGCATCCTACACTGTGCTGGAGGACGTGTTGAAAGGTCCCGAGGACATTGAGGAAATAATAAAACAGCTGGAGAAGGAAATGAGGGAGGCTGCCGCAAAGCTGGACTTTGAAAGGGCAGCCGCCTTAAGGGATAGGATATACAGCATCAAGAAGGATTCAAAAAGGGCATAGAAACTGGGAGTGAAATAATGTCAAAGGATAAAATAATAATAAGGGGAGCAAGACAGCACAATTTGAAGAACCTGGACATACAGCTACCCAGGGACAAATTCATTGTAATGACCGGATTAAGCGGATCGGGAAAGTCATCCCTGGCCTTTGATACCATATACGCCGAGGGTCAGAGAAGGTATGTGGAATCGCTGTCGGCATACGCCAGGCAGTTTCTGGGACAGATGGACAAGCCGGATATTGACTATATAGAGGGTCTGTCGCCGGCCATTTCCATAGACCAAAGGACCACCAGCAGGAACCCCCGTTCTACCGTTGGCACGGCAACCGAAATATACGACTACTTAAGGCTTCTGTTCGCCAGGGCGGGGACGCCTTACTGTCCCCGGTGCGGCACTGAAATAACACAACAGACCATTGAGCAGATGGTGGATAGTGTTATGGTCCTGAAGGAGGGGACCAGGATTCAGCTGTTGGCACCCATAGTCAGGGACAGAAAGGGTGAGCATATCAAGCTCTTGGAGGAAATGAGAAAGTCCGGTTACGTGAGGATTAGGGTAGACGGTGAGGTTATGGAACTGGGGGAAGAGATTAAGCTGGAGAAAAATAAAAAGCACAGGCTGGAAGTGGTGGTGGACCGGCTGGTGGTTAAGGAAGGCATTGAAAAAAGGCTGGCGGATTCCATGGAGACCTGTTCTAAGCTGACCGGGGGCGTGCTTATAGTGGATGTTATAGGGGACAGGGAGTTGACCTTCAGCCAGAATTATGCCTGTATAAAATGCGGTATAAGCATGGAAGAACTCAGCCCCAGATTCTTTTCATTTAACAGCCCCTACGGAGCATGTCCCAACTGCAACGGGCTGGGGGACCTTGTTAAGGTGGACCCCTCCCTTATTATTCCCGACCGGGACAGGAGTCTTAAAGAGGGGGCCATTGCCGCACTGTCGGATTCCGAAGAGAGCTGGTACCGCAACATAGTGGTGACGGTGCTGAATCATTTTGGATATACCGATGATACGCCTTTTAGTGAAGTGGATAAGGAAACGCTGGATATTATACTGTACGGTTCGGGTGGGCGAAAGTTTTCCGTAAGGCACAGGGGCAAATACGGGGAGAGGGTGTATAGCGTACCCGTCGAGGGCATTGTAAACAACCTTCACAGGCGTTATAAGGAGACCCAGTCGGATTATATAAAGAATTATATAGAGACCTTTATGAGTACGATACCCTGCCCAGCGTGCAACGGTACCCGTCTTAAGGATGAGGTACTTGCCGTTAAGGTGGGGGATAAGAATATAGCTGATATAACGAGTATGTCGGTGGTGGAGGCCCTTTATTTTTTCGAGAGCCTTAAGCTGGGCGGCAACAAGGAAATAATAGCCCACCAGATTCTGAAGGAGATAAGGGAAAGGCTTGGGTTTTTGGTTAATGTGGGTCTTGATTATCTGACACTATCAAGGGCATCGGGTACGCTGTCGGGGGGAGAGGCCCAGCGGATAAGGCTTGCCACGCAGATAGGGTCCAGCCTTGTGGGAGTTTTGTATATACTGGACGAGCCCAGTATAGGGCTGCACCAGCGGGATAACCGCAGGCTTATTGAAACCCTGCACAGGCTTACAGATTTGGGCAATACCCTTATAGTGGTGGAACACGACGAAGAGACCATCCGGGCTGCCGACCATATACTGGATATAGGGCCCGGTGCCGGAATACACGGTGGAAGAGTGATCGCGGAGGGTACCCTTGAGGATATACTGGCCTGCAAGGATTCAATAACCGGCCAGTACCTGCGTGGGGACAAAGAGATTGCGATACCCGGTACCCGTAGGAAACCAAACGGCAAGCATATTATTATAAGGGGAGCCGCCGAGAACAACTTAAAGAATCTGGACGTGGATTTTCCCCTTGGAGTATTCGTGTGCGTAACCGGCGTATCCGGCTCGGGGAAGAGCACCCTGGTAAACGAGATACTTTACAAGGGCATAGCCCAGAGGCTGTACCGTACCAGGGCAAAACCGGGCAAGCATAAAGATATTGAGGGAATAGAAAACATTGACAAGATAATAGACATCGACCAGTCGCCCATAGGAAGGACCCCCCGGTCCAACCCCGCTACTTATACCGGGGTGTTTGACCATATACGGGACCTGTTTGCCTCCACACAGGAGTCCAAGATGAGGGGTTACAAAAAGGGCCGGTTCAGCTTTAACGTTAAGGGAGGAAGGTGCGAGGCCTGCCGCGGGGACGGGATTATAAAGATAGAGATGCACTTCCTGCCTGATGTGTACGTGCCCTGTGAGGTGTGCAAGGGGAAGAGGTACAACAGGGAAACGCTGCAGGTGAGATACAAGGGAAAAACAATAGCAGATGTACTGGACATGACGGTGGAGGAGGCGTTGGAGTTTTTTCAAAACATACCACCCCTTAAAAGAAAACTTCAGGTAATGTTTGACGTAGGCTTAGGCTATATAAGACTGGGGCAGCCCTCTACCCAGCTGTCGGGGGGAGAGGCCCAAAGGGTTAAGCTGGCTACAGAGCTTAGCAAAAGAAGTACCGGCAAGACGTTGTACATTCTGGATGAGCCCACCACCGGCCTGCATTTTGAGGACGTGCGAAAGCTGATTGGTGTGCTGTCCCGTCTGGCGGACAGCGGCAATACAATAGTAGTGATAGAGCACAACCTGGACGTTATTAAAACGGCGGACTATATAATAGACATGGGGCCCGAGGGAGGGGACCGGGGTGGTACGGTTATAGCCACCGGCACCCCCGAGGAGGTGGTCGGTGAGAAACATTCCTACACCGGCCGATTTCTTAAAAAGGTCCTATAAAATAAAGGGTAAATAAAGGGGACGGAGGTAATCACTACCTCCTCCCCCTTTATTTATATAATTATTCCCCTGACAGTGCCGCCGGGGTCCAGTATAAAGCCGCCGGTGCTGCCTGTTTCCAGCTGATAAAAGTGTGTGTTCCTTTCCCTGTTTCGCTGCTGTATTATTACTACGTCCCGGTTTACCCGGAGAGGGTTGGTTATAGGGATACTGTTATCGTCAAAGTGTTGGTGTATTGTAATGGTATATTCTGTATAGTCTATTTCGATTATTTCTCCGTATACGAATACCTCTCCCTCTTCCGGGCGGCACTCGGCCAGGGGAAACTTGTAATCAGGGCTGTTTATTATTACAGTTTTAATCCTGCTGTTCCAGTCTACCTCCATGCCCAGGGCAGTGTTTACAAACCGAATGGGTACATAAACCCTGTCGTTGTATATGAAGGGCTGTTCCTCAAACCTCGCTTCCCGACCGTCAATAACTATTCCTATACCGCCCCGGTGGACCTTTATCATTTCGAAAATTCCCTTTGCGTCAATGACCGCCGGTGCAAGTAAAAGAAGTATGATTGCTATTGCTACCGCTTTTCTAAACATTGACCTCTCTCCTTCTTTATACCCTGATTGTTGCCTTTAAAACGGATATTATACTTTTGTTATTTTGACGGGCAGGTGATAAAATAGGATTGACCGTAATTAATGTAGAGGGGTGTAATAATGCAAAGAGAAGAACTGCTAAAAGAAGTGGAGCAATTGGCTTATCAGTACGAGAGGGATTATGGTGGGTGCTCTCAGTGCGTTGTGGGTGCAATAAAGAAATCCCTGGGACTGATAAGCGATGACGTTTTTAAGGCCGCAACGGGATTGGCTGGCGGCGTGGGACTTACCGGGAATACCTGTGGGGCCCTTACCGGAGGGGTAATGGTACTTGGCATGTTGTTGGGAAGGGAATACGATAACTTTGCCGACCCGGAAAGGATAAGGTTTAGAACCTTTGAATTGGCGAAAAAACTAATTGAGCGCTTTGAACAGGAATACGGCACCGCTTCCTGTTACGGCATTCAGCGCAAAATTATGGGAAGGTCATACAACCTGTGGGATCAGGCCGAGTACGCCGAGTTTCTGGCAGCAGGAGGGCATGAAGATAAATGCCCGGCAGTTTGCGGCAAAGCGGCAAAGTGGGTAGCCGAAATATTATTGGAAGAAGACCTTATTTAGACTATATACCCACAAAATACCACCACGGCAGTAAAATGAACATAATAAACAGAAAAACCGTAAGGGTTAAGCCTATACCATATCTAAGAACGTGTTTGTTTGTGTAGCTGTCTTTGCCTGCCCCTACCATTATAGTTGCATGGTGGAAGGGAAGCAGGTAATGCACGCTGACCGTTACATAGGCAATTAACGTTACAACCGCCGGATTTGTCCCCGGTGCTGCAGCATTCATAATGCCGGGTAGCGTGACCGACAAAGTTGTGACGGCACTTCCGAGAAACATGTGCAGAACAGCAACCATTAAGGTGATGAATGAATAGTAGGCGCACCCTGCTTCGGCAGGAAGGTAGGGTAGCAGTTTAGAAAAAACGGCAGTCGCAATACCCTCATGGTTCAGTACTCCACCTATTGAAAAGGCAGCGGTCATAAACAGTAGCAGGCTGAAGTCTATATTCTTGATATCTCCGGGTTCCAGCAGTCTGCAGCAAAACATCGCTGCCACGGCGGCCAGGCTAATCCATGAAGGATGTATTGAATGAAGGGGCTCCAGTATCCATAGGACCAGAACGGTTACCAGTATGGCAAGAGTATTCTTTTCCATCACTGTAAGGGGAGGAAACTTTGTTGGTGCGGGAACGGTGCCGGACTTGGCTTTAAGAATACTTTCTTTGAAGGTAAGTACAAATAAGAGAAACATAATAATACTTATGACCAGAGATGGTATAGACATATATACCGTCCAGTCCAGCCAGCCCATATTAATATTCCCAAATTGCAGGGCGGAATAATTGAGCAGCACATCCCCGTTCAAAAACAGCATTGACGTACAGGTAGAGGCAACGTAGACGCTGAAAAGGACGACGGATTTAACCGGTTTTTCGGTTTGCTGTGCCTCCAAAAACCGTGTATAGATTGATGAAAGAATAATAACTCTGGGGAAAGGCTGGGGAATCACGAAAATAAGGGCGGCGTTTAAAACAAAGGACAAAGCCACCAGCCGAAGGGCACTTTTGCCAAACCTCCCCAGAGCGTATGCGGCTAAGCGGTCCGCCAGGCTTGTTTTAACAATCCCTTCCGAAATCAAAAAGGTACATACAATAAGTACAAAATTTGCAGATGCAGGGAAATGTAATACAGTTTTGACCGGCGTGCTGCTAAGGAGCAAAAAGACACCGAGCAAAAAAAGGCTGGTCAAATCCCTGCTTATTATTTTTGTCGACCACCAAATTAATGCAAGCAGCACCGAATAAAGCAGCACCCATCTATTAAAATCGAAATCAAAGGGGAGAGCAGCCAGTACAACAATAGGTACTGCTATACTTAATGCTGTTTTCAGACATTTATTCACTGTCATGCAATCCCTTGTTTATAATAATAAGGCTTTGTGCCAGTAGTGCCGTTCGTTCCCAAAGGCTTTCCGTTTCCAGGTATTCTTCGGGACTATGCAAAAGTCCTGCAACCGGTCCCATGCCACAGATGACAGGGATTCCCGCCGCCGAACAGAAGCCGGCATCACCCTCACCGCCGGTTTTAACCGACTTTACCTGTATGCCAAGCCTTTCCCCGCTTTGTTTCACGCATTCCAGCAGTTTAAAGGTTTGGGGCGTATCCATCATAGGTTGGAAGCCCGGGTGCTGTTCAAGGCTTAATGTCGTCCCCGGTACCGATGAAACGGAGCATATCTTAATAATTTCTTCCACCGTCTCTTTTCCCTGTTCTGGGGTCCAGTACTTGACATCTATTTTGGCTGTCCCTTGGCCTGCGATGGCGTTTCCAAGCGTGGTACCGGCGTTTAGATAACCAACATTTACCGTAATGCCCGCCCGGGGGTCCAAAAGTTTGTGAAGCAGAAGTGTTTTATGGGCAAGTTCCTCAGCCGCGCTGATTCCTTTTTCCGGCTCCACCCCCGAATGAGCGGACCTTCCTTTTACCTTAAGGGTAAAATAGGTGCCGCCCTTTCTGGCTATAACCACCGCTCCATTGGCCCGGGCTGGTTCAACGCTGAGGCACAGTTTTGCATTTTTCGCGGAATCCATAATGTATTTTTTGGAAAAGGGCGAGGCTTGTTCTTCGTCCGAACTCAGTATAATCTTTATATTCCGGGGAAGCATATCCAGGTCCTTTAATACCTTTAATGCATAGCAGAGCGTTACCAGGCCCCCCTTCATGTCCCCTGCACCAGGGCATACAATTCTTCCGCCTGCCATTTCATGGGATTCACTGCCGGTAAGGGTCTGAGCCATATCCGTATGGCCGATTAACATTACATCTCCCTCCCTGCCGCTAAAGGCTTCCAGACAGTCGGCATGGCCCTCCGAGGAATGTCTGACGGTTGTAAAACCCAATGAGCCTATTCTATTCTCCATTATATCAACAACTTTGTTTACTTCATCCGAGTCTAATGTATAGCTGTTTACCGCCAGCAGTATCTTTAAAAGGTCTATCATTTCATTCAGGCTTTCTTTGCTACGTTTAAGCAGTAATTCTTCCAAACTTTCCCTCTCCTTTTTATAAACCGGAGATGTTAGAATCGAACAAGTCCCCCGGTTAATGAATTTTTTTAAAACATCTTGCAAAATTGCAGATAATAATATAATATGAATGTAAGATGGTTAGACCAATCATTCAACATATTATATTTATTATATAAAACTAACCAAAACCCTTTTAAAAAATACGGAAAATTATTTAGCTTAAATAAGTAGAGATATCCATCTGTGCAAAAATCGGAGAGAAACGAATCTGTGAATGCATATTTCGGGTCTAACCATAATTTACCATAGAGGAAGAGTACATTACTTCTGAAAGGGGTGATCCATGAAGAAACTGCGCCTTCCAAAATACGCCACCTAGTAAGGGACAAGCCCGGTAAACAGTCCGGCAAGAGTCCCTGACACAGGAAGTATGACAGGTTGTATTGGAGACATTTCTGATATGCATGAAGAGCTTTTGTCCTACAAACGCGGTTCTGAATGTCTTCTAAATCAAAAAGGGGGTAAAAGAGTGTTGAAGAAAAAGAGTGTAGTCCTGTTACTGCTTGTTACAATGATCGCAATGGTACTGGCAGGATGTTCGGGTGGAGAAAAAGCCGGTGGAGATAAGCAGGCCGGAGGAGACGAACAGGTACTCAGAATAGCCCATCTTGCTCCTCTTACAGGTTCTGCAGCGTCCTACGGGGTCCAGATAGTCCAGGCCGCCAAGATGGCTGTGGAAGAGATCAACGAAGCGGGTGGATTCACGGGGCCCAACGGAGAGACTATAAAAATTGAGTATACTGAGATTGACGAAACTTCAAACTCAGCTTCCGCAATCGACGCGGCAAGAAAAGCCGTATCCCTTGATCCCCATGCTATGCTGGGGCCCAACAGAAGCGGTGGTGTCCTTGCAGCCCACTCCGTATGGCAGGAGGCAAAAATACCTACCATAACCGATGGTACAAGCCAGGATACCACGAGGCAGGGCAATCCTTACACATTCAGGATGCAGATTTCATCCGAATACTGGATGCCCATACTTGTGAAAACTGCGGTAGAGAAATACGATGTCAAAAAACCCGCTGTAATATACGGGCTTAACGACTACTCAAAGGCCAACTGGGTTGCCACAGAGGCGACAATGCCAGAATACGAATTGGAACCGGTTTCGGTTCAGACTTACAACGATGGTGACCAGGACTTTTCGGCACAGCTTATAGCAATAAGGGATTCCGGTGCCGATGCAATATTCGTATATGGCTATACTCCCGAGTGCGGGAAAATAATCCGCCAGCGTACAGAACTGGGTATGGGCGATGTCCTTGTGTTTACCGAGAGGGCTTCCACCGATCCGGCAGCCGTGGAACTTGCAGGGGCGGAGAACTTTGAAGAGGTTGTTACATCAACAACGCTATCGCCCGGCGACCCCGATCCCAAGGTTCAGGCATTCGTTAAAAAGTTTGAGGAGAAATATAATCAGACCATATCTGGAACCCATGTGAACCACTATGACAGCGTCTATATATTAAAGAGCATAGTAGAAAAAGTAGGCTTGGATAGGGAAAAGATAAGAGAAGAACTAGCAAACCTCAAGGACTACGAAGGCGCCCTTGCCGTATACGGCAGCGACGAAGAAGGAAACCTGGTTCACCACATGGCAACTCAGGTATTCAGAAACGGTAAGTGGGAGCTTATTATGAAGGAAGAATATGACTATTAATGGCAGGTAAACAGGGGAGAACTTTCTTCCTCCCCTGTTTACCAATCAAAAAGAGAGGTGAGACGGGTGTCACTTGTAACATTTGTTCAGTTGATTATTCAGGGACTGAATATGGGACTTATATACGCCCTGGCCGCCCTTGGAATTTCCCTGATATGGAATGCGACAAGTTTGTTCAATTTCTCTCAGGGGGACCTGCTTACCATAGGCGGCTATGTAATGCTAACCGCATTTTCGTACCTGGCTCTGCCCTACCCCGTAGCTTTTCTGATTACGGTGGTTGTAATGGGCGTTGCAGGTTACATGCTGAGCAAAGGATACTTTTATCCGATGTTTAAACAGAATTTCAATCCCCAGATAATACTGATTGGCACCGTGGCTTTGTCAATTTTCGTAAGGAACGGGATTCTCCTGACCTGGGGACCGGATGCCCAGACCTATGCAAATCCCTTCGGTAGCAAAGCGGTGGAAATACTTGGAGTCAACATAATGCCCCATTATATATGGAATGTAGTTATAGTGGCGGTTCTTGTTGTAGCACTGCAGATGTTCCTGCGGGGAACGGTAATAGGCATTGCCATGAGGGCGGTTGCGCAAAAACCGGTAGCTGCATCGCTAATGGGAGTTAAGGTAGAGCAGATGGTTTCGATGACTTTCTTACTGTCTACAGGTTTGGCAGCCATCTCAGGGTTGCTGGTCGCCCCGATTATACCATTAATACCCGAAATGGGGGGGCTGTTGGCAATAAAGGCCTTTGCTGCGGTATTGATAGGCGGGCTGGGTAGTTTTGCCGGTGCGCTGGTTGGAGGAGTAATAATAGGTATTGCGGAAGTGCTCTTTGCAACCCTGGTGGTTTCAACGTATAAGGATGTATTCATATTTGCAGTTTTGATTTTATTTTTGCTGATAAGACCCGGTGGAATCTTCAAAGCGGATATATCCGAGAAGGTATAGGGGGGATAGGAATGGGAAAAGCATTTGGTTTTTTTAAGAAGAATATACTGCTTATTATAGTACTGCTGCTGGCACTTGTTCCGGTGGCGGGCGTCCCCTCATATCAGTTCTATATAATCGAGAGGGGACTGCAGAACGCAATTATAGTTTTAAGCCTTGTAATTCTATTGGGATATACAGGGTTACTTTCTTTGGGACATGCCGGACTTCTGGCGGTGGGGGCTTATACCTTCGGAATCCTGACGGTTACCTATGGCATAAATCCGTGGATTGCCCTTATGGTGGCTCCGGTTGTGGCGGCTGCACTGGGGGCACTGCTGGGGATACCGTCCTTTAAGCTTAGCGGGCCCTTCCTGGTTGTTACCACCATTGCCTTTGGCGAGATAGTCAGAATACTGATTTTGAACTGGGAAAAGCTTACCGGGGGACCCTACGGGTTAGGTGGAATCAAGTCGGTAATCCCTAGCGCAAAGGGCATGTACTACTTCCTGTTGGTACTGGTTTTCCTGGTGTCGGTAGCTACCATGAGGCTGAGCAAGTCCCGTATCGGGCTGGCCTTTAAGGCGATAAAGGAGGACGAGGTCGCCGCTGAGGTAATGGGTGTTAACGTAAGGCGTTACAAACTGCTAGCCTTTACCATTTCATCGTTTATGGCAGGACTTTCAGGGGCCCTTTTTGCATGCCTGACCAATTACCTAAACCCGGATTCCTTCACCTTTGCAGAAAGTGCAACTTATTTGCTTATGGTGGTTCTTGGCGGGATGGCGAATGTGGTTGGGGCAGTAGCCAGTGCCCTTGGCGTGACGGCACTGCCGGAGGTCCTGAGGTTTATGGTCAGAAGCAGGATGGTAGTGTATTCGCTGGTACTGCTGCTTGTTATTAGGTATTCCAAGTCATTAAACATGAAGACTCTCAGAAAGGTCTTAGGGAAGCCGGAAGGCTCAACCCTGGGCGGAGGTGAATAGAATGGCACTACTGCAGACAAACCAACTGGTGAAAAAATTCGGAGGACTGACGGCCGTTGATAACCTGGATTTGGAGGTCAAAGATGGGGAAATATGCGGTCTGATAGGACCCAACGGCTCGGGTAAGACCACGGTACTCAACGTAATAACCGGCATCTATAAGGATGATGGCGGGAAGGTAATATTTGACGGCAAAGAAATACAGGGTTTGATGCCCCACCAGGTATGCGAAATGGGAATCGCAAGGACATTCCAGAATATAAGAGTGCTGGGTTCGCAGACAGTATACGACAACGTAAGATTGGGTCTGCATATCCGGACAAAGGCCGACCTGTTCAATATAATTTTCAACACCAAAAAGGTCGCAAGGGAAAATGAGGCCATAAGGGAAGAAATAGAGGAAGCTCTGGACCTGGTAGGGCTGCTGGAATACAAGAATGAACTCACAAAAAATCTGCCCTACGGTAAGCAAAAGGTGCTGGAAATTGCAAGGGCGATAGTGGCAAAGCCGAAAATCCTTCTTTTGGACGAACCGGCGGCGGGGCTTAATACTGCCGAAACCGAGGACCTCATGGATATAGTGAGGAATATAAGCAAAAGGAATACCTCCATACTGCTTATAGAACACGAGATGGCCTTTGTAGAGGGGCTTACTAGTAAGGTTTATGTAATAAACTACGGCAAAAAGATCGCCGAGGGGACCTATAACGAGATTAAGAATAATCCCGGAGTTATTGAAGCATATCTTGGAAGAGGGGGGAGCAATTAATGTTAAAGATTGATAAACTGGTTGTATCCTACGGAGTTGCCCCCGTTCTTCGAGAAATCAATATGGCGGTACCCCAGGGTAAAATAGTGACGCTTCTGGGGGCAAACGGGGCAGGAAAATCCACTACATTAAAGGCTGTTTCCGGTCTTCTAAAGCCTCTGTCGGGAGATATACTATTTTGCAAAGAGAGCATCTCGGGTGTAAGCCCTGAAAAAATAGTCAAAATGGGGGTTTCCCATGTTCCCGAAGGGCGGCAGGTTTTCCCCGGGCTGACGGTGGAGGAAAACCTCAAGATGGGAGCATATATCAATTACAAGCCCAAGATGGTTGCAGAGAAGATGGCAATGGTCTTTGACCTTTTTCCAAGGCTCAAGGAGAGGATTAAGCAGCTCGCGGGTACAATGAGCGGCGGCGAGCAGCAAATGCTGGCTATAGGAAGGGGCCTTATGAATGACCCCAAATTGCTTATGCTTGATGAGCCATCTCTCGGGCTGGCACCCATAATAATAGACGGTATTTTCGATAAGATAAAAGAAATAAACTCTTTGGGAACAACCATACTGCTTATCGAACAGAACGCAAACCTTGCCCTTTCGGTTAGCGATTACGCTTACATGCTTTCGGTGGGTAAGATTGCGATGGAAGGGGATACCGGTGAGATAAGAGATAACAAAAACCTTCTTGAAGTATATCTTGGAGGAGACCACTAAGATGAAGATTCTGGTATGTAACGTCGGCAGCACCTCGATAAAATACAGGCTTTTGGATATGGATGACGAAAAATCCCTTGCCTGGGGCCGGATGGAGAGGGTGGGCTCAGACAGCAGCGTGTACTTCCATAAGGATGTAAAGGGTCTGAAGTTCACCAAGGATGCCTCCATCCCCGATTATAAAACCGGGGTAGACCTTATGATAAAGACTCTTATAAGAAGCGGTCAAGGCGTTATCGAAAGCCTTAAGGAAATCTCTTCGGTGGGGTTCAAGGTTGTACATGCAAAAGGGATTACCGGTGTGCAGCTGCTGTCCGATGACGTACTGAAGGCGATGGAGGAGTATAATAGCATAGCTCCCGCACACAATCCTCCCTATATAAACGCGATAAGGCAGTTCATGGAAATAATACCCGGTGTACCGCTAATAGGCTCCTTTGAAAGCGGCTTTCATATGACCATTCCGCCGGAAGCTTATTTGTACGGAATACCCTATGAACTTTGCCGGGAACACGGTATAAGGAAATACGGTTTCCACGGTGCTTCCCATGAATACGTTTCAATTAGGGTCTCGGAACTGCTGGGACGTAGTGATTTGAGGATTGTTACCTGCCACCTTGGAGGCAGCGGGTCTTTGTGTGCGGTCAAAAACGGGCACTCGGTGGACACAACAATGGGCTTTTCGCTGCAAAGCGGCATACCAAACAATAACCGGTGTGGCGATATAGACCCCTTTATTCCGATATACCTCATGGAGTATATGGGGTACAGTCTTGAGGAAGTAAAGCAATTGTTGACAAAAGAGAGCGGGCTTTTGGGTCTTTCAGGAGTAAGCAATGATGTGAGAGATATAGAAGAGGCTGCGGAAGAAGGAAATGAAAGGGCAAGGTTGTGTATTGAGGCGTATTGCTACAGTATTAAAAAATATATTGGATCTTTTGCCTGTGCAATGGAAGGTTTGGATGTGGTGGCCTTTGCGGGCGGGATAGGAGAAAATGGAGTTAAGGTCAGAGAACGCATATGCACAGGCATGGAATTCCTGGGTATTCACCTGGATAAGGAACGCAATAATGCTAGGGGTAAAGAGGGTGTAATCTCCACTGATGCTTCGACTGTAAAGGTAATGGTGATTCCCACAAATGAGGAAATAGTGGTTGCCCGGAAGGCCAAGCAGTATTTGGAGGGGATGTAGATGGTGCTTGTTATAAACGAAAAGGACAACGTAGGAATTGCACTGGCCGATTTGCCGGAAAAAAGCGAGGTAAAGGCGGGGGAGCACATAGTATCTGTGAAGGAAAGGGTTCCCTTTGGGCATAAGGTATCGCTGAGGGATATCAAAAAAGGCGAGAAAATTATCAAATACGGTGAAGTAATAGGCGAAGCCATAGAAGATATTAAAGCAGGCTCCCATGTTCATATACACAATATGGCAGGCCTGAGAGGCCGGGGGGATGAAAAGGTATGAAACTGACCGGATACAGACGAAAAGACGGTAGCGTGGGAATAAGAAATCACATTCTTGTACTGCCGACGGTGGTATGTGCAAACGAGGTTGCCAGAGCAGTTGCGGAAAAGGTTCCCGGAGCCGTGGCGGTAAACCACCAGCATGGCTGTGCCCAGTTGGGCGTGGACGCCGACCAGACTAAGAGAACTCTGGCAGGACTTGGTTCAAACCCCAACGTTGCTGCGGTGATAGTAGTGGGGCTGGGCTGCGAGACGGTGCTTGCCCCATCGGTAGCCAGAGTGATAGAATCCAGCAGGCCCGGTATGCCAATGAAACATCTGGTAATACAGGACCTTGGTGGAACTGACAATGCAATAGAGGTCGGTATTCAATCGGGAATGGAAATGTATCAAATAGTATCGCAGTATAAAAGGGAGCCGATAGAATTCGGGGAACTCACTATATCCCTGGAGTGCGGTGGCTCGGATGTTACATCAGGGATTGCTTCAAACCCCGCCGTAGGTGCCGTAAGCGATATGTTGGTAAAAAAAGGCTCAACGGTTATTCTATCTGAAACATCAGAGCTTATTGGAGCGGAACACATACTTGCAGAAAGAGCTGTCAATGAGAAGGTAAAAGCCCGATTACTGGCCGTGGTTAAAGGAATGGAGCAAAAAGCCCTGCAGATGGGAGTCTCCATTACGGGGGGTAACCCCTCCCCGGGGAACATTGAAGGGGGCCTGACCACCATAGAGGAGAAATCCCTTGGTTGTGTGTATAAGGGAGGGACATCACCGGTCATGGAAGTTATAGAATATGCGGAAGCCCCAACCCAAAAAGGGCTTGTTGTAATGGACACACCCGGTCATGATATAGAGTCCATGACAGGGATGGCAGCGGGCGGAAGTCAAATCTGCCTGTTCACCACCGGAAGGGGAACTCCCATGGGATCGCCGGTTATGCCGGTTATTAAGATTTGCGGCAACCCAATAACATCAAAGAAGATGTCCTGCAACATCGATATTAATATTGGGACCATTATAGAAGGCCATGAGACATTAGATAAGGCCGCTGAAAGGATTATGAAAGAAATTGTCGAAGTAATAAATGGAAAATCCACGGCGGCTGAACAAAGAAGGATGTTTGGATTCGCGATAAACAGGATAGGACCAACTATGTAATTTTTGGCTCCAGTGGTCTAACAACCTTACATTTAAACAGCGGCCGCTAATAAGTGAGGGGGAAACGGAGTTATGTTAAAGCCTGTTAAAAAAAAGACTCTTCCCGAGGAGATTATTGAACAGTTCAAACAGCAGATAATATCGGGGAACTGGAAACCGGGGGACAGACTGCCGCCCGAAAGGGAGTTGTCCGAGTCCCTCGGGGTGAGTAGGACAAGTGTAAGGGAGGCATTAAGCGCGTTTACCGCTATTGGCCTGATAGAGGTTAGAGTTGGGGAGGGTACATTTCTGGCTTCCGACATAGCGCCGCTTTACAAAAGAGAGCTCTCCTCCAAGTTTTTGGTTAAACGGGGCAGTCTATTGGAAGTGGTGGAGGCAAGAAAGATTGTGGAGACACAACTGGCATATTTGGCCGCATTGAGGGCTACGGATGAGGACCTCAATAAAATGGAGAAGATTCTGGATAACATGGGAAAGAGGATAGCAAGCCAGAGCTCCTTTATGGAGTACGATGTTGCTTTTCATTTTGCAATAGCCTGTGCTGCAAGAAATACTATACTTTTGGAAACAATAAATGCAATAGCAGAGCTTTTTAGAAGCGTTCATAGGGAAGTGGTTGAACTTCCTGGTATGCCACAGCTGTCATACAGTCTGCATAACCAGATTTATGAAGCAATTAAAAAAGGCTCCTGTGCAGAAGCCCAGGAAGCCATGATGAAGCACTTGAGTGTTGTGGAGGACAGGATTAAGAATATGCCATTAGACGACAAGCTATAGAGAGGAGAAATCTACTGTGAGTAAATTCAAAGTGGCTTTGGTACACACTATTTTCCCCGAGCTTGATATTGAATACGGGGAAATTGAAAAGGCTGACGGGGAACTGATTGTAGCCAAGGACCAGACAGAAGAAGAAATGATTAGAGTGGTTAAGGATGCAGATGCAATAGTAACCGTATATGCCGAAGTCACCGAAAAAATAATAGACGCGGCTGAAAAATGCAAAATTATAGTGAGAACAGGTATAGGAACAAACAATATTGATATTAATGCAGCAACTAAAAGGGGAATATACGTTGCCAACGTACCCGACTATTGCTTTGATGAGGTCTCGGACCATGCCATTGCTCTGGCGCTGGCACTGTCTAGGAAGATAGTTCTGCTGAACCAAAAGGTAAAAAGAGGGGAATGGGATTTTGAAGGTGCTCAGCCAATATTGGCTATGCGAGGCCAGACATTCGGCCTTATGGGGTTCGGCAATATTCCGAAGTTTGTGGCGAAAAAGGCGAAGGTATTCGGCTTCAATGTAATAGCCTACGATCCTTACGTTAAGCAGGAGGATGCAAAGGCACTGGGAGTAAAACTGGTGGACCTTGAGACGCTTCTTAAGGAATCCGATTTTGTATCGCTGCACGCACCGCTTACCGAAGAGACAATGCACGTGATCAATGAAAAGACTCTTAAACTTATGAAACCCACAGCTTTCCTTATTAATACCGCAAGGGGTCCTCTGGTGGATGAGAAAGCCATATGCAAAGCCCTGAAGGAAAAATGGATAGCCGGGGCCGGACTGGACGTGCTGGAACAGGAACCTCCAGTTGCAGATAACCCCCTGTTTACCCTTTATAATGTAATACTTACTCCCCATGCGGCCTTTACATCCGATAAATCTGAAGTGGCTCTGAGGGTGAAGGCAATGCAGGAGGCCATAAGGGGAGCCTTGGGGGAAAAGCCTAAGAACTGGGTAAACAGAAGGGCAATGGAATCAAAATAAGGAAGTGATTTCAGTTGAAAATATCTCTAAACTACGATGATGGGGTTTTGGACCTGGAAGTCCCCGACGGTAACCTGGCGTGGGTCGCTTCTCCAGGAAGGTTGCCGCCACTGGAGAATGAAGAGGCTGAGATAAGGAAGGCCCTCCGCTCTCCCATTGGAATGGACAATCTTGAAACGCTGGTAAGGTCCAAGGGGAAAAGGGTTTTAATCCTTGCGGATGATATCACAAGGCCCACCCCTCACAAAAAGATACTGCCCATTCTTCTTGAGGAGTTGAACAGAGCCGGCGTCGCGGACAGGGATATAAACCTGATAATTGCCCTTGGTACCCACCGGCCTATGACACCGGACGAATGCATAAGGACTTATGGGGAATATGTAACAGGCCGGATTAAGATAATAAATCATAGCTGGAACCAACCCGATGAGTTGGTTGCACTGGGAGAAACGCCCTCCGGGATACCCATAAGCGTGAACAGGCATTATTTCAACAGCGATATCAGCATAGCTGTAGGGAATATAATCCCGCATATATATGCCGGATGGAGCGGTGGGGCAAAGATGGTACAGCCGGGTGTGTGCGGTGCAGCCACTACTGCCAAGACACACCTTATCGCCGCAAAACACCTGGATTCCGTTTTGGGCAATCCGGAAAACATAATAAGAAAAGAAATGGAAACCATTGCAAAGGAAACCGGCCTGTCCATGATTATAAATACCGTTATGAACAGTGATGGCAGTCTTGCCCGGGTGGTGGCGGGCGACCCCGTGAAAGCTCACAGGGAGGGAGTAAAAGCGGCCCAGAAGATTTATACCGCCCCCATTGATAAGCAGCCAGACATTGTTGTGGTCAACGCATACCCCGGAAATCTGGATTTCTGGCAGAGCACCAAGGCTCTTACGGCAGGCACCCTGCTTGTTAAGCCCGGCGGGGACGTAATCCTGGTAACCCCCGCACCCGAGGGCATACCTTCGTCTCATCCGCAACTTCTGGAACTGGGGGATTTAGGTACCCGGGCCGTATGGGATATGCTGGACAGGGGAGAAATTCAGGACGAAGTGGCAGCCTCAGTTCATATTACGATGGGCTTTTGCAGGGAAAAGGCCAATGTATATATAGCAACCGGTGATGACAACAGGGATATAGTGGAAAGGCTTGGTTTTAAGTTTACCGGTGATTTAAACAAAACCCTCGATGAGTGTATCAGAAGTCGAGGAGAAATAACCTGCAGTATTGGCGTTGCTACCCATGGAGCCGACCTGGCTCCTGAGTATAAATAATAATTCACAAACAATCTTAGGAGGTACTAAATATGAAAACACCATGGAAAACCGACAAGTGGTACACAAGCCCCTGGAACTTCCTGGACGAAGCCAGGAAGGATCAGAAATTTGTGCCTAAAATCAAACTTCATGACGTATCGTTAAGGGACGGAGAGCAGCAGGCGGGTTTGATTTTCAATAAAGACCAGAAGATAGCACTCGCAGAAAAGCTTGCGGAGGTCGGGGTTCACAGGATTGAGGCCGGAATGCCGGTGGTATCCAAACAGGACGAAGAGGCCATAAGGGAAATAGTAAAAAGAAACTTGGGCCCTGAAATATTTGCCTTTGCCCGATGCATGAAGGAGGACGTTAAAAGGGCGGCGGATACCGGGGTAAGCGGCGTAATAGTGGAGATCCCCTCCAGCGAGCACATAATCCAGCATGCTTACAAATGGCCGTTGGAAAAAGCCATTGAACTCTCAATAGAAGCTACCCAGTATGCGAAGGAAATGGGCCTTTATACCGTATTCTTCCCTATCGACATGTCAAGGGCTGACATGAACTGGGTTCTTGATTTGGTCGAAAGGGTTGCCACCGAGGGCCATATGGACGCCCTTGCCGTGGTGGATACCTTCGGAGGTTTGAACCCCCATGCAATACCCTATTTGATAAAGAAAACCAAAGAAAGAATTAACAAACCCATAGAGGTCCATTTCCACGACGATTACGGCCTGGGTTCAGCCAACACTCTCATGGCTCTTGCGGCGGGTGCCGACGTTGCCCACACCACCATTTCTTCTATAGGAGAAAGGGCGGGCAACGCATCCTACGAGGATGTTGCGATGGCACTTTTGACCATGTATGATGTGGACCTAGGGCTTAAATACGACAAGATATATGAAACTGCCAAATTCCTAAGGGAAATCTCCGGCCTTCAGGTGCGCCAGAACAGGGGCATTATAGGGGAGAACCTGAACGATATAGAATCCGGCATTGTTTCGGCCTGGTATTACAACGTTAAGGATAACCATCCGCTGGAACTGTCACCTTACCTGCCGTCACTCACAGGACATCCCGACACCAAAGTTGTTATAGGTAAATTCAGCGGCCTTCCGTCGGTGGAAATTTACCTGAATGAGTTAGGCCTTAAAGTGGACAGCGGTGAACAGAAGTCCGAGATACTGAAAAGGATTAAGGATATGGCTTTTGAAAAGGAAAGGCTTCTTACAGTAGATGAGTTCAGACAGATTGTAAAGGAAGTAACCGGTAAATAGTAAAAGCCCTCCTTAATATAAAACAGACGGTCGCTCTTTAAAAAGAGCGGCTGTTTGTTTTATACATGAGGGGAACCCCTTACGCAGCTGCTGAAGGAAGAGGCGGGTTTCCTATTTTGCGGAAGAGGCACTCCTGCAGTAATCCATAAGCCCAAGCCGTACCAAAAGAATGTGTATAATAAACGGGAAGGCTACGGTATAAACCGCCAGTGCAATAATCCGGGGCAGTATGGTTAGTGCCACCGGTATACCGAAAAGTATCTGCAAAAAATACGGAGTTAGTACTGTGGAGGTGACAAGCTGGGTCACGAATACCGTCCAGCCGATGTAAAGGATACTCCTGCATTCCCTGTCGCCCAGCATGACCATTATACCGGGTATTATTCCGGTTAGGGCTTTAACCAGGGTGAAATGGGGCATATAGGCCCCCATGGGGTTTATAAAATATCCGGTAATATCGCTCAGTGCACCCACCATGCCGCCCGATATGGGACCGAAGGTCATTCCTGCAAGAATTACCGGCAAATCCCCAAGGCCTATCCTTATACCCTCCACTCCGGCAATGGCTATTCTTAGGCTTGCAATCCTGGTTAGTACTATGCTGATTGAGGTTAGTAAAGCCATAAACACCAGCTGTCTTGTTGTAAACCTCATTATATCTCCCCCTATTTTATAATGTAATATTATTAACGCGTTGTGTATAACATTGCGTCTTTTGCAATACGTAGAAATACCAGCTCAGAGCTAAAAACTAGAGCCTTAGTGGCGGTTAGTCATCGGAAAAACTTTTAGTTTTTAAAACGTTTATATATATAATACAATAGAGAATAAGGTAATACAATACGTATAATACAAAGGGATGGTGCCAGTGTGTTGCAATACGGATATGCAGGGCAGAGGTGATATAAATGTACGGTAAAGAGGCTGAAGGCCCCGGGGGTTTCCCCGACGTGCCCGGGGTTTATATAATGAAGGACGAGAGGGGTAGTATTATATATATAGGGAAAGCCAAAAGTCTCAAAAAAAGGGTTGGCCAGTACTTCCGGGACAAAGCAAGTCTTGATATAAAGACCCAGGTGCTGGTGAATCAGATTGAAAGCATTGAGTACATCATTACCGAAACGGAACTAGAAGCCCTTATACTGGAATGCAATTTTATCAAAAAACACAGACCGAGGTACAATATACTTCTAAAGGACGATAAAAACTTTCCCTATATAAGGGTTACACTGGAAGAGGAATACCCGCGGCTGATGCTTGCCAGAAAAATGAAAAAGGACGGCTCAAAGTATTTCGGTCCCTACAGGAGCAGCTATTACGTAAAACAGACCATAGACGCCTTAGGAAGGCTCTTCAAGGTAAGGACCTGCAGCAAAAAGATTGCCCGTCCGGGTAAAGACAGGGCCTGTCTCAATTATCATATCGGCCGGTGTATGGCCCCCTGCCAGGGCAGCGTGTCAAGGGAGGAATACGGAGCCGCTATAAAACAGATATGCCTTTTTTTGTCCCACCGGTTGGAGGAGTTAATATATTTACTCAACAAGGAGATGGAGAGTGCATCACAGGTCCTGGACTTTGAGAAGGCTGCCAGGATAAGGGACCAGATAGAGACCTTCAAATCGATGGCCGAGAAACAAAAAGTAGTAACCACCAGCATGGAAGACCTTGATGTTATTGCTTGTGCCCGTAGCGGGGACAGTGCGTGCGTGCAGGTGCTGTTTATAAGGGGCGGAAAACTGCTGGAGAGGGAGCATTATTTTCTGGAGAATCTGGAGGGCGTGTCCAGCAGTAAGCTTACCACTGAGTTTGTGAAGAGGTTTTATTCCGCCACCGCCTTTATTCCTAAAGAAATATTGCTGCAGTGCGAAATAGATGAGAAGTATGTAATCCGACAGTGGCTAAAGGATAAAAAGGACGGTGCGGTAAACATAAGGGTTCCGCAGAGGGGCGACAAGAAACAGTTAGTGCAAATGGCGGCGGAGAACGCAGCGGAACTTATAAACAACTTCAGTGAAAGGATGAAAAAGGAAAGAGAAGAGGCCTACAGCGCGCTGAAGGAGCTTTACAGTGCCCTAACCCTGGAGGAGTTTCCCTTTCGTATTGAGGCCTTTGATATCTCCAATATACAGGGGGTCCAGCAGGTGGGATCCATGGTGGTGTTTGAGGAGGGCCGCCCTAAAAAGAGCGATTACAGAAGATACAAGCTGAGGGAGGGGCACGGGCCGGACGATTATAAGAGCATGAGGGAAATAGTAACGCGAAGGTATAGAAAATGCAAAGTGGACAGTACGGCGGTACTGCCACAGCTGGTGCTGGTGGATGGCGGCAGAGGTCACGTTTCGTCGGTGCAAGATGAACTGGAGGCATTGGGGCTTAACCTGACGGTATGCGGCATGGTTAAGGATGACCGGCACAAAACCCGGGGGATAATAATGAATGGCAGGGAGGTCCCTCTGGAAGGATTAAGGCATGCCTATCGTTTGGTTGCGTCAATCCAGGACGAGGCCCACCGGTTTGCCATTAATTATCACAGGAGCCTTAGGGGCAGTGCCCAGACACGTTCCACCCTGGACGGTATTATGGGAATAGGTCAAAAAAGAAGAAAAGAGCTGTTGAAACATTTCGGAGATATTAGTAAAATTAAGGAGGCCGGGGTGGAAGAACTGGCCTCGGTAGAGGGAATGAATAGGGCTGCTGCCCAAAGAGTATATGAATTCTTCAGACAGCCGTCGGGACAGAGCTAAGGGTGCCGTCTGACTGCGGCTATGGAAAACCAAGGGGACGGGAATAGTGATTTGTGACAGATAACTGTACATTGTCACACAGATCACAGAGACCAGATGCCAGATGCTGGGTCACAGGTGCAAGAGAACGTGAGTGAATGGAAAAGGGGGTACGGTTAATGGATAAAAAATTGTACAGGTCGGCCACCGACAGGAAAATAGCCGGCGTATGCGGCGGTATTGCCAAGTACTTCGATTTTGATTCCACGTTGGTAAGACTGGGCTGGATACTGTTTTTGTTTGCCGGAGGCAGCGGAATACTTGCCTATATAATAGCGTGGATTATTATGCCCGATGAAAATTAGGTGCCGGCAGTATATATGGGTTTATTCAATAATATACATATAGAGTGAAGGGGGTTTAAAAGTAGCGATATGAGCAGAAAGCTAAGGCCCTTTGCTCTTTTTTTATGCATTGGCACGGTACTCTATATGCTGTTTGGATGGAAACTGTTGCAAAACAGGGCGGAGTTTGATCTAAGCAAACCGCATATCGGGCAGAGGGAATGGGAAGGTGTAATATCCCTGTGGGATTATCCCAGGCCTTTTCTCGGGGGGGGCAGTAATTTCGGGTGGATGAGGGACAGAATACGGGAGTTTGAGAAGGCCCACCCCGGCGTTTTCATAGACCTTTATCCTCTGACCTGGAGCGAGGGAAGAAAACAACTGGACCTGGCCGTAGCCCACGGCATGTGCCCCGATATCGCACCGGTGGGAGACGACTTGGGCTATGTGGACAGGGGAGTGCTGGAACCCTTGGACCGGTTCTTTACCTCCTATGAGACAAACACTTACCATGACTATGCCCTCGGTGCCGTGACCCATAAGGGGTCCCTTTGGGGGGTACCCCTATACTGTGCCGCCCCGACAATGATTCTTAACCTGGACAGCTTCGCCGAGGCCGGTGTGACGCCGCCGGAGAACGGTAAATGGACCTACCGGGAGTTCGCGGAATCTCTGCGGCAGAACACGTTGGACAGGGATGGGGACGGCAGTCCGGAGCAGTATGGGTTTGGTTCCTACCTTTTAAACGGACATTACAATCTGTGGGGGATTATTTTCTCGGACGGATGGGAAATATACGACCCTGTCACCGGAAACTACAGAGTAAATACGCCGGAGGCGGTGTCCGGGTTGGAAAAGCTGGCCCGGCTTGTTCTGGAATACGGGGTCGCCGGGACGGACCTGGCCACAGCCACTCAGGACCAGGCGTGGAAGGCCTTTGCGGTGGACAAAAGGGTGGCGGTATACCCGGAAGGGCCGTGGGCTGTCCAGGAGTTGAAGAGGCTTAGGAGCGAGGGCAGAGGTTTTGAATATGGTACCGCCGAGTATCCTGTTGGAGCTTCCGGGTTTGCAGTAACGGTTGGAGATGTGGCAGCCTATGGAGTGTTCCGGCAGCAAGAAGGGCATAAAACGAAGGTGTGTGTGGAGTTTATTCGTTATCTGGGCGAAAGCCTGGAGGGGCAGGATAAAGGCAGCACCGGGCTTATGCCGGTGTTGAAAGATGATGTCGGACAATGGCATGACCTAGGGGAGTTAAGCAGAATAATGGTAATACCCAAAATGGATAACTGGCCCCAGGCGGAGGATATTTTAAACCGTCATATACGCCAGGTTCTGCTCGGGGAGGAGGAACCGGCGAAGGCCCTTCAGGAGGCACAGTGGGAAATAGACGGGTTAGATGCTGGGGATTAGCATACAGGTTGTAAAATGGGACAAAATACTATAGAATAATTATTGATTAATCCGGATTTCCTGGGAGTGGGATAATGGGAATAGAATTGGTATACCAGCAGTTAAAGGAACGGATAAAACCGGAATGTATTAGGCTCAAAGAGCCCATGAAGGAACATACCTCCTTCCGCATAGGTGGATCGGCAGATATTATGGTTTTGCCGGACAGTGCCCGACAGATAATCGATACGGTGGAGATATGTCGGAGCAACAGTTGTCCCTACTATATTATGGGTAACGGGACCAACCTTTTGGTCCGGGACAATGGATATCGGGGAGTAATAATAAAGACTTCAGCTAATATGAAGGACTGTAAGGTTGAAGGGGAAAGGGTGTACGGCCAGTCGGGGATACTTCTTTCCACCCTTTCCAAGATAATTGTTTCAGAGGGTCTGGAGGGCTTTGAATATGCCAGCGGAATACCGGGAACCCTTGGGGGTGCCGTTACAATGAACGCCGGGGCTTACGGCGGTGAGATAAAGGATTCCATAGAATGGGCCCGGGTTATGAACCCAGACGGGGATGTAATGACCTATACAAAGCAGCAGCTGGAGTTGGGATACAGGACAAGTATTATACAGAGGGAAGACCTTATAGTATTGGACTGTGGGTTACGGTTTGTCAGGGGAGACCGGGAGGCTATACAAGCAAAACTTGACGAGTACACAAGGCTGAGGAAGGCAAAGCAGCCTTTAAATGTACCCAGCGCAGGAAGCACCTTTAAAAGACCGGAAGGGTATTATGCCGGAAAACTGATTGAGGATGCAGGACTTAAGGGTGCCAGGATAGGTGACGCCCAGGTTTCTGAACTGCATTGCGGGTTTATTGTAAACGTCGGTAATGCCACTGCCGATGATATAATAGCATTGATTAACCATGTAAAGAAACGGGTTAAGGAAAGATTTAATGTAGAACTTCAACCTGAAGTTAAAGTGATAGGCGAACCTTAAGTTTAGGGTTGGTTTGAGGGGAGAATAGTATTGGACATATTCGCCGATTATCATACCCACACTGTATACAGTCACGGAAAGGGAACCATAGAGGATAATGTCCGGGAGGCCCGCAGTAAGGGGCTTGGGGAGCTTGCCATAACCGACCATGGGCCGGGGCATTTTTTGTATGGCGTTTCCCGCAAAGACTTGCAGAAGATGAGGGAGGAAGTAGACCGGCTGAACGGTAAGTACGGGGACATAAGGGTGCTTTTGGGGGTGGAGGCCAACGTCATATCCCTGGACGGAGGGCTGGATGTGGATGGGGATATCATTTCAATGCTTGATATACTTCTGGTGGGTTACCATTTCGGAGCGTTGCCCGCCACCTTGAGGGACGGGTACCATATCCATTTCAAGAATTTTGTCGGCCGCTGGACAAGCCCCCAAAGAGTTAGGGAAAACAACACAAAAGCCCTGATAAAGGCAATACAAAAATATCCCGTCAGTATAATAACTCACCCGGGGGCAAAAGCGGACATAGACACAAAGGTCCTGGCCGGCGCGGCGGCGGAAAAGGGAGTTGCCCTTGAAATAAACGCCAGCCACCATTTTATGACCGAGGACTACGTAAGGATAGCCAAGGCTGAAGGGGCAAGGTTTGTCCTTGGGAGCGACGCCCATACGCCTCGGAGGGTGGGAGACGTAAAGGCGGCGGTGGAGGTGGCCTTAAAGGCGGGTCTTACCCCCGGGGATATAATAAATGTAAAGGAAGAGGGGGGAAAGGTATGAGGTTTGTTGTTATTACCGGTTTGTCGGGGGCGGGAAAAACCGAAGCGGTAAGGAGTCTGGAGGACCTGGGGTTTTTTTGCGTTGACAACCTGCCGCCGGTGCTTATATCCAAATTTGCCGAGCTTTGCTATCAAACCGTCGGTAAAATAGACAAAATTGCTTTGGTTATAGATATAAGGGGGGGCGAATTTTTCAATGAACTCCTCTCTAGCCTTGATGAACTTGAAAATGAGGGTATACGCCTGGAGATACTGTTCCTGGAAGCCTCCGAAGAGGCTCTTGTAAAGAGGTTCAAGGAAAGCAGAAGAAGACATCCTCTGGCCCCAGAGGACAGGGTGCTAAAAGGGATAGAGGAAGAAAGGGAACGGCTTGGTGCCATAAGACAAAGGGCAGACTATATAATAGATACAACCAATTTAAGACCAAGACAGCTTAAGGAGGAGCTGGCCAACGTATTCCAGGGGGAAGGGAAGAAGGAGGGACTTCTGGTGTCGGTGGTCTCCTTCGGTTTCAAGCATGGCATACCCCTCGACGCTGACCTAATTTTCGATGTCAGGTTTTTACCCAACCCCTATTATAACGAGGTTCTAAGGGATTACAGCGGTGAGAATCCAGCAGTGAAGGAATACGTAATGCGGTCGCAGGATACAAAGAAGTTTTTGGCAAAACTGCATGACCTTATGGAATTTCTTATACCTAATTATATACGAGAGGGCAAATCCAACCTGGTTGTCGGTATCGGCTGTACCGGAGGAAGACACAGGTCTGTAATAATAGCCAATGCGCTGCATGACCAACTTAAGCGAAACAACCATCGGGTAATCACGGACCACAGGGATATAGGTAAATCCGCTGCGAGGGATGAAAACCGATGAATTTATTAGACTTTTTAAAACCGGGCCTTAAAATAAAGAGGTGGCTGTTATTAGGCCTGATTGGAATACTGCTGCTCGGGACGGGACTGTCCGGCGTTTTAATAAGGTTGGGCCTTGGAGCGATTAGCGGCTGGGCTATGGGAGCCATTCTTGCTGCCGGGGCCTTGGCCGTATACATAGCCCTTAAGGGATTTGTGGGCCGCGTACCCATGCTTGGTGCGGTAAAAGGCCTGGGTTTCGGGAGGCCGGAAAGCAATAGAAAGATAATACATAAAAGAATTCTGATGAGAGGCCCGCGGGTGGTTGTGATTGGCGGCGGCACCGGGCTGTCGGTACTGCTGCGGGGCCTTAAAAACTTTACGCATAATATCACCGCAGTGGTCACTGTATCCGATGACGGAGGAGGCTCCGGGGTCTTAAGGACCGACCTGGGGATGCTGCCGCCGGGGGATATTAGGAACTGTATCCTTGCACTGGCGGATACCGAACCGGTGATGGAGCAGTTGCTTCAGTACAGGTTTAAAAAGGGCCGGCTTGCCGGCCAGAGTTTCGGGAATCTATTCATAGCCGCTATGAACGGTATTTCGGTGAACTTTGAAGAGGCGGTAAAGCGAATATCCCAGGTTCTTGCGGTTACGGGCCAGGTCTTTCCCATTACCCTTGAGGATACCGTCCTGTATGCACAGTTGAAAAACGGTGCTGTCGTAAAGGGAGAATCCAACATACCGGTACAGGCGCTGGAACACGATTCGCCCATTGAAAGGGTTTTTGTAAGACCCGAGCACCCCAAACCCCTGCCTGAGGTGTTGGAGGCCATAGAGAGTGCTGATGTGGTAGTACTCGGGCCCGGCAGCCTTTATACCAGCATTATGCCAAATCTACTGGCGGATGGTATTACGGACTGTTTGCACCGGTCGGAGGCACCCAAGATATATGTGTGCAATATAATGACACAGCCCGGTGAAACCGACGGCTTTTCAGCCGCCGACCATATTAGGGCATTGGAAGAGCATGCGGGGAGAAAGATACTGGACATGGTTATAGTAAACAGCGGTAGTATTGAAGGTATGCATCTTAAAAGGTATGCGGGGGACGGTTCGGGGCCAGTTGAAATTGACGGTGAAAGGATAAGGTCCGGCATAAAGGTCATTTCTCAGGACCTGGTCTCAGTGCAGGGGGAATACTTAAGGCATGATTCAATGCAGCTTGCCCATCTTATCACGAAGCTAATCGCCGGAAACGGTCTCAACCTGCTGGAGTACTATTATCATCTGACCAGCAAACACTGACAGTCCGTCCTGAAGACTGCTGAAAAACTACGCTTTTTTGCTTGTCATTCTGACAAAAGGATCGCTCAGGATGACACGCTAGGAGAGTTAAAGTCTTAAATGCGTTATATTTAGTTCCTTTTATACTTTTCGTCCAGCAGGTGAGCTATCAGGTCCCCTGCGGTTTTTTTATTAAGTTTATCCGTATCTATTGGTATGTTGAGGCTCTGGGATAAATCATTTATAGTCTGCATCTGTCGCCTGGTGGGAGCTGGCTGGTTACCGTTCGGGTCGTCGGGAGAGCCTTTAGGGATTTCATGGGTCTTATACTTCCGGTTGGGGGCCTGCTCGTTATCCTTATCACCCAGGTCCAGTTCCTCAACAGCCGTAATACCGATATTTGTCATATCCCTGAGTGCTCTGGCCTTCGCCCGGGTGGATGCCATCCTAAGTATGTGAGGCACAAGGTTGTGGCCTACCGACGAGGGGCTGGCATCGCCGAAGTCGGAAAAAGTCCTGTCGCCGGTCTTGGCTATTGCCTTGCATACCGCGGTCATCCGGTTTTCATCCGAGGGCAGCTGTATAACATCTACTTTTATCGATTCAAGGCCCTGGCGGTGGGCTTCATCCAGCAGGCCTTCGTAGGTTACAAAATTTTTACCCTGAAGCTGTATTATAAATCTTTCGTTAATCATGGTTTAGCCTCCTTTTTTCAGAACTTACAATATAAACAACATATTAATATTATTACATTTCTTTACCCGTCACTCTGAGGGCGGAGCCCGAAGAATCCGACTTTGTCGTTCTGAACGTAGTGAAGAATCTTCTTGGATAGGATCCTTCGCTAACGCTCAGGATGACAAAAGGATCGCTCAGGATGACACGTCAGAAGATGTAAAGACTTAAGCACGGTATATATAATAATAATCTTCAACAATAGTTTATATAATACGACGCCTTTTTTATCCCCTCGAAAGAGCTTTAATTTATGGAAGGTAAGGCATTCTTTTAATAACGGTCCTTTTTTGAGCCTTTTCTTATCCACTTTTAATATTGTATAATAATATGATAGTATTAGATTACATGGTAAACCAATAATAATATGGGGGTCAGGTTATGATTACTCTCAAGGATATTAAAGCAAACGACAAATTTTGCACGTTTATAAAATGGGCCGGTAAATGCATGGAGGCTAAGGGCTATACAGAGCACGGCATACGGCATTGTTCATACGTGAGTTCCACGGCGAGGAATATTCTCACCCGACTGGGGTACCCGGAACGGGTCAGGGAACTGTCCGCCATTGCCGGCTATATTCACGATATTGGTAACTCCGTTAATAGGAAAAACCACGGTCCCACCGGGGCATGTCTGGCGTTTCCACTGCTGATGGAAATGGGTATGGATATGGACGAAATATGCATGATCACTTCCTCCATAGGGAACCATGAGGAGGAAACCGGATCGGTGGTCAACGAGGTTGCGGCCGCTATAATTATCGCCGATAAGAGCGATGCTCACAGAACCAGAGTTGGAAGGGGAAAATACAATTCAGAGGATATACATGACAGGGTAAACTACGCGATAAGGCAGTCCAAGGTTGTGGTTGATTCTGACAGGAAAATAATACAGTTTTCCATCGAAATGGACAAAACATCTTCCATTATGGAGTTTATGCAGATTTATATGACGAGGATGATAATGTGCGAAAACGCCGCAAGGTACCTGGGCTGCGAATTCCAGTTGGTGGCAAACGGCCAGGCGATAAACAACCAGTCGGTAATTTCGGGTGGCAGAGTGGACGAAGAAAGCGCATAATGAAACCGGAACGGAGGGCTTTTAGATGGGCAAGGTTCATCAGGTGGGCATAGTGCGCAAGGTTAAAGGGAACCGGGTGGATGTTGAGATTGCAAGAACCGGGTCCTGCGGCGAAAACTGTGCCGGCTGCAAGCTGGGCTGCTCGGGCACCGGGATAACCGTGCAGCTTGATAATCCGGTAAACGCCCGGGTGGGGGATATCGTCAGGATTCAGGCGGCAGGCGGTGGTATAGCAACCATCGCCGCCTTTACCTATCTCCTTCCACTTATAATGATGGTGGTCGGGATGGTGTACGGCGGTAAGCTTATGCATAGATTGTATCCGGGGATGGACGCCAATTTAACGGGGCTCGTGTTCGGTGTAACCGCCCTTATTTTGTTCTATTTTATTCTGAAGATGGTAGGGGGACGGCTTGCCCACAGCGGAAGAAACAGACCAAGGATTGTGGACATTATTAACAGGTAGAAAGGAGGAATCCCTAATGTCCTTTTCCTCTGCCGCAAAGAATGAGCTTTCCAGAGTCATACCTGAAAACCGGTGCTGCCAGGTAGCGGAGCTGTCTGCCATGGTGCGGATGGGTGGCATAATAAGATTTCACGGTTCGCAGACCGTAAGCCTTCGGATGGTGACCGAAAACGCAGCCATCGCCAGAAAGGTCTTTACGCTTCTTAAGAAGCTTTACGGTTTAAACGTAGCGATTATGGTGCGTAAAAATAAGCATCTAAAAAAGAACAACAGCTATATAATGGAGATTACCGCCGCAATGGGTGCCAAAAGGGTGCTGGGAGATACCGGTGTGCTCATAGACGGGCAAAAGGTTGGCATCGGCTTAAACTATTCTATACCTAAGGAAATGATAGAAAACCGGTGCTGCATCAGGGCATATCTCCGGGGAGCCTTTCTGGGCGGTGGTTCGGTAAGCAACCCCGGTAAGGCCTACCATTTGGAGTTTGTTACAAACAGTGGGCAGCATGCTGAGGACCTGAAAAGGCTTGCTAATCGGTTCGAATTAAACTCCAAAATAGTTGAGAGAAAGGGAAATTACGTCGTATATGTCAAGGAAGGCGAGCAGATCGTTGACATGCTGAATATAATGGGTGCTTATAACGCACTGCTTAAGTTTGAAAACATAAGGATATACAAGGACGTCCGAAATAACGTAAACAGGATAGTCAACTGCGAGACTGCAAACATTACCAAAACGATAAACGCTTCGGTAAAGCAAACAGAGAATATTGAGTATATAAGGGACAGCGTCGGGTTGAACAGACTGCCACCAAACCTGAGGGAGGTTGCTGAGCTTCGTCTGAACTATCCGGATGCAAGCCTAAAAGAGTTGGGGCAGATGCTGACCCCGACCCTGGGCAAATCCGGTGTCAACCATCGTTTGAGGAGGATTGAAGAACTGGCCGAGGATATAAGGGCTTTAAGGGACAGAAGGTAAGGGCTCTTCTTAAGTGCAGGGAACCGCAGAGGGGGTCCGGTCCGGGTTTTTATAAAGCTTTGGCTTAAATATATATAAAACATACTAGGGGTTGATAGCATGACAAAACACAGTAGGATTATTGAATACATCAAGTCCTTGCAGAGCGGTGACCGCATATCGGTGAGGACTGTGGCGGAAAGAATGGGGGTAAGCGAAGGTACTGCATACCGGGCAATTAAGACAGCCGAAGCGGATGGGTTGGTATCCTCCATCCCCAGGATTGGGACAGTGCGTCTTAACACCGAAGAGGAAAAGGATATAAAGAAGCTGACCTTTGCCGAGATTCTCAATATAGTGGAAGGGAATATCTTGGCCGGCAGGGAGGGACTGCACAAATACCTGAACAATTTTATAATAGGTGCCATGACCACCGTAGGCGCAGAGAAGTATCTGGAGAGCAATAACTTGCTCATCGTCGGAGACAGGGAGGAAATGTTCGACCTAGCACTGGAAAAGGACTGTGCGGTGCTTATAACAGGGGGTTTCGATTGCAGCGATGAGATAAAAACAAAGGCAAATATAAAAGAGCTACCTATTATGAACTGCAGCTACGACACCTTTACAGTGGCTACAATTATAAACAAAGCGATAAACAGCAGGATGGTTAGAAAGGACATAGTACTGGTTGAGGATATACTGGTGGAAAATCCGTATACGCTCAATATAAGCGACAGTGTAGGCTATTGGCGGAAGCTTGTGCGGGATACGTCCCATACCCGTTTCCCGGTGGTGGACGATGACGGCAGGCTGGTGGGAATTGTCTCGGCAAAGGACGTTGCGGGGCAAAAAGACGGATGCAGAATCGAAAACCTGATGACGTCCAACCCCATTACAATAGGGCCCAATTCCTCCGTGGCCTATACAGCCCACATAATGGTGTGGGAGGGCATAGAAATGCTTCCGGTGTTGGAGGGTCGGCGCCTTATAGGGATTGTCAGCCGACAGGATGTCATTAAGGCACTACAGCATCGCAAAAACCAGCCCCAGGTGGGCAGAACAATGGAGGAATTGCTGTTTGGCACGCTGGAAACCGAGGAGACCAGAGACGGCGTAAAGCTTAAGGGTCAGGTTGACCCCATAATGCTTAACAATATAGGCACCGGCAGTTGGGGAGCACTGGTGGCACTCATATCGCAGGCGGCGGGGGCTACCGTAAGAAAGACCAAGGGCTATGAATGTTTCATAAACACCTTTACAGTGTACTATTCAAAACCGGTGCAGCTTGGGGAATCAATTGAGATTTCGGTCAGAATAACCGAACTGGGAAGAAACTCCTGCAATATGGACGCCTCCATTTTGAAGGAGGGCCTGCCGGTTATGAAGGCCATGATGACGGCCAGTTATATTAAAAGATAGGTGGTGATGCAGGGATGGCTTTTACCCATCTTCATGTCCATACCGAATACAGCCTGCTGGACGGTGCCGGCAGGGTGGAAGACCTGCTTGACAAGGCGAAGGAACTGGGCATGGACGCCCTGGCCATAACCGACCACGGCTGCATGTTCGGTGCCGTCAATTTCTACAAGGAGGCGGTAAGAAGGGGCATAAAGCCCATATTAGGCTGCGAAGTATATATAGCAATGAGGACAATGGCGGATAAGGACCCAAGACTGGATTCCGATCAGTACCATCTTGTGCTGTTGGCAGAGAACAATACCGGGTACAGGAACCTTATGAAGATTGTATCGGCGGGGTACCTGGAGGGGTTTTACTATAAACCCAGGGTGGATACAGGCGTTTTGAAAAAGTATGCGGAGGGGCTTATCTGCCTGAGCGGCTGTATAGCCGGTGAAATCCAGCAAAGGCTCCTTGAAGGCAATTACAAAAGGGCAAAGGAAACCGCTCTTATGTACATGGATATATTTGGCCGGGACAACTTTTATCTGGAGATACAAAACCAGGGCATAGAGGAGGAAAAGAGAATAATCCCCGACCTGATAAGGCTTAGCAGTGAGACGGGCCTTCCACTTGCTGCTACCAACGATATTCATTACACCAACAAAGAGGACTGGGAATCCCATGATGTACTCCTTTGCATACAAACGGGTAAAACCGTGGACCGGGAGGACAGGCTCAAGTTCCCCAACCACGAGTTCTATATGAAGTCGGAGGAGGAGATGAGGGCACTGTTTCTGGAAACACCCGAGGCTTTGGACAATACTGCACGGATAGCGGACAGATGTAGTGTCCGGCTGGATTTTGGGACCATTCATTTGCCCTACTTTGAGTTGCCCCAGGGTTATACGGCGGACAGCTATCTAAGGGACCTTGCCTACCGGGGCTTTGAGGAGAGGTATGCCAAAAGGGATGAATGGATGACCGAGAGGCTGGAATACGAACTGGAGACCATAAAGGCAATGGGGTATTCCCACTATTTCTTAATTGTTTGGGACTTTATCAAGTTTGCCAGGGAGAAAAGGATAATGGTGGGACCGGGAAGGGGTTCTGCGGCAGGCAGTCTGGTGTCCTACTGTCTGCACATTACCAACATAGACCCCTTAAAGTATAACCTTATTTTCGAAAGGTTTTTAAATCCCCACAGGATAACCATGCCGGATATTGATATAGATTTTTGCTTTGAAAGACGGGAAGAGGTAATAGAATACGTGGTAAAAAAATACGGTGCCGACAGGGTGGCCCAGATAATAACATTTGGTACAATGGCCGCAAGGGCGGCCATTCGGGACGTGGGAAGGGCCATAAACATGTCCTACCGCGAGGTGGACGCGATAGCCCGGCAGATTCCGATGGAACTGGGTATCACCATAGACAGGGCCCTGGAGGTTAACCCCTATCTTACAGATATGTATAGGCAGGATGGCCGGGTAAAATACCTAATAGATATGGCCAGGGCGGTTGAGGGTATGCCGCGGCACGCGTCCACCCATGCCGCCGGGGTGGTTATATCAAAGGAGCCTATAGAGGAATACGTGCCCCTTTACAGGCAGGACAGCGGGATAACCACCCAGTACCCCATGGGAAACCTGGAGGAATTAGGGCTGCTAAAGATGGACTTTCTGGGTTTGAGAACCCTTACCGTAATAAGGGATACACTGGATAGTATAGAAAACACCCCCGGGGTAAGGCCGGACCTTAACAGCCTCACCTACGACGACGGGAAGGTGTTCAACCTTATAGGCAGCGGTGACAGCGATGGGGTATTCCAGCTTGAAAGCGCGGGCATGAAAAGCTTTATGAGGGACTTAAAGCCGGACAGTTTTGAGGATATAATAGCCGGAGTAGCCCTCTTTCGTCCGGGGCCTATGGATCAGATTCCCTTGTATATAAGCAACAAGAACAATCCCGATAACGTTAAGTACAAACACCCTATGCTGGAAAAAATACTGGACGTAACCTATGGGTGTATAGTATATCAGGAGCAGGTAATGCAGATAGTAAGAGAATTGGGAGGTTATTCCTACGGCCGGTCGGATTTAGTCCGCAGGGCTATGAGCAAAAAGAAGATGGACGTCATGGAACAGGAGCGTAAAAACTTTATATACGGCATCTCAGAAGACGGTAAGGTGCTTGTGGAGGGTGCGCTGCGTAGGGGCATTGACGAGAAGACAGCAAACGAAATATTCAACGACATGATAGACTTTGCAAAATATGCCTTCAACAAATCTCACGCAGCAGCCTATGCGGCACTGGCTTATCAAACTGCCTGGCTGAAATGCTATTATCCGGTAGAGTTTATGGCCGCCCTTCTGACCAGTATAATGAGTAGTAGCAAAAAGGTCTCGCAGTATATTGAATGCTGTAGCAGGATGGGCATAGAGGTCCTGCCTCCTGATATAAACGAGAGCGAAGCCGCCTTTACCGTGGTGGAGGATAGAATCCGGTTCGGGCTGGCGGCGGTCAAAAATATAGGCCTAAGTGCTGTTAAGTCCATAATTGATGCCCGGCACAGGGGCGGAAGGTTCTTAAGCCTTTCGGACCTCTGCGACAGGGTGGACATGACCCATGTCAACAAAAGGACCCTGGAAAGCCTTATAAAGGCCGGTGCCCTGGATTCCCTTGAAGGGTGCCGTTCCCAATACATGGCGGTGTACGAGAGGATTGCCGACAGTGTTTCGCAGATTAAAAAGAACAATATAAAGGGTCAGATTTCGCTGTTCGATGCAGCAGAAGGTGGCGGAGACTCAGTGGCACCAAAGGATTACCTGCCGGATAAAGAGGAGTTTAATAAAAAGACCCTGCTTAGTTTCGAAAAAGAAATGCTGGGGCTTTATATAAGCGGACACCCGTTGGACGATTATAGAGATCGGCTTAAGGCAAGTTCCTCGATTAACACTTACCAGCTGGGGCTTTTGGGCGAACAGGAAAACCGGGTGAGCGGGAAGATTTCAGCCCTTACCGATGGCAGCATTGTGCGGATTGCGGGTATGATTGTGGACAGGAAACAAAAGACTACAAAGAATGATGAATTGATGGCCTTTGTGACCCTTGAGGACCTTTACGGTACCGTTGAACTAATAGTATTCCCGAAGCTCTACAGGTCTCGCATGGAACTTCTGGCAGAGGACAGTATAATTGTAGCTGAGGGTCGATTAAGCCTAAGGGAGGATGAGGAGCCTAAGATAGTCTGCGAAAGCATAAGACCCATGCCAACAGGGGAAGGGGACAAAGGGGCCCAAGGTTCCGAGGGCAAGCTGTACCTAAAAATACCCAAAGGCTCTTCCTCCGGGACGCTGGAGGAAATAAAGGAGGTACTGCGGCAGGCTAAAAGGGGTAATGTTCCGGTCCTTATTTGCTTTGAGGAACGGGGCAAAAAGCCCATGATGGCGGGCAGAGACCTATGGGTTATGGCGGAGGATAGTCTCATAGGAAGACTGGAGGGCATACTCGGAAACTCGCACATTAAGATTTGTTAAAGGCCCCTTTAGCAGTTGGGATTCTATATATGGTATAATAGGAATGAAAAATTTTATTCTGGAAATCTCTCAATAGGTGGTGTGACCATGTGGACGGTTGTTTATATGGCTGCAGACCGGGAAACGGCCGAGAGGATAAAGGACATCCTGGAAGAGGAATGTATATTGGTTAAGATAAGACCCGGTCAGAAGTGTTCATGCTGCGAAGGCTATTACGAGGTGTTAGTTCCCGAAAGCGAAATTGAGGAAGCAAAGGATTGTCTTTACCGGGCGGGCATATGGAGTATTATCCAGGGATGGGGGTAGGAATTGGTACATATGAGAAATAAAAACATAGCGGTTCTCACAAGCGGCGGTGATGCACCGGGCATGAATGCCGCCATAAGGGCGGTGGTAAGGACCGGCATATTTAATGGTTTAAAGGTTTTGGGTGTAAGGAAGGGCTATGAAGGGCTTATTAAGGGAGAAATATTTGAAATGTCGCTGTCTTCGGTGGCGGATATAATCCACCGGGGTGGTACCATTTTGCAGACCGCCAGAAGTTATGAATTTACCACTCCCGAGGGAAAAGAAAAGGCCCTGAACATGATGGAGGTATTCGGTATCCAAGGGCTTGTGATTATAGGCGGGGACGGTTCCTTCAGGGGTGCCAGGGACCTCGCGGATATGGGTGCCCAGATGGTGGGCGTACCGGGGACCATAGACAACGACATACCCTACTGCGACTATACCATCGGGTTTGACACGGCAGTGAATACCGTGGTAGAAGCCATTGGAAGGATAAGGGATACAACGTCCTCCCACAACAGGGCAAACATTATAGAGGTAATGGGCAGGAATTCTGGAGATATCAGCCTTTATGCCGGTCTGGCGGGCGGGGCGGAAAGCATAATTATCCCCGAGGTCAACGCCAATGTGGAGGACGTTTGCAAAAGGATTATGCACGGCCGGAACCGGGGCAAGCTTCACAGCATAATAATACTGGCGGAAGGGGTAGGCGGAGCCTTTGAAATGGCAAAGGCCATCGAAGAAAAGATAAGCGTTGAAACCCGGGTAACCATACTGGGTCATGTGCAGAGGGGAGGCAGCCCCAGTGCTTTTGACCGGATACTGGCCAGCAGGCTGGGCGCAAAGGCGGTGGAATTGCTAATGGAGGGCGAGACCTCCAAAATGACGGCTCAGTACCGCAGCGAAATAAGGGCCTTTGATTTCGATGAGGTTTTATCGGCGAAAAAGGAGTTTTCCAGTGAGATATATTCATTGGCCAGAATACTCTCTATATAGGAGGAAGGTTTATGCGTAAGACAAAGATTGTCTGTACCCTCGGGCCAGCCACCGAGGATATGGGGATATTAAGGAAAATGATAGAGGGCGGTATGGACGTGGCGAGGCTTAATTTCTCCCACGGCAGCCATCCCCAGCACTTTGATATGCTGAACAAGGTTAAGAAACTAAGAGAGGACATTGGAAGGCCGGTTGCCCTGCTGCTGGACACAAAGGGACCAGAGATAAGGGTTAAGACCTTTGCGGGCGGCAGAGCGGTCCTAAGGGAGGGCAAGACCTTTACCCTTACCACTCGGGAGGTGGAAGGTAGCGACAGTATAGTTAGCGTTACATATGAAGGCTTTCCGGGGGATGTGTACATTGGATACAAGGTACTCCTTGACGATGGGCTTTTGGAACTTCGGGTTGAGGAAGTCAAGGACGAAGACGTGGTGTGCCGGGTGGAAAACGGCGGCGAGATAACCAACAACAAGGGAGTTAATCTCCCCGGTGCCTTGGTGAGGCTTCCGGCCATAAGCGAAAAAGACAGGGAGGATATACTGTTTGGCATAGAAAACGATATGGATTTTATAGCCGCCTCCTTTACAAGGAAACCGGAGGATATACTTGAAATACGAAGGATACTAGAAGAAAATGGCGGCGGTCATATTAAAATAATCGCCAAGATAGAGAATCAGCAGGGGGTAGACAATCTGGACGCGATACTGGAGGTTGCGGACGGGATAATGGTAGCCCGGGGGGATTTGGGAGTGGAGATGCCCACCGAGGGGGTGCCGGTGTTGCAGAAGGAAATGATAAAAAAATGCAACCTGGCCGGCAAACCGGTTATAACGGCCACCCAGATGCTGGATTCAATGATGAGAAACCCCAGACCCACCAGGGCTGAGGTGGCGGACGTGGCCAACGCTGTGCTGGACGGTACCGATGCCATAATGCTTTCGGGGGAGACCGCCGCGGGTAAATACCCGGTGGAAGCCATCCGAACCATGGCCAGGATTGCAGCAAGGGTGGAGGAATCCTATAACTTCGGGATGCTGCTTAGTGAAGCCGCGGGGGGTAAGGATGCAACCGTAACAAATGCTGTAAGTCATGCAACATGCACAATAGCCCGGGACCTTAAGGCAGCGGCTATCATTACTGCCACCCATAAGGGTTACACAGCAAGGATGGTGTCCAAGTATCGTCCCCGGTCTGCTATAGTGGGCAGCACGCCCAACGAGAAGGTGGTAAGGCAACTGAACTTATCCTGGGGTGTGTATCCGGTATTGGCCAAGCCCTCGGAGAATACCGACGATACCCTTGATACAAGCGTTAAGGCTGCGATGGCTGCCGGATACATAAAAGAAGGGGACCTTGTAGTGCTTACCGCGGGGGTTCCGACGGCGGTTACCGGCACCACCAATCTTATAAGGGTACATACCGTTGCCACGGTGCTCACTAAGGGCAAGGGGGTGGGCAACCGGTCCGCCTTTGGCAAGGTAGTGTTTATGACCGACCCCGTTTCAGAAGGGGACAGGTTCCAGCCCGGAAACGTACTGGTAATAAAGGCCGGGGAGAAGGAAATGATGCCTTATATGGAAATGGCCTCCGCAATTATAGCCGAGGAGGACGGACTTACTTCCAATGCTGCCATAATAGGTCTCAATCTAGGCAAGCCCACCGTGGTGGGTGCGGCGAAGGCATTTGAATTGTTGGAGGACGGTGAAATTGTGACGGTGGACGGGACCACCGGCCTAATATACAGAGGTGTAGCAACAGTCATGTAGCGGGGGTGCGTAACGTGTATACATGGGATGCCCGGGTGAGGGCTATATACAGGGATACCGATCAAATGGGAGTAGTGTACTACGGCAATTACTATTCCTGGTTTGAGATTGGAAGGAACGAATTCATAAGGTCCCTCGGTTTAAGCTATAAAGACCTGGAAGAACAGGGCATTATGCTGCCGGTTGTAGAAAGCCGGTGCACCTATAAAGTACCGGCTAGGTATGACGACCTAGTGCTTGTAAGAACCGGTATAAGTAAGTTGACGGGAGTAAGGATAGCCTTTGCCTATGAATTAATAAGGGAGGAAGACGGTGTTTTGCTGGCCTGGGGCGGCACAACCCACGCCTTTGCGGACGCAAAAACCTTAAAACCGGTAAACGTTAAGAAACGATGTCCTGAGTATTATGCAAAGCTTGAAGACTGTCTGTAGGACGGAGGGTGACAAAGTGCTGTTTCGGTTAATGATGCTTTTTACAATCGTTCCGCTTATTGAATTGCTCCTTCTTATAAAGCTGGGACAATACATAGGGGCAGGTTATACCGTGCTTATAGTTCTGGTCACCGGTATAGCTGGGGCTTACCTTGCTAAAAGCCAGGGAATGAGCGTATTCAGGCAGATACAGCTGGAAATGCAGGAGGGAAGGCTACCTGGCAATCCTATGATAGACGGGCTTTGTATACTGGTGGGGGGAGCAATGTTGCTAACCCCCGGGCTTATAACCGATACCCTGGGCTTTCTGCTGGTTATGCCCGGCACCCGTTTTGTAATAAGGGAATGGCTTAAAAACCGCCTGCTGGGTATGATAGACAGGGGGCAGGTAATATTCCGGTGGAACAGATGGTAAGGCAGACAGTAAGCTGTCTGCTAATGTTTTTCCGGGTTTAGGTACAGTGGCTGGGTTAGCGGTTTTGATAGGCTGTAATCGGCAAAAGAATACCCGTCACTGCCGTCAATCAATATCTGAATATTTCTCACCGTTTCGATGGAACTGAAGGTGTACAGCACGGAATCCATCATCATATGTTGCTTGTGTCTTTCATCGCTGTATGCTTCAAGAAAGGCATCGTTAAAATCCAGTTTTAACGTACCGTTTAAGAAATACACGTTCAGAAGCTCCACATCATCGGGCACAACCGTCTCAGCCATAGGGTCATCCGGCAGACCTTCCTTAAGAGTATCAAATAGTATATGGCATTGGTCCCTAATGGTTTCCGTTTCGGAGGTGTCCGGTCTGTACGGGAACAGAAGATATCTGTCGAAGGTATTATAGGGCAGATATGCAGCTGGGTTTGTATCCGGCGACCACGGGTTTCTCACCGCCACGCCCGGTACAAGGTCGTCCACCCTTTTTCCATCCAGCAGGAACTGTACCCGCCTCATTTGAGGTATCTCTGTCATTGTATACACAATGGAATCGAGGGCCATAACCAGGCCTTCGTTATCCTTAAGCTTTTCCGAATCGGGGTCCAGCACAACGTGTACTGTAGTACCCGAGTAATACACCTTAATGAAATCCGGTATTATTGTACCGGTCTGTAGAGTAGTCGCAGGGTCTGCGCCCACAGCCAGGTTCTCCATTGTCTTTGTTAGTATGGCATCGTTATATGGAACAAATCTGGTTACCGGTATCAGGTATTTGCCGTCGGTGCTAGGGAAATACAGCTTAATGCCCATACTGTCCTTGGGATGATAATTAAGACTTTTATAGTACTGTGGGTCGGATTTGTAGCCTACCTTTAACTCCAGAGGGTCAATCTCCTTCAACCTTTCGTTTTCGCTGTAGAACCGGAACAGGTATTCTCCGTCGGGGAGTCCGGTAGTTTTTTGGGATATGTCTATTTGAACAAAAAGAGGGCTGTCCCTTGCGATTAGAATATCCTGGTCCATATTACCGCTATCTAGCTCGACGTATTCCAGATTTTCCAGCAGATTTCCATCTTTGAATGCCTCTACTTTTAAATTGTTTCCTGGATTATTTCTGATAGTTACGTTGGTGTTGGTAGTATTTATTGAAAAATTTATTGTATCCGGGTTGAAAACTTCTGTGTGGGCAGGCTGAAAAGAATAGCTTATCGACTGCTCTACGGGTATGTACAAAAGCCGGTTGACCTCAATGGGCAGACTGGAGCTTGAAAACCCTACAATAACAACCATTATCAAGGTTAATATACTTTTCAACAAAGGCATCAATCCCTCCCCAGGCTTTTTCTTTTGTTTCCCCCGTAATTTATATATAATGCACTAATAGTATTAAATTTCTTTATCTGTCATTCTGAGGTCGAAGCCCAAAGAATCCGACTCTGTCGTTTAAGAGGGCGAAGCCCGAAGAATCTTATTTGGAGAAAGATCCTTCGCTATCGCTCAGGATGACACACTAGGAGATGCAAAGTTTTAAATGCGTTGCATATAGAAGTTAATTTTATTATATGACAAAAGTATTCAAAGGTAAATGGCATAGGTCAATAAAATTGCATAGAATTGCACTATTTTTCCGAATAATCCACAATACTTTCTTCTTTGGATTTTACTGCCGTGTAAAGGCAGCGAAAGGTTATGGCAGAGAACACTATTGCACCGCCCAGAAGAGCCCATTTACCCGGCACTTCTCCCATCAAAAGGAACACCCAGATTGGGTTAAGAACAGGTTCTATTACAGGAATAAGGGCCGCATCAAGGGCAGACACCGATTTAATGGCCAGGGCGAAAAGTAAATAGGGTAGCCCCAACTGAAATACACCCATAATTACTAGTGATATCATGGTTGAGGCCGAAGGAGGCGACTGCGCTGCAAATGGAAGGCCAATTACCGCGGTAAGTATGTTTCCCAGCAGTATCGCGTCGAGGGACCCTTCATTTTTTTGTTTTCGCATGAGCAGTATAACAGCGGCATAGGTAATGCCGTCTATTACCGATAGGATATTGCCGCAAAGGCCCCTTGTGTCCAGATCGTCTGCGAAGAACAGTGCCATTCCGGCTACCACTATAAAAATGGTTATCCAATCTAACCCGGTGGTTCTTTCCTTCAAAACAAGAAAGCCAAACAGCGCAACGTATATAGGTGCGGTATATTGCAGCAGTATCACATTGGCCGCCGCAGTCATCTTGTTTGCTATAACAAATAGAATAACGGTTGCTGCATAGGCAAAGGCACACAGTATCTGGTCCCTAGACCAGGTGAATTTGGGTTTTCGGATAATCGCCCAAAAAAGAAGGGAAGCAAAGACGCTTCTCATGCCGGCTATGGCCAGGGGGTTGCCCTCCACTCCCTTAATCATTACTCCGCCCAGGCTCCACAGTATCGATGCCATTACCAGATACAGTACTGCAATGGTTCTTTGTCTGTTCCGTAGGTTGCTTGTTGTTTGCTCCATTTTTAATACGCTCCACTTCTGTATGTAATAGTATAATCCTATTGTAACATGTCGTTTGGCTTTTTTAAATACAAACCAGAGGGACGGTTCCTAACCAGAGGGACGGTTCCTTTGGTCGCTAACTAAGGAGACGGTTCCTATGTCTGTTGAAGCATAATAAGCAACAATGCTAATCGCCATTAATAATATGGAGTGGAGGTGATTTGATTTGATATATGCTTCCAGGTATTTAAGGGTAACAGACCCGCCTATGACGGGGCCGGATGTTGAATACGTGCAGCAGAGGCTCTCGGAACTTGGGTTTTATGACGGAGAAATAGACGGCGTATACGATTTGGAGACCGAGGGTGCGGTTAGGGCATTCCAGGAGGACTTCGGAATACTGGTGGACGGCATAGTAGGGCCGGATACCTATAACGCCATAGGCCTGGGACCGGAGGACGAAATAGAAGTGCCCACCGAAGGGTACAGCATTTACATTGATACCATCAATTTTACGCTGACTTTGAACCAGAACGGAAATATTGTGAGGTCTTATCCTGTCGCAGTAGGAGCACCCTCCACGCCGACACCCCTTGGGGATTGGAGGATTATTCAAAAGACAATGAATCCCGGAGGGGCCTTCGGAACCCGGTGGATGAAGATAAACGTGCCCTGGGGCGGATATGGGATACACGGCACAGACAACCCGTCGTCCATAGGCACTGCCGCCAGCCACGGCTGTATCAGGATGTACAACGAGGACGTGAATGAACTGTATGATATAGTTCCGTTGGGAACACCGGTAAGAATAACCGGTGCCGCCTTCACCGGCAGGATACTGAGGGTAGGGGTTGAACCCGGTGAAGACATAGCAGAGGTGCAAAGAATCCTTCAGATACTGGGATACTACAGGGGGAATATAACCGGCGAATATGATTCCCTGACTGAGCAGGCGGTCATGGACTTCCAGCAGGACTTTGGCCTTCCGGCCGACGGGGTTGTGGGGCCTAAAACCTACGAGGTGCTGTTCCGGCAGAGGGATATTACCCTGGGAGATACAAGGCCATAGAGGCAGCTTGCTGTGTCGCAGGGAGGGACGTGAAGTAGCCGCCGGACACAGTTACAAATACTGGTTACCGGTGGGGGATGGTTCTGTCTGAATTGCATGGCAGCAGCAGTCGCCGGCAAGGGAGCCGGCTTGCGGCATTACGCCGCAGAGGCACACTGAGTGGAGGACTGCCCGTATATGGAAGTCCTTCTTTTTTTATCATTTTGAGCGACTATTCTGTCATCCTGAGCGACAGCGAAGGATCTTTATTTATAGAATCTGCAAAAAGTATAATATGTATCTACGGAATTTGATAGAATTATATACAGAATTACCAATGGCGACGATTTACCGAACAAATAGAGCTGCCCAAATTGGGAAAGATTAATGTTAAG
>JAQUCT010000029.1 GCA_028686075.1 Bacillota bacterium
CCTTGTTCCTTGGATAAGTCAATAAAATCCATGCCTGTATCTACTATAGGCTTACTCATGCACTCCGGCGGTATATAAACTATATTGCCCGTTTGACCGTTGCTTAGCAAAACCCTGCTACCTATATAGTATCTGGACAGATTGTAAAGCAGTGTATTGACAATGTGCATATCCAAAGTATCCCTGCATACAGAATAAAACTCTTCAAAGGCGTCAAATGGCGTCAGGGCTTTCTTGTAGGGCCTGTCCGAAGTCATGGCGTCATACACATCCGCAACGGCAACTATTTTTGTATATATGCTTAGCCGTTCGCCATTAGCACCCAAAGGGTAACCCGACCCATTTTCTCTCTCATGATGCATAAGTATTACATCCTTGATCTCCTCCGGGATACGCAAATTATCCTTAACCATTTCATAACCGTACACCGGATGCTTTTTGATCTCCTCCATTTCGTACCGGTTAAGCTTATCTCTTTTGTTAAGGAGTTCCTTAGGTATATGAGTTTTTCCCAGGTCATGGAGCAGTGCCGCCTGGGCCACCGTATTTATATCATTCTTCACCAGATTAAGCCATCCTGCAATCATAGTTGAGTAAAGTGCCACATTCAGACAGTGGTAATAGGTATAATCATCTTTATCTCTGATATTCCCGAGACATCCGATTATATGCTTTGGCTCTTCCCTGGCAGACGCAATGGTTCGGGTCATTCTATTTATTGTAGAAATATGGACCTTTTTACCCCTTGTCAGTTCAAGCGCAAGGTGCCTTATCTCATCTACGCTGCCTTTGTATCTCTTCTCAAATACCTGGCAGTTAATATATGAGAGTTCACTGCTTCTTTCCCTGTTTGAAACCTGTACGTAGTCAACGCCCAATTCCTCCAGTTTCTGTATTATATAATCGTTTAATGGTGTCCCGCGGGGGAGAAGAAATCCTCCCTGACAGTCTCTTACGTCCTGAGCAAGAACCTGGCGCTCACTGCACTGTGATATATGTATTTTTGTATCCATTTTTCCCAATCCCCGCCTCTGTTCATTGGTTTATGCAGTCAGTCCAGTCAACAATTCCAATACCGTCAACCCCTAGGTCCGATCCGAAATTTTTTTATCAAAACAAGAGTTTCCTCACATTTATCTCGCCTTCGGCCTGGGCCCTTTCTATAACACTTTTAATCATACTATCGTACCGTGAAAAGCTCTCCACAACGGCAACCAGAACGTCGTCGATTCTTTTGAAGTGTTTGTAAAGAAGTGATTCGGATATTCCCTGCCTGGCTGCGATAACTAAATGTCTATCCCTAAGCCAGATTCTACAGGCTTTCAACTTATCACCTGCTTCTTATTGTTTATATTCAATATGGTATTGCCAAAAAACCGGACCGCATTTATACTGCCGTCTTTCTCCAGCACCTTGCAGTAAGTTTTTATGCCCGCCGATGAACCCACGACACCCATATCTATCCTTTTTCCGGCTATCAGCATACCTCCCCGTACAACGCTGGAGGCCTTAAGAAAATTAATAGAACGCTTTGCAATGATGTCGGTCTGATAGGTGCCCCTTCCCGTTATAATTACATCTCCGTTGGCTTGCACCGATGAGTTCTGGGCATACCCGAACCTTAGGTCTGCGTCCATGTGGTTTGAACCCTCTGCCGCCTGCAAATAACTTTGGATATCTTCATTAAGCCTGTTTATCAGTTTTGTACCGACACCAATACCACCCCTGCCATAAACCCTGTCCAGGCCCTCCAGTATTCCCTCCATCAATTCTGCCTCCCGCTCTGGAACAAGGCTTAACACGGCCTTAATATCCTTTATAAGGGTTTCCATCTTTCTGACCCTTTCCGCGCACATATCAGGAAAACGTTTACGCATTTTTTTATAACCGTTTAGCCATACTTCGGAATTGACGTCATAAAAGTCCGCCATTATTATAGAGTGTATCTGCTGTATTTTAGGCAGTATGCAAAGACTGTTGGCAACTCCCCTTCCGGCGTACACCCTGCTGCTTATTATATTCCCCACAATATTCACAATGCCACCAGCGGTCAGGCTGGCCTGCAGTACATTCCCAAGAACCGTTATGTCGCCCTCTGTTACCACCTTCATATTATCCATTACACTGCCTTTAATCCTTATATCCCCGTCGAAATATATATTCCCCGTACCCGGGTCCACATTGCGCGAAATAACCAACTGTGGAGCCACCACTACCATACCGTTTTTGAACATCGGCCTTCCGCTGGAAACCGCCACAATTCTGGTATCATTGTGCAACAGTATCGCCCCGTTCCCCGCCTTTAGAGGAATATCCCTGCCCTGCCGCGCCTTTACTGTTTCACCGGTTACCGTCTGGCCGTCCCGCCCGGGTATAGCAAAAGAGACCTTTTTGGCCAGCACCTCTCCAACCTTCACCGTTGGCATTATTGTGTGGTCCAAAAGGTCTACTTTTTTGTCAGTATCAAAATCCGGATTGCGGTATTTGTTTTTTTTGAACAGATACTCCACCACGCTGTCACGTCCATCCACCGGGTACTTACCCTCAGCCACAACGGCACTGCCTCCGTAACGCTGTCCAACCAACATGTTAGCCACCGTTCCGTCCACAGATTTAAGGTCCACACCTACCTTCTTCAGCTCCTGGAGGCACTGTGCCAGCGTTACATCAGGGGCCGGGATTTCCCTATAATCGGAAGAGACATTAAGCAGGCTGGTTTTGGGTACATCCTTTACATAATACTGCCTGCCCGGGGATTTATCTATTGTAAGGACCGCCTTCATACCATCGTCTAAAATCTCCACGCTAATCTCGGTGATACCCTCTCCATCGGCACGGGATTCAAACTCTATGCGGTCCTTTTCGGTAACTATGGTTATTTCTGAAATACTGTCCCCATTAACATATACGTCTATATTGGGGTCGCACGGGTTTATCGATGCGTATCTTCCGTCTCCTATCGGATCAGACACCACCGCCCTGCCCAAAACTACCTCTATGTAACCGTCTTTGTTTTGGTGTTCTGGGCTTTGGTGTTTTAAGGACTCCTGCCCTTTAAATATGACATCTTGAATTGGATTTGTACCTATTAACATTGCCCCACCCATTCCCAGGAATTAACCTAATTAGTCTTAACGGCATTCTCGGATAACATTCGGGCTCTAATAAGGCAACCTGCATGATGGGGGGCTGGCTACGGCAAATCTTGAACCTGTCGGCAGCCCGGCCACCATAACAGCAATATCGCTGCCTTAGGCCCGAAACTTTGCGTCCCTGCCTTTTGGCAGGTTTGCCCTTTCGGTTTCGTTATGATATAGTACCAATGTTTCGACATAGTTTGTCATTGTTAGCTAAAAAATGTTATATTGCCATACTTAATGGTAAGTAAACATTCACTTACTTCTCAAGCATAATTATATGATTAGCCATTCATTTTGTCAATATTTACTACTTGAAAACAACAATAATCTGTAAAAGTCTGTTATTAATTTTTTATAATTGTTTGTTAATATTTACTCGTGTTTGTATTTAGTGTAATAATTTGTATGAATATCCCTGAAACCTAATGACAAGAGCTGCTTGGATGCCCTCATCCAAACAGCTCTTGTCTAATTCTCCGCAGTTCCGGAGGCAGCGGCACCGCCACCGACCTCCCTTCAAGATGCTTTAAAAGGGGCGTGGCCCTTTCAAACACCAGGCGGTATGCGTACAGAAACTGGTGCTTTAAGCCAAAGTCTCTCTTAAATATATGGTTTGCCTCCCTGTCCCCGTACTTGGTATCCCCTATAACCGGGTGGCCTATATGGGCAAGCTGCGCCCTTATCTGGTGGGTCTTACCGGTGCCCAGCCTCACCTCCACCAGCGTGTAGCCCTGTGGGCTGCGTTTTAATGGCCTTATGCAGGTCTCAATCCTGTCGCTGCCCTCCATCCATTGGTCCAACACCCTCACTTTATTGGTACGCCGATCCTTTACAAGGTACGCCGAAACCTCAAGGGCCTCCTCTATCAGTCCGGCCACAACCAGCTTATAATACCTTGCAACCCATCTTTCCCTTATCATATAGTTCATGTCCTGAAGAGCGTTAAAATTTTTAGCCGCTATTGTGAGCCCTCCGGTATTCCGGTCCAGCCTGTTGCATATAGCTGGAATGAATGTTTTTTCACCGGCGGGATTGTATTCCTTACATTTGTACAGATAATACAGTATCTGGTCGGTCAGAGTCGTACCCTGCCCGCCGTCGGGATGGGACAAAAGCCCCGGCGGTTTATCGACGATTAGTATATTTTCGTCCTGGTATACAGCCGAAAATTCGATGGCAGTCTTTAGCACGAACCCCTGGGGCATCTCCCTAACCATATCCCCGGTGTCAAAAAATATCTGTAGCGCATCCCCCTCCTCCAGTATCTGGGAGGGCTGGGCTCGCCGTCCGTTAAGCCTTATTTTTTTCTTCCTTATGCTACTGTATATAAACCCTGCGGAAGCCAGGGGCATATATTTTTTTAAAAACTTGTCCAGCCTTTGTCCGCTGTCATTTTTGCCTATTAATACCTCCTGCATCGCAAACACCGTCCCTCTACTTGTTTATATATAACGCATTCAGAGCTTTACACCTCCTAGCGTGTCATCCTGAGCGATATTTTTGTCATCCTGAGCGAAGCGAAGGATCTATCCAAGAAGATTCTTCACTATGTTCAGAATGACAGAGCCGGATTCTTCGGGCTTCACCCTCTTAAGCGACAGATAAAAATGTAATATTATTAATGCGTTGTATATAATAAGCCCTTAAAAAGAATACCACAATTCAATCATACCGTTCTGCCGCGTCAAATATTTTATACTAAAGCTTATTTAGGAGTGATGACCCTTTGAGTACACTGCTTATTACTATTCTAGCATTATTCTCGTTGGGATTGCTACAATATATTCACGCTATAAAAACGGCAAAAAGGCTCATGGACAAGCGGAAAGGCCGTGGGGAATAAAGATTCGCAAATTACACACAATTATACTGTCTACGAAAACCGGGGTGAAAAAAATTGCTTATAGTCTTTATAAGAAGCCTACTCCTCTATGCCGTTTTGGCCATTACAATCCGCATAATGGGAAAAAGACAGATAGGTCAGCTTCAGCCCTTCGAGTTTGTGCTAGCGGTGCTTATCGCCGAACTTGCAGGCATACCTATGAGCGATACCGATATCCCCCTGGCCAATGGATTGGTTGCCATACTTACCCTCATGATATCTCAGGTTACCCTTGCCTATATAACTCTAAAGAGCAACAAAGCCCGGGGTATAATATGCGGCACCCCCAGTATACTGGTAGAACGGGGAAAAATAATGGAGGATGAAATGAGGCGATTAAGATACAACATAAACGATTTGATAGAACAGCTCCGTCTCAACGGCTACCCCAATATCGCCGATGTTGATTACGCCATACTGGAAACCGACGGGCAGCTGAGCGTTATACCAAAGCCGGAAAAACGGCCTATAGTCACAGAGGACCTGAATATTCAGGCCGACTACGAGGGGCTGCCCTTAAGTATTATATTGGACGGCCGCATCCTTCAAAATGACCTGATAAAGCTTGGCCTTACCGAGGAATGGCTGATGAATGAGCTGCGGTCCGCCGGATACACCGATGCATCAAAGGTACTGTTTGCTTGCATAGACGGTGGTGGCAAGCTTTTCGTACATGGAAAACAAAAAAGGTGATTAAATGAGGTCCATTTTAATAATAGTAATAACCCTAAGTCTTATACTCGGAGCAGGCTTCTACACCATATCGGAGGTATCCGGTACGGCGGAGGTACTGCTATCTCACTGCATACGTATAAGGTCGGACATAGAAGGGGGCCAGTGGGAAGACGCCCGGCACCGGTTAAAGGAATTTGACACCTTCTGGAACGATTCCAAACCGGTGTGGACCATACTCATTAATCACAAGGAAATAGACAATATAGACATGGCCCTTGTAAAGATTAATGAATACCTGAAATCCGGCGAAAAGGGCCTTGCTCTGGGTGAAGTAGCCTCACTTGAGCTATTGATAAGGCACATCCCGGAAAAGGAGAAGGTCACACTGGAGAACATATTCTAGGCCCTTTGTCCCCATACTTCTTTCCGCCTGGCTCTCGGCCCCCTGGGACACCTCGTTTATTGTGACGGATATATCCTCCAGCTTTCTTCACTTTTTCCGGTGTATATGGCCGTATTAAAGAAGGGCAGGGATAATATACAATCACACCCTGTATTTTCTACCCCAATTGTAATATAATATAAAGTGGAATGGTAATATTAGGTGCAACCTGAAAGCTTATCAATCGGGGACATTCCGCAGCAAGCTTTATCTTAAAGATGCCGACCATACTGTGATCTGTGATCTGAACTATGCTGTGTGTCCCCATACCATTAAAAGGAGGTTTTATTATGCCGCTTGTTACTTCTACCGATATGTTTCAAAAGGCCTACCAGGGTAAGTATGCGGTAGGGGCCTTCAACGTTAACAACATGGAGATAATACAGGGCATCGTGGATGCCGCAAAGGAGGAGTGCTCGCCCCTTATTCTGCAGGTATCCGCCGGTGCTCGCAAGTATGCCAAACCCATATACCTTAGAAGGCTGGTGGATGCAGCGGTGGAGGATACCGGGCTGCCGGTGGTTCTGCATCTTGACCACGGGGAGGACTTCGAAGTCTGCAAGTCATGCATAGAAGACGGTTTTACTTCGGTTATGATTGACGGCTCAAAGTACCCCTTCGAGGAGAATATAGCCCTTACCAAAAAGGTAGTGGATTACGCCCATTCAAAGGGAGTTGTGGTGGAAGCCGAACTGGGCAAACTGGCTGGAATAGAGGATAACGTCAATGTAAGCGACAGGGAAGCAACCTTCACCGACCCGGACCAGGCAGTGGAATTCGTTGAAAGAACCGGTATAGACTCCCTGGCCATTGCGATAGGAACAAGCCACGGAGCGTATAAGTTCAAAGGAGAGCCAATGCTGGACTTTGAAAGGCTTGAAAAGATAAGCTCCCTTTTGCCAGGCTTCCCGCTGGTACTTCACGGAGCATCCACGGTACTGCCCGAGTTTGTGGACCTTTGTAACAAGTACGGGGGCAACATCCCCGGAGCCAAGGGAGTCCCCGAGGACATGCTGAAAAGAGCCTCTAAATTGGGAGTTTGCAAGATAAACATCGATACCGACCTGAGGCTTGCCCTCACGGCGGCGGTAAGGCAGTTTCTAACCGAAAACCCGTCGGTGTTCGACCCGCGTAAATACCTTGGTCCCGCCAGGGAGGCAATAAGGAAGATGGTGGCCCATAAAATAAGAAATGTATTGGGCTGTAGCGGAAAACAATAATTTAATGTAAAACCACGGGGACGGTTCCCGTGGTTTTACTCCTTCCCGCTTCACACATCCCAACACGGCGTGTCCCCATTCCTCTAAACAAAAAGCTGCATATCCGAATTTATGGCATCCCCTATGTAAGCCTTAACGTCCACAATCTCCAACTCGGGAATCATTTCATCCTTTTTAAAACCCATAACTTCGGTGGAAAGCTTGCAGCATGGACTTGCCTACCCCCATGCGGTTAGTCATCGGATAATGATGGGTATAACGTCCTCAGGCCTCTTGACCAGCACTCTGGCTCCATTTAACTTAAGCTCCTCGGCGGTCCTAAAACCCCAAAGTGCTCCTACCGAATACATTCCCGCCCTGCCCGCCGTCTGCATGTCTATACTGCTGTCTCCTATGTAAACTATATTCTCTGGCTTATGGCCCATTCCACTGGCTATCTCCAGTGCGGCGGCGGGATTGGGTTTTCTTGGGGTGGACGGGCTCTCTCCCCTTACTTCACAAAATGTCCACTCTGACAGAAAAGCCTTAGCCATGGTCTTGGTAAATCCGTCCGGTTTGTTGGAAAGTACGGCCTTGGGGATTTTTTGCCGCTCCAGGAAATCGAGCAGCACCCGGATGCCCGGGTAAGGCTTTGACCTGTCCGCCCAGCGCAGACTGTATTCCCTGTTCATTGCAGCCAAACACTGTCTCACCGTTTCCTCGCTGTCACTGCCGGTGGGGATGGCTCTTCGCACCAGCATTTCCATGCCTTCCCCCACAAAATACCGGTAGGAATCCACCGGATGAACAGGATAGCCGTAACGCTCCAGCACACTGTTCATCGAATCGGCCAGGTCGCCCAGGGTATCAAGAAGCGTACCGTCCATATCAAATATTACTCCGCCAAACCTCATAAAATACATCCTCCGTAGTTTGTCATACCTTTCCTACCACTGCGGCATATACTGCAAATTCATCAACTCCGTCGACTTCCAGCAAAGCATCCATCTTATCCTGCTTATACTTTCCTATGGCGCAGGCCCCCGCATCGATGGACTGGCATGCAAGGTAAAGGTTCTGGCATAGGTGCCCCGCATCAATGGCTACCATTTTGTGGGCAATAAGGCTGTAACGCCATTCCGCACGATAGGGAAGTGCCGTCCACATAAACACCACTGCCCCTTTCGCTACGAACTTTTGCCCCTTGCAGGCTTCCACCACCTTCATGTCCAGCCCTTCCGACCGGCCCATAATCAACAGCCTGTGTTCCATTGGCAGATACCTGTAAAGCCCTGGCTTTACACCCTCTACATTGTTAATCGCCAGGTAGGTTTCAAAGGGATGTCGTCCCCCGGCCGAGGGGGCAGTCCTTCTTCCCTCACTGTCTCCGGTAATACCCTGCACCGCCCAGATAAGGAAGGACAGCTCCTCAAGGTTTAGGGACTCTCCGGTATATTTCCTACAACTTCTTCTTCGCTCCAGGGCGTTTATTAGAGGTATGCTTCCTACCGTAAAGTCCTTTTGTGCCACAAGGTCAACGAAGGTTTCGTCCCCACCGTAGGGTTTCTGGGGCAAAGGAACCGGCAGGCCTTTCTGCTGGTCCCGCTCCAGGGCATCCCACTGGTCCCATAAATGGCCTTTTAGAAAATTTCTGTGGTTCTCTAAGCCGTTCATATATATACACCTCTCCTTTAAATATTTACAAACCGGTCGGCGCATCCAGATATGGTTATTTCCGCTTGAACTTATGGGGCTTTTCCACCTTAAGGCGCAATATAAGTCCGCACTCGGGACATTTTTCGACCCTTTCCATGGCTTTCTCCTCTCCTAAGATAATAAAGGGAACGGACTCATTCAACGGCATTAGCCGGTAACCAGCGGCCATTGACCGAAACAAGTTACCGGCTGTAAACTATAGTCTTGTACCTGTGATCTGTGATCTGTGACCCGTGATCCGGAAGAACCGTCCCCTTGGTTTATGGTAGCACAACAATATTGTTAACAACCGGGCGTTCTTTACCGTCCGAGGGCCTGTTTAACACCACTCCGTTGAAATACATGGCACTGGAGCCTCCGCCGTCAAGGTTGTAGGCCTCCTTAACTCCCAGCTCAAGTAATTTGTCCTGGAGGTGTTCCAGCGTAACGCCTACGCTCCAGTCCCCCTGACGCCCGTCTATAACTATCATAATAAGGTCATCGTTGGCGTACTTGCCTATTATAGTCCGGGGCTGGTTGGTGGTCTTCCAGTCCTCAGGTATCTCCACCTTTTTGCCATCCTTTAGAAGCACCGGTATAAAGCTTACTCCCTGATAGGGCTTAAGAGCGGTCAGTTCCTTCTCGGTCTGCGGCACGCCGCCTATCACCTGACCCTTTTTATTTATTCCGGCAAAGAACAGATCCCCGGGATAGCCGTTGAAGGGCTCCACCAGCTTGCCGCCAATAACGGTATTGCCTATCATCTGGGCGTAGGTTTCGCCGTTTCGCACCTCGGTGTAAAACCCGCCGCCGTTTATCGCCAGTATTGCCCCGGTTCTTTTGGCCGCTTCAGACGTTGTCTCCAGCTTACCCAGCGTGTTCTGGGCAAGCACCACCTTAAAGGACTTGGGCTGGAAAAGCTTTACCTTTGCAATAAACCCGCGGTAGCCCAGTTCCGCCAGCTTGAATATCTTTATCTCATTGTTATCGGAAATATGGGCCGACACGGTTGGCCCCAGCATATCCAAAATTTTCTGCTCGTATATGTCATCAGAAAGCTTCCTGTGGGATACGCTTTTTTCGGACAGGGCGGACAGGCTCTCGTACTGCTCAGAAAAAGTGTCCTCCTGCATCCTCGCCAGCAGACCTAAGTCCACTATGCTCTGCTTTAAAATATTCGTCTCCTGCTGCAACATGGCCGCACCCTCCTCAAGAGGAGCTATGGGAAACTCAAGCTTAATGCTGTCCTCAACAAAGCCTAAGCAAACCAGAAAAAGGGCTAAAAAAGGCGCAGCCAGGAAGGCAAATAGGTAATTTATCCTATACATTGGGGGCCTCCTTCAGAATATCCAGGGCCCTTTCCAGGTCCTCCAGCTGGTCCTCCAGGTCCTCCAGCTTATCGTCTATACGCCTTTGCACCGAAGTGGAGCTGGAAATGGTGGAATCCGCCTCCTCAATGTGCTCCCGTAGTCCGGCTATTTCCTGGCTCAGTGCTTCCATCCTTTCGGTAAGCTGCTGTATATTCATCGCGTTTTGCTGCTGTACGTTTCTTATGGAGGTGTCGATGTAGTCCTTGGCATAGATATACCCATAGTAAGCTGCGGCACACCACACACCGGCACTTACTATGAACACTGCTATATTAATGAGTATCTTTTTGGCTTTGCTCTTCTTCTTTTTGGCATCCATCCTTGTAGTGTCCGTTTCGGGGATATTCTTGGTATTTACCATTTTTTGACCTCCTCCCCCCTTTTATCTACATTAAATATGCTATATCAAAGCTTCAAATGAATCAAGCGGGGAAGAATAATATATATGTATGGTATTACCTTTAACGGTACTTAAGTCCATATTTGTTTCTATACACCTTTCCGTATTCAAGGTCATCTTCGCTACGGGGTTCCTTTTGTTCGTCGGGATAGCCCACCGCAATTATGCACTCAACACTCCTTTTCTCCGGTATTTCCAGCAGTTCCTTTACAAACTGTTCCGCCGTTTTTGTATCGTTATGCATCCTGTTCCTAATATGCACCCAGCAGGAGCCAAGTCCCATGGAATGGGCGGTAAGCTGCGCCAGGATGCCGGCTATGGTGGTGTCCTCTATCCAGGTATCCCTTCGGTCGGATTCGCCCAGCAACACTATTCCCAGGGCAGCATCTTTCAAAAAGGCTGAACCGCGCTCCCTTGCCGTTGCCAGTGTCTCCAGAAGTCCCCTGTCTGTTACAAACACAAACTCCCAGGGCATTTGATTGCTGGCCGACGGTGCAAGCAGCAGTGCCTTTACCAGATTGTCTAATTTGTCGGCCTCCAGCTCCACATTTTTGAACTTCCGAATACTCCTTCTTTCCATTAAAAGGTCAATCATTTTATTACCTCCCGGACTTGTTATTTTACCCTAATTATACTTTATTCTGGCTTCATATTAAAGATATGATACGGCTGAAATGCCTGGACATATTCATTAAACGCCAGATGGCACAACCATCTGTATTTTAAATTATTTTTTCCCCCTATTGGGATATTAATCGTAAAGCTTACAACGGCCCTGTTATATAATCCTTCAAGCTCATTTCGCCGGTAAGCCCTCTGTTCCCTGGCATCCAGGATATCTTTTAACACTATCTCTCACTTCCTGTTGGCTTGTATATCTTGTCGATGATGCTTCCATCCCGGTATTCAACTATGCCTACCACCTGGTCAGTGAAAGATATCTCTCGGGGTTTACCTGCAATTTTCTCGGCGGCAGCCTTCAATTCCTCGATATCCATTACTGGCAGTTTTGCATCTTTGAGGCTATCCATAAGTTCCTTTCTCTGAGGATTTACCGCCACGCCCCTTTCCGTTACCAATACATCAACGGTATCTCCTGGTGTCACTTTGGTTATAACTTTATCTAAAACTATGGGCAGTCTTGACCTTAAAAGGTTGGCTACTATTATTGTCAATTTTGCCCCTGCGGCAGTATCGCTGTGCCCCCCCGATCCCCCCATAATTATCCCGTTCGAATCGGTTAACACGTTAACGTTGAATTGGGTATCTATCTCGGTTGCCCCCAGCACCACAACATCCAGATTATCAACAGCACACCCTTTAACACCTGGGTTGGCATAAAAGGATCCGGACACCTCAACATGGTCGGGGTTGTTTTTTATGGATTTTACCGCATCCAGGTCGAAACACTGCACATCAATCAGTTTTTCCACTAACCCCTCTTCCAGCATATCCACAAAAAACCCAGTTATCCCGCCCATACCAAAGCTGCCTTTTATCCCCTTTGCAATCATCTTTTCCTTCAGATGAAAAGCGGTGGCCAGTGAAGCTCCTCCTGCTCCGGTTTGAAATGATATACCTTCCTTTAAAAGACCCGAGGCCTGTATTACCTCGGCAGCGTATCCAGCAATTATATGCCCTATTGGGTCCTTTGTTACCCTGGTAGTACCCGACACGATACCTGAAGGGTCTCCTATGGAATCCACCTTAACAACCCAGTCCACCAGTGTCTGGTCTATACTGATTGGGCTGTTGGGATAAGGCACCAGATAATCGGTCACTGCAATTACTTTTTTGGCACAAAGTGCATCAGGAATTGCATAACCCAAAGACCCGCAGGCTGAAGGGCCTTCCACTCCGTTAATATTGCCCATGGCATCCGAGGAAGGTGCCGCTATGAAAGCCACATCTATTTTAAGGCTTCCCTCGTGAATAGCCCTGGGCCGTCCACCATGACTCCTAAATGTAACCGGTTTATCCAGTATACCATGGCTGACAGCCCTGGCCAGAGGTCCTGACATATAATTAACGTCCAATCCGATTATAACCCCATCCTTTATATTTTGAATCAGAGATTCATGAACAGGGAACAGCGAGCTTGCCGCAACATTTATATCCCTTATACCCATTTTTGATATTTCATCCAGTACCATATTGACAACATAATCACCGTTTCTCAAGTGATGATGGAAGGATATGGTCATGCCATCCTTCAATTCGCTTAACTCTATAGCTTTCCTTAAAGAAGCCGCTACCTTATTCATGGTTGCCTCCCTCCATGCCTGCCAGCTTTAATACCTTCCTTGCCCTGGCTACTATTGGGGCATCTATCATCTTTCCATCCAGGGCTACTACCCCTTTACCCTCTTTCTCGGCCTGGTTTATAGTTTTAATCACCTTAAGGGCATATTCTATTTCCTCACCGCTGGGTGCAAAAATCTCCATGGCAATTTTACAGTGCCGCGGGGATATCAGGGCCTTACCCCTAAACCCCAGGCTCTTTGCCACTTTGACGTCTTCCTTTAATCCTTCCATATCGTTTACATCGGTAAAAGGGGTATCTATGGCTTCAACCCCTGCTGCAACCGCCGCATTCAAAATACGGCACCGGGCATATAATATTTCCGACCCTTCCTTTGTCCTTTTGGCACCAATATCTGCAGTATAATCCTCTGCACCGAATATTACCGTTTTTATCCTGGGGCTGCAGCATAGGATTTCAAACACTCTTTCCACCCCTTCTGCAGTTTCTATAAGAGGTATTATACCTATGCTCCTTTGCCCGTCCTCCGCTTCTTCCAGAGCTCCCTGCACCATTTCTACTGTTTCCATCCTCTGTGCCTTTGGTAGCACTATACTATCGGGATTTCCTTTGGCAATTTCCGCAATATCCTCTTTCCACTTGGGATGGTCCACTGAATTTATTCTTACAGTCCTTTCGCAACTGCCGTAATCCACACTTCTCAATGCATTTCTAACAAGTATCCTTGCCGCATCCTTTTCATCGGGAGATACGGCATCCTCAAGATCGAAAATTATGGAGTCTGCTCCGAGAATGCCCGCATTTTGCACCATTGCAGGATTATTCCCCGGTACAAATATCATAGTAGTAGGCATAGCACTGCCCCCTTTCTACAGTCCTCTTTTAATGGCTGTTTCTACCCTGGCCTTTATTGTGCAATCCAATGCCCCTCTGTCCTGTATCATAATATAGGCATCCATTATCCCGTTTCGCTTCAATACTTCCGTAACCACTTCCCTTATCCTGTCCCCATATTGATTCTGCACTATGCTGTTAATCTCCAGCTTTATGCCTTCCCTATCCCCCAGGGGTTTCATAACAACCATAAGGTCATTTGACTCCAGGCTGCCCGCCCTTGTCTGGCGTAAAATCTTCAATCGGTTCACCTCCTGCATTAATTCCAGTAAAACATAAAATTCGCGTTCAAAACTCTAGTGTCTGGAAGAACTATTGACTATCCTTTCTATAACCTCCCTTGCCTGAGAAGATTTTAAATAACTAAGGGTAGATTTCGGAACCAGCTCGGTGATATGGTCAATCTCTCCCGCCTTAATCTTCTCTCTTATAAATGAAGCACTTATGGGCCTGCCGTTATTTTCCACGCGGGGTACTTCAATCAATTGGATACCTTTTTTAGGCAGTCTGTTCTTCATGACCATGTTGTATAAATTGGTTACCTCACAATAGGGTTCTTCTCCTACATACCTTCTATTAATCTTCAATGCAGGAGCTATATGTGTGGTGAAAACCTCTATATCCAAAGATGCATGCACCCTTGCCAGATCTGCTTCTCTTGTAAAATAGGATGGGAATGTAGCGGCGGAAATAATATAATCGCCTCCCGGTATCACCGTTACATTTTCCAGATGACCTATTCCTTTCGCAACGAGTTTTATTCTTGCTTCATAGGGGAAAAGAGATTTGTCTTCCTGGACGACAATAACATATAGCCACCGGCTTTCATATGATGCTTTCTCTATTATGTATTTATGCCCCAGGGAGAACGGGTTGCAATTGACCACAATACATGAGGCTTCCGGTTTATCCCTTGAGATTTGTCTCAGCCCCGATTTGAACTTTTCTATGGATTGAGTGCCCCATTCCAATAATACAACGTCAGGCTTAGATGCCGCCACCGGTTTAAACCCCAGTGCCTGAAAAAGACTTGAGGATTTTGGTTTTGTAAATATGAAAAGATGATTCCTGCCTATTTCCAGAGCTTTATTAACAAGATCTGTAACTATTATTGCAGAAATCCCCTCTCCTTGGAACTCCGAATCAACAGCAATACCCTGTAGTATTTTCCCCACCAGCGCACCTGTACCCACCAAACGGCTCCCATTATAAACTGCAATTACATATTGGGCGCCGGCGGGTAGATATAGGCCCTGGGAGTTTAGCAGGTCTTTTATACAATTCATTTCCTTTGTACTTGCAGTATCTATTATTCTGGTATCAAACAAATGGTTCTCCCCCAAGATATCTGAAATAAAAGGGCTTACGCCCTTTTATTTATACAAATAATGGTACTATTATGCTGGCGATTATCAGTATCAGAGCCCCGCCCAACCTTGAAGAAATCTGTGCAAAGGGCATAAGCTCCATTCTATTGGCCGCCGAAAGCACGGCAACATCACCGGTGCCCCCCATATTAGCCATACATAACCCGGCTGTTAGTGAAGATTCTATGAAGTTAAACCCAACCAACTTGCCTACAAATCCTGAACCCAGTATTGCTCCTACTACAACAACTGCAACCAGTACGACATACTGAACCGAAATAGCATTTATAATGTCCCCCAGGCTTGTATAGGACACTCCTATGCCCACAAGAAGAGCAAGGGTCAGGTTCTGAGCTATGTACTGATACCACTGATTGGCACCCTTTTGAACCTCATCCGGCACCACTCCGACAATCTTGCATATTGCCACCGCAATAATCATCAAAGCGTAGGAGTGTATCGGAGTAATGACCATATTTAGAAGTACTCCCAGGATAAAGAATGCAACCGACATCAACATTCCAACTCCCATGAGCTTTATATTGGGAGCCTCTGCCTTCTCTGCCTTATAATCAAACCCCTTCATCAACTGTCCATTACCGGTAAGGTTGGGTCTGGCTTTGCCTAATTTATCCAGCAGCCCGGCAGCTATAATTGAAAACATATTCCCCAAAGCCAGTGCGGGAACCAGTATAGAAAGAACCTGAGTTACATCCCTGCCTAATAATTCGCTGTATATTTGAGACATAGGCACCGCTCCGGCTCCCATGCCACCACCCATAATAGGCATGGCAATATTCAAGATTCCGTCTTTCCAGCCGTATCCAATAACTCCGGCAACAGCACCTGCCAATACAAAGCTCCCCAATACTCCTGCTAAAAGCGGTGCAGCATATCTGGCTCCTGCCTTTACCAGAAGTTTTGAATCCATGCCCAGTATGCTGCCTGTAATCAGTGCTGCTATATAAAAGTTAAGAAATCCTCCGCTGGTCATAAATACATCAATAATTTCAATTGTTTTTTCAGGCAATATTTGAAAATAAACCAGTGCTGCCGTACCAAATATAGCAATAATGGGACCACCACCGAGATAATCTTTTACAATGGGTGTTTTATTGCCGATTAGCCCCAGTATAGCTCCCAGCACCATCATTACCGCAAAAGCACCTATCATACCTGCGGGTAATTTATTCAGATACACCGCACCGATGACTATGACCGCAACAGGTATAAAAATACTCATAGGTAGACCTGCCAGTTTAAGTCCCGACTTTACCTCAACTTTTTCTGCTTTGCTCTCCAATTTCATTCTCCTCTCTTCTTCAAATTTTTGTGAACTCTTTAGTTCTCCTGCGGATGGTATCCATGTCTATTTCTGTTCTTGCGATACCGGTTTCCATTGCAACTCTGGCCACATTTGCCGCAACCTCTGCTGCCACCTTTTTGTCGAAAGGATCCGGAATTATATAGTCTGGAGCAAGGTCTTCCTGGGATATTAATCCTGCTATTGCCTGCGCTGCCGCGATTTTCATGTCCTCGGTAATGTCTGTTGCCCTAACATCAAGAGCACCCCTGAACACCCCTGGGAACGCCAGAACATTGTTTATTTGATTTGGGAAATCTGACCTGCCTGTACCGACAACAACTGCCCCGGCAGCTTTGGCTTCATCCGGAAATATCTCGGGAACCGGGTTTGCCATGGCAAATATAACAGGTGAAGCATTCATTGTCTTAACCATTTCCTGTTTCAGCAGGCCGCCCTTTGAAACGCCTATGAATACATCCGCACCCTTAACCGCCTCTGCCAATTCTCCTTTGACCTTATCGCGGTTGGTCTTTAGTGCCATTTCATCCTTATACGGGTTCATTCCCTCCTTTCTTCCCTGATATATAATGCCCTTGCTGTCGCACATAATCATGTCCCCGACCTTTAGATTGAGTAATAAATTAGCTATAGCCATAGCCGCCGAACCCGCACCGTTAATAACGACCTTTACATTTTCAAGGCTCTTTCCCACAACCTTCAGGGCATTCAATATGCCTGCCAGGACAACAATAGCAGTGCCATGCTGGTCATCATGGAATATGGGAATGTTAGTTACCTTTTTAAGTTTTTGCTCGATCTCGAAACATGCCGGTGCTGCTATATCTTCTAGGTTTACGCCACCAAAAGTTGGCTCCAGACTCTTTACAATCATGACTATTTCATCAATATTTTTTGTATTTAAGCATATAGGAAAGGCATCCACCCCGGCAAAGGATTTGAACAATACCGCCTTACCTTCCATCACAGGCATTGCTGCCAATGGCCCTATATCACCCAGTCCCAGTACTGAGGTACCGTCTGATACCACAGCAACCAAGTTCCCCCTTGATGTATACCTGAAAACATTTTGGGGCTCTTTAACAATTTCTTTGCAAGCCTCGGCCACTCCAGGTGTATATGCCATGCTTAAATCGGTGGAATCCTTTACTGGTACTTTGCTTACAACACTTATTTTGCCGACATTATCAGAATGCAGTTTAAGAACTCTTTCCCTGGTTTCCATTATAAACACTCCTTCTCATGGTCTTATTTTAACTTTCTTATTTTTATTGGATATTCCCTATTTATATTTTTATAGTTTCTATTTGTTCATTTTGTTCAAAAAAAAATACCCTTTATCGGGTATTTAATAACCTATATTTGTTTATGGGCCGTCCCACATCTTTATAATATGGCTGGATGTAGGCCTTATTACATGACACTAGATACTCTAGATACCTCCGTGCCGTTACTCTTGAGATGTCAGCCATATGTGCCATCTCATCGGCCGACAAGCTTTTATTGCTCCTGTTCAGTATATTAATAACCAGCTCCAGAGTTTTCTGCTGTATCCCCTTAGGCAGCCTCAGCTTTGATTCCTCCCTTCTTTGCTTGAACATA
>JAQUCT010000030.1:0-5622 GCA_028686075.1 Bacillota bacterium
TAATGCCTCTGAAACAGAAAGGTTTGTATGACCGCACCCTACCGCCACAATAATTGGGTTTACTAAATGGTAGAACTCCAACTCGGTCATTCCATCTTTTATTTCATCATAGGCCGATAAGAAAAGTTGTTTCAGCTCGTTTTTATCTGCGAAGTATAACGGGTTTTCTTCCAGAATACACTTCTCCAGTTGACCAAGGTCTTCAGTCAGTTCTTTCCTTGTGTACGTTTTGGTATTAATGTTACTTACATCAACAACCCTGCCGAACACACCGGTGCCAAAAAAAGCAGCCGCAAGGGCTAACCACGCCAGGCTCCAAAAACTAAGTATTTTTATTCTGTTACCCCTGAACTTTCTAGTCATTATAACAAATAAAGCCATTGTCAGCAGCAAGAATATCAAACCAAATAGTACCGGAGTATCTATTGGGATAAGACCGGATTTATTCGCCGAAAACATAATTCCTCACACCTTTACATTCTACTATCAGCTTGATTTTCTTCTTGCTAACGTCTATCCCATGTATTTGCAAATAATAATCTATTAAAGCGGATACTTTTGTTAGATATTCTATTTCTTCATCGCTACATGAATCTATATTCACCGTTTCTTTAAGGCTATCTATAAATTTTATGTCTTTGTATTTTAACAATTCTAACAGTTGGTTTAAACTTAAATCCTCATCGGGATAATAGAATAATTCCTGCAAATACTTATTCCCAATCATAGCCTAAATCCTTTCCCAAATATTTTATAAAGTTCATTTGTCTTTCCCCTATAAGGGTAAGCGGTATATATTCTGAGATAATATCTAACAGCCTATCTTTGGTTGTAATGTTCAAATCCTTGCATAGTGTATACGCATCTATGAAATCCTTTGCCGGTTCCGGTCTAGCTGCTATATATAACGTGATAAAGACTTTACATCTTCTAGCATGTCATCCTGAGCGAAGCGAAGGATCTATCCAAGTCGGATTCTTCGGGCTTCGCCCTCAGAATGACAGACAAAACTCAGGAGGTTCCTTAATCTGTTCATTTATCCATCCATCTGAAAGATTAAAAGCAAATTTTGTAAGGTCTAATATTTTTTCCAATAACTTTAGGTTGGTCTCACTGAATACGCAGTCAATATCCTTAGTTGCCGGTCTATTATCATAAACCATAGTCATAATAGAACCACCGTAAACTGTTATCTCGAGCTGCAATTGATTTTCTTTTAATCGTTCATTTAAATAGTCAAATATCTGTAACAGTTTGTTTTTATCCAGTAAATCAGTATTGCTAAGCATGTCCATATAAAACCTCCTATTCACGCAATCCTTTATCTTAATTATACCATACTACTAATTATTGACATAACAATAGGGTACTACTTCTTAAACTTACTAAGAAATAATACCCTTACTTTATTTTACACTGTTTCTTTTAGAACCCTTGGCACGCAGGGTTTGGAGGCATTTTCCAGGAATGGTGTCAACACCCCCGTCCCCTTGTCACAATAGCTGCCTGGGCTGCGGCCAGCCGTGCTATGGGCACCCTAAAGGGTGAGCAGGACACATAGTCGAGGCCCACCCTGTGGAAGAAATCTATAGATGAGGGCTCCCCACCGTGTTCGCCGCATATGCCAAGTTTAATATCCGGCCGGGCCTTTTTGCCCAGTTCCACCGCCATCTCCACCAGCTTGCCCACTCCTATCTGGTCAAGTCTCTGGAAGGGGTCTACATCTATTATGCCCTTGTTTTTGTATTCATCAAGGAATTTTCCCGCATCGTCCCTGGAAAAGCCCATGGTCATTTGGGTCAGGTCGTTGGTGCCAAAGGAGAAGAACTCCGCCTCCTTTGCAACCTCGTCGGCGGTAATGGCCGCCCTTGGTACCTCAATCATGGTCCCTGTTAGATAATGAAGGTCTGTTCCCGACTGCCGTATTATTTCGTCGGCAGTTTCAACTATTAGGTCCTTTAAGTATTTAAACTCCGATACATTTCCTATTAAAGGAACCATAATCTCCGGGTTAACCCTTATGCCGGTCTCTTTTATTACCTCTATAGCAGCCTCAATAATAGCCCTTGTCTGCATTCTGGCAATCTCCGGGAAGGTAATGGCCAACCGACAGCCCCGGTGCCCCAGCATGGGATTGAACTCCTCCATGTCCTTTATAAGGCCGTTAATCTCTCCTACGCTCATATCCATATCCTCCGCCAGGGCCTTTATGTCTCGCTCCTCCCTGGGGAGGAATTCGTGCAGCGGCGGGTCCAGAAGCCTTATTGTAACCGGCATTTCTCCCATCGCCTTGAATATCCCTTTAAAATCTTCCTTTTGCATGGGCAAAAGCTTCTCAAGAACCTTTTCTCTCTGCTCGGTGGTCCTTGACAGAATCATTTCCCTGACAGCTGGTATCCTGTCCTCCTCGAAGAACATATGTTCGGTTCTGCAAAGCCCTATTCCCTCTGCACCAAATCGCACCGCCGTGGCAGCGTCCTTCGGGTTGTCGGCGTTGGTCCATACCTCCAGCTCCCTTATCTCATCCGCCCACTCCATTAGCGTGGCAAAGCTGCCGGACAGCTGCGGCTCGGTGGTAGGTATGCTGCCCGAATAAACCCTGCCGGTGCTGCCATCCAGCGATATAGACTCCCCTTCGGATACCGTTACGCCCTTTACCGTAAACCTCTTCTGGTTCTCCTCAACCCTTATAGCACCGCAGCCGGCAACACAACATTTGCCCATACCCCGGGCCACTACCGCAGCGTGGGACGTCATGCCGCCCCTTGATGTAAGGATACCTTCCGCTGCGTTCATACCCTCTATGTCCTCCGGCGAGGTCTCCTGCCGTACGAGAATTACCTTGGTCCCGGCCTGAGCGGCCTTTACCGCTTCCTCAGCGGTGAAATACACCGCGCCGGTGGCGGCCCCCGGCGATGCCGGCAGCCCCTGAGCCAGAAGCTGGGCCTTCTCCAACTCCTTCACGTCAAAGTTGGGGTGCAGCAGCTGGTCCAGCTGCCCGGGCGGGATTCGCATAAGGGCATCTTCTTTTGTAATAAGGCCCTCATTCACAAGGTCCACCGCCACCTTTACCGCCGCAGCGGCGGTCCTTTTGCCGTTGCGGGTCTGCAGGATATACAGTTTACCCCTCTCCACCGTAAACTCTATATCCTGCATGTCTCTGTAGTGCTTCTCTAAAAGTACCGCGGTCTCCCGGAACTGTTTATGTACATCGGGAAATACTTCATCCATACTTTCTATGGGCTTTGGCGTTCTTATGCCCGCAACCACGTCCTCGCCCTGGGCGTTTAGCAAAAACTCTCCGAACAAGGCTTTTTCGCCGGTGGCGGGGTTTCGTGTAAAGGCCACTCCGGTGCCGGAGGTATCTCCCAGATTGCCAAACACCATCGATTGGACGTTAACCGCCGTGCCCAGGTTATGCGGAATATCGTTTATGTTCCTGTATGCCCTGGCCCTTGGGTTGTCCCACGACCTGAATACCGCCCCAACCGCCAGAAGGAGCTGATCATTGGGGTCCTGGGGAAACTCCTCTTTCATTTCCCGGCTGTATAGTTCCTTGTACCTTTTTGCGACCTCCTTCAGGTCCTCCGCAGTCAAATCCGTATCAAACTCGGCACCTCTCTTCTCCTTAACCAAGTCAAGGATAGCCTCAAACTTGTATTTTTCTATCTGACACACCACGTCGCCAAACATCTGAATAAACCTTCTGTAGCTGTCGTAGGCGAACCTTTCGTTACCTGTGGACCTGGCAAGCCCCGTCACCGACCTGTCGTTTAGACCTAAATTTAAAATGGTATCCATCATACCGGGCATTGAAATGACTGCGCCCGAACGGACAGAGACCAGTAACGGGTTTTGTATATCCCCGAAGGTTTTGTCTGTTATTTTCTCAAGGTTTCTCACGCACGTGAAGAGTTCTTCCGTAAGCCCGGGAGACAACTGGTTCTCCCACCCGGAATAATACTTGTTGCAAGCCTCGGTAGTAACTGTGAACCCCGGCGGTACCGGAAGACCTATCCTGGTCATCTCAGCCAAGTTGGCACCCTTTCCGCCCAAAAGGTCCTTCATGCCGGCTTTACCTTCCTCAAACATGTAAACATACTTATCCATCCTTTTCTACGCCTCCTTTAACATCTGAATAACAATACTGGCCGTTTCCTCCACAGCCTTTTTGGATACGTCAATTACAGTGCAACCTAGCTTTTTGAAAAGGGCGTCGGCGTGTTCAAGCTCTAGCAGTATCCTTTCCATACTGGCATAGTTGGCACTGTCTTTAAGGCCCAGCGTCTTAAGCCTCTCCCGCCTGATAAGGTTTAGCTTTTCAGGGTCCGCCGTAAGCCCTACTATCCTTTTTGGCGGTATCTTGAACAGTTCCTGGGGCGGCGATATCTCCGGTACCAGCGGAACGTTGGCCACTTTGTAGTTCTTGTGCGCCAAGTACATGCTTAAGGGCGTCTTTGACGTACGCGATACGCCTATTATTACCGCATCCGCCTTGAGGATGCCCCTCGGGTCCTTGCCGTCATCGTATTTAACGGCAAATTCCACCGCGTCCACCCTTTTGAAGTACTGCTCATCCAGCTTGTATATAAGGCCTGCTTCCAGCCTGGGGGTGGTGGTGGCGACTTTGCTTAAGGCTTCCATAAGGGGCCCCAGTATATCCACCCTAAGTATCCCGTATTTGTCGCATTCCTCCTCTAGGGCAATTTTTAACTCCTGCAGCACGATGGTGTACACCACTATGCTGTTGTAGTTTTTTGCTTCCTGAATAATTCTTATTATCTGGGATTTGTCGGTCACATTGGAGGCCTTCCTTATTTCGGTAATATCCGAATTGAACTGTATCGCAACGGCCTTTACCACCTTTTCCGCCGTTTCGCCTATGGAATCGGATACTATAAATATCCTGGGCCCATTTTCATTCATAATGCCGCATTCCCCCCTCGATTCAATCTGTAAGCATCTCGTTTATTACCTTTATTATGCCGGTCTTTGATATCCTTCCTGTTACTCTTAATTTATCCTTCCCTCCTTCGGAATCCTCCCTGGAAACAACCGGGATACAGTCCACCTCATGCTCCACCATCTTGGCTATGGCCCCGGCTAGAGTTTCATCATCCTCCAGTATAACTATATTGGGCATCCTGGTCATTACCATGCTTATGGGTATTCTGTCCAGGTCGGTCTTGCCCATAGCGTGCTTCAAAAAATCCTTTCGGGAAACCACTCCGGCGAGGTACCCTTCCGACTGCACAAAAATAGTGCCCACGTCTTCCAGGAACAGGGTTACTATACCATCGTAGACGCTTGTATCGACGTCCACCACCACCGGTCGGGTTTTGATGTCCTTAGCGAGTATGTTATTTATAAAATCTGCAATCATGTTGGTGGGCATTCGTCCGGTCATGGAGTACCCCACCTTGGGTCTGGCTTCAAGGATTCCCGTCATGGTAAGAATGGAAAGGTCGGACCGGAGAGCGGCTCGGGTAAGATTAAGCCTTTCGGCAACCTGCTCGCTGGTTATGGGCTGTTCCGATTTAACTATCTCTACAATCTGCATTTGTCTGTCGGAAAGTTTAATATCCCTCACCCCCCTGTTTTGCTTATACATTATATAGTATA
>JAQUCT010000030.1:5722-18236 GCA_028686075.1 Bacillota bacterium
AGGTAGGCTTCCAGGTCGTCTATTCTTAGTCTTACCTGCTCCATGCTGTCCCGCTCCCTTACGGTAACCGAGTTATCGTTATCGCTATCGAAGTCGTAGGTTATGCAAAATGGCGTACCCACCTCGTCGTGCCTTCGGTACCTCTTTCCTATGCTACCCGCCTCATCGTATTCGACGGTGAAATTCTTCTGCAACCGACTGTAAAGTTCAAAGGCCTGCTCGCCCAGTTTCTTGGAAAGGGGGAACACAGCCGCCTTAACAGGCGAGAGTGCGGGATGCAGCCTTAACACAATCCTTGAATCCCCACCCCCTAAGTCCTCTTCGTCATAGGCATCTGCAAGGAATGCAAGCACCATCCGGTCTGCCCCAAGGGAGGGCTCAATGCAGTAAGGGATGTACTTATCGCCGGTGAAGGGATCGGTGTAGGAAAAATCCTCCCCCGAATGCTCCATATGCTGCTTTAAGTCGTAATCGGTACGGTCAGCAACTCCCCATAGCTCGCCCCATCCGAAGGGAAATTTGTACTCTATGTCTACGGTAGCTTTGCTGTAGTGTGAAAGCTCCTCAGGGCTGTGGTCCCTCATCCTGAAGTTTTCCACATCCATACCCAGCTCAACGAGCCAATTTTTACAAAAGTTCTTCCAGTACTCAAACCACTTGAGGTCCTCGCCGGGGGCGCAGAAGAACTCCAGCTCCATCTGTTCGAATTCCCTGGTCCTGAATATAAAGTTACCCGGTGTTATCTCGTTTCTGAAGGATTTGCCTATCTGGGCTATCCCGAAGGGCATCTTTTTCCTGGTGCTCCTTAGTACATTCTTGAAGTTTACGAATATACCCTGGGCGGTCTCCGGCCTTAAGAATAACTCCGACTGAGAATCCTCGGTTACCCCCTGGAAGGTCTTAAACATCAGGTTGAACTGCCTTATGCCTGTGAAGTCATGCTCTCCGCAGTCGGGGCATTTGATTCCCTTTTCTCCGATAAACTGCTCCATCCTCTGGTTGTCCCAGCCGTCGACGGTGACTTCTTCCCCATCTTCCCTATAGTATTCCTCTATAAGCTTATCCGCCCTGAACCTGGACTTACACTTTTTGCAGTCCATAAGTGGGTCGTTAAAGCTACCCACGTGCCCCGACGCCACCCAGGTCCTGGGGTTCATGAGTATCGCCGCATCAAGGCCCACGTTGTACGGGCTCTCCTGCACGAACTTTTTCCACCAGACCTTTTTTACGTTATTTTTAAGCTCCACTCCTAAGGGACCGTAGTCCCAGGTGTTTGCCAGGCCCCCGTAAATCTCAGAACCGGGAAATATTATCCCTCTTGTCTTGCACAGCGATACCAGTTTCTCCATGGAGTATTCCTTTGCCATACGTCTTCCTCCTCGCGTATATTTTTTAAGGATCTTATGTCTATCTCTAAGTAATATTCTTCGAACTTCGCCCTCAAAACGATAAATAAAAAGCCCCTTCATCCCTCATAGGGACGAAAGAGCCAATCTTCCGCGGTTCCACCCTAATTGATACCCTTAAGTACCCTTCTTATATACTTCTGCTCCACAGTGCCCTTCACCGATCTAATGCACCGGACTTTCACCCTCTCCGGCTCGCTTTTGCCAACCCAACCGGCTACTCCTCTGCTTCTTCGCACATTTTTAAACCTAATTTATACTCTAGTGTACCCGATTAATAATAATTTGTCAATCGTTTTGCTCATCGGGCTTTCTTACCCTGACTCTTCTCTTCTTTTTGCTCACAATATCCTTTGCATCGTCAGCAAGGTCATCCATAAACTCCTTTGCGGCCCCGGCTTTCCTTTCCACTATGTCGCTTAAGTTTATAACTTCCCCGCCTGGCTTTTCTATCTCCACCTTCGTTTTGGAGATAACAGCAACCACCGCACCTATGGCAGCCAACTGCGGTGCCAGCAAGGTACCTATCGCCCCGGCAGTGACGGGAATATCTAGTATCGTATTATTGTCCTTCTTGACCCTTATTTTTGTGACGTTGCCCTGTTTAAGCAGTTCCTTGAGCTTATCCAGCACCTCATTGCCCGCCGCAGACAGGCCCTCGGTCCATTTATCGCTCTTCTGGGTTGATTCTAAGTGGATTAGAGTCTCTAGCACGTCTCCGCCGCACTCCTCCAGGGCTTCCTTAGCCTCCTTATACGTAATGCCGGTGCGCTCCCTTATTATGTCGATTTTTTCAAGCGTAATCTCCATCATTCCAGCCTCCCTGTAACTTTATTTTTAACACTATTCAAAAACCTCATGGAAGAAAAATCCTTGTCTATATGTATGGCCACATAGGCCCTCATTATTTTTTCCAGTTCCTTTAGTATATGCTGCTCAACCCTTAAACAGTCCAGTTTTTTCAGCCGCCACCCCATCATCAGCTTCATTACGCTTATGGCACCCTGGCTTATGCTGTAACCATAGGGGTCGGACTTTTCGCAGGCAGGGCACAGTATCCCTCCCGAACCGGGGCTAAAGTACCCGGCCCTTGAAGCTCCTCCGCAGTTTACACAGTGTTCAAGTTGGGGCTTAAACCCTGCATAGGCCAGTATTTTAAGCTCCGCGGCCCTAAGCAGTATTTCCGGGCCAATCTCCCCTGCGGCAAACAGATTAAGAGCCTCCAGCACAACCTTCAGCAATCTGCCCGGAGCCTGACCAGGCTGCACCACTTCACCGGCCAGCTCCATTAGGTAGGTGCAGCAGCTAAGCGTCACAAGGTCGTTTCTTATTTTGTGAAATGTGTTTATTATCTCCGCCTGATCTATATAATACCAGGTTTTACCTTTAAATAAAACAAAATCGCAATAGCAAAAAAGCTGGGTACCCGCCACCAGCTTGCTCCGCGTCCTGCGGGCACCCTTTGCCATGGCCTGTATCTTGCCGTATTTTTCCGTTAAAAGAGTTAGAATCTTATCCCCCTCTCCGAAATTTACCGCCTTTGTCACAAGCCCCCTCGTCTTTACCAGCATATCAATTCATCCTCTTTATCCCGTTTTATCCATCCTCTCGTTCCGTGCGCTTTTTTGCTGCTTGTAATAGGCGTCCTGCCACTTTTTATATTCAAGATAATACCTCGTATCACCCGTTTTTTCAAAGGCCTTCCATATAAAACCCCTTATCATAATTTATGCCCCTCCATTACGTCAGAATTTTTCGGCGTAAAAAGCCCAAAACGCCTTTCATATATTTTTTCCACCTTGGAATACACTATACGGGTTATATTATGCCATATTTGGCAGGAACTCTGTTTATTGATAGCCGAAAGAATGCAACGACCCAGCTGTGTTTCTCCAATCCTTTTTGACCTTTACCCAAAGCTGCAAATACACCCTGCAACCTAAAAGGCTTTCTATATCCTTTCTCGCAAGGGTACCTATCCTCTTTAGCATGCTTCCGCCTTTGCCTATTACTATCCTTTTATGGGATTGCTTTTCGCAGTAAATGTTGGCCTGAATACTCAAAAGGCCCGGCCTTTCATCCTCTTCCATTTGTTCTATATCCACCGCTATTCCATGGGGCACCTCCTGTTCCAATAGCAGCAACGCTTTTTCACGAATAATCTCCGAGACCACAAACCTTTCGGGCTGGTCGGTTATCATTTCATCGGGAAAATATTTTGGTCCCTCCGGCAATTTTTCCACTATTGCGCCCCTTAATATGTTCAGATTATGGCCAGTAACCGCCGAAATGGGTATTATATCCGCAAAATTTCTCTTTGCCCTAAAATCCTCCACTAATGCGTCCACCCGGCTACGGTCGGATAGGTCGGTCTTGTTCACCGCCAGTATAATAGGGGTGCTTACCCTTTCAAGCATATCCAGTATGTAGGTATCCCCCCGGCCTATCCCGGCGTCCGCCTCCACCACGTATACAATGACATCCACCTCACCTAGAGACGCCTGGGCCGAGGCAAGCATGTATTCCCCCAACATGTTTTTAGGTTTATGTACGCCCGGCGTATCCAAAAAAGCCAGCTGAAAATGCTCGGTGGTGTAGACCGCCCTTATACTGTTCCTGGTTGTCTGGGGCTTACTTGAAATTATTGATATCTTTTCTCCCACCATTGCATTAAGAAGCGTCGATTTGCCGACGTTAGGCCTTCCTATTATGGCCGCAAAGCCCGATTTGTAGCCTTCATCCATAACGCTAACCTCCGATATAGCTTTTCATTCTTTTATTCTATAACTTAAACTACCTTTGTATTCTTCGTTATGCAAAACGTCTACTGTTTATCTCTTTTCTGCAGTTCCTCCCCGGTAAAAGAAAAGGGCAATAGCTCCGCCACCGTGTTTACCTTAATATCCCCATCCGGCTTACCGGTTATCACCTTTATTCCAAGACCAAATTCCGCCAGAAACTGGCGGCATATACCGCAGGGGAAGGACCCTCCTTCCGCATCGCTGGCCACCGCTATCGCTTCGAAGTCCCTGTACCCTTCGGATACCGCCCTTACCACCGCCGCACGCTCTGCACATACGGTGGCCCCGTAGGTGGCACTTTCAACATTGGTTCCGGTAATAACCTTCCCGTCGGTTGATAGAATAGCCGCTCCTACCCTAAAGCCGGAGTAAGGTGAGTAGGAGTGTTCCTTGGCCTCCTCCGCCAGAGCCAACAGTTTACGATAATCCATAAAACCTACCTCCTATTCAAGGGTTACACCGCTTCCCGTTGGTACAACCTGTATCCACGTCTTGCCCGGGTTAAGATTAATTTCCTCCCCGTCCTCATATAAGAATCGGGTGGGGGACCGCCTGTCCGTCTTTTCCCAGGTAATTGGCACATAACGCCCGTTTGTTATATAAATGCCCTTACCGCTGCCCACCAGACCTATTTCTCTTCTTCCCTCGCTGTCCACCACTTTATGGACCGCCCTCTGTATTATTATATTTTTGGCCCGGACCTGGTAGCCGGCATTTTTCTCATCCACATGGGGCTTATCCAGCACGTACCTTAAATATACCCCTTCCTCCTTCGAATACTCATAGGAAACCCGGTATTTCTGGGGATAAGCTATTGATACCCTTTCTGCCTTTTCGCCCACTATTCCTTCGTCTTCCTCGTTAAAGGAGTGGACCTTTATGCCCTCGGTCTTGTTAAAGCCTCTTCCTTCCGCCGAAACCTGTATCCTGTCAAGAGCGGTGTATACGTTGTGGGGCTCCTTCCTGTGCTTTTCCCTCCAGTAAAGCGGTGCACCAATGTGCATCGCATTGAAGGACGGAATTTTGAGCCTTGCGATATCGTCCCAGGCCTGGGGGCTGCCCCCGGCGTGGAGGTATACCGCATTATACTCCATCGCCTTATCTATGTAATAGGACCTTGCACTCCTAACCGGGCCCACCAGCTGGTCGGCTCCGTGCACAAATAGGGCCATATACCTGGTTATATTGCCCTCCGCCAGTATCTCGTACACAACCTCCGCCTGCTCCAGCCCGGCCTGGGGCCGTGCCGCCGGATGATTGTCCAGCATCACCGCAACCGGCCTCGGGTAAAGGTCGGACCGTTCTATCATCTCACCGCCTAAGGGGCATATAACCCCGTCTACGAATACCGGTTCCTTTGGAGTTTCCGGTTCCTCTTCACCGACTCGTTCCGTAGTTTCGGACTCGGCCAACGTCCCCTCCGGCGGTGCTGGGGCAGGCTTGTTGTATGCAATGGTCACAACTGCCGTTATTGCTGCAGAAACCAAAAAAATTACTATTATTGCGATGGGCATTTCTCTGTTCTTCATTTTTTCTCCCTCTTCTTATGTAGATATAATACATTTAAAACTTTACATCCCCTAGCATATCATCCTAAGCAATTCTGTCTTCCTGAGCGGCCTTTTTGCCTTCCTGAGCGATAGCGAAGGACCTATCAAAGAAGATTCTTCACTACGTTCAGAATGACAAAGTCGGATTCTTCGGGCTCCGCTTCTTTGGAATGACAGATAAAAAGGAGGTCAGCGGACCAGCTGGAACAGCAGAACGGTTATTATAACACCCAGCAAGGCACCTATTATTGTTTCGAAAGCATTATGTATCCTGGTCTCTATCCTGCTCTGTATTACCAAAAGCCCCAGCAGCAGAGTAAGGGTTGTAACCAGCATGTCCTGGGAAATAAAGGCCACCGCCGTTACCATGCAAAAGGCTGCCGCTGCATGGCCGCTGGGCATACCGCCCCTTAGGGGTGTCCCCTCCCCCCTCATGGCCTTAACCGCCACCACCGCCAGTATAACAGTAATAAGGCTTATAAAGGTTATGTGGGCCGGGGCCTGACGCACCCGCCTCAAAGTCATCAGAGTCAACGGGTTAAGCCGATCAAAAAAAAGAATGTAGGCTGCCATAATGGCATTGACCGCCGATATTAGCACTGCTCCGGCGGCCACATTCTTGGCAATTCTGGCCAGGGGATGGAAGGTACTCACCATAATGTCTATCGTGGCCTCTATGGAAGTGTTTATCATTTCCGCAACCAACACCAGGGCGATTGTAAAAAACAAGAGCAAAAGCTCCAGCCTGCCAAGGCCCAGAAAAAGACCCAGACCCATCGCCGCCGCCGCCATTACAAAGTGTATCTTCATGTTCCTCTGGGTCTTTAGGGCATATATCATGCCGGCTATCGCATCGTTAAAGCTATCAAGCAGCTTTCGTTCCTTCAATACCTGTACCTCCATTTGTCACCGGGTTAAGCCTAAGCCTTCGAGTATTTCCTCTTCCCTTTTCCTCATCCTCCGTGTGTCCTCTTCCCCGTCATGGGTGTACCCCAAAAGGTGCAATACTCCGTGCAGCAAAAGGTATGCAAATTCCCTTTGGCAGGAATGGCCGTACTCTGCCGCCTGCTCGGCCACCTTATCCATTGAAATGACTACATCCCCCACGATGGCCTCTTCGTCCTCGTTTAAGTCTAAGTATTCCTCTCCCTCCAGCATGGCAAAGGATAGTACATCGGTGGCGGCGTCCACCCCCCTGTATTCGCTGTTAAGTGCGGCTATTGTCATATTGTCAACCAGAGCAACCCCTACCTCATAGCCGTAAGGGAAGCCCTCCTTTAAGAAGGCAGCATCCACTATCCTTTCTGCAATTTTAATTAGCCTATCGTCAACCGCTACTCTGCTCTGCTTGTTTTCTATCAGCACCGTCATTTTTTTTTACCGCCTTTCATCTCCTGCTCCAGGTCCGGGTACTCAACCCTCTGGTGGAATATGCCGCCTAATATATCAAGGAAAGCGTCGGCTATTATATCAAGGTCCCTTAGGGTCAGATCGCTCTCGTCCAGCTGTTCGCTTTCCAGCTTCTCCTTTAAGATTTTTCTTATCATACCCTCTATTTTACCCGGCGAATGGTCCTGCATGGACCTGACAGCGGCTTCCACCGAATCCGCCAGCATGACTATTGCCGCTTCCTTTGTCTGGGGCCTTGGCCCCTCGTAGCGGAAGCTGTCCATTGTTACCTTGTCCGAATTTTCCCCCTGCTTTGCCTTGTGATAGAAGTAGGAAACCACCGAATCCCCGTGGTGCTGTTTTATTATATCTATTATCACCTCGGGAATCTTATGCTGTTTAGCCATCTCCACCCCGTCCTTCACGTGAGAGGTAATTATTAGAGTGCTAAGGCTTGGGGTAATCTTCTCGTGGGGATTATCCATGGCTATCTGGTTTTCAGTAAAAAAATAGGGCCTTTTTATTTTGCCTATGTCATGATAATAGGCCCCTGCCCTGGCAAGCAGCGAATTGGCACCAATTTTTTGGGCCGCGTGCTCCGCCAGGTTGCCCACTATAACGCTGTGGTGGTAGGTCCCCGGGGCCTCCATGAGCAGCGTTTTTAAAAGAGGCTGATTTGGGTTTGAAAGCTCCAGCAGCTTAAGCGGTGTTATTATACCGAACAGGTTTTCCCAGGCCGGCAGCGTACCTATTGTAAATATCGCTGCAAAGCCGCCGTTAAGAATGCCCCACAGGCTTTCCCTTATTACTGGGAGTACCTCGCTGCCCGTTATTAACCCCATGCATATTATAACCAGTGCATTGCTACCGCCCACCAGCAGCCCCGACGCAATCAGGTCCCTTCTCTGGTAGGAAACCATAGTTATCAGTGACCCCACCAGGCCCCCTATTATGCATAAGAACAGCACCGTGAGGCTGCCGTCGGCGATAAGTGCCACCAGCATCGCCACCGGCACGTTTACCATAAAGCCCACCTTTGCGTCAAGCAGCATTGTGATAAGCATTGAAACCGCCGCTACCGGCGCAAGGTAGCCCGATATTATGTTGGCGCCAAGGCTTATAAAAAGTATAAGCACCACCACGGTACCTATAAGCATCAGATGACTCCTGTTATAGTATATCCGGGGATGAAAATTCTTAATATAAAGCGCAATCAGGATGCCCAGCATCAGTATAAGCATGGAATAGCCAGCCAGTAGCCTGTAATCAATAATGCCTTGCTTAAGGATACCCGAGGCGTTAAGGAGTTCTATCTGAGACCGTGTCACCGCATCGCCCCTGTTTACAATATTTTGACCTTTTCGTATAATGACCGGCTCCACCTTGCTGACTGCGGCCTCTATATCTTTGTTGGTCTCTTCAATGCTAGGGAGCATATTGGGCTTTATTACCCGGTCGGCTATGCTGTACCCAAGCTGTCTGACCTGCTGGTCCACCTGTTGTTTGGAAAAGAAATCCTCTGCTTCTCTCCGGGTCCTTTCCAGGGCATCCGGCGTTACACCCCCGCTCATTATCTGGTCGGTTACATCAAGCACATCCTGCCGGAGGGCGTCCAGCTGAACATTGTCAACGCTAAGGGCCGTACCCAGGTCGGCGTCCTCAAGCAGTATCCTCGATTCTTTTTTTAGCTTGTCCAATTTTTCCTGTAACGACAGTTCCTCTTCTTCTCTTATATCAACAACCTTATCAAAGAACCGTTCTATTGAATTCCTTATGTCCACCGGGATGGTATGGTCCCTGGTATAGGTAGTGTTTACCGACGATCGCGCCTGGTCCTTAAGCTTTTCGGTGGCCACAGTGTCCACAATATCTTTCGTAGCAGGTATGTCCACCGGTGCAACATCCCCCGCCTCCAGCGAATACCTCTCCGGCATAACCGCCGACAAAACAAGTACTAGTACCGAAGCATATATCGCAATCGCTATAAGTGCCCTTTGTACCCTGTCTCCGAGTTTAAGCTTAAATGCGGGCCTTTTGCCCATCCTGCCCAGTGGGCTGCCTGTCTTTGCCATTACCAATACCCCCTAACCCCCTAGACTATTTGCCTGCCTTCTTTGCATTGTGCCTATCATAGGCGAGTATTATCTTCTGTACCATGTGGTGCCTTACCACGTCCTTTTCTGTCAGGTAAACAATATCCAGTCCCTTTATACCTTTGAGTATTTTGGTGGCCTCCACCAGCCCGGAGTTTTTCCCGGTAGGCAAATCTATCTGGGTGATGTCGCCGGTGACCACAATCTTGGAACCAAAGCCCATACGGGTAAGGAACATTTTCATCTGCTCCGGGGTTGTGTTTTGGGCTTCGTCCAGTATAATGAACGAATCGTCCAGGGTCCGCCCTCTCATGTACGCCAACGGCGCAACCTCAATTACGCCCCTTTCCCGGTATTTCGCGTAAGTTTCCCCGCCCAGAATATCGTACAGCGCATCATAGAGCGGCCTAAGATATGGGTCAACCTTGTCCTGCAGGTCCCCCGGCAAGAAACCTAGTTTTTCCCCCGCCTCTACCGCCGGCCGGGTGAGTATTATCCTTGTAACCTCCCGGTTTCTCATGGCACTTACCGCCATCGCGATGGCCAGATAGGTCTTTCCTGTACCAGCAGGCCCTATCGAAAACACTATATCACATTTTTTCATCGCTTCAATATAAATTTTCTGGCCTAAGGTCTTACTCCTAATCTGCTTACCCCTGTGGGTGAGGCATATGACCTCATTTCCTAAGTCTTTAATTTTATCCTCCTGGCCCGCCATCACAAGGCCTATTGCGTAGCTTATATTCTGAGTGCTAAGCTGCTCTCCTTTTTTGAGCATATCAATAAGGTTATTTATAAGCCTCTCCGCCAGTATGGTCCTCTCCGCGGCACCCTTTATCTTTATCTCGTTACCCCTTGCTATTATATCCACCCCGAGCCTTTCCTCTATCATTTTAACGTTCTCGTCAAAGTTGCCGAAAAGTTCTATCATGTACTGGAAATTGTGTATCTGAATGCTTTTTTCGCCGTAACCGTTATTCAAACTCAATCCTCCCTATGGTTAATATTAATCCTTTCTTCAAGGCCAATGTCCTCAAGGGTTTCGAAAATTACATCCACCCTTATTGTTTGGTTTTCCGTTTCGATATATTTAACTCTCCTGTCGGTTATTTCAACCTCCTGGGGCAGCATTCCGGTCAGCCTTTGGGCGGTTTTTTTAACCGCCCGGTCCACCGCAGCCGCCACCGGGAGAAATTCTTCCTCCACAATTACCTCATAATATTTTTCAATTATTAATTCTACAGGCGCAGTGATATTCCTCCATTCAATCAGCCTCCTTGTCTCCGTTTCGGTATCATAATTTTGGAATGCGCACTTCTTACGGCTAAAACGAAATGTGTTCCCCCCAACCCTAATAAACACACCTCTTTGCATCTGCCCGGTCCTTTCCCTTGTTACAAGCCTTAAATTTTGCTCCTCGGTCAGCTGATACCAGGTCCTTGCTTCCACCCTTCCCATGGCGTGTACCACTCTGATGGGTTTGCCGGGCTCCTCCACCACACCGTTTATGAGTACCTGGCCCACCTTTATCGTATCACCGCTCTTTACCGCCGCCTGTCCCTGGTATACATATATATTATTTATTATACCATCCTTTTTTGCAACAATGTTGCAGGGGACGCTCTTGTCAATAAGCGGTGGTGCCTCGGTCCGTTCCACTATGTCCACCACCGCTCTGGTGCCCAGTATATTTATACCCACCCATACCAACTGGTCCATCTCAATAAGCAGCTTTGTCTCCACTTCCCTTGTATCTATGAAAGGCTTGAAGGCCCCGGGTTTTAGGCCAAAGGCTTTCAGTTCCCTTACAATCCTTTCACCAGGTATCCTTTCATTGCCCTGCACCTCCACAACCCACACAAAGGAGGTGAGGAAATACATAATAAGGACAGCGGTAATGCCCCCCGCCACCAGTGCCTTTCTTTTAAATATTCTGTGCAATAAAAAAGGGCAGCCTCTCTTTTCCAGTATGGATACCATGCAGTTTATCCTTTTTCTTATGCTGCGTAAGTGTTTGTACCCCTTAAGGCTTACTCTGGCCTTAAGGGTGGTGAAGTTTACCCTTTCAATATCCCAGAAATATATGTTGTTGGTGATGGCCAGATTAATAAACCGTTCCAGGTTTATACCCTCCACCTTTATTATTACATAACCCTTAAGATAATTCCAAATCCGAACCGCCAGCATAGTCTTTACCCCCTACTGCAAAAACTCGACCCTGTCTATACTCCCCACTATTATTATCTCTTCCACCACTATGGTTCTTATGGTCAGGCAACTTCCCGTCACCACAAGTATACCTGCCTTGGTGTTTACCCGTACAAGGCTGGTTGAATATTCGATTATTCCCTTATGGTTTTCTATATAAAGCTGAAGGTTGCCCAAAAGGGTAATTTTGGGCAAGTCCAGCACTATATCCCTGGGCAGTTCCAAAAGGTCCGCTATTCCCTTCTTGATTAAATCGCCCCTGGTTTCCACTTAGAGTTCCCCCTCCTTCATTTAATAATCTATGCCAAAACCAACTGGTTAATAACAGCTAAATATGCTATACTAAACGGGTGAACAAAGGTTGGGGGTATCGGCTATGAACAGGTCGCTTAATGCAGTTTTAATACTGCTTATTACCGCATCCCTCGCAGGATGCCTACTTTTGACGTCGGTGCAGCTTACCGCCTTTGATATTAACTTTTATGAAAGAGCCTACGAAAGGTATGACCTGCAACGGACCACTGAACTGCCCAAAAAAAACTATACCGATCTATGCGAAAACATTCTGGTATACTTAAACGGCCAGATGGATTTTCTGTATAACAGGGCAGTGGTTTTTGGTAGCGTAAAATACCTGTTCAACCAAAAAGAACTCCTCCACATGGAGGATGTAAAAAGCTTGTTCGTTTGGGGCTACCGGATAAGGAACCTTTCCTTTGCTGTGCTGCTTGTTACCATGTTTGCGGCCATAGGCCTCTCAAAGGGCAGCAAACGCCTGGCGGGCAGGCTGCTGCTTTGGGGCTCGATATCGCTGTTCCTGGCAACCGTTGGACTTGGGCTGCTTATGCAGACGGACTTTTACCGTCACTTCACGGTTTTTCATGAGGTTTTTTTCACAAACGACCTATGGCTTTTAAACCCGGAAACCGATTTGCTGATAAACATGTTCCCTCTGGAGTTTTTTAACGATATGGCCATACGCATAATACTGTACTTTACAGTGCAGCTAGCGGCGGTGGCCTCTATAGGATACTTCATATCCAAGACGGAAAAAGGCACCCCTTAAA
>JAQUCT010000031.1 GCA_028686075.1 Bacillota bacterium
ACCCGCAAATAAATTTCTGCCAAAAATGCGGCTCCGGTGTTATTTCCGGCGCTCGCTTTTGCGGAGCCTGCGGCGGGAAACTTAATTAGAAACACGGAAGAATCGTTATAGACCAGAATAACGAAATAAATACAGCCAAATGCAAACCCATCAAAAGGTGGGACACAAAGCCTGCCCTCTCTCATGGGGGCGGGCTTTTGCGGTTTTTAAGGGATGATTCAGGCGACATAATACCAGTTTTTGCAACGCTCTGTGAAAAAAGGGTACTCCTATAAGCATTGTTTTCTGTTTTTATTTCTTTGCGAGGTGGAAATAAAGACGGTGCAGTCCATATATACCGCCTTCTAACAATACAATTTTATAGTGCTCTTATAAAAAAGTCAGTATTTTGCCAGGAGTGAAATACTAACTTTTTTTTCGCGAAGAAAACCTATGGAACGACCGTTTTCCAGAAACAGGGAGAACCAGTGTCAAACAGTAAACCATCAGCTGCAGGAACCTTCACATTCGATTGAAACCCCAAAAAAAGATTGAAAAAATAAAAATATTTTTTGTAGACCCCCTCACGAAACCGGATTAGTAGTGAGGGGGTTATTTATACCCCAATTGTTCTTTGAAAACTTCATATCCGATAACCTAAATACTTTAGCTGACGGTGCTTTAAAAGGCAAAGCGACTTCCGAGGATGCGCCAAGACCACCTGTAGGATTTTAATGGGAAAATGAAACTACTATCTATCTTTTTTCTTTTCTGTTTTGTTAATTTCTTCCCATTTATAAACCTATCAAAGACGGCCAAATAAGGTGCTAAGCGGTACCCATCCGACGGTCAAACAGGCTGTAGCAGTCTGTTTCGCAATAATCCCGTCAGCCTATAATGATACTTCTGTCCAGTCACAGCCCCCCTTAAATGGGGGATCACGCAATGAGGGCAGTCGGCGGAGATCCCGGCGAGGGTGAAAGTCCCATGATGCGGTATAGCTAACCGCAGTTTAGGTTATTGCCATTAGTGCTTGGGAAGTAGTGTCGAATTAAGCACATAGAAAAAAAATTAATGTCAGAAGCCATGCAAACCGCTCTGTATACGTAAACAGAGTAATCACAAGCAGAGCGGTTTGTATTTTTGTGCCATTAAGAAAATGAAGTTGAGAAAAGAGGTGTGTAATTTGAGTCAAAAAGCAAAACCCATTCTACGAGGCGATATTTACTATGCTGATTTAGGTGCAACCATTGGATGTGAACAAAACGGTATTCGTCCAGTTCTTATTTTGCAAAACAATATAGGGAATCGTTATAGCCCCACCATTATTGTTGCCGCTATTACTTCCAGCTATAAAAAACCGCTGCCTACCCATGTGAAAATCCGAGGAATACATAGCCTTAACCAAAAGTCCTTGGTGCTTCTTGAACAAATACGCACCATTGACCGCAGCCGCCTTCGAGACTGGATTGGCAATCTCGATAGTGAATGCCTTGACCGAGTTGACAAGGCTTTGCAGATTAGCCTTGGTCTTTATTCATCATATTTTAATTTTACGCAAAAGGAGCAGATAAAATGAACCATATATTAAATGAAAGCATTAGCCAAAATCAGTTTACCGTCATTTTAGAAATGCTTCACACACTTCTAAAAAAAGGCGTAATCACAAGGGCTGAAGCTGATAAAACAGCTCAACGGATTGCGTTTCAAAATGAACTTTCAATCATTTATCTTTGGTGATATTAGGTATAGCTTTTGAACTATCATTGTGGTAGTGTTGGTGACTAAGAAAGGAGATGAAAAGCTATGAACAGCTTGAACATACAGGGATCAAGCGCTCTTTCAAGACAAAGGGAAATCGTAAGGATCGAGGCAACAGCAACTGATGTTCATACTAAACTACGGGTAGCTGGATATGCCCGGGTCAGCAGTGATTCCGAGGATCAATTAAACTCCTTTTCTGCACAGGTAAATTATTATCAAAGGTTGATTGAGAAAAATGATAAGTGGGAAATAGCAGAAATCTATGCCGACGAAGCAGTTTCAGGAGTATCCTTGGATAAAAGAGATGATTTTGCAAGGATGATCAGCGATTGCAAAAAAGGCAAGATTGACCGCATCATTACGAAATCTACCAGCCGTTTTGCCAGAAATACGCTAGATACCATCAGGGTAATTCGTGAGCTAAAAGATATTGGCGTAACGGTCTACTTTGAAAAGGAAAACCTCGATACCGCAAATCTTACAAGCGAAAATTTACTTACCCTTTACTCCTTGTTTGCCCAAGAAGAATCCATGAGTATATCAAAAAACTGTAAAAAGGGCGCTCGTATGAGGATGGCCAAGGGAACCTATGTATCCTCGAATCCCCCATACGGCTACCGATTAACAGATAATCAGTTAGAAGTAAATGAACCAGAAGCAGAAGTTGTGCGTAGGATTTTCGCTGAATATCTTGGGGGCAGAAGCAGCACCAGTATTGCCCAGGGGCTTATGGATGACGAGATACCATTTAAAAATGGAATAGAGAAATGGCGGAATCAGGCAATTACAACCATTATTAAGAATGAACGTTATATCGGTGATATGCTTTTGCAAAAATTCTATAATGAAGATGCCTTGCCTTACCGCCAATTTAAAAATAATGGGGAGCTTCCAAAATACTATGTAAAAAACACCCATGAACCGATTGTAGACCGGTTGCAATATGAACTTGCAAACATATTATTAAAAGAACGGGCAGTGCACATAAACAGTGAATATAGCCAGTATCCGCTCAGTCGAAAAATCAGATGCAGCGAATGTGGCACTGCTTACCGCAGAAAGGTTAATAATAAAACCACCTACTGGGTATGCCGACAGCACGATAGAAACAAGGACAATTGCGGCAGCCAGCGGATAACTGAAGAAGCAGTACATGGAGCATTCATAAGGCTATATAATAAACTTAAACAACATTATGCGAGCATACTCCTGCCAATAATCTCAAGCCTTGAAAAATTACAGGAACTAAACACAAGAAATAATCCTGAAATAAGTACGCTAAATAAACAAATAGCGGAGCTATCCGAGCAGAATCATGTGATGAACGGACTACTGTCCAAAGGCATCCTTGACTCTGCTCTTTTTATATCTCAAACAGACGAGATAAATCGTAAAATCCGCTCCCTAAAGCTTGCGAAGTCAAGGATTTTGACTGAACAGGAATCGGACAGCATGTTTGATAAAACCGAGGAACTGGTAGAAATCATCGAAAACGGCCCTGAGCGGATCAGCAAGATGGATACAGCCCTGCTTCATGAACTCGTGGACACAATTTTAGCCTGCGATACTCAAAGTGTTGACTTCAAACTGATAAACGGTCTGGTGCTAACGGAAAGGTTGTGAAAAGATGGCAAAGAATAGGCACATTCCCTATGGATACAAGATTGCAAATGGCAAAACTGTTGTTGAAGGGCAGGAAGCAGAAACGATACGAAAAATCTATAGCCAGTATGCTGAGGGGCTTTCCTATAAAAAAATCGCGGAGCTGTTAACTGAATCAGGGATTAGATATATGCCCGATAAACCAGAGTGGAATAAAAATATGGTAGCCCGCATCTTGAAAAATCAAAATTATCTTGGCACAGCAAAATATCCTGCAATCCTTGAAAAAGGTTTACAGAAAGCAGCTAAACAAATGGCAAAGCCCTATACCCATACAGAATCTCCTGATATTAAAATGCTTAAACCCCTGCTTTTCTGCGGAGTTTGCGGAGAACAAATAAAGCGAAGGCTAAAGATTTCAGGAGAGGAACGGTGGTATTGCCCATCCGATGTAAAGCATATATCGGTAACTCTTACTGATGAGGCAATCCTTGAAGAAACAGAAATACTTCAAGGATATCTTGCCGAAAATGAAAGCACCATACGGATTCGGAAAAATACTGATAACCAAATTGATATAGGTATAATACGGATGCAAAATGAGATTGACCATGCCCTATCTCGGACAGAAGTAAATACAGCTGAACTACAAAAAACCATCATGGAACTTGCTTCAAGAAAATATGCTTTCATCCAAGATGCAAATGAAGGAGAGGAACTTAAAGAGAAAATTGCACAGCTCAGCAATAGCCCGCTAGACTGTGAGTTGATACGAGAAACCATAACACAGATACAGCTTGAACATATAAATTTTACCGCAGTTATACTTAATAACGGCCAGAAAATACCGCTGCAAGATGCGGAGAAAGGAGAGATACATCTTGAGTAATCAAAGAGAAATTATAGTCATACCGGCATCGGAAAGCCTGTCATTTTCGGGACATCGAAACCGTCAAATGAGAGTTGCTTCCTATAGCCGAGTATCCACAGACTTTGAAGAACAGCTAACCAGTTTTCATGCACAAAAGAGTTACTATACCGACCTTATTATGAGAACCCCCCAGTGGACATTGGCTGGCACTTATGCAGATGAGGGTATCTCAGGTGCCTCGGCAGAAAAACGTCCTGACTTTATGAAAATGATTAGGCACTGCAAAAAGGGCAAAATTGATTTGATTATCACAAAATCCATCAGCCGTTTTGCAAGAAATACGCTGGACAGCATAGGATATGTGCGAAAGCTTAAGGCAATGGGTGTGGGAGTTTTATTCGAGAAAGAAAATATAAATACATTGGAAGAAAACAGCGAGGTAGTGCTTACTATCTTGGCAAGTCTTGCCCAAGAAGAACTTAACTCTCTCTCCCTTAATGTCAAAATGGGTAAACGTATGGCAATGCAGGAAGGCAAGGTATACTTCCAATACAATAAATGCTATGCCTACCAAAAGGGAGAGGACGGCCAGCCTGAAATCATTCCCGAAGAAGCAGAAATTATCAAACGGATTTATACTGCTTATCTGTCGGGCAAAAGCGTACCAGCTATAGTGAGAGAGCTGACGGCAGAGAGGATTAAATCACATAGCAAAAATGGTGAATGGAAAAACAGCACAATACAGTCTATCTTAAAAAATGAACGATATTGCGGAGATGTGCTCCTTCAAAAAACATACACCACCGATCCTATCAGCAAAAAGGTAAAGCAAAATAACGGGGAACTTCCTAAAATTCTTATAAAAAACAATCATCCGGCCATCGTCAGTCGTGAAATGTATGATCAGGTACAGCAAGAACGCTCCCGCCGCAGCAGTAAACGAAAAGTATCCAAGACTAGTGTGACCGAACAAAGCAAATACAGCGGGCTATATGCCCTTAATGAAATCCTCATCTGCGGGGAATGCCTTACCCCTTATAGGCGGGCTGTATGGACTAAACGAAGCGGTGAAAAACAAGCGGTATGGCGTTGCATCAGCCGTTTAGACTATGGTACAAAATATTGTCAAGACTCTGTGACGGTCGATGAAGAAAGCTTGCATGAAGCGATTATGCAGGCAGTTAGCGATACCCGCGCAAATCGCCGTGAAATGCTCCCTTACTTAAGGGCTCAGCTTACCCAAGTTTTTAGAGAAGATGCTAAAGGCGAAATCGATGTGGATGAAATAGAACATCGTATAGCTCGACTTAAGGCAAAAACCATGGAGCTGGTAACCCAAAGCATAGGCAACAATACGGTAGGAGAAAATGAGGGCTTGCTTAAAGCCATGTCGGATGAAATCAAAGCCCTCAGCGATATGCTTGCAGAATATAAAAGAACCTGCAATACAAAAAGCACTATTGAGAACCGAGTAGCGGAAATTACTGATATATTTGAAAATGAACCGGAGCAAAACGATGCTTATAACGATGTTCTTGTGCGACAGCTGATAGACACCATAAAAACTATAGATGAAGAAAAATTAGAAATCAGCTTTAAATGTGGCCTCCAATACGAGCAGAGTATAAACCTCAAGGTGCGGAAAATAAACAGAGCATCTTAATATCAAATAGGAGAAATAATTTAACAGCGGCGCAATGCCGCTGTTTCTCGTGGTAGAAATATTCCCTTATTTAAAGGTTTTGTGGAAAATTACTAGATGAAACAAGTGTATACTTTTTTATTATAAAGGTAAAAAGGTTTCATAAAATACAAAGTTTTAGGGTTTGACTTTTTGATTAAGAAAATGATATATTTATTTAGTAAGTCGTTGGCATAGGTTTTATATCCAACTAAATAAGGTTTATAATATGGTCAAAATTTTGTTAGTGTCACGGATGGATATTTAAAGTAACTTAATTATTGAAATCTTGCTTATTCACTAGTTGAAGATTTCAAAAGCGTGTGAGTTCAAGTCCCCCTTATAAAATAGGGTGACATCCATAATTGACATTACTACCAAGTAAACAGACCTGTTTTTTGCAGAAGCAAAAGACAGATCTGTTGCTATTTTATAAGGAAAGTAACGCGAAATTCAGGATTGGAGCCAATACAGACCAAAATATAAGCACCAAGAGTCACTTCTATTTGACTTCTGGTCCTTTCCTTGATTTAAATCCTAATAAACGTGACTTTTATGGCTAAGAAAGAGAGGTAAGAATCATGGCATATATCCCATATAGTTTTGTTCAAAAGTAGGATGGCATTTTTGTAGGACCTCCGCGGGCAGAGATAATAAAAGAAATCTTTTAACGATATTTAAACGGCGATAGCCCTGGTGGTATCGCTGATTTTCTTTTTGGGCAGGGAATTCTTTCGCCCACTGGGTAAGAGAGGTGGACACGCTGGGCAATCAGCAAACTTTTGTCCAACTCTAAGTATATCGGCTATATTATCAGCTTCGAGGATTATCTTGTTGTTTAAGTCGACAAAAGAAATCGCACGCAGCAACATAGATAAAGACGCCAACAAAGGAGCAATTATATCAATGGCAAGCCCCGTCTATATAATATAAATTAGTATGGATTTTCTCGAAGAAATAGCATATACTTTAGGCAAGGAAAACAAGGATACCAAGGAAGGGGGTTTAAATATGGAATTGGCAAAGATTACTTCTAAAGGACAAATAACTATACCTATACAAGTACGGAAAAGATTGAATTTAAAAGAGGGAGATAAAGTAGCTTTTATAACAGAAGGTAATAGGATTATCTTAGAAAATTCCACAAAACTGGCCATTAAAGAAGTGCGAGGAGCTTTTGAAGGGTTAGCTGAAGAATTAGGATTAAAAACCGAGGAAGATGTAGTAGATCTTGTTAAAGAAGTTAGAAAAGAAATATGGGAGAAAAAATATGAGAATAATGATTGATACAAATGTTCTTTTATCCGCTCTCATATTTAAAAGTATTAGGCTGGCAAATTTGATTGAATATATCACTGAAAAACATACCTTGGTTTTATGCTCTTATGTTATTGAAGAGGCCAAAGGGGTAATCGGCGGAAAATCACCAAAGCACGTAGCAGCACTTGATAGATTTCTTTTAAAAATATCCTTTGAAATGGTTTATACACCAACAGATATGACAATGGCACCAAAGATAAGAGACAAGAAGGATACACCGGTTATTGTTTCAGCCATTGTCTCCGATGTTGATATATTAATAACTGGGGATAAAGATTTCGCAGAATTGTCTATTGAACGCCCCGAGATTCTTACCCCTTCAGAGTTTTTAAACAAGTACTAATTTCGCTAAGGACGTGTGGGTTCAAGTCACCATTATAAAATTAGCCGGTATCCATAATTGACACTACTACCACTAATAAGTCATGTATGAGGATTTGAATCCATACATGATTTGTTATTTTCACTTTTTCCGTAGGTTTTGTTTTTTCCGTGGATATTATTTCCCCTGCTGATATTTTTTTCTCCGTGGATAAGGGATTTTTTCGTCCGTCCTATTTACAAGATAATCTATACTGGTTCCAAACAAAAGGGCGATCTTGTCCAAAACAGATATAGGTATGTTGAGGTTTCCCAGTTCATAATCGGAGTAAGTTGTCTGGTGTACGCTTAAGTATTTAGCCATTTGCTCCTGGGTCATATCTCTATCCTCTCGCATATTGCGGATTCTTTCATACAACATAGATGTCACCTCATAATAATTATGCATTAAGGGTATATCCCTTGTTGACTTTTAAGGCATATTCCCTTAAACTGAATCTACAGAACATTCACCTTTTAATAGGAGTGAACTTTATGGGACCAGAGATTATTACTTTGTGGGGAAAAAGGACGGAACAATCCATTATAAGCATCAGTGAAAAGGTTTCAGATGCTATGGAAATGCTACAAAAGGCAAAAAAGGCCGTCGCCCGTTCCGAGGGCCTATTAATAAAGGCACAATTGGAGCTGGAGGAGCTGTTTATTGGATTAAATGAGAATATCGGCAATACGGAATGAAGGATACGCATAAAGGCAGGTATTTCCCCATTCATATAGGGAATACCTGCTTTTATATGAGATTAATCATGATTTGTGCGGCAAATATACAATTGAAACACGCCCCTGCTATATGCCAGAACGTTGTCAAATGTGACTATTGCTCTTGTTTAGGCTATAATAAAAGGGCCCTGCTGGTTTCATCAGGGGATACAAAGATACATAGGGGATCCAGGGAGGTGAAAATAGTGTTCATTATTTTTGACAAGAAAATACAGCGGGTGCCCATTAAAGTATGGCTGGAGAATATAGGACAGGTAGAAGAGGGTTGCTTGCAACAGGCATTGAATCTATCGAACTTGCCCTTTGTGCATAAATGGGTGGCACTTATGCCTGATACCCATCAAGGCTATGGTATGCCCATTGGCGGTGTAATAGCCACCGAAGATGCGGTGATTCCCAATGCTGTAGGCGTAGACATTGGTTGTGGCATCGCTTTTGTAGAGACGAGCATTCATAAGGATGAGATAACCGCCGGGGAGTACAAGAATCTGGTAGGACAGATTATGAGGGATATACCTACGGGTTTTCGGCATCATAGTAAAAAACAAAACTGCAAAACCTTAGATCGTTCGGGCTTTGCTAAAGAAGTAGGACAAAAAGCTTTACCAGAGGGGCTACCACAAATAGGGGAAGGGTATTATCAGATAGGTACCCTAGGCGGCGGTAACCATTTCATTGAACTGCAGCAGGACGATGAAGGGATGTTGTGTATCATGGTCCATAGTGGTAGTAGGAATTTTGGGTATAAGGTCGCCAGGTATTTTAATAACTGTGCTAAAAACCTGAATGAAAAATGTTCCTCCTCTGTGCCGAGGTCCTACGATTTAGCGTATTTACCCTTAGGAACTAAGGAAGCGGATGCATATATTTCATGGATGAATCTAGCTTTGGAATTTGCCATGGAAAACAGGCAAGTGATGCTTGAAGTGGTTAAAGGCAGGTTAAAAGATAGATATCCCGGTACCGAATTTAAAAATGAAGCCAATGCCCATCACAATTACGCAGCGAAGGAACGCCATTACGATAAAGATGTGTGGGTACACCGAAAAGGCGCAATAAGGGCAAGGGATGGCGAAATAGGTATCGTTCCCGGTGCTATGGGCAGTTATTCATATATAGTTCGAGGTAAGGGTAACCCTGAGAGCTTTTGTTCCTGTAGCCATGGTGCTGGTAGAGCTATGGGAAGACGTCAGGCTAAGAAACAATTCTCCGTTGAAAGGACAATGGTTGATTTAAAAGAGCGGGGGGTAATCCTAGGGAAGCAAAACAAAAGGGATGTATCTGAGGAATGTAGGTTCGCCTACAAGGATATCGATTTTGTTATGGGGCAGCAGTTGGATTTGGCGGAGCCTATAAAGCGACTTAGAACCGTAGCCGTAATTAAGGGCTAACTTAAAAAAGCAAGTCCTCGACGCATATCCCTTCTTTTGCCCACGTTTGTTTTATAAAACGCAAGTTTATGCTTAGAGATGGTTTAGCAAAGGCAACTCGTTGAAGGGATGCACCCTCACGGAGGCATTATGCCGTCTGAGCGGAGCTTAAACCCGCATAATAAATAGAGCGCAGAGGGCGAAGGATTAGAATTTTCGCTGTTCGAAGCCGAAGGCAAGTTTGCGAAAATTCCCGTAGACCTTAAGCTCATTCGAGCATTACCGGCGGGTTTGCGGAGGCGAAGACGGCTTAAAGCCGAAAAAATAAATGGAAATAAACAAAAAAATCATTTCACGATGCTTGTTTGTTTTCGCTTACTATTATCAATGCCCCCTAGATCTTGAAAATGTGGCAAACAAAACGTCCCCATGCCACATTTTAGGTTTTACGTGATAGCTTCTCTGTAATAGGCTTATAATAGAACAGCAGAATGCCCGGTATGAGCAGAAAGAACAGCCTACCGAAAATCGTATTGGCAAATAATATCAAGGCTCCAAGCCAACGGTTCCTACTGCTATAAATGCCGATAACCATATCACGGCTTACTGCCTTTACCATGGCTTCGGGCTGGGACATGGGAGGATAATTGTCTATATCCACATGAAATGTATAACCAGTCGTGTCCCTGGTTATATCGAATACCCTTTCAACGTAATTGGTGTTGTCCTCTTCAAAAAGTATAATATGCCCTACATTGATATTGTCATCATCTTCAAGCTTTTTAAAATAGGCAAGGTCATTTAGCATTATGGCCGGCTCCATAGAGCTTGACTTAAATATATAGGGTATGACTCCTCGAACAGAGAATTCCCTGCCAAAGGTCGAGGCGTTTATTACGAGGATCACCACGTTAAAAGATAGTACCGCAATAATGAATAGAACTAAAAAAGTGGTAAAGGCAACGTCTAAGATTTTGCCACGGCGAGCTATTCTTTCGCTGTTGTCTATGGATTTCTTTAGCCCTGTTCTTACATCAGTGACCATCACCTTTACGTCAGAGGGCAGTACATCATCGTAACTATCGTAGGGCAGGTTATAATACTTGGAAATATTTCGTGCCCTCGTTATACCCACAAAAACGCATATTAGAATGATTATTGTAGCTATAGGTAGAAATTTTGTACGGTTTAAATCGAACAGGTTATATAAGTATTGCATGGACACCCTATTAGACAGTACGGTATAATGCCCGGAGAGCTTCTTTAGAAGCATCAAAAGCACTATTGAAAATGAAATAAAATATCGCGCATTAGTTACAGTTTTTATAAAAAGCGATATAATCATGGAAATGGTAGCTATTATAATAAGGTCAATAAGCCCCGTTAAATACAGCGCGGGAAAATAGGCAAGCACAAGGTAATATTTTAAAAAAACCGTTAAAAAGAATGTGAAGGCAAAACCTATAGAATAGATAAAAACAATGGACACAAGTAACGCAAAAAGCTTAGAAAAAATCATGACTACAGGGTTGTACCCCATTTTAACCAACAGATACCAGGAGTTTCTTTTTATTTCATCAAAGAAAAGGGATTCGTAATAAATGATAAAATATAGCGTATTGAACACTAAAGCGATGTGAATATATATATACATAGTAGAAAAATAGCTAGGTTGCAAAACCTCCGGTATTGTATCGGAGAGCACGCTTTGCCTTACTGTTTGGAGCAGAAAGAAAATAGCGAAGGAAATAAGGCCTAAGAATAGGGCAAAAGCTATTTTTCTCTTTATACCTATTCGGTTTTCAGTGTACCCCTGCCGGAGCTCCTTGCTGAGGTAGTTGCTTTTGTAAATCATGTAATCTTCCAATCTCCTCATAGGCGTTTTGTACGGTCTTAGGATTAACTTTAATACATTGCGGTGCAAAACCCGCTTCGATGATTGTCTCGTAAAGCTGCAGCGGATCGGACTTTGCCCCGCCGCGATCGCTTATGAGCAATCTATCACCGTCTATTGAGAGCTCATGGCCCGGCAACCGGTCGGCTAGGCTCTGAAGCATGTCTGCAGCATTTTTGTCTTTAATGATGAAAAGTATCATATCATAATCCAACCGAAGGTCCTTTACCAGGCCTTTATAAATCAACTCACCATCGGTAATGTATGCCGTGTGGCTACAAGCGTTTTCTATTAGAAAAGGATTCTTAGTGCCTAGTATAAGGGCGTTCTTCTTCTTTGTAATCAGTTTAGAAATCTTGCCAATGGCCAGGGAAAGGGTTTCATTAAACTGGTATTCCGGCACATTGAAAACCGTTATAATGCTATTAGAGTATGCCGCCGCCAGAAGGGTGATAACGGCCTTTTCCTCTTTAGTTAGCATTCTAATGGGGGTGAGGGAGATATGGCCTAGACCTACATTGATTAAAAATTCAAATATACTTTCCTGGCGATATACCGAATCGAACTTTTGTTTTGCCGTGGCGAACATCAGGTATTCCAACACGTTCATATTATTATATAGCATTGTGGAGCCGCCTATATAGAATACGTGTTCTAATATAACCCTTTTGCTTCGCATCATGCCTAACTCAACTAGAACGCAGCGGCCACCGTGGTAAGGTTTAATATTAGCAATAATCTCTAAAAGCAGCTTTATATCAAAGGCAGAGCGCCCATAAATACCCCAGGATTCCGACCTCTTTACAGTAAGGTTTATATCCATTAGTACCCGTTGGGGCCCTTGATCCGTATCCTCAAGGTGGAAATATTCTTTAGAGCTAAGCCCCTCCATCTGCAAAACCGTTTCAACGGCGCTAAGCTTTAATTGGCGTTGTTTCTTTTTGGAACGTTTCATATGTTACCCCCATTACGTAAGCGGAATCTTCATAATAAATACGGCAATAATATTCTCTGGGCTAAGCAGCTCCAAATCCGGGGAGCTTATGGGGTTATCCCCCTTAGTTCTGTAGCTGACACTACCCTTGTCGTCGGTTAACACCTCTATTATTCTATGTGTAACCACGGAGCCTGCAGAGGATCTAAAAGTAACTATGTCCTTAGCTTTAAGATTATGTTTATCCCGGGGCTGCCGTGACAGTATAACCGTACCTACAGGCAGCGTCGGTTCCATACTGCCGGATTCCACCATGAATAGCTGGAAGCCTAGTATAGCGGGGATCTCTCCTTTACTTTTTGTAACATTAACCGAGGCTAGTGTTCCCAAAAGCACTGCAACGGTTATGGAAAATGCTACCCAACCGATGACCTTCGTTAATCGCCTGTTTTTCTTATTATCTCTTTTAATATCTTTTCCTGGAAGGTTATTTAGTGTATTTCGCCGGCCGCTTTTTTGCTTAGCACGGGATATTTCCCGGCGCATTTCTTCTATTTGTTCTGAAGTAGTGTACCTTTTCCCCGAAGCCATTATCTGCCCCCCCAATATCTACCAGCCCGCTATTCATTTTGCCTGTCTAGAGCTTTTCATTCTCTATCTATATAAAAAATGTTAATAAGATTACATTCCTTTATTAATCGTTTCGTGGACGAGGTCTGAAGCATCTTGCTTAAAAATAGATTCTTCGCTTCGCTCAGAATGACGGCAGTATAAAATCTATATCCCGCTATATGTATCAATCCGTTCGTTTATCTACCAATCAGTTCACTTATCTATCAATCCGTTTGTTATATATATTAATCCGTTCATTTATCTACCAATCAGTTCATTGTATGCATCAATCCGCTCATTGTATCTATCAATCAGTTCATTGTATATATCAATCCGTTCGTTGTATCTATCAATCCGTTCATTGTATGCATCAATCCGTTCATTGTATCTATCAACCCGCTCATTGTATCTATCAATCCGTTCACTTATCTATCAACCCGCTCATTTATCTATTACTCGCCTTTATAGGTATGCCTTTATACCCGCTTATATCATCAATATTAACATAATCCACTTATAAAAAAAAGGGCTGTCTAAACAGTGACAGCCCTTAGGGGTTTTATTAGTAGTTGTTAGTTAACATTAACGGAGTCCCCAAAGTCTCTTAGGGGATATTCCTATATTTAGGTATCTGACACAGATATTTTTATTACGGGTTTCTAGCCCTCCACCGTTTGTAAAGGCTGTTTATTTTTGAACGCCTGTTACAGATACTTTAATGGCGGTTCCATGTTCTGCGCCGGCATAATCTATATCGTCAACGCCATTAGTTTCCCAAGGCCATTCAACGGATACGGTGTAAGTTTTTTCTTGACCTTCATTGTCTAACGGGAATTCATCGGTGAACTTGTTATTGTTTAGTATCAACTCATCATCCTCTTCATCTTTAACCGTTACCTCCAAAGGTGCAATGGCTGTCTTACCTTCAGCATTAGTGAGGGTGATTTCAAATTCCAAATCCATAGCCGTTTCGCTGACGACCGCATCTTCCCCTTCGACTTTGTAGTTCTTCACGCTAAACTGCCATTCCTCTGTTTCTCCTGGTGCAATCTTCACGTTGTCTGTAAAACCTACTGTTTCGCCCGCTTCCAGCACAAATTCCTTAGCCACTACGCTGCCCTCTGCTAAATCGTCAATGGTTATAGTGTACATTGCAAGGGTCCCCGCGATAATCGATGTGGATATTACCAGTACTAAAGCCACAATAATAAGTGTTCTTTTCATTTTTTATTTTCCCCCTTTATATTCTCTATAAATATGTTCTTGCACCTTGTTTTCATTTTGGTCATTCCAGATGTTCCCGGTGAGCGTGATTATGTAAGATCAGTCAGCGCATAATCGGCTTTCGAACTCTATAGCAGCACAACCGTTTTTATTATCTATTCGTTCACACCCTTTCATGAATAGAAATATTTATATGTATGAACTAAAGAATCATCTTTTGATACCATTTATTAATACGGTTCTCATCTTTGAATGCCAACGACTGATACCCTGACAGCAGTTCCAAAATCTTCTCCGGAATAATTTATATCTATTTCATCGTCACTGGGCCATTTAATAACCACGGTATAGACCTTTTCCTGCCCAGTTTCCCGCAGCTTAAACTTATCAGTAAATCTAATAGTACCGGTGCCTGTTTTGGAGCCCATTACCTCGTGGTCTTCATCTTGGACGGTAATTCTTAAGGGTTCTATTGCACTTTTTCCAGGAGCGTTCTTTATGCGGACGTTAAAGTTTAAATCCATTGCTGTATCGCTTACAATTCTACCCTTATAGTTTTTTAAGCTGAATTTCCATTTTACCGTTTCGCCGGGCCCAATCTTCACATCCTCGCCGAAGGTGTAAACCCTGCCTTCCTCTAGTACAAATTCCTTTGCCACTACGCTTCCTTCAGCGAGGTCATCTAGCTTTATTGTGTATATGGAAAGGGTTCCCGCAATAACAGATGTGGAAATAATCAAAGCTAATGCTATTATAAAGAGAATCCTTTTCATGTTTTAAACTCCTATTCTAAAGTGCCAAAGCTACACTCTATTTCGGCAATGATACCATTTACAGTAACATTTTTAATAGGTATGTCCCCTGGGCCATATGCGAGCCCCCCAAAGGATACTAACCCTTCGTTTGTGGGGATGTTTTCGTTATAATTATTCGGATGATGGAACTCGTATGTATAATCCTGGGGGCTATCGTTTTCATCTTGCTCTGCGTCCCAGTATTGATATATCTCAGTATCTGGCATCGTAAACTGTATTGACCAGTTTTTAATTTCATTATCAGAATTATTTGTAATAGTTATTTCCCATTTAAATTGCGGATTGTCATCTTCATTATTTACCCATGGCTCTCCCGTTTTATATTCAACCAGTATACCGCTATCTATCGGTTCCGGGTCATCCCCACCGGGCTCTTCACCCTCGTTCCCACCGGGTTCCTCCCCGGGCTCTTCTGGCCCTTCCCAATCAAAGGGCATCTGCCTGGCTACGGCATCTACGCTTACAGTTGTTCCAAAACCTCTACCGGCATAGCTTATATCGTCATCACCGTTAGGCCAATAAATGTCCACATTGTAATCCTCATCTTGGCCGGTCTCCAAGAGTTCGAATGTGCCGAAAACTTCAAGGGTTCCTTCTCCATCGACGGTGGGAATTGTCTCACCGTTAACTTTTATCACAAGAGGCTCTATTGCGCTTTTACCATCGGTAGCATGGACATGGAATGTGAGCCTGTAATAAAGGTCCGTTTCCGTTATAACATTACCCTCATAATTGCTAACACTGAAATGCCAATTCCTTTCCTCTGTAGGTGCAATTTTTACGCCTTCTTCAAAGGAATCCATTCCATCCCCAACGAATTTAAATTCCTTTGCTACTACATCGCCCTTAGCTAAATCATCGATTCTTATGGTGTACATGGAAAGAGTACCCGCAATGACCGATGTAGAGATTATCAGCACCAGGGCCGCTATAATGAGCGTTCTTTTCATTTTATATTTCCCCCTTTACTTCAATAAATCGTTCAAATAAAAAAACCGCACACAAAATAAATTGTTGCGGCAACTGGCTATCCTATTCCCTATTAATCAAGAAAATTTAGACCCTACAGTTTTGCGCAGCAGACTTTCATCTGCTTTGCCTTTCACAGCCTATGTAGTTTTATTCGCTTTCGACATATTCTACCATGGGTTAAACACCCTGTCAATAGATAAAAACTGAGTTTTTCTAAGTTATTTAAAGGAAATGGGGCGCCCCGCCGCTGTATGTGGCATGGGGACGTTTTGTTTGCCACATTTTCAAGCACAGACTTGCGTTTCATAAAGCAAATGCGGGGGGAATGTGTAAAGCCGGGGCACTCCTCGTACTACAACCCTGCAACCGTGAGTACAACCGTGAGTACAACCGTGAGAACCGTCAGACTGTGCTAATTTGGCAGATAGCCCCATTATAGTTTCTGTTAAATTACAGCTCCTATAATGCATTTATCATCCAGTTATTGTTAATATGTAGCCTGAAGAGATTGAAGAAAAAAGAGTTACCCTTCAATCTCTTTATTATTTCCTTTGTACCTAATATATTTATTGCCCTTAACATATTATAAGCAGAGAAAGCTAAAGAGGTCTCAGTCTTCACCGAATCTAATCCCCTTGTTAAAAAATGTGTTAACCCCCAACCCCTTTTTATCGTTCCAAAGGGATGTTCGACAATCATTTGCCGGGTTTTATATAATTCCTTATTTTCCTCAGTACGTTTGTTAACAATATCAAGAAAATCTTGATTTACATCCCTCGTTATATGACGTCCCCTGTTACCCTTTGTACAAAGGTCCTTAAATTCACATGCCTTACATGCACTGCTGTTTGTATATCTTAAACGTTTTGTCCTATCACCAACTGGTCCTTTCCTCGTGCAGCTTAACTTGTGGCCGGCAGGGCAGATATATACATCCTCTTCTTTGTTATATATGAATCTGTCAGAATAAAACTCTCTATTGCCTGTGGCATTTGAAAAGACTTGTTTTGAAACATAAGTTTCTATGTTTTCTTCTTCACAGGCTTTCAAATCTTCTGTATTATAGTATCCCTTATCGGCTAAGACTTTTATATTATCAACCCCAAGGGCAGCCATCGATTTTTTGCTCATTTTATAAAGCTGTCCTTGATCTGACGGGTTATTGATTACATCATAATCTACAATTAGACAGTTCTTATTATCCACTGACGTTTGGACATTGTAGCAAACATCCACCCCGTTATTATTTACGCTCATTAACCTTGCATCTTTGTCCACAGTTGATATTTCGTTTATGCCCTCATTTTCAAGTTTATCATTGTAATCCTGATACGTTTTTTTACGATTTGAAAGTTCTCTTATGCGTTCCCTTATTTCCTCTTTATCAGGTGTACGGCTGTCTATCTCTTCAGAGTCGTTTTCGTCTAGTTTAGACATATATTCATTAAGCTTTTCATTAATATATTTTATTCTACGGTCAAGGCTTTTTTTATTAAGGTTATTCTTCTTTGAATTTGACGCCCTGAACTTAGAACCATCTATAGCTACTACCTCTTTACCGAACAGGTCCCACTCTTTATATAGGGCTATCATTTGGTGAAATACATTTTGTATTGCTTCTTTGTTTTGCCTTCTAAATTCAGCAATCGTCCTATAATCAGGTTTCAGTTTCCTTAATAGCCATATAAGTTCTATATTCCTACTGACTTCTCTTTCCAGGGTCCTTGATGATGTAATCTTATTCATATATCCATACATGAAAAGCTTTAGCATATCCGCCGGGTTATAACCCGGCCTTCCTCTATCGGCGGGGACAGCTCTTACAAAGCCAAGCTCTTTTAAATCTAAAGAATCCACAAAAGCCTCTATAACCCTTACCGGGTTATCCTGGGCTATATAATCGTCTAGGTATTCGGGAAAGACAATCTTTCTTTTTCTGCTTACACCTTCAATGTACCTCATTTTTTTCATCCCCCTTCGTTCTTTATCGGATGAATTATACCATATGTGGGTGGTAAGATGATTTTACAGTCATATGGTAAAGAGTTTTTTCTTAGTACGGTAAGCACTTTTTTCTCGAAACCGGTAAG
>JAQUCT010000032.1 GCA_028686075.1 Bacillota bacterium
CCGTCGGTGGAAAGCACTCTGGAGGTGGATGAGGTCTACGAAACGATGTTTGATTGTATAGGCGTTGAGCTTGTTTACAGCGGCATTTACGAAGAGGGCAGTGTTGAGCCCGATGCTAGAAGGAAGCATCCGGAGATTAAGCTTGTTTACAACGTAAAGCAGGATAAACCGGTAATATTCGACGCCTTTACCGGAGAAATTCTGGATTATTCCGGAAAGCCCTATGTGGAGCGAAAGGCTGCCTCCTATACCGATATTGACGGCCATTTTGCAAAGAATCAGATCGCATCTTTGGCGGAGTACGGCATTTCGCTGCCGGGCACAGAGTTCCGGCCGAATGAAGGCATCCTGCAAAAGGACTTTCTGTGGTTTTTGGCCAAAGCTATGGGCTATTACGGCTCCTTTGATGATGATGATGCGCTGGATGATATGTACAGCAGGCTTATCCGGGAGAAAGTTCTGACAAGCGATGAGAAAAACCCCGAGGCGTCGGTAACAAGGGAAGAGGCGGTCAAGTTTATAGTACGGTCGCTTAAGTACCAGGACGTGGCGGATATAAAAGGAATATTTGTAACCGGCTTTAAGGACCAGGGCAGCATGGGCCCGGACCTTGTGGGTTATGTGGCCATTGCGAAGGGATTAGGAATTGTCAGCGGCAGCGGCGGTAATTTTAACCCCAAAAAAAGTGTCACAAGGGCGGAGGCCGCCGTTATGCTATACAATTACCTCATAAGATAAACCCCAAAAAGGGACAAAGGACGGTTCTTTGTCCCTTTTTGATTCGGGAAACCGGATACCTGCCCATCTGTAATATAATGCTGCTTTACTGTCCCATTGATGTTCCTTTCAAACAAGGTACCTGTCCCTCTGTTTGGTGTTCGTTTTTTTGGTTTGGGTTGATAAAATGGGGGGTATTAAGATATTATAGAATCACCAGGGATTGGAGTGATGGCATAGATGGTTGTGTTAATTAGCAGCATTTACTCAGAAAAACTGGGTTGCGACAAGTACCGGATGGAGCTTACAAAACCGGTTAAGCTAATTGAGGTTTTGGAGCACCTGGAGAGCGCACTTCCCGCTCTGGCGGACCGCAAAAAGGGCAGGGTGGCGGACAGGTACGCCGCGCACTACCTCTGTATAGGCGGTGGTCGGATACTGCGCCTTGGGGATACAATAACCAACCGGGATACGATAGAGATTATACCTCCTATTATGGGAGGATAGCAATAGGGAGGGACCTTGATGAAAGGCGGTTACTGGGGTAAGATTTTACGGATTAACCTAAACAACGGACGGGTTTGGGAACAGGCTCCCGATGAGGCCCTTTACAGGGAATATATAGGGGGAAGCGGTATCGGGTCAAGGTTTTTGTACGATTTAACCGACGGGGATACCGATCCCTTGGGGCCGGAAAACCCGCTTATTTTCATGACCGGTCCCTTTGCGGGCACTACAGTGCCCACCTCCGGCAGGCACCAAATAATAGCTAAGTCACCCCTTACCGGTATATACGGCGAAGGGGACGCTGGGGGAACCTGGGGACCGGGCCTTAAAAGGTGCGGATATGATGGAATAGTAATAGAGGGGGCCTCGGAGAAACCGGTTTATATACTGGTCCGGGAGGGCGGTGCGAAAGTTTTGGATGCGGCACAGCTGTGGGGTCAGGATACCTACCGGACTGACGAGATGCTAAAGGAAATCCACGGGGACAATATCACCGTGTCCTGCATAGGACCGGCGGGGGAAAAACTGGTTAGAATTGCGGCGGTTATGCATGACGGCAGCCATGCCAGGGCGGTTGGCCGAACCGGGCTGGGGGCGGTGATGGGCTCCAAAAAGCTTAAAGCTGTTGCGGTATCCGGTAGCCTACGGGTCCAAGTTGCCGACCAGGAAGGCTTAAAGCGAAGCATAAGAGAGGCGGCCCCCACCATGGTTCAAAAGACCATAGGAATGAAACAGCACGGCACCGCTGGGGGCACGGTGGGTACCGAAAGGATAGGGGATTTCCCCTTAAAGAACTGGTCGGGTTCGGTATGGGATAAGGTGGAAAACATTTCCGGCCAGCGGATGACCGAGACAATCCTTACCGGCAGGTATTTTTGCGAAAGCTGTATAATTGGCTGCGGCAGGGAAGTGGAGGTAAAGGAAGGCCCCTACGCTATGAAGGGGGCAGGACCCGAGTATGAAACCCTCGGCATGCTGGGGGGGATGTGCCTTGTTGACAATCTGGAGGCCATAGCCTACGGGGGAGAGTTGTGCAACAGGTACGGGCTGGATACAATCTCCACCGGAGGTGTTATTGCCTTTGCGATGGAGCTTTATGAGCGGGGGATAATTGGTCAGCAAGACACCGACGGGCTGGACCTTCGATGGGGCAGTGCCTATGCGATGATTGAAATGGTACACAAAATAGGTAAGGGAGAAGGTCTGGGGAGTATCCTGGGTTACGGCGTAAGGGAGGCCGCACGGCGTATAGGCGGCAGGGCACCGGAATACGCGATTCATACCAAGGGGCTGGAGTTTCCCGCCCATGACCCCAGGGCGTTCAACAGCCTTGCGCTGGGCTACGCAACTTCAAATCGGGGCGCATGCCATCTGCAGGGGGCAAGCCATATGTTCGAAAAGACGGTGGTTATGCCGGAACTGGGTATTCCCGAGCCAAAGGACCGGTTCAGGAGGGATGACCAGGGGGAATTCGTGAAGACCTGCCAGGACCTGATGTGTATCCTGGATTCCCTCAAGGTATGCAAATTCACCCTGTACGCAGGGCTGAGTACAACCCATATTCGTGAATGGATAAAACTCGTGGTGGGTTGGGATGTGGACCTTGAGGAGCTTATGGCCGCCGGGGAGAGGATTTTTAACCTCAAGCGCATGTACAACGTAAAATGCGGGATAAGGCGCAGTGATGACACCATACCCGAAAGGATACTAAAACAGCCCAGGACCGAAGGGGGTGCTAAGGATAACCTGCCTCCGCTGGAATCCATGCTGGACGAGTATTACCGAGCCAGGGGCTGGGACCAAAGCGGTGTGCCCCTTAGGGCGACCGTTGAAAGGCTCGGGCTTACGTGGGATTTGTAAAAAAATCGCACAGTCTGCCGTTCCCCTGTGTTTGTTTTGTTTCAGCCTTTATGCAGTTTAATTCTGGCTTTTTTGTTGCACATTTTATCGGATGGATGTATAATTAACTTAGAGTTGAATATATGTTCATATGTTCAAGGGAGGGATTTTATGAAGTCAAAGGACGCCACCTGCGACTTACACATTATACACAGAGAAGTTGTGGAAAGGGTTTCTGAGGCCATGCCGCCGGAGGAAATGCTTTATGACCTGGCGGAACTTTTTAAGGTTTTCGGCGACAGCACCAGGATAAAGATATTGTGCGCACTGCAGGAGGAGGAGATGTGCGTCTGTGATATTGCGGCACTTCTTGGCATGACCCAGTCGGCCATATCCCACCAGCTACGCATTCTCAAGCAGGCGAGCCTTGTAAAATACAGAAGGGATGGTAAGGTCGTATATTATTCGCTGGACGATGAGCATGTTAGCAACATATTTGCCCAGGGTTTTGCCCATGTAAGCCACAGATAAAGCCAGCAGGGGGGAGATAAAAGTGAGGCACACGGGTAAAATTGAACTTTTTTTGGAGGGGCTACAATGTGGGAAGCGGTATTCGCCGACGTGGGCGTGGCCCTAATTGCGGTGCTTAACTCCATGCGGGCCATTAAGCCAAAATAGACAAGGGTATGTTTGTAATACCAATAGCAAATAATTATTGCTTGGGTCTACCATATGACCACAGGTGTAGTTCACTGCCGGTGGCCTATTTTTATTTCAGTTTACTGAATATCAGTGGATATTATGTGTTATCAACGTTATAATAAAATAGTAATTATACATTTAAAATATTGTGATTGGAGGAGAGTGGATTGAACAACAGATTTATCAAACTAAATCTCACTGTACTGGTCATAGTAGCATTATGTGAGATGATAGGTACAAAGTCGTTTTCCGTCGGTATAGGGACCATTGTACTGCTCCCCATGCTTTTTGCAGTGGTAATCGGGATTTTGATTACTCCCGATGTGCTGGGGAAGAAATTGTCAGCTTTAAAGAAAGTAATATCAAGGGAAGAGGTGGAGATGGCAGGGCCCTTTGTCATGCTTGCACTGTTACCGCTGGGAGTTAAGTACGGAACCCTTGTGGGGCCTGATATTGTAAAGGTTATACAGGCGGGGCCGGCATTTCTGCTGCAGGAACTGGGCAATCTGGGTACAATTCTTATAGCCCTTCCCATTGCACTGCTGCTTGGAATGAAAAGGGAAGCGATTGGAGCCACAGTATCCATATGCCGCGAGCCTACCCTAGGAGTAATAGGCGAAAGATACGGTATTGCTTCTCCCGAAGGAACTGGAATACTGGGAACCTATTTGGTAGGGACAATATTTGGCACGATATTCTATGGCCTTTTGGGGTCATTGTCTATATCAACAGGGCTTCATCCATATGCACTGGCCATGGCGTGCGGTATGGGCAGTGGTAGTATGATGACGGCTGCATCTACTTCGTTGGCTGTTGCAGCACCCCCGGAGATGAAGGATACAGTACTGGCGTATGCTGCGACCAGCAATATGCTTACAGGGGTAACGGGATTGTATTCGGTTGTATTATTTGGTTTGCCTCTGGTAAACTTCTTCTACAAAAAACTTGAACCTATTCTTGGCAAAAGGGGGAATAAAGATGCAGCTTAAGGCTGAAAAACTACTTGAACAGTTAAAAATTCTAATAATCGTTGGTATTCTTATTCTAATAGGGCAACGCATAGGATATGGGATTTCTATTATAGAGGCGATACCCGGCATTATACTGGTTATTGCAGTGGCCATGTTTTCCCTCATTATCAAAGAGCTTACTCCCAATCTGAAATTCCCTGCCTTTGCATGGGCATCATTGACAGCCTTGGTGCTTAGCATGCCATTTATGCCCACAGCTGACTGGTTTTTGGGGTACACGAACAATGTTAATTTTTTAGGTACAACAACCCCTATTCTTGCGTTTGCCGGCATTTCGGTCGGTAATAGGATTGAACAGTTTAAAAAGCTGAGCTGGAAGGTATTGATAGTTGCCGTTATGGTGTTTATAGGAACCTTCTTCGGTTCGGCGATTATTGCCCAGATCATTCTAAAGCTCCAAGGAATCATATAATATTATCATTCATGGGTAATCTGAAAAAAGATTACCCATGAATGATTTTAAAGAGGTGGTAAAGCATGACAAAGGATAAACTTAAGTCCAAGGTTGTTGATATTATTGATAAGAACAAAAAAAGGATTGCAGAAATTGCCGATGAGGTCTATTCACACCCGGCACTGGGGTATAGGGAAGAATATGCAGGCAAGTATGTTGCAGACAAGTTCGGTGACCTGGGCCTGGAAGTGGAGCGGAATATAGCTGTAACCGGCTGCAGAGCACAGGCAAACGGAAGAAGCCAAGGGCCCTCTATAGCTGTTCTGGGCGAACTGGATGCAGTAATGTGCAAGGACCATCCCGATGCCGGTGACGATGGCAGTGTGCATGCCTGCGGTCACAGCAACCAGATAGCGGTTATGATGGGTACAGCAATTGGCCTGGTTGCTTCAGAAGCAATTAAACAGCTTGATGGTACAGTCAATTTCTTTGCGGTTCCTGCAGAGGAATACATAGAACTGGAATATAGGTCCGGTCTAATCGAAAAGGGAAAAATAAAATATTTTGGCGGTAAACAGGAACTCATCCATAAAGGGTATTTTGATGATATCGATATATCAATGATGATGCATTCCATAAACCTTCCGGGAAACAAAAAGGCTCTTATAGGGGCAAAGGGTAACGGATTTGTAGGCAAGAAGGTACGATTTATAGGCAAGGAATCCCACGCCGGCGCAGCACCGGATAAGGGCATAAATGCTCTAAATGCCGCAATGCTAGCGATAAACAATATTAACGCTCTGAGGGAAACCTTTCCTGAAAGCGAAAAAATAAGGGTACATCCGATTATCACAAAGGGTGGGGATATAGTTAACGTAGTGCCGGCGGATGTTAGAATGGAAACCTATGTAAGAGGCAGGACCATTAACGGAATCCTTGATGCCAATAAAAAGGTTAACAATTCGTTAAGGGCAGGGGCTTTGGCGGTAGGGGCCGGGGTTGAGATAGTTGAAATGCCGGGCTATCTGCCGCTGCTGAACAATGACCAGCTTGATGCAATTTTCAAGAGAAACCTTATGGAGTTTGTGCCACAGGAGGATATTGTTGAAGGGGAAGACTTTTCGGGTTCTACGGATTTTGGGGACCTGGCCCATATAATGCCTGGGTTGCATCCCTTTATAGGAGGGATTGAAGGAGACCTCCATACCCGCGATTTCAAAATAAAAGACCCGGAGCTGGCATATTTAATACCGGCGAAGGCTATGGCTATGACCATAATAGACCTTCTCTATGACGGCGCGCAGACAGCCCATAATATAAAGGATAGTTATGAGCCGAGAATGACAAAGGAGGAGTATTTAGATTTTATGGGGGAAATGTCAAAGGTTATCCATGAATAGGACTTTAATGTTTTATCCGATGACTAACCACCACGCCTTCTTTACTTATCAGCATTATAGGATGTATAATTGATTGTATATGCACATCATGGAATGCGGGACGGAGGAATATACTTTGAAAAATGGAACACGGGATAACAGGCTGGGTACCGAGCCCATAATACCACTGCTTTTTAAATTGGCAATACCGTCAATACTATCCATGTTCATCCAGTCAATGTACAACGTAGTGGACAGCATATTCGTAGCAAGGCTGGGTGAAGAGGCGCTGGCGGCCCTGTCGCTGGCTTTTCCGATTCAAATGGCGTTAATTGCTATTGCGGTGGGGACCGGTGTTGGTACCAGTTCTCTTATATCAAGACTTTTGGGTCAGGGCAGGCCGGAAAGGGCAGCCAGTGTGGCAAGCCATGTGCTATTGCTGGCCCTTTTTTATGGTGTTATTGCGGCATTCGTGGGTATCTTCCTGCCTGAGCGGTTAATTGGGATATTCACCGACGATCCGATGCTTATAGACTATGGCGCAAGGTATATAAGCATAATTTTGATGGGTGCCGCAGCTATGTTTATACCCATGATAGCCAACAATATACTGAGGGGCGAGGGCAATACTGTTATACCTATGATTACAATGCTCATTGGGTCAATACTCAACATAATACTTGACCCGCTGCTAATATTCGGGTACGGTTTTTTCCCGGAAATGGGTATAGAGGGTGCTGCGATGGCCACCGTGTTATCCAGGATAATAAGCGGTACCTTCATTGTGATAATGCTTTTAAAGGGCAGCAACCAGGTTAAGGTAACCTTCAGGGACTTCGAGCTTGACCTGTCTATAATAAAGGGTATATACCAGGTGGGCCTTCCGGCGGTGGTAATGCAGGTTCTGGCTTCGGTGATGGTGGGAGGGGTAAATACCATACTGGACGGATACAGCTCCACCGCCATCGCGGCAATGGGCATATACTTCCGGCTTCAGTCCTTCGTATTCATGCCGGTGTTCGGGCTTAACCAGGGTTACATGCCCATAGTGGGGTACAACTTCGGCTACAACAATGCCGGCAGGGTCAAAAAGACCATGAAGGCGGGTTTTATGATGGGGTTTGCCTTTACCGTGCTGGGGTTTATCATATTTCAGGTATTTCCGGAGCAGCTGATAAGGCTTTTCGGGGACAGCCCGGAACTCATTGAAATAGGGGTAAAGGCTCTTAGGACAATAAGCCTGGCCTTTCCGGTTATAGGCCCGGCAATAGTGGGAGGTACAACCTTCCAGGCACTGGGCAAAGGAATGCCAAGCCTTATTCTGTCCTTTTCAAGGCAGATTATAATACTACTGCCGCTGGCTTTTCTGCTTGCAAAGATAGGGGGGCTGGACCTCATATGGTACGCCTTCCCGGTAGCGGAATTCATTGCGGTGGTGTGGATGGCAATTTGGCTAAAAAGCACATTAAAGACCGTGTTTAGGGTAATGGAAAGGGAGAGCTAAATTCAATTCCCTACGGGAATTAGGGTTAGTTTCAGGTGGATTCCTCCGTGATATAGGCCCCTATGGCCTTGGTCAATGTTTCGAGCACATACATTTCCTTATTCGAAAGGCTCCTGTCTTCAAATCGAGCTGTAATGGATTCAATTGTTTCCTCCGGTTGGGCGTGGTAGTAATTGTTGTATGCAGTTTGGCTGCACACCTTTTCGATGCTCTGTTCGTCCAGTTCGCTCAACAGTTTTACATATTTTTCGATATCGCTGCGGAAGAAGTCGCCTACAATTATGCTGTACTGTTCGGTAAGCACCCCGTCCAGGCCTTTTGTGGCCTTAAAAACCTTAAGCATGTTGCTGCCCTGCACTGTTAGCGGGTTATCGGTAAGTCGTTCCAGGAGGTCCAATGCTCCAATACCATTGTCAGCGACGGTGCCGTATTCCTTTGAGTACAAGCACCAGTCTATATCGGGTAGAGCGTCCAGTATTTCTTGAAAACCCTCCCGGCCATCGGCATCAAGGGATTGGAACAGGTCATGTATCCGTTTGACGACGTCAGGTGCCGGGCTTTCTTCCTTATCTGTCGGGGCAGTCATACTCTCCGTGTTTATCGTGCCCGAAGCGGCGGGCGGTTCGTCCTGCTCTACGGTGTCATTCCCCACGGGGGCTTTAAAGGCTATGGAAACTGACATGCTTGAATTGTATATTATGTATCCGGCAACAAGGGCAATAATAAAGAAAATGACTAACAGTACTTTTACCGTTCTCATGGTATTTCCTCCCGGCTTGGATTAGAATTATCTAAAATATATTACATGGCAGTGTAAAAGTCAATGACGGCGGAACGGGCAGCAAACTTTTGAGTACAGTCAATACTCGGTTGTGCATTTCATATAATAAAAGCTATAGTATATACAACGTTTTTAAACCTTTTCTGTTTCTTCGTTCAAATACATGAGCACCGACCTTTACAAATAGAGGGTGTGTATTGCTTCTGGCGGAAGGTAATCGGAAACCGAGGGAGAATGATAGTATAGTATAATACATTTGGAGTGTGGGGGAGTAGCACATGACCAGGCAGTTTAAGGCGGACCTCTTGCTGTTTATGATTACGGTGTTCTGGGGAGCGTCCTACGTACTAACCAAAATGGGACTTGGTGCCTTTGAGCCCTTTAACCTGACAGCTCTTAGGTTTATAATAGCCTTTGGGGTTTCGGCCCCGGTGTTTGGCAGGCATATTGTAAAGGCGGATGCAAAGACTTATAAATACGCCTTTATTCTGGCTGTAATACTCTTTGCGGTTTTTATGTGCATGACCTTCGGTCTGGAGTACACAACCGCATCAAATGCAGGTTTTCTGCAAAGCCTTACAGTGATTATTATACCGCTTATATCCTTTACCGTTTTAAAGCAGAAAATAGAGAGGAAGGTCATCGCCGGGGTATGCCTGGCAGTTGTCGGCATAGCCCTGTTAACGCTGGATACCCGGCTGCAGGTAAATTTCGGAGACCTCCTGTGTCTTTTGTGCGCCGCGCTATTCGCGGTACATGTGGTGGTGACCGAGGTCTATACCCGGAATGTGGATTCGGTCGCCCTTGGTGTACTGCAGCTCGGATTTGTGGCATTATTTAGCACCACCTTTTCGCTGGCCGTAGAAAGCTTTACCCTTCCGGGGGATTTAATGTCATGGATTGTGGTGCTGGCCCTCAGCATATTGTGCACAGCGGTGGGCTATATAGTGCAGACAACGGCGCAGCGCTACACCAGTGCCATCCATACCGGTCTTATCCTGTCACTGGAGCCGGTTTTCTCGGCTGTATTTTCGTATATAATACTGAAAGAGGTTCTGGCACCAAAGGGGTATGTAGGGGCGGCAGTGCTGCTGGCGGGCGTTTTGATCGCGGAGTTGGATTCTGGTAAAAAGACGGCAGGAAAAACTAAGCAGACAGACTCGGAAAAGATGATGTAAGGAAGGATAGAAGAGGCCGATTTTGGAAATATGGTGGAGGCCGGTTTATGTAAAGGGATGGAGAAAAGACCAAGCTCTGATTAAGAAAAGGGGCCGGCAAAAAAACGTATAAAAGGCTCACCTCGGAACAGGTAGCCCTTTTGATAGAGAGAGGGATACGCCGGGTAATATAATTGATGCGATGGATGTATATGAAGTCAATTTTCAGCCAAAAATTTCAAATTACATTTTATGGCTGAAATGTGCAAGCTTCTTGGTTATTCCGAACGCGTTCATATAATTGGCATAATAAAAATCCCCGACTTTCAAAGACTATTAATAGATCTTTGTTTTGAAGGGAGAATCGAATATATGAAACGTCAGTTGTTTTTTATATTTATCGCAACCCTGCTGATGGTATCACTTGCAGCTGGATGTGCACCCCAGCAAAGGCCTGCACCGGGCAACACGCCGGCACCGCAGCAGAGAAACGAGCAACTGCCCAATACTTCTGAAGGACCTGGCAACAGGGTGCCAAACGCCGAACCGCAGGAGGATTCGAGAAGAGCGGACAAATTGGCAGACCGCATAGAGGACCTTGACAACATTGAGGATGCAACGGTAATAATAAGCGGTAGCACTGCCTATGTGGGCGTGGATATGGATGAAAACCTGCAGGGTAGGATGACCGATGCATTAAAAGAAAGGGTTATTGACAGGGCGAAGAAAACTGACATGATGCTGAACAGGGTATACGTATCGGCGGATTCCGATACAGTGACCCGGCTAAAGAACTACGCAAAGGACATCGAGGATGGTAAACCCATAAGCGGAATAATACAGCAAATAGACGAAATATTCAGAAGGCCCGCACCGACGGTTAAGTAACGTAAAATCGGGATAGAAACCTCTATCCCGATTTTTTTATGTATTCTATAAGTAAACTGTCTAACTGTCGTGTCAGTTCTATAAGTTCCTCCGAGTCAAGAGTATCCGGGTCATTTTTCAGCATTTCATCAATGCCGTCTCTTATGGTATCAAACTGGATTTTCAGTGTTTTATATCCCATAAGCCCCGCAGCATCCCCTTTCCTATGTAGAATAGCTCTTCATTTCCCGAGAAATCTATACTACAACATGTCACCTGTATTATATATTATTTATTGTCGAATAAAAAGTTTTATTAAGAAGTGTTGCCATGAAAGGAAGTCCCCAGGTAAAAGGGGACTTCTTTTACATGGCATTTCCGGGTATTATCGCATCCACAATGCCGAATATAAGGGCACCTATAATAGCTCCCCAGATGGTGACATTGAAACCTGTCACGAAGTATTGTGTAGCGTAAATAATAACCGCGGCTGTAATAAAACCAACTATTCCTTTACCAAAGGGCGAAGCCTCTACGCCTATCAGTTTGGTTACGAGATAATCCAGTACTGCCAGTACCACGGCCCCAATAAGAAGAGCCCATATTCCGTCAATTCTAAATCCGGGGGTCAGGAAGGCAGTTATGCCAAGAACTACGGCTGCTACAATAAGCCTTATAACTATGCTGCCAATATTCCAACCGCTTTCCGCCTGACGGCCTTCATTATTCCTTTCTCTTTCCGCCATGTTTCACACTCCTTTTTGAGTTTTATGCATTTTTAGTATGCTATGTATCCGCGTAAATATTCATTATATTTAGTTTATATTTCCCTGCAAATATAAAAAACTGCCAGCGGGCGAGCTCTCCGGCAGCCTTTTTGACACATCATGAATGCATTTAACTTATTGAAATGACACTTTTGTTCGCGTTGTCAATCAGTATGTCCTCAAGTTCTATCCGATGACTAATCCACTTTGACTAACTCATAGCTGCCGGAGCCCAGCCCCAGCTCTTCTGCGTGCTTTATTTGGACGTTGTAATCGTTCTCCGGCCAAAGGTTTCTTAGTATGTCCTTCCCGGATTTCCCAATCAATAGGTCGGTGGTCGCCTTATCTATCGCAACAGGGTCATAGGACGCCAGAATGCCTATATCTTTTGTTATCTTGCTTTGGGCCTTGTCCGCACAGTCGCATTCCTTGGTTATATGGGTGAGGAAATTGAAGAAACAGCATTTCCCTTTCTTGCCCTTTAACGCACCCAGGGCGTATTCGGCCATTTTTTCCTGTAGCGGGACGCTTGTGTCTTTAAAGGAGTATTTGATTGCCTGGTGACGACAGGTGGCGATGCATTCGCCGCAGCCGTAGCATTTTTCAATATCTATCCGTGCGGCACCGTCGTAAATCTGTATTGCATCTCTGGGGCACCATTCTATGCACAGTCCGCAGGCCCTGCATTTTTCTTTTTTCACTTCAGGCCTTACATCGGCGTGCTGTATCTGTTTGCCACTCCTTGGGGCACAGCCCATTGCAACGTTTTTTATAGCCGCTCCCATGCCGGTCAGTACGTGACCGGTTACATGGCTTAGGACCATGAGCGAATGACTGTGTAGTATATCGTTGGCTATCTTGACCGATTTAAGGTGCTTTCCGTCAACCGGCACTTCAGAATAGTTTTTGGACAAAAGCCCGTCGGCTATAATAATTGGAACGCCCAGGTTTTCGATGCAAAAGCCGTGCTGGTAGGCCTGCATGAGATGGTTTATGGAGTTCTGGCGCTGGCCTCTGTACAGTGTGTTGGTATCGGTTAAAAAGGGTTTGCATCTCTTTTGTTTAACGGTGTCAAGGAGCGGTTTTATCCACTGTGGATTTATGTGTCCCGTATTGTTTTTCTCACCGAAATGGATCTTTACCGCCGCAAACTCGTCCTTATCGAATACCTTTTCAAAGCCTGCAGCATAATACAATCCCACCACCTTTTGGGATATTATATCCGGTGATGTGTTATCTTCCAGGGTACTAAACCATACTTTACTCATTAGTATACCTCCATATGTAGTTTGTTTTCCTAATTCATAAGGCCGGGCAAAGCGAGGCTTGCCTTATATAACAGTATACAGGTAAAAAGGCTATTTTTCTAACGTTTTATTATGCATCTTTTGTTCGGGAAAATTGATTAATGACCAGCAAGGCGTTATAATAGAAGCTATGATAAAGGAGGAGATGCAGCATGAATAACCGACGCAAATACGCAAAAGCATACAAGGCAGTACTGGCGGTAGTTTTGATGGCGGTTACTGTTTTTACGGCCGCCTGTTCGAGCAGCGAAGAAGTGGTGGCAAATGTAAACGGCGAATCCATTACCAAGGATGAACTGTACGATGCACTGGTTAAACAGGGCGGACAGCAGGCCCTTGACGTTCTCATTATGAAAAAAATAGTTGAAATGGAAACAAAAAAGCAAGATATCCAGGTGACGGCCGAAGAGGTTGACGGAGAAATAGAACAAATGGCGGAGCAGTACGGAGGCCTGGAGGCTTTCGAACAAATAATAGGTATGTATGGTCATTCAATAGAGGGCATGAAAGAGGATATAGGGATGAACCTGAGTATTAAGGCACTGCTAAAGCCCAGGATTTCCGTAACCGCGGAGGAAATGAAAGAATACTTTGAACAGAACAAGGAATCCTTTGTCGTTAAGGAGCAGATAAAGGCAAGCCACATCCTGACCGAGACTAAAGAGGCTGCCGTTGAAGTCAAAGAAAAGCTCTCGGCGGGCGAAGACTTTGCAGAGCTTGCTAGGGAGTATTCCACCGACGAATCGAACAAGGATTCTGGAGGAGACCTCGGGATTGTTAAAAGGGGAGAAATGGTGGAGGAATTCGAGGAAGCGGCCTTTGCACTCGAGGCAGGCAGCATAAGCGAGCCGGTAAAGACAAATTTCGGGTATCATATAATTAAAGTGGACGAGAAAAAGGAAGCCCAGGAAGCGAACTATGAAAAAAGCAAAGAAGAAATAGAAGAAATACTGTTCGACGGAAAGGTGCAGACCGAATTCAACACATGGTATAAGGAGAAACTGGACGAATACGAAATAGAAAACTTCCTCACCCAGGAATAGAACCAAAAAGGGACAAGGGACGGGGACGGTACTTTGTCCCTTTTTGCCCACGGGACGTTTTGTTTGGCATGGCCATTCATAAATAATGGAACGGCTCTGCTGATTAATCGCGGGCCGTCCCTTTTGTGTTATTCAACCAGTGTGATTTCTATTCTCTCTTTTTGTTTACCCCTGTTGTTTCGCTTAAGGGTCACCTTGCCTATTTCGGCGGTGCTTTTCAGGTGCGTCCCGCAGCACGGTACCTTTGCGAAACTCTCTATCTGCCAGTATCGGATTTCTTTATCCGCATCATCGAAGTCGCTTAAAATTTTCAAATCGGCATCAACTATCCTGTCCAGCTCGGCCTGCAGGAACCCAAAGGTTTCGGATATGTTACCGTTCCAGGCAAAGTCCAGCCTTCCCTTGTGTTCAGATATATGGGCACCTATTTTTTCAACATCCCCGTAGTTCTGGTTCACAAGCTCCAGTACTATTTCCACTGCGAAGTGTAGCCGCATCAGTTTATATCGCCTGTCCCAGTCTATCTTGACCGATACCTGATCACCCTTCTTAAGGGCATGGCCCTTTTCCAGGGTGTAAAAAATCTCGCCTTCAATTATTTCAGCTTTAAGTACCGGGTAGCCGCCAATGGTTCCCCCGTCGGATTCCTGCCCTCCCGAGAAGGGATATATTATGGTTCGGTCAAGGGTTACAACATTTCCCTCTACGCCTGTAACCTTTGCTTCTATTTCCCGAAGGTACGGGTTACTCCAAAACACCTTTTCAACCATTTATGTATGCCTCCACTTATTTATATATAACGTGCTTAAGGCCTTACATCTTCTAACGGGTCATCCTGAGCAAAGCGAAGGATCTATCTCCAAGCAAGATTCTTCGGCCTTCGACCTCTTAAACGACAGAGGCGGATTCTTCATATCTACTTTTCTCTCCCGGTAAAGCACACTATTCCTGCCCCCAATAAAGACAGTACGGAATATATGAACACCCAAACAAAAACGATACTAACGGGAAAACAAATAACGCCATCAAAAACTCCATAAGTCACATCCCTCATATATAGGTATGCGGTGCATAAAAAAAGAACGGTGTCTTACTCCTTAACAAACATTATACTACATCTATGGGTAGATATTTTGAAAAATCTCTATTGCGAAAATACGTATTTACGTATATACTGAAATTGCGAAATTATCGTAAGGAGGTGCGCCAATAGTGACTACACCTAAATCATACAAAGTGTCCGTAAAAAGGAGAAATCTGATTACTCTGCCAAAGGAGGTCAGGAAAGAACTCAAAATATCCGAGGGAGATATGCTGGATGTGCGTATAAGTGAAAACAAAATAATAATGGAGCCATATAAACTGGTTCCTTCCAGCCAGGCATACTTCTGGAACAAAAAGACCCAGGAGGATATCCTGGAAGCCAGGGAAGATGTCAAAGCAGGTAGGGTCCGTGAAGTTTCGAGTATTAATGAATTTCTGGAGGGTATGGAAGATGACTAGACGGTTCATGTTCACCCGGAAATTTGATAAACAATTTAAATCCCTAGACAATAAAACCCGTAAACAAGCCGCTAAGGCTATGGAATTATTTATGAAGGACCCTGCTCATCCATCCCTTCGCTTAAGGAAAATCCAGGGTACAAGCAATTTCTTTGAAGTATCCGTTAATATGTCTGTAAGGATTATTGTTGAGGTCACCAAGGCTCCGAATAATGATCAAATAGTCACTTTTTATATAATAGGGAAGCATGAAGAAGTATTCCTGCCCAAGTGAGACATTGAATTCTGTTTATGTGGATAGACATGATTTATCGTTTCCGGCTTTTTAAACTGGGAGTGCCCTACTCACTGTCATTTTGAGGTTTATATGGTTAGGGCGAAGATTGGTTCCCCATCAAGATCTTCTGTATGGCAGGCGGTTCAGTACAACAGGAGATTCATGATGTTTAAGTTATCTTAATATATTTCCGATGGCCTTGCTGATATTACTCAGCAGGGTCATTCTTGTTTTATATCCCTCCAACATCATAAATCTCTAATTTGTTCTACGACGTATCGTGCCCCCAGACTCAGACAGCGTCATGGACGGCGCTGCCTTGAATACATCCAGTCGCCAAGAATAATACATAATATAATTTACCCATATTACAGATTTACTCATAAGCTAAAGAAGAAAATGTAAAAAGTTCTTGACATTTGCGTCCCCTCACATATAATTAATGTAAAAACATCTTTACATTAATTATATGTGAGGGACTTTTATGAGACTTAAAAAAGCGGATGAAATGGAAATGTTTATCAACTTCAAGTCTATGAGGTTATCTTGGGTATTTGTGAATATTGCTTTAATTATTTGGCTTGCAGAAACTTTTATCAAGAGCGGGGAGCTTCCTTTTATTCTTTTTACGATTATTTGCTTTCAAAATATCATTTTCTTTGGCAGTAAACTTTATATGACTCGCAAAATGTCTAACAATGAGAAATAATATAAAAATCCTACGCAAGGAATTAGGATTGCGTCAAGAAGATGTTGCAAATCAGCTTGGTGTGACAAGACAAACCATTATAGCCATTGAAAATGATAAGTACAATCCCACTCTTGAATTAGCAATGAAGCTTGCTAGATTGTTAAACACTTCCGTTGAGGAAATTTTCCAGTTAGATGAATGTTAAAAGCATTACTAGCTCCACCGTTACTGCAAGGAATCTTTTCATACGCGCCAAGGATGGCGCGTCCTTTGCACGATATGTCCTATATCGTTTGGCACTAGCGACGTCCGCCAGCCTTAGATAACTCCTATCTTAGGCTGGTGGATGTGGGCAGGATGACCTCCTGACCCTGCTCCAGAGCCTTTCTCTCTGTTGTGCCCTTTATGCGAGTGCTTTGTTCTCCGAAGCCACACGTCCTTAACTCAGAGTGTGACAGGACGTCGCACCCCTAGATTAATTTTTTAACCTCTATTGCACCATATATGAATGATGCGCAATAGTATACTCCGCTATCGCTCGGATGACAAAAACGCTAGTTGTACATTTTTCTACACGCACGTCATAACTCATTTTCGATACTTTATAGCAAAACGAAAAAAGGTAATTTGACCGTATTTTCCGCCCATTAATCGTCTTTTAGCTCAAATCACTCCCGCCTGAAGCCTTCAGGAATCACGTAAACGCTTGGCTATATCGCTGGCACTGTACAAAACGTTTGTAATGATTACCCGCTCTTCTCTGATGTGGAAGAATACAGAAAAGCTATCAACAGGCATTTGCCTGAGCCCCAGCTCACGTTCTTCTTCTGTCTCCATTAACTTCACACGTTCCGGGAACGTATCAAGCGTTTCGATTGCGTCAGCTATTCTGTTATACTGACCCATGGCCGCTTCAGGTGCCTGTAACTGCTCTGCGATATAATTATAAATCTCCTCCATATCGGAAAGTGCCTTGTCTGTGATCTGAATCCTATACTGTTTCATGCGTGTGTCTCCCGAAATCTTTTAAAGGCAGCAGATGCATCCTGCACATTACCTTTTTCGATATCGTTGTATCCTTCCTTTAACTTCGCATGAATTTCGTCAGTTGTCATCAAATCGGCATTTATGGAAACCGGTGCTTTCGGCAGTGTTACCGCAAAAGGTATTCCGCCGGTCATTGAAATCTGCTTCAGATAGATATCTATCGCTGTGGACATAGGCATGCCGAGTTGTGAAAGGACTTGCTCAGCCCTTCTTTTTACTTCAGGATTAACTCTTAAATTTAAAGTTGTAGTTTTTTCCATGTTAATCATCTCCTTCTGATAATATTGTAACGCTTATGACGTTACAATACAACAAGGATTTTGACTTAAGACCATTGATTTGTAGATCACTCTATAGGAAGAATGCGTAATAGTATACTTCGCTATCGCTCAGGATGACAAAAAGGCTAGTTGTACATT
>JAQUCT010000007.1 GCA_028686075.1 Bacillota bacterium
CCGGGGGGCACGCTGGATATTATCAGCACTGCTGCTATTGTTAAGGCTATCACTTTTCTTGTCATAATGGTTTTCCTCCTCCGGCCTGTTTTGCACTTCTACCGCTTCCTATGTCGCCCGGTTTCAAACGGGCCACCTGTTTTGAGAGAGAATTAAATCTCCCTCTGGAGCCAATAGTTCTATTTGTGGGCATAAAAAGCCCTATATATTCTTATCGGTATCGGGCTTTACTAAGTTTATATGAATAAAAAAAACGGCGGATTACTCCGCCGATTAAAAATAAACTTTGTCAACCATATTGGTTCCTTTTGAACCTATATAGTGACACAATTATACATTATTCTATCTTAAAAATCAAGAAAATCTTTTTTTCGCAAAGTACCGTGGCAGTCTCCACCAGCACCCGGTCCAATTCCAACTCGGCCCCGGTACCCGGCATAGACAGGGTCCTTAGGTTAAGGTGGAGTTTTAACACCATGTGAGCATTATGGATTACACCATATATCGATTGATTTATGTCAACCAATTACTGAGTTATTTACACAGTCTGCCGTCCCTTGTCCCTTTTTGGTTATTTATTTGTGGCGTTTCTTTCTGTCCAGGTCCTCCGGTTCGAGGGCTATTCCGCTTCCTCGCAAAAGCCCTGCCACACCGATGCTTTTTTCCTCACCGCTGCAGTCGGGACAGCTGCACTGCCCGGGTATATACTGGGGCTCCATGTAAGTGGTTATTACGCCCTCATAGTTCCTTAACACAACCTTTTTGTCCGACATGGAAATAAGATACTGCGGCATAACGGGTATTTTGCCGCCTCCGCCGGGGGCGTCCACCACAAAGGTTGGTACCGCAAACCCGGAGGTATGGCCCCTTAGGCCCTCTATTATTTCTATTCCCTTCGATACCTTGGTCCTAAAATGCTCTATCCCCATGGACAGGTCACACTGGTAGATGTAATAGGGACGAACCCGTATTTTAACCAGAAGGTGTACGAGATGCTTCATTATATGTACGCAATCGTTTACACCCCGCAGCAGAACCGTCTGATTGCCCAGGGGCACCCCCGCATCGGCCAATATCCTGCACGCCTCCGCCGACACCGGAGTTACTTCCTTTGGATGGTTAAAATGGGTATTAAGCCATATGGGATGGTATTTTTTGAGCATATCCACCAGCCCCTGTGTAATCCTCTGGGGCATAACTACCGGGGTGCGGCTGCCTATCCTTATTATCTCCACGTGGGGTATCTCCCTTAAACGCTTTAGTATAAATTCCAGCTTGTCGTCGGATATTAGGAGACCGTCCCCTCCGGAGATAAGCACATCCCTTACCTGGGGCGTATTTTTTATGTATTCGATTGCCTTTTCTATCCTGTCGGCGGGCATGGCCATGTCGGTCTGCCCGGCGAACCTCCTTCGGGTGCAGTGCCTGCAGTACATGGAGCACTGGTCGGTCACCAGAAGCAACACCCTGTCGGGGTACCGATGGGTCAGGCCTTCCACAGGCGAGTCTGTATCCTCATGGAGCGGGTCCTCCATATCCGCCTTCCCCCGATGAAGTTCTAAGGAAGTGGGTACCGCCTGTTTCCTTATGGGACAGTCCGGGTCGTCCGGGTCCATAAGGGAGGCATAGTAGGGGGTTATACCCATCCTGAGGAGTGCAAGGCTTTCATCTATTGCCTTTTCCTCTTCTTCGGTGAGGTTAATTATTTTCTTGAGCTGGTCCACAGTTGTTACCCTGTTTTTTACCTGCCAGTGCCAGTCGTTCCACTCTTTTTCGGTTACGTCCTTGTAAAGCTCTATATCCCTATGATTTCTCATTTGCATTCCTCCTTATTTAGTTACTATATATGACGTGCTTAAAGACGTTATACAACTGTCATCCTGAGCGAAGCGAAGGATCTATCCAAGGAAGATTCTTCACTACGTTTAGAACGGCAAAAACCATCAAAAATGACACTAACCACTATCCACTAAAAAGGGATGTCCCATATCTAATAGTATGCTTTCAAAAAGGTTAATATACCGTAACACGCCGACTTTGGCAAACAAAACGCCTCCATACCATGTGTAGTGATTCCAGAGGAACCGTCCCCGTGGTTTCCTATTTTATGTTGTGCTTTAGCATTTTGTATTGAAGGGTTTGTCTTGGAATGTCAAGAATCTGTGCAGCCTTGGTTATGTTCATGTCTGAAACCCCAAGGGCACTGAGAATCATATCCCTTTCCACCTGTTCCAGAGTCTGGTTAAGGGATGGGCCGTAGCCCTTTAACGTAATGTCATTCTTAAAATACTCCTTGAAACTCTGAGGCAGGTTGTCGGGGGTTATGACGGGGCTTTCAATCATATTCATAGCCCCTTCGATGACGTGCTGGAGTTCTCTTACGTTACCGGGCCATGAGTAGGAGTAAAACATCTCCCTGACCTTGGGGCTTATGCCGGTAACCGCTTTACCCATTGTCCTGTTGTACATATCGATGAAATGGTCAATCAGAAGGGGAATATCATCCTTCCTCTCCCTAAGGAGCGGCATCCTTAAGGATACGACGTTCAACCGGTAGTAAAGGTCCTCCCTCAGGCTGCCCGACCGGACGGCATCCATCGGGATGGTGCTGGTAGCAGCAATTACCCTTACATCAACGTACACAGTGCCTGCGTCCCCTATTCTTCTTACGCAGCCGTCCTGAAGCACCCTTAGAAGCTTTGCCTGAAGCTCTATGGGCATTGAATCTATCTCGTCCAGGAAAAGGGTTCCCCCACTGGCCAGCTCAAACAGCCCCGGCCGGTTGTCGGCACCTGTAAAGCTACCCTTCACCGTACCGAATAGTATCCCCTCCAGCAGCGTGGCGGGCAAGGCCGCACAGTTCTGCGCTATAAAGGGTTTTCTGCTCCTGGGGCTGGCGTTATGTATAGCGTGTACAAAGAGTTCCTTGCCGGTGCCGGTCTCCCCGTAGACCATGACCGGCGATGTAGTGCGGGATGCTTTAAAGGCCAGGGACTTAAGCTCCAACATATCTCTGTTGTGGCCTATTATGTCCATAAAACTGTATACGGCCCTGTTGCTGATCTTACGGCCGGGCGTATCACCTCCGGGGTCCCCAATCAGTTCGGCCTCAAGGTCCACAATCCTTTCAGAGAGGTTCTTTACCTGGGTTATGTCCCTGGATATCTCAACGGCACCCTTTATTCTGCCCCTTACCCTTATGGGAAGGGTTGTGTTTATGGTTGTTATCCTGTTTCCGTTGTAGTTAACGAAGGTCTGCAGGTGGTCGATTATGGGCTTTCCGCTTTCAAGGACCTTGAGAATTGTGCTGGTTTTATGGTCAAGGGAAGGGTATATCTCAAGGATGTGCCGTCCCACCGCCCTGTCCTTGTTAAGGTGGTCAAGGTAGGCAACTCGTTTGTTGCAGTAGACTATTATACCCCTGTTGTCCACCACCTGAATCCCCGAGTCTATATGCTCCAGGAGTTCCCTGAAATTGTCGCCATTTAGCAGCTCCAACATATAAACCCCCCTACCGCTTAATTTTTTCGCACAGCGAATGCCGGATTTCCGGCCTATTCCTTTTAAAAAAAGCGGCAATGCCGCTTTTAAACTACATTCTTTCTGGTGCTGTTATCGAAAGCAGTCCCAGTACATTGGCTATTACTATCTTTGTGGCATCTATAAGGGCAATCCTTGCCATCATAAGGCTTTCGTCCTCCACCATTACCCTGCACAGGTTGTAGAATACGTGGAAAAGCGACGCCACCTCCAGCACATACCTGGTAATCCTGGTGGGTTCTATGGTCATAGCAGCTTTTGTAATCTCTTCCGGCAGCTCCGCAAGCTTTCGCATAAGCTCTACTTCGGCCTCCTCCTTAAGCAGGGTCAGATTTATGCTGTCTATGGGGGGTACCCTTATGCCCTCCTGTTCTATTTGGCTAAGAATGCTGCATATCCTGGCATGGGCGTACTGTACATAAAACACCGGGTTGTCGCTGGATTTTTCAACCGCCAGGTCAAGGTCAAAGTCAAGATGGGTATCGGCTGCCCGCAGGTTGAAGAAGAACCGCGCTGCGTCCCTGCCCACTTCTTCTATAAGGTCGGATAGGGTAATGGCCTGGCCGCGGCGTTTGGACATTCGTACCACGTCGCCGTCCCTAAGGAGCCTAACCAGCTGCATTATTATTACATCCAGCCTGTCGGGGTTAATGCCCAGCGCATCAACGCCGCCCTTCATCCTGGGTACGTGACCGTGATGGTCAGCCCCCCAGATATTTATCACCCAGTCGTAACCGCGGGTTATGAATTTGTTTCTGTGGTAGGCAATGTCGCCGGCAAAATATGTAGGTAATCCGTTGCCCCTTATAAGCACCTCATCCTTTTCCACGCCGAACTCGGAGGCCTTGAACCAGATAGCCCCTTCCTGCTCGTAAGTATGCCCTTTATCGGTCAGGTAATCTATCGCCTTTGTAATCTCGTTGCTGTCATACAGCGACTGCTCCGAAAACCATACATCGAAATTCACACCAAAGTTAGCAAGGTCGGTCTTTATCCTATCCAAATTCTTTTTGAGTGCGTACCGGATAAATAATTCCTGTCTTTCCTCCGGTTCCATGTCTAGGTATTTGTCGCCGTCGCGCTCTTTCAGTTCCCTCATTAGGTCGGTAATGTCCTCACCCTGATATCCGCCCTCCGGCACCTGGGCGTCCCGGCCGAACAGCTGCAGGTATCTTGCCTCCAGGGATTTTCCGAACTTTTCTATCTGGTTGCCGGCATCGTTAATGTAAAACTCGCGGGTTACGTCGTAACCGGCGGCATCCAGCACCGCCGCGAGGGAATCCCCCAGGGCCGCTCCCCGGGCATTGCCCATGTGCATGGGACCGGTGGGGTTAGCGCTTACAAACTCCACCATTACTTTTTTACCGCCGCCTATGTCCACCCGACCGTAGTCCTCTTTTTCGTTATGTATAATCTCCACCGTTTTGTACAGCCAGAGGTTGTTAAGCCGGAAGTTGATAAAACCCGGCCCGGCTATCTCCATCTTATCCACATAGGTGCCCTCGTAATCGGCATTATCCACAATATCCTTCGCAACCGCTACGGGGCTTTTCCTGGCCTGCTTTGCCAAAACCATTGCTATATTGGTTGAAAAGTCCCCGCGCTCCCTTTCTCTGGGAGTTTCCACCTGTATTTCCGGGATGCTTTCTACTATAAGTATCCCTTTATCTATGCAACCCTTGACGGATTCGCCGACTATCTCCCTTATCTGTTCTGTTATCTTTTGAACCATATTCATTTTGTGTTACCTCCCAACAGTTTGGAGTATATGCACTCCCAACAGGAATACATATATTATATATATTACTTCCCTGTTTATCAAGCCAAATATACCCTTTTAAAATCCCTCGTCGGCCGACATCAGACAACCTCCCACACCATCCTGTATCCTTCTATACGACGTTGCAGCATTCTCTGGTCTGTCATATATGAAAGGTACGCTGCAATGGAAGACTGGTTGAGGTAGTACTGGGTCGTGTTAAGGTCCAGGCCGTACTTTTCGGTTATGGCCGCCCCCAGTTCCTCCCGGGTGAGGGGTTTTATTAGGGCCCACCTTATCGTTCCCATTGCTTCGCTTATGGCCTTAAGGTTAGAATCAATTTCTCCTTCTATATTGCTGCTTAGGTCGCCGTGGCAAGGCAGATAAAAAGAATAATCGGTGCCCTTAAGGCCCTTTAGCGTATCCAGCGTGTCAGCTATGTTCGTAAAGTAGGGCAGCTTGTACTTTTCTACTATATGGGTGGAAAAGTAGGCATCCGCCGTCATAAGCACACCATCAGGTGTGGCTACCCCTATCTGGCCGGGGCTGTGACCCTTAAGGTCCACTATTTGGAGCTTGGCCGGGCCAACGGGAAAGGTGCCCGGTTCCAGTATCCTGTCCACCCTGCACTCCTTGCCCATAAGGAATTTGTTCTGCAGGGCCTTAGGCGGGTGTGCGGAATACAGGTAAAAGGGTTCGAGATACGGGTTTGAGATTATAGCCGCTTCGATGCCGCTTGCTGCTACCTCCGCATTGGTCCTTTTAACCAGAAAACTGTTCCCGCCGAAGTGGTCAGCATGGGAATGGGTATTTATTATAAGTTCCGCCTCAAGGCCTTCGGCTTTAAGAGCTTTTAGTATCTTCCTGCCCCAGTCGTCGCTGCTGCCGGTATCAATTACCACGCAGCGGTTTTGGCTGTATACGTAAAGGCCGGTGTTAACAGGCCCCTTTATGTAGTAGGTATTTCCCTTTATCTTCTTTAGTAATTCTCCCATTTTATTCTCCTTCCGTAAAAACAGGTGCTAGGTGCTAGGTTTCGGTTATCGTACCACTGCCCACAGCTCACTAGTCACTGTTCACTAACCACTGACCACTTAAGTATTTTGCGGCAGACAGGAGAACCGTCCCCGTGTCTTCGGAGAACCGTCCCCCTGGTATTATACCAGCGCGGTGTTTACCTTCCCGGCGCGTCTTTCCAGGGCATGGTCTATCAGGGTGTCCAAAAGCTGCGGATAGGGCAGCCCCGCCGCATCCCATAGTTTGGGATACATGCTTATCTTTGTAAAACCGGGCATTGTGTTTATTTCGTTTATGTATACCTCATCGGTCCTTTTGTCCACAAAGAAGTCCGCCCTTGCAAGGCCGCTTCCGTCTATGGCCTTAAAGGCTTCCACCGCCATCCGCTTTACCCGGGCGGTCGCCTTAGGCGATATGTCAGCGGGAATGACAAGGCCGCTTTTGCCGTCGTCATAGTACTTGGCCTGGTAATCGTAGAATTCGTTGGAGGGCAGTATCTGTCCGACCACCGACGCTCTTGGAGTGTCATTCCCCAGCACCGAGCACTCCACCTCATGACCGTCTATAAACTCCTCCACTATTATTTTCCTGTCGTACCGGGCTGCAAGGACCAGCCCACGCGCCAGTTCCTCCCTGCCATGGGCTTTTGTTATGCCCACGCTGGAGCCCAGATTGGCGGGTTTTATAAATACCGGATAATTAAATCTTTTTTCTATAGATGAAATAGCACCATCCATGTCCTCGTCAAGTTCTTGCTTCATAAATACAGAATAATCGGCCTGCTTAAGACCCGCCCTTTCGAAAACCGTTTTGGAGAATACCTTATCCATACCCACTGCCGATGCAAGTACCCCACAGCCCACATAGGCAAGACCTGCCAGTTCAAACAGCCCCTGAATGGTTCCGTCCTCCCCCATCGGACCGTGGAGTACCGGGAACACAACGTCTATATTCTCGCCGGGGAAGCCCTCTCCGGTAGTCAGAAAATTGTATTTGCTCTCGTCCAGATTTTTGGAACCCCTTTCCCATTCTCCGGTAATAATCTTATCAACGGGGCCGTCGTAGTGTTTCCATGACCCCTGCCGGGTTATTCCTATCATTATTATTTCGTACTTTTCTTTGTCCAGGGCGTTTATTATGGACGTAGATGACATAAGAGATACCTCGTGTTCCCCCGACTGTCCCCCAAAGACTACCGCAACCCTCAATTTCTTATTCAAAAACATACCACCCCTTAAATTCCAATTTCTTTCCTGTAATATTCATATTCTACCCTTATTTTATTTATTATTCAACATTGCAAATGGCTGCCTCGATGCTTCTATTATTGTATTATTGCCCTTTTGCGGTGTTTCTAGAACCAAAAAAAACCAGAGGATTTCTCCCCTGGCTTTTTTTACTTCGTTATTTCATTACTTTTCTTTCGGCTATCTCAATGGCTTTGGTTACTATATTTCCACAGTCCCTGGAGGTTACGGAACCCCAGCCTTCGCTTTTAACCGTGTTATAAACTCCCAGCTCCCTGGCGATTTCCTCCTTCAGGTTTTCGGACATAATACCTCTTCGAGCCATTTGGAGACCTCCTTTGCTTTGTTTCAAAGGCCAACCTTTGCCCTAAGCCGACCTTAGAAATGTTGCAGTATTATTTTTTGCAAAAACAATTTTTTTATTAGTGTCAATTTATTGACCCATAACCATTGGAATTTTTTGTTATATTGTAAACGTCCCGCTTTCGCTGCGTAAAAGCTTGAGAATCCTTTCCTCCTTACCGGTAAGTGCGTTTATATACACAAGGAAGTCGTCACCGCCGAAGCTGCCCTTAAATTCGTAGCACAAGACCTCGGCCTTGTTCTCAAGGGGAATAAGGGCAAGCCGTGTCTCCCCGTCGGATTCCATCCGCATGCTGATTCTTTCCCCCGCCTCGTCCTCCGTAAGCTTTGGCTCGGGCAGGTCCCTGCGGTGGTGCGCCTTAAGGTATCCTTCCGCCTCGTAGCCTACTATTTCACCGTTGTCAAGGGCCACCTTAACCTTTATAAGGTCGGTATACACCACCACGTCACCGTCAAGGTAGGCAAAGTTTATCACCGAAATATTATCGTACCTCATGGAATAGGTGGGTGTCATATCCTTATAACCGTTTTGCTCCAAAAACTCTTTGGCCAGCTCCGTCGCGCGGCTGGGGGAGGTATTCACGCTGCTTACGTCCCGCTGATTTAACGCCCACACCACGTGGCCGCCCTTGCGGCTTATGTCCATGTAAATCCTGTTGTCGTCCCCAGTTTGCACCTCAAGACCGAAGGTCTTTATGTCACCGTTTCCGTCCCCTATTTTTTTGATGCTTTTTATGTCTATACCTTTGAGAAACTCCCGTGCCACCTGCTCCGCTTTCCCGTAATCAATGTTTTGTCCGGTAAGCCCCTTTGGCGCAATGCCCTGTACGTGCTCTGAAAAGGGGCCGTCATATATAAGGGTTGGGTAATCCACCATCTCCTGCTCAATCCTTGTAAACTCGCGGTCGGGCAGGTTGTCGGAGGCCCGGGCGAATATATAGTTCCCTTTGCTGGTCAGGCTGGCAAGATTTATATTATTTTCCTGTATCGCGCTGCGCATCTTTTGCAACTCCACCGTTAGATACCCCGCATAGTTGTGCAATTCCTCCAGGTTGGACCAGTCCTCCGATGATATGGGGGTACCGTCGGCGTTCTTCCGGGTAATGCTGTAGCCGTAATCCCCCACCTGGGTCAGAAACTTAGAGGTATTGCTTAGGGTAAGGTGGGATATGGGAAGCTGGTTTAACTTCTCTTGGGCCGAGAAGGCCTGCCGCCACACGTCGGAAAACAAAAGCAGGTTCTGCCTTGGCGAATCCGCAACCATTGATTTGGCAAGGTCGGCCTCTATGGTTTCCACGTGGTCAATCAATTCATAAAACATCCTGTGATACTGGTTCTGGAGATAAATATGGTAATCGGTCTTCTGCCGATACTGGTCGTATCCCCAAATGCCGGTGGCAAGCAGTGCAACCAGCAGCAGAAGCGTTACTGCCCTATGCCTGTTCAAACCCTTTCACTTCCTTTCATATGGTCTATTTTGCAAAGTAGTGCTTGCCTATCACCTTCAACACCGGTCTTGAATAAATCCACCTGTTGGTGGTTTTTGCCGGATTGTAATAATATATGGCCCCGCCGGTAGGGTCCCATCCGTTTAAGGCATCCCTGGCCGCCTTCATTGAGCTTTCATCCGGCTGCATGAACATCTGCCCGTCGGCAACGGCGGTAAAGGCACCGGGCTGGAATATTACACCCGCTATGCTGTTGGGGAAGGACGGGTGGTTTACCCTGTTCATAATAACCGCCCCCACCGCCACCTGGCCTACGTAGGACTCGCCCCGGGCCTCGCCGTATATGGCCTGGGCCATAAGGTACACGTTATCCCGGCTGGAAGCTCCCCGGGCGGATGTATAGCTGGCCTGCGCCGCCGTTGGCATACCCAGGGCCGCCCTTGTCTGAGGGCCCACCGTTCCGGTGGTTGAAATCCCGTGCTTGGCCTGGAAGTCCTTTACCGCCTGGAAGGTTTTAGGTCCGTATATGCCGTCAACCGCTTCGTCATAGTAACCCCAGTTTTTAAGCCTCCGCTGTACCTCCCGGACATCGTCTCCGGTGGTGCCCCAATAAAGGGTTGACGTCTCCACCGCCGGTTGCATATAAAGTGGGTATACTATATTGAAAGCAAAGGTGATTATAAGCGCTGTCGTAAGTAACAGTACCGCTTTTTTCAATACCGCTCCTCCTTTCATTTGTTAACCTCAGGGTATATTTTCTGTAGTTTGGCAAAGCATTATTCATAAACCATAAACCAAGGGGACGGTTCTCGCGGTTACTCTTTCAGATTATTATTATTTGTGATAAAATCTGCTACAAAGCTTCAGTTTATTCTGCGAATATGTTATGGTACAGGTCCCGGTGTATGGCACCTGCATCGGCACAGGTTTATTTTGGGGAGGGTTTATATTGGATGTATTGATACTTTCCATTGCGGCCGGTGGGGGCCATATGAGAGCGGCCCAGGCGGTCAGGGATTATATGGCAAAGCATAACCGGAATATTGGGATGGAAATTGTTGACTGGTTCAAATACATAAACCCGGTGGTGGACAAGGTCGTCATTGGAAGCTACATGGGCACCCTCAAGACAAGCCCCGCCCTGTACGGGAAGCTTTACGACATGGCGGAGAAGGAGGAGGGTCTCTCGGATATAAGCCTTACTATAAATCGGCTGCTGGCCCTCCGGATGGAGACCCTTGTTGCAAAGAATAAGCCCGGGATTGTCCTTTGCACCCACCCCTTTCCCCTTGAAGTGGTGTGCTACCTAAAGAAAAAAAAAGGACTTGACTTTCAAATAATTTCACTGCTGACGGATTTTTCGCCCCACAGCTTCTGGCTGAGAGACGGCGTTGATTATTATATAGTGCCCAACGAGGACCTAATTTACGAGATGAAATGGAAGGGAGTTCGGGAGGAAAGGATTTTCCCCTTTGGCATACCGATAAATGAAAGGTTTACCTTGCAGTATGACAAAAAAAATGTCCGAAAAACCCTGGGCCTAAAGAATAAGACCACCCTCCTTTTGATGGGGGGTAGCCTTGGGATGGGAGAATTGAAAGAGGTTTTTACAGGTCTCTTTGGCAGTTCCCTGGATATACAGCTTATTGCGGTGTGCGGCAACAACAAAAAATTAAAGGATTCTCTGGAGGAGGTGGTCTCATCCAGCCCCGGGCGCGGTGTTATATTCGGATACACCGATGAGGTTCCTCGCCTTATGGCGGTCTCTGACCTTCTTATAACCAAACCGGGAGGGCTTACGATAAGCGAGGCCATGACGATGGGGCTGCCTATTGCCATAATCTCGCCCATCCCCGGCCAGGAAAGGCGAAACGCTCGGTATCTTATCAACAGCGGCATGGCGGTGGAGTTTAAAAGGGGCGACTACCTGGAGGGGATAATATCCCAGCTCATGGCAAGCCCGGTCAGGCTGTCCCATATGAGGGAGGTTGCGGCCCTGAAGGCAAAGCCGGGAGCCGCCGGCGACCTGTGCCGCTTTATCGCCTCTCTGATCTAATTTTTCTCCCAGAACCCGTGACTCTAACCTGTGATCTATGATCTGTCATTCTGAGGGCGAATCCCGGAGAATCCAACTCTGTCATTCTGAGGGCAAATCCCGAAGAATCCAGCTTCAAAGTGTTAATAAAATTACATAATGACAGAATCGCTCAGGATGACACGCTAGGAGATGTATTTATTCTACTGCCCCAACACCAATATGGTGTCCACGTAGGGGTCCTGGGTGCCCTGCAGCATGCACTCCTCCTCTTTAAGCAGCTTTGCGTATGCCACAATTTCTTCGGTCATCATCTCTCCGGGGGTTACCAGAGGTATGCCCGGCGGATACACCATTATGCTCTCACCGCTGACGTAGCCCACCGCTTCCTCCAGCGGGACAGACTTTTTGCTGCTGTAATAGGCATCCCTTGGCGACACCACTATCTCGGGGTTTTTAAGCATACCCTGGGTTATTTTACTTACATTTCCGTTACGGTGGTATTTGGCTAGGTCCTTAAGGGCCACCACAAGGGAGCCTATCGATTCCTTAGTATCCCCCACCGCGGTTATGGCCAATATATTGTACATGTCCGCCAGCTCCACCTGAATGTTGTATTCCTTCCTTAAAAGTTTCTCGGTTTCATAGCCCGACAGGCCCAGTTTTCTTACGTTAACCCCCAGCTTGGTATCGTCGTAATCGAACACCCCGGGGCAGCCCACTAATTCCCTGCCGAAGGCGTACAGGCCATCCACCGAGTTTAGCTCCTCCTTAGCCTCCCGCACTATACCCAGAAGCCTGCCCAATATATCCCTGCCCCGAGTGGCCAGCTGCTTCCGAGCTATATCCAACGATGCCATTAAAAGGTATGAAGCACTGGTGGTCTGGGTCAGATTGAGTGTAGTTTTCATATATTTCGGGTCTAGGATATCATCCCTCATCAGCAGCATAGAACTTTGGGTAAGGGAGCCCCCCGTCTTGTGGATGCTGGACGCACTGGCATCTGCGCCCAGTTCCATAGCACTCGCTGGCAACTGCGGATGAAAGTTGAAATGGGCCCCATGGGCCTCGTCGGCCAGCACCGCCATTCCATACCGGTGGGCAATTTTCGCTATTGCCGCAAGGTCAGAAACCGCCCCATAATAGGTGGGGTGAATAACAAATATCGCCCTGGCGTCAGGGTGGCTTTCAATTGCCTGCTTTATGCTGTCCGCGGTTATACCCATCGCTATTCCCAGGTCGCCGTTTATCTCCGGTTGGATGTATATCGGCACCGCTCCGCTTAGTATCATCCCGGCGATGGCAGATTTGTGTGCATTCCGGGGCAGTATAATCTTTTCGCCCGGCCTGCAGGCCGCCATTATCATGGCCTGCACCCCGGAGGTGGTACCGTTTACCAGAAAGAAAGCATTATCCGCGCCATAGGCCCTGGCCGCCAATGCTTCCGCCTCCCTGATAACCCCTATGGGATTGCTAATATTGTCAAGGCATTCCATGGCATTCACGTCAATTTCCAGCATCTTTTTGCCTACATAATCGGCCAGTTCGGGCAACCCCGCACCGTGCTTATGACCCGGCACATCGAAGGGTATGACATTCCTTGAATGATAATCCTTCAACGCCTCGAACAGGGGCACCCTGTTCTGTTCTTTGTCCAACACATCTACCTCCCCCTTGTATGTAACTTACATCCCCTAGCGTGTCATCCTGAGCGTTTCTGTCGTCCTGAGCGTTAGCGAAGAACCTATCCCTAAACTAGATTCTTCGGGCTTCGCTTCTTCAGAGTAACAGATGAAAGTGAGAATGACGGATAAAAAGTACTAATACATTACAACACAAAAAATTATCTGATGCAACACTTTTTTTGCAAAACAACCCAGGGGGACGGTTCTTTTGTATCGACACAAAAGAACCGTCCCCCTGGGTTCACATTTTGGGGTTATTGGGTTTTGAAGGTTTCGGCCAGCTTTGTACCGGATTTCTTTATCAGTTCCAGCACCTTGAAACGAACCCTTACCGGGGCCTTCTCCATATCGTCGGTGCTAAACACCATTTCCAATCCTTCCCCGTCAAGCATCTCCTTAACCCGCTGCTGGTCCTTAGCACGCGCCACAGCGTTTTTGGTGTCCACAAAGCAAAGGGGCGGAAACATCACACACCACCAGTTGGCTCCCCCGCCATCCCCCAGCACTATCTGCAGTGCCTGGTAATTGCCTGTGGGAAGGACCAAATTGCCGTAGGACTTGGTGGGAAAAGGGAAAAACCCTACCTCCGCTCTTACGCCATATTTCATATTCCCGTCCTTAATCTCCTGTCCGGCTATCCCCTCGATGTATTCCATATTTCCGTGCAGGAACTCAATCATTTCCTCTTTGGTTTCCATGCCCGAAAGCACCCCGCCAATTTCGCTTACTACCCTGTCCTTTACCCTTAGTTTTAGTGCCTGATCTTCGGGGGAATCGCTGTTGGCAATTACGTGAAACCGTAGCAGCCTGCCGGTGTCGGGCATATCCTCGCCGCCGCAGACCGGTAGAGTATACATAAGGCAAACAGCTAATGCCAGTACAAGTACATATACCGAAATTTTTCTCATTTTATCACCTTCGCCGGTTTTTCTTAAGTTTATATAACAAATTTGAAACTTTAACATTTCCTAGTGTGTCATCCTGAGCGAAACGGTTGTCATCCTGAACTAAGCGGTTGTCATCCTAAACGTAACGGTTGTCATCATGAGCGGTAGCGAAGGACCTTGCGTAAGCGAAGAATCTTTCAGAGGGCAAAATAAAGATCCTTCAGTCGTTCCTCCTTCAGGATGACACATCTTATGTAACTTTATTAATGCATTGTATATAGTATTTACAAGTATAGCGTTTTTTAAACCATTATTTGATAATGCCAACCCTTCTTACCTTTACATCGGCGGATATGTCCACCTCCATTTTGGTAAACTCCACGGCCCAGTTATCCTTTACATCCTCCCATATCTGCGGGTGAAACTTCCGGATATGTTCCCCTATGCTCCAAATATCCACGCCGAATTCATGCTGCATCTTATCCATTACCGCTGTGCACTGCGCCACCATATCCCGGCTAACCGCTGTCTCCACTTCTCGAATAAAGCTTTGCTCCATTACCTCCCGGTGTACATCTATTATATGTCCGGCTATGTTACCCTCGGCTTCAAGGGCTATACTAAGATGTATAATGTCGGCCTCATCCCTCCACACCCTCATACGCCTTTTTAATTCGGTGAGTTCAAAGGGTATAAAAATCCCGCTTATGTCAATCGAAATTACATCCTCCCCACCCGTGTTGTCTATCCACTGGGCGGCCCGGGTTTCAATCTCCCCCAGCCATGCCCTGAACTTATTGTTTTTTATCAGGCAGCCTCCGGCGATGTTGTATTCCTTCTCTGCGACCACCAGCCGGGGCAATACCGCACCACCGATTTCACGGATGCTGGTTACAATCCTTCCTAGGTCCTTGGCATAAAACCGCCCGGTCTTTCGCTGCCGGAATATTTTTTCTATATATGTTCCTATTATCGGTTCCACCAGCGGCTTTATAAAAAGGGCGTCCTTTGCATCCCCCTTAACCGCAGCAAAGTCTACATTTCTGCTGATTTCATGTTCCCGTTCCAGCTCGTCAAGCACCTCCATGAAAAGTTTCTCATCCTTGATGAGGGCCTCCCCCACCAGTATGGCCTTTACATGGCCGAAGAATATATTACCGTTAAGGCGGGTATTGAGCTGCCTTGCCGCTTCGGATATATTGGGTCCTACAGTGGACACCGAAAACTTGGCCTCCTCGGGTACTATGGCTCCCTCCTTCTTCAAAAGTCCCACGTTGGGAAATACAATGCTGACCACCATACGGTTCCGGGGACTGGCCTCGGGCTGATCTTTTCCCTCCTCATGCTGCCCGCCGCCTTCTTCCTCGTTCTGGACGTCCCGCCCGGGCTCAAACTTGTCAATGGCCAGGGCAAGCACAAATAGCCTCTCGTTTATTTCTATCCTGTCCCAGCACCCGGTGGCGCAAAGCATAATGCCCACCACAAGGGCCAGGCTAACTACCCTTTTTAGTTTGCTTTTCATGCCGCTCCCCCTCTTCTTTTCCCATCCCCCGAACCTTTGCTATTATTAACAACGCTACCGGCAGTACAAAACCAAAGGGCACCCCGAGATATAAAGAAAACATATCAAGATAATCATAAACCTGGGGAATGTTGTCAGGTATAAGGGCCAGAAAGTATATCAAAAATACAAGGGGCAGCGCAATAAAGGAGTGTTTCTTCAATGATAGAATCCTGCCTAATATTGTCACAGCTGAAAAGAAGAGTACCGCCAGTGTCATGTACACCACCACCACCCAAATAACCATCATCACGCCGTGGATACTTTCTATGAATGCGCCGGGGATTTCTATCACTCTGTACATTGAAAAGGTGGGCCAAATAAGTCGCTGTACCTCCACCACGCCAAAGACGAATACCGCTGATATCACCACCAGCATGTAAATCAGCATGATTACAGTCAAAGCTACAGTCATAGCCTTTGCCGAATCCCGGGACCTGGCCATAAAAGGCTGAAAAAGAAACAGCAGCTCGAACCCCAGGTAGCTGGTCACTACGGTGCTAAGGCCGGTTAAAAACTTAAGCGGCGATGTTCTCATAAAGGGCAACAGATTTGTAGGGTCCAATTCGGGTATCACCGGTAGCAGAAACAAAAAGGCCGGAATGATGAACATCGGTACCATCATTTGCCCCATCTTGCCCACGGTGGCGATGTCCTGCCTTGCAAGGTATGAAGAGCTGAACAGTATTGTAATGACTATGGCTTCTGTGGGGGTCCGGTCAAGCAGAAACTGCTTGGTAACCTCCGCAAAAATCCTTGCCTCAAAGGCACAGAACAAAATGTAATATGTTAAAAAGCCCAGGGAAATAATGATTCCTAACGTTTTGGTTGTGATATCCCTGCTGTATTCCACCATCGTCTTTCCGGGAAACATCAGCCCCAGTTTTGATATAACAACCGATGTTATTATGGCAACAACGCCTCCGACCAGCACCAGAAGCCACCCATCTGGACCGACCGCCTCGGTTACCGTCCTGGGCAGCGTTAGTATTCCTATCCCTATTATGGTCGAAATCATTATCGCCATAAGCTGATTAGAAGTAATCTTTTCGCCGTCATCCACCGATACCCGGTCCTCCTTCCTGCCTCCCGCCGCTTTCTATATTGCCTTTGCCGGCACCGCTACCACCCTGTCCGTCGGTTTCAGCATCCTGCTCACTTTTCCCGCCGGTCTGCCCGCCACTTCCAACCGAGGCCCCCTTTTCCCCATTGCTCCTTATTCGTATCATGTTTGCCCCGGCCAGGGTTTTGGGACGCCTATGCATAGCAGTCAGCGGCACCCTTACAAAGGTATCCCCCATTTCATAATGGGTATTGCCCACAAGAGGGGAAAGATAGGAGACCCCAAAACTCTTAAGGGAGCACAGGTGTACAAGTATTATAAGAAGGCCCAGCATAAGGCCGTAAAGCCCCAGCACCGCCGCCAGGATAATTATGAAAAACCTTAGAATCCTAAAGGATATCCCAACGCTGTAAGACGACACCGCAAAGGACGCTATGGCGGTTATGGCCACCACGATTACCATTATGGGGCTCACCAGGCCTGCCTGCACCGCCGACTGGCCTATTACCAGGCCTCCTACTATGCCTATGGTCTGCCCTATGGGACCCGGAAGCCTGATCCCCGCTTCTCTAAGAAGCTCCAGCGTAAGCTCCATTACCACGGCTTCAATAAAGGCCGGGAAGGGCACCCCGGTCCTGGTTCCTGCTATATAAAGGGCAAGGTCGGTGGGGATAAGACCGGGATGGTAGGAGGTTATGGCTATGTACACCGCCGGCAGAATCAGGGATATGAAAGCGGAAGTATACCTCAGTATTCTTATGAAACTTGCGATAAACCACCTTTCGTAGTAATCTTCCGACGACTGGAACATTATGTTGAGGGTAGCCGGAACCAGCAGCACAAAGGGGGTATTGTCGGTAATTATGGCTACCCTTCCCTCCAAAAGCGAAGCGGCAACCCTGTCCGGCCTTTCAGTGTTCTGGATCTGCGGAAAAGGCGAGTACCACGAATCCTCTATAAATTGCTCAATGTAGCCGCTTTCCAGCACCGCATCTATGTTGATTCTTTCCAGCCTTTTTTCCACCTCTTTTAGTACGTTTTTGTCCACAATGTTATCCATATATGCTATCGCAATGTCAGTCTTGGAACGCACACCCACCTTTATCTGCTTAATCTTCAGGTTGGGGTCCCGCAACCTTCTCCTTAAAAGGGCCGTGTTAAACCTCATAGTCTCGGTGAACCCGTCCCTTGAGCCCCGTATAACAGCTTCGGTCTGGGGCTCCTGCACACCACGGTTGGGCCAACCCTTGGACCCGATAACCAGTACCTTTTTATAGCCATCTATTAAAATTAAAGAATCGCCGGACAGGAGGGATATCATCGATTTGTCGATGTATTCCTCCTCCTTTACCTCGCCGGTGGTCAGGGCACTCCTTAGAGCAAGGCTGAAAACGTCTCCTGAAAGGATGCCGGGTTTCATATTGGCGTACCTTATTTCCAGCATAAGGGATTTAAGCACATCATCGTTTATCATATTTCTGTCTATAAGCCCGTCAATAAAAACAAGGGCAAAACGGAACTGCTGCCTGCTGCCTACGCTGAACTCCCGGTATATAACGTCGTCGCAGTCCTCTAGCTTGTCCTTTAGATACCTTAAGTTTTTATCCAGCGAGGAGGAAGCCTTATCCTTCCCCCCCCCCAGTTCCGGTTTTCCCTTTTGTTTTTTGGCTGTCAGTATGTCCAGAAACCCCATTTCAGGCCTCCTAGAATATTATTACAATAATGTATAGGCCGACAGAGAAAATAAACATAAACGCCCCCGTCATCCTAGCGTACATTTTTTCCCTCTCAAGGCCCTTCTTTCTGTAGTTTCCCCCGTCCACAAAATAGCAAAAAACGCCTATGCCCATGCCAAGCAGCGTAAGGTATATATTGTAAGTCTCCTTGGTTTGCTGCCAAAAATCTTCGAAAATACCCGCAATAAACTCCATTGGTACGGCTGCCTCCATTAACTATAATGTTTGCATATAGCCGCCGGGTTATTCAAAAGAATGGAAAAAGAAAAAACGGCTTCCGCCGTTTATCCAATGTTCCCAAGGTACTGCCTGGCCAGCAGCAAATCGCTTTCCTTGTCCACGTCGTTGCCCACCTCTGGATAGGGTGATATTATGGCCGCAAGCTTAATATTCAAAAGCCTGGACAGCCTGTCCTCCACACCCGCTATGGTAAGGTTCCCGGCCATCAGTCGGAACACAAAGTCCCAGCCCAGTACGCTGCACATCTTCCAGGGCTTTTTCCTATATTCCACCAGCCGCCTTGCAATATCCGCTGACCTTTCCACCACCTGCGGGTTAATATAAAACATATTGCCCCCGGTAAAGGTGCCGTCCTTCAGCTTGGCGTAGGTCCTCCTGGAGCTCGGGAACCTTAGCTCGTTATCCGCTTTGCTTACTATGGGATAGCACAGGTCTGCCCCGGTCTCTTCGCTCTTTTCCACAAAATGGTCCACCGCCTCGGGGGTAAGGTATGGAATATCACAGGTAAGCACAAGCACCTTTGGGCTTACTTTAAAAATTTCTGTTCCTATTATTGTATTGTCTATAAGGTCCTCAACGCCCTCCACTATGTAAGAGACCCTGTCGCCCAGGTATGACCTCAGCTGGTGCTCCGGACCCACCACCGCTATCCTGTCTACCAGACGGCTTTGGTCAAGAGCAGCCACTACGTATTCGATCATAACCCTGTCCTTTATACTGGCCAGAGCCTTTGTAGACCCGCCCGACAGGTCTTTATTCTTATCACCCGAAAGAATGATCGCATTAACCATCTATTCACCCTCTTTTGTTGGCACAGTTTTTGTGACTATTACCTTTTTATACGATTCCATAAAAATTTTCGCCGCCTCTTTTGCCCTTTGACCGTCCCCGAACAAACCCACAACGGTAGGCCCGCTACCGGACATAACAACCCCCAGGGCACCCCGTTCCATCATACGACTCTTTATTTCCAAAATCTCTTTATACCTCGAAGCCGTTACCCCCTCAAGGACGTTAACCATCCCCGATGCTATCCTTTCTTTGTCCCCGGTTTCAAGGGCCGCAATCATCCCGGCATTATCCGGTCTGTTGGTAATGGATGATATATCAAGATTTTGGTATGCCCAGGCAGTGGAAACCGAAAAACGCGGCTTAACCAGAAGAATATCAAGGATGGCAGCGGAATATAAGGGGGTGAGAATCTCTCCCCTACCCCTGGCAAGAGCGGTGCCCCCCATTATGCAAAAGGGTACATCGGCACCAAGACCTGACCCAAGGCGCATCATCTCCGCAAGGTCCATATTAAGCCCGAAAAGGCAGTTAAGACCCAGAATAACCGCCGCCGCATCGGTACTGCCGCCGCCAAGCCCCGCTGCTGTCGGTATGCTCTTTTGTATAAATATGGTTACGGCGCGGTCTGTACCGCACCTTTCCCTTATAAGCTGCGCTGCCCGGAAGGCTATATTGGCCCTGCCATCCGGTACATGGGGGTTGTCGCTTACCACCCGGACAGGACCGTCTCGGCTACCGGTGCTTATCCTGACCCGGTCGGCAAGGTCTATCTGCTGCATAACCATCTCCACTAAGTGGTATCCGTCCCTTAACCGTGCAAGCACGTCCAGCGTGAGATTTATCTTGGCCCGGGCTTTGAACTCAATTTCCGCCATTGTCTTCCTCCTTGGGGAAGTATATTCTATATAGATAATTATATACCCGGCGGCAGGATTCTCCAATACAAACCTCGGTCTTTTATTTACTTGCCTGCGCTTTTTTAAGCAGCCCCTTATGTCTTGGTTTTGCCTGCATTACCGCCGCAACCCTCTCAATGGTATCAAGTATGGGCTGCAGGTCTTCATAGAATACTGCAATGAGGTCACCAGGCCGGGCACTTTTAATGGCCATCCAAAGTGCCTTTGGCTCGTTGTATTCCTGAACAATCATATCCCGGGGGAAACCTTCCCTTATAAGGCCCTCCATAATGTAACCGGCAGTCTCGCCGGGTTTTCTGCCCCTTAAGTCCTTGTCCTCCTTTATGTATACCTTGTCGAATATGCCGGCGCAGATAGACCCAACCTCTATCATGTCCCGGTCAAGACGGTCACCGGGCACACCTATGACCCCCACCAGCCTTTCAGCTCCCAGGGTTGTCAGGGCTTCGCCCACCGCCCTGTACCCGGCAGGATTGTGCCCGTAATCCACCAGCACCCTGAGACTGCCCAAGTTGTAGATATTGAATCGGCCGGGGTTGTTCTGGTGGTCGTTATGAAAGGTCTTAAGGCCGGTTACTATATCCCCCATAGGCACGTTAAGGGCATAGGCACCGCTAATAACGGCAAGGACGTTTTCCACGTTGTGCTTAAGCCTTCCGCCCATAGTGCAGGGAGGCTCATCCACCCCTATTACCGGATAGTATTTACCGTTTTTGGCTATTAATATGGTACCGTCCTTAACAAACACCGCAGTCCTTCCATTATTTATATGCTTTAATATTAGCATATTATCATCCCTTCGCGAAAAATATATAATTTCGCTCCTTACACGACCCGCTGTCTCCATTGTCATGACATCATCGGCGTTAAGAACGGCATAACCGTTGTTTTTTACCGCCTCCGCCACCAGGCTTTTAACATAGGCCAGGTCGGACAGGGTTTCAATACCGTCAATGCCCAGGTGGTCGTTTGTTATGTTTGTGATTATCCCTACGTCTGCAAGGTCATAGCCAAGACCGGAGCGCACCATGCCTCCTCTGGCGGTTTCCAGCACCGCTATGTCCACCGTCCTGTCCGCCAGCACGGTACGGGCACTTGAGGGGCCGGTGGTGTCACCGCCAAGTACGCATTTATGGTTTATGTATATCCCTCCGGTGGTGGTACAGCCCACATTATACCCGCTTATTGACAATATGGAGCAGAGCATCCTGGCGGTTGTGGTCTTACCGTTTGTGCCGGTTATTGAGACTATAGGTATTGAATAATGTCTCCCACGAGGAAAGAGCATGTCCACAATCGATCGGGCGGCGTTCCTTGACTTGCCACGGCTAGGATAATGGTGCATCCTTATACCGGGGGCAGCATTCACCTCTATGATTGCTCCCCCGGTGGATTTAAGAGGTTTAGAAATATCGACGGTGGTAATATCCACCCCCGCCACGTCGAGGCCTATAATGCCGGCGGCTCGTACCGCCATCATGGATACCTGGGAATGTATCCTGTCGGTTCTGTCCACAGCTTTACCGCCGGTGCTTAGGTTGCAGTTCTCCCTTAGCGTTACCGTCTCCCCCCGGCCGGGTATATAGTCAAAGCTCAAACCCTGTTTTTCCAGCGTAAAAGTCACATGGCCGTCCGCCTTTATTCTAGTGAGAGGCTTTTCGTGGCCATCCCCCCTCAAAGGGTCGGAGTTTTCTATCTCTATCAGCTCATCTACGTTATGGACCCCGTCCCCCTCCACCGCAGCGGGAACCCTTTCGGATACCGCCACAACACTGTCCCCCACTACAAGTGCCCGGTAGTTGTTACCCTCTATCTGTCTTTCCACTATTACCTTATGGCTTATGACCGACGCCATTTGGTAAGCTTTTATGAGCTGTTCGTCGGAGGTTATGTTTAGCGTAACCCCTCTGCCCTGGTTACCATTGTGGGGCTTTACCACCACCGGATACCCAATATCACGGGCAAGGGCAATAGCGGAATCCTGTCCGTAGGCCACACCCCCATCGGGGACCGGGATGCCCGCCTCACTAAGCAGTTCCTTGGTAACCGTCTTGTCACAGGAAATGTCCACCGATATACAGCTGGTGTTCTCGGTTATGGTGGCCTCTATCCTCTTTTGGTACCTGCCATAACCCAGCTGAATTATACTTCCGCTGCCTATCCTCATAAAGGGTATGCCCCTTAGCTTTGCCTCCTCTACTATTGCAAGGGTGCTGGGCCCAAGGTTGGTCTCCCTGCCTATCTCCCTTAGATGGTCGATAACCTTGCCTACGTCAGCCGACTTTCCCTCAAGCAAATCGTTAATAAGGTCCAATCCTGCTCTGCCCGCTTCCAGCCCAACGTCCTCGTTCAGGTATTCGTATATTACATAGTAGCTATCCCCCATATCCGCCCTTCTGGCTTTACCAAACCATACGTCATAGCCGGCGGCGTTTTGAAGCTCTATTACAACATGCTCCAGTACATGGGACAGATAGGTGCCTTCCATAAGCCTCTCCCTGAAGCCTCCGGCATAACCCCTTGAACAGTAGTGGTTGGTAAGGCCGGGCAAAAGCCCCAGCAGCGTTTCGTTAAACCGTTCTATACGGCAGGTAGGAATATCTCTTTTGTCCTCCAGGTCCACCGTAAGCCTTATCACCGGGCTGTGGCTGTAAATATTCCTGCCCCTTAGTATCCTTCTCTCCAGTATCTTCATTTTAATCCTCCCGAGATTGATAGTGTATTGGTTTTCTTTGTTTTAGGTCAAACCCGTAGCTCTTAGGCAGTACGTGGATGGTAACACCCATAAGTGCCAGCGGCTCGTCCGGCCTGGTTTCGGAAACGTTGCTGTAGGCCAGGGTGCTTCCGTCCACCACCGTCACCGCACCGGACCCGGAAACCTTCAATAGGTCGGCCTCTATTACCGCTGCTGTATCTTCGTCTATGCCTATGCCGAGTACATGAGGGTTCTGCGCCACGGCACACATAAGGCGCCCTATCCTGCCCCGCTGGGCAAAATGCTGGTCTATAACACAGCCGTCCAGCAGGTCCAGGCCCGGTGCCATTTTTACGGTACATTTTCTCGGGGAGTCCTCCTCCTCTCCGGTTACTATCATGGTGCTGCTCATTGCGGAGGCCCCGGCACTGGTGCCGGCTATTACTATCCCCGATCGGAACAGCTTCTTTAACAGGGGTCGCATTCCGGTACCCCCCAGGATGCTGGTAATCCTTAATTGGTCCCCGCCGGTAAAAAATACGCAGGTTGCTCCCTCCAGCGCGTCCTGTACTTCCTGCCGACCGGCCTCGGGCCTGCTCTCTATACCAATGGCCCGGACATCACCCACACCCAGCCTTTCAAACAACCCGACGTAGGTATCCCCCGCCGGCCCCGGGTTGGAGGTGGCGGTGGTGAGTATCACCAGCTTGCCGCTGCTGCCACCGGCTGCCGCCGCAACCTCTTTAAGAATCTCGCACTCGCCCTGCTTGTCCTCCGCGCCGCCAATTATTATAAGCCTTCCTTGCGGTGTCATATTCTTTCCTCCCAGTTAAAAGGATTTTCGGTTTTTTGGAAAATTACATTAGTTATTTTTTACCACCCAATGTTCCTTTATACTATATATAACGTGATAATAAAAAACCAGGGGGACGGTTCCTGCGGTCACATCAGGCATAAAAAAAATCCGCTTACGCGGACTTTTTTTATGAAAGCTGGTATTTCACTATCCGGGAGATAATCAGTCTATCGCCGGGTACCAGGTCATCGGGCTGTTCTATATCGTTCACCTTTATTAGCTCCTCTATGGTGGTGTTAAACCGCTTTGCTATATTCCACAGGTTGTCGCCGGGCCGGATAAAGTACACCACTATACTGGCTTCCGTTTGCCTTTCAGCCTCTTCTACTTCCTCAACGTCCAGCAACACTTCCTTTTCGAATATTTTGCTTATACCGATATCCGCTCTTACCCTGCCCCTTGCCTCGAACAAATCAGCATCCAGCACTCGGTACTGCAGGTCCTCCAGATACAGATCAACGTCCAGGTCCACCCCTTCTCCCCCTTCCGGAAGTGGTACACTGTGGCGGAAGGGTATCTCATCCTCGTAAAGGTGCATTGCCTCGGAATGGTCCCGGGTCAAATAGAGTACCTGGACGGTCAGCACTCCTTCCACCACCACCCGGTCCTCGTATACGCCAAAATCGGTAAGCACCGGCTTTGCCTTTATGTCACATATCTCCTTAATCTGCGGGAAGTCCGCCGGAAGGTCTATTTCCTCCTTGACGGCTATTTCCTCGCTAACCCTGTCAATGGCCTTTTTGAACCGGATGTTGGATTTAAACGATTCAAGGTTTACCGAAGGCGAATAGGCATCCACAAGCACTTCCATCGGTTGAATCGTCTCAACCCTGCCTTCAGCGTTTACCACCACTTCGTATTCGACAGCCCTTCTTAGTCCCTCTTCATTTTCCTTGACTGTAGAATAAAAATCCTCCACATAGAAGCGCACCCTTTCCCTCATCCCGGGCATGGCCCCAACAACCTCTATATAATGGCTAAAAGGCAGCTGATACCTAATGTCATTAATGGAGCCAACCTCGTCGTCCCCGATGTACAGCGTGGTAATCTTCAAAACGCCCTGGAGAGAAACCCTGTTTTCGGATATGCTGCTGTCCCGCTCCCCTACGGTAACATCGGTGTAAAGTATTTCCCTTATGTCGGGCTTATCCGCCGGAATCTCAAAGTCCTGCCTCACCGTTACTCTGGATACGTTTTCCCCTGTGGTATCGCTCACCTCAATATAGTCCCTCAGCACCTGGATATCCTGGACGCCTTTAATATCCTTTATTACGTCTATCTGGGACTTTTCTGTGGCCTTGCCGGTGAGGCCCAGCACGCATTTAACGTTAAGTTTCCTGCTGTTTACCATACTGCTGTCTATGTGTTCTATAGCGGCCTTAATCTCCGCCTCCATCCGGCTGTTTGCGCCGGGCAGGTCTATCTGATGGGCAAACCCGAAGCTGCCCTCCATGTGGTACAGGGACTGATCACCCTCCTGGGAGATGTACAGCGACTTAACGTTAACAACTCCTTCAACTATAACTTTATCCTCAACAATCTCCTTGTCGGTTATTACCACCCAACCGTTTATGCTGAGGATTCTATCTACATCCGGCTTACTATCCGGGACAACAACGTCTCCCTCTACCACTACTTGAGCCATTTCTTCCCCTACAACCTGATCTATCCTTATCAGGTCCCTTACCAGTTCAAGAGCCATCCTTATTCCTCCTCTCCTTTTCTTTCTTAATACAACCTATTAGAATAATATTACCCTGTGTCCGAAAATATGTTAGGGCCTTCAAAAAACAAATAAAAAAGCCGCCGTAAAGGAATACGGGGTATTGGCTTTGGAGGGATACATCTGATAAAATATAGAATAAACACAGAACATACTGCTGGCCGCCCACGGTTTAGGACTGGGCGCGGTATGGTGCGGCCTGTACCCCAAAAGGGAGCTTACAGAACCGATTTTTCGGCTCCTTGGCCTGCCGCCGGCTGTTATACCCATAGGCGTAGTGGCAGTGGGGCACGGAGACGAGCAGAAGGACCCGGCGGACAGATACGACAAATCCAAGATACATCCGGAACGCTGGTAACATATTAATTTATTAGCCTATCAAGGGGGTGTCAAAATGGACAGACCGGTACAAAAACCCGAATACATGGAGCGGATAGACCGTCTGAAGAAAAGGGTGTTTTCCACACGGCCGGAGATAGACCTTGAGAACGCAAGGATACTTACCGAGAGTTTCAGACAATCCGAAGGCCAGCCGCTGGTGGTTAGGAAAGCCATTGCTTTCAGAAAGCAATGTATGGAGAAAACCATAACCATATGGGACGACGAACTCATTGTAGGCTGTTCCGGCAGCAAGGTCCGGGGCGGTATCCTGTGCGCCGACACTTGCTGGTCGGTGCTTGACGATGAGCTGGACACCATCAGTTCAAGACCCTACGACCCTTTTTATCTGAAGCCGGAGGACAAAAAAGCCTTTGAGGAGGAAATCCGTCCCTACTGGAAGGGACGTTCAAACTATGAGGAGTGGCTTGCCCAGATTCCAGAGGATACAAGGGTGCTGCGGGATAACGGGGTTATTTATATAAACCGCAAGGCGGTCCGCGGCTGGGGTGAAACCACCGCCGGGTATGAGTGGCTTATCCGGGAGGGCCTATCCGGCATAATGTCTGTGATAGAAAAAAGAAGGTCGGCCCTGGACCTCACCAAACCGGGCGATTATGAAAGGGATTATTACTTAAAATCGCTACATATAGCAGCGGAGGGAATTATAGCCCTTGCACGGCGCTATGCCGTCGAGGCGGAGAAATTGGCGGATATGGAGACCGACCCTAAAAGGAAGAAGGAACTCCTTGAAATAGCCGGGGTTTGCCGGCGTGTGCCGGAGCATCCGGCACGGACCTTCCGGGAGGCATTGCAGTCGCTGTACTTTTATCAGACCTGCATTTTTATGGAGCAAAACGCCGCCAGCTATAACCCGGGGCGCATGGACCAATACCTGTGGCCCTATTACAAGGCGGACCTTGAAGAAGACCGCATTACACCGGAGGAGGCCCAGGAGCTGCTTAATTGTCTGTGGGTCAAGTTTTCAGAGCCCTGCCTGTTCCAGGACGCAGTCACAGCGGAGTTTGCCGCCGGGTACCCCATGTTCCAGAACGTGTGCGTGGGGGGCGTAGACAATACGGGGCGGGACGCGGTAAACGACCTTTCCTATATGATACTCCAGGCCACAATGGACGTGCAGCTTTACCAGCCCTCGCTGTCGGTGCGTTATAATCTGGCCAAAAACCCCAATTCCTTCCTGCGAAAAGTGGTGGAACTCATGAGCCTGGGCACCGGGTTCCCCGCATTCCACAACGACGAGGTGGGCATAAGGATGGTTATGAACAAGGGGGTACCCCTTAAGGAGGCCTACGACTGGAACCCGTGCGGCTGTGTGGAAACCAACCTGTCAGGGAGGATGCGGCAGTACACCGCCCTTGCGGATATAAACTTAGGCAGCGTTGTGGAGTTTGCCCTCTTGGACGGTAGAAATAGAAAGAGCGGGGAATACATCTCTGCACGGACGGGTAACCCGTTGGGGTTTAAGACCTACCAAGATTTCCTGGGAGCGGTTAAGGGGCAGATAAGGTATATAACCCGGGTGGTGGTAAAGGGAAGCCATGTAATAGACGAGATATGCATGAACAGACCGGTACCGGCCCTTTCCCTTTCCTTCAAAGAATGCATCCAGAACGCCAGGGACTACGCCTGGGGCGGTGCCAAGTACAATGTAGGTAACGGCATAATACTAATAGGGGTGGCGGACCTTATAAACAGCATCGCAGCGATACGGCATATAGTATACAGGACTAAACAGGCCACCATGACGGAGGTGCTGGGCGCCCTCGACAAGGACTTTGAAGGCTGTGAAAGAATACACAGGCTGTGCCTTGAGGCACCCAAATATGGCAACGACAACCCGATGGTTGACGATATAGCCGCGGAAATGTTTACATTTATCGCGGACGAGATAGAAAAATACAGCAGCAAGTTCGGGCGAATGACCCCGGGGATCCTTCCGGTATCCGGGAATACGCCCTTCGGCCTGGAGGTGGGAGCACTGCCCTCCGGCCGCCATGCATGGAAGCCGCTGGCGGACGGCGTCAGCCCCAACGGCGGTACCGACTGTAACGGACCGGGCGCGGTGCTTAAATCGGTGGCAAACATTCCCCACGACCGGTTTGTACAGGGTACGCTGCTAAACATGAAGGTGGAGCCGGATATGCTATCCACCGCCAACGGAATAACCCAGATGATGGCCCTTCTAAAGAGCATGTGCAGTCTCGGGGTTTTTCATGTGCAGTTTAACGTAATAGACAGTAAAAAACTTCTGGCGGCCCAGAAGAACCCGGAAGAGTACAAAGGGCTGCTTATCAGGGTAGCCGGTTATACCGCCTATTTCGTTGAGCTTGGTAAAGACGTCCAGGATGAAATAATAGGGCGTACTATACAGCAAAGCTTTGTTACAGGGTGAGTGCCATGACTAAAACCAGACAGCTTAACGGGACGGTATTAAGAATTGAAAGGTCGTCCATACACGACGGGCAGGGGCTGCGCACAGTGCTTTTCCTTAAGGGGTGCCCCTTAAGGTGCATCTGGTGCTCAACACCGGAATCCCAAAACCCGGTGCCAGAGAAGGGCTACGCGAAAGAACGATGCAGAGAATGCGGTTTATGTGTGGAGGCCTGCCCTGCCGGAGCCCTTTCCCTTGACGGAGAAAGCGGCGGGCTGCAGATTAATCGGGAAAAATGCCGGGGCTGCTTTGCCTGTGTTGACAAGTGTCCCTCCGGCGCGTTAAAGCGATACGGGTACTCCATGTCGGTGGAGCAGGCGGTCGCGGAGGTTAGCCGGGACGAGATTTTCTTTTTTCACTCGGGCGGCGGCGTAACTATAAGCGGCGGCGAGCCCTTAAGTCAGGCCAGGTTTACCGCGGCGGTGCTTAGGGAATGCAAAAGGCTGGGAATTCACACGGCAATAGAAACCTGCCTTTTTGCGCCCTGGGAGGACGTAAAAATGGCGCTGCCCTGGCTGGACGTACTTTACGCCGATATAAAGGTTATGGACGGTGCCCTTCACAAGAAACTGACCGGGGCCGACAATACGCTTATTCTTGAAAACCTTCGTAGGGCTGATGCTTCGCCCTATAATATTGAAATAATAGCACGCGTTCCTATGATTCCTGGCATAACGGATACCGGTGAGAATCTTTCGGAGACGGTACGGTTTTTAAGGCAGGTAAAAAAGCTTAAGGACATTGAGCTTTTGCCCTATCACCGCCTTGGAACGGATACCTATAAACACCTTGGAAGAGAGTACAGCCTGAAAGGCCTTTTCCCGCCGACTCAGGAGAGGATTGCGGAAAGGCGAAGATTTCTTGCCAAGTTGATGGAGTAAACCAGAGGGACCGTCCCCTTGGTTTACGTCCCCTTAATTTACTGTGTTATTATTGTGCCGGTTTTGCCCTCCAGCGCATCTATCGCCTTTTCAAGGGAGGATATTATGGACTTCCTGCCCTTTTTTGACTCCACAAAGGCTACGGCGGCCTTTATCTTGGGCAGCATGGACCCCTGCGCGAAATGGCCCTCCTTCATGTATTCCCTTGCCTTTTTTACCGTAAGTGCGTCAAGGTCCTTCTGGTCCGGCCTGCCAAAATTTATCGACACCTTTTCAACAGCGGTAAGGATTATTAGCCCGTCGGCATCCACATCCTCCGCCAGCCTTTCGGATGCGTAGTCCTTGTCTATAACGGCGGCTGTGCCCTCAAGGTGCCCATCCTCTCTCCTTATAACCGGAATACCTCCTCCGCCTACCGTTATCACCATTGCCCCGGAATCCACCAGTGCCCTTACGGCGGGAAGTTCCACTATTTCCACCGGGGCAGGGGAAGCAACAACCCGTCTCCAGCCCCTGCCGGCGTCCTCCTTCATGGTATAGCCCTTTTCCTTTTCCAGCCTTTTGGCCTCATTAGCGGTATAAAAAGGGCCTATGGGTTTTGTGGGGTTTTTAAACCCCGGGTCATCTTTGTCCACCACTACCTGGGTTACCAGCGTGGCAACCGGCCTGTCCATTCCCCTGCGCCGCAGCTCATCCCCCATTGCCTGCTGTATATGATAACCTATCATACCCTGGCTCATTGCCCCGCATACATCAAAGGGCATTGCCGGGGTTATATGGGATGCCCCTTCATTCTGCAGTACCAGCCGTCCTACCTGAGGGCCGTTACCGTGGGCTATTATTAGCTGGTATCCCTTTTCCATAATATCCGCCAGGTAGGATGCGGTGGACCTTACAACCTCCAGCTGTGCCTCGGCGGTTGCCGACCCGTTGCCCTGTTGAAGGGCATTTCCTCCCAGTGCTACCACAAGTCTTTGCACTAGCCTTTTCCTCCTTCGTAGGTTAAATGTCAAAAGCCTAAACAAAGCCCTTTGCTAAAGGGTTGCCACCATTATTGCCTTTATGGTATGGACCCTGTTTTCCGCCTCATCGAACACGGCGGAGTGCTTGCTTCTGAACACCTCATCGCTTACTTCCATTTCCTTCAGCCCGTATTTCTCGAATATTTCCAATCCGACGGTTGTTTTTGTATCGTGGAATGCGGGCAGGCAGTGGAGGAACATGCACTCTTCCTTGCCGGTAGCTCTTATCATATCCATATTTACCTGGTAATCCTTCAAAAGCCTTATCCTCTCGTCGAAGAACTCCTCCTCACCCATGGACACCCACACATCAGTGTAAAGCACGTCACAGCCGCTGACGCCAAGCTTTACATCGTCGGTGACGGTTACTGATGCGCCGGATACGGCGGCCTCACTGCGGCAGTAGGCCACCAGTTCCTCCGTGGGAAATAATTCCTTGGGTGAAACAATCCTAAAATCAATGCCCATCTTCGCAGCGCCAATCATTAAAGAGTTGGCGACGTTGTTCCTGCCGTCGCCAACATAGGCAAAGGAAATGCCCTTTAAATATCCTTTGCGTTCCTTTATTGTAAGGAAGTCCGCCAGCACCTGGGTGGGATGATAGAGGTCGGTAAGACCGTTCCATACCGGTACCCCGGAGTGCTGTGCCAATATCTCAACGGTACTGTGTTTAAAACCCCTGAATTCTATCCCGTCAAACATTCTGCCAAGTACCTTAGCAGTGTCTTCGACGGATTCCTTTTTGCCAAGCTGTATGTCGCCCTTGCCCAGGTATTCGGCGTGGGCACCCTGGTCGCTGCACGCCACCACAAATGCGCAGCGGGTCCTGGTGGAGGGTTTTTCAAATATCAGTGCAATACTCTTGCCCTGAAGATTCTTGGCCTCAGTTCCTATGTATTTAGCTTTTTTAAGCTCTGCGGACAGGTCCAGCAGGTATTTTATCTCCTGCGGGGTATAGTCCTTTAGGGTTAAGAAACTTCTTCCCTTAAGATTAAACGACATAATTTTATCCTCCTTTATCAGATTACAGATTACAGATTTCGGGTCACGGGTTCCAGGCTGCAGTTCAGACAACAATCTCGTCCCCCTGTCATGTCAGTCACTATCGTCGTCACGGGCAAAGAATAGTCCCTTGTCCGCCCTGCAGTTTCGAGAAACGGTTCCCGTGTCTATCGCAACCACAAGCACAACCACAAGAACCGTCCCCGTGGTTTCCTGGTTTTACAGTTCTTCCCTAAGGATGGGCATGCTCATGCACCTTGGGCCGCCCCGACCTCTCACCAACTCCTGCCCGTCAATCTCCACCACCTCGATGCCATTTTTACGCAACACCTCATTGGAAGCCTCGTTCCGATTATAGGTTATCACTACCCCGGGGGCTATGGCCAGTGTATTTGTGCTGTCGTTCCACTGTTCCCTTGCAGCCGTAACCTCGTCTCCTCCGCCGCTCTTTATAAGCTTTACGGCGGGCAGCCTGAGAGATTTTTTGAGTGCCCCGGTTAAGTTATCCTCGGATTGGACGTGCAGGCTGTAGGGCTTTTTGTTTCTTGTCACCTTGAACACCTTAACGCGGCTCTCCACACCTGGGTATATTGTAAATTTATCATGGTCCACCATTGTGAATACGGTATCAAGGTGCATAAACGCCCTTACGTGGGGTATAAGCACGACCAGTATATGGTCAAGGCCCTCCAGTCCCTCGAAAAGATTCCTGCACAAAAGCTCTATCCCCTGGGCAGTGGTCCTCTCACTGCAGCCTAATGCAAGGACCTCCCTGCTCAGCACAAGGATATCCCCTCCCTCCAGACTGTGCTTATTATTATAATTATACCAAAGAGGAGCGGGTGTGGCATTAAAAATAGGGTGGTATTTATAGAAATATTTCATCAAAAGCCCTTCCCTCTGCCGGGCTTTGACTTTCATGGTGTTTATGGATATGCCGTTACCTATTACCGATGCCGGGTCCCTGGTAAAATAAAAATTAGGAAGTGGATTGATATAATAGGGGTAATCCTCGTATACAAAGTCCACCAGACTGAGGTGCCTCTCCATGCCGGTGATATCGGTTTTTGGGAGCCCTTCTATCAATTTGTCCGCTAAGCACTTGGTGGTAAGCCCCTGCAGATAATCGGTTATGGCCTCCCTGCGGTCGGGATTCTCAATGCCGCTTAAGTCCAGCGTCTCCCTTACCATTTTGGCCTTTACTCCGTCCATTTCCAGAACATATTCCAACAACTCTTTCATGTAGTATACGTGAACATCCCTGGACCTTAAGGCGTCTGCAAAGCCGTCGTGTTCTTCGGTCATTTTCTTTAACCACGGAATATCATCAAAAAGCATCTCCGCAAGATATTCCGGTGTAAGTTTTTCAAGTTCTCCGCCCGGTCTATGCAAAATTACAGTTTTCAACTTGCCAATTTCGGAGTTTACCGAGATACCATTTTTAACAGGCACTAATAATCACCCCTTCTTAAAGGATAAACACCCATAGATAGTGTTTTCTGTTATAGTCGGCAATATTAGTATATTATCTTTATTTTTTTAATACAAGAAGGGTGGTATTCCATTAATTTGCTTGTATGGTATTGTATGTAATTTTTGTGAATATTAATTCACTCTGCCCGGAAAAGCCCTTCGTAGCACAAATAAAAGCCCGGGCCTCCCTTCCGGGCACTCGGGCGGAAGCCCGGCCGGTCTCCCCAGACCATCGTCGGACCATGTTAACGATACACATTAAAATATATGCCGGGGTTATGTATAAAAAATTTTGTTTCCCAAAACAGTAAAAGCGGCCTATTCAGCCGCCCTTAACCTCTTTTAACTGCATTTTATTTTCCGGTTTTCACTGCAGATAGTGAGCTCCACCGTTTCGGTAAGAATATCCGAATAGCTGTAGGAAACCCGTCTTATGGAATCCTGATCCGTATTAAACTTCACAACAAATATGCAGGGGTAAGTGGATTCGAGTATCCCTTCCTTTATAAAGGTCTTTTTCCTGCCCTTATTGGCCTTCAGCCTTACCTTTTCCCCCACACACGTTTCAACGTCCTTCTTAATCCTCTCCAGCGAATCGTTCATTCGCACCTGGTATCACCTCATTTTATCTGCCTGTGCATATATATTTTACCACATAACTGTACAATAGGCAAACAATTATCATACCAATGCACACGTGCTTTTGTCAATATAAAAATGTGGTTTATTTTGCTGCATTGTACCTGTAGTAGGATATAATCCCGTTAGAAACGGCCTTCGCCACCGCCGCCCTGAATTCCCCGTCCGCAAGCCTTTTTTCTTCTTCGGGGTTTGTAATGTAAAAAAGTTCTAACTGTAGCGAACTTGCCTTTGCTTCCCTTAGAACAAAAAAGTTTGCCGTTTTAACCCCTTTGTTGAGGGCACCAGTTTCCCGGGCCAGCCGGTCCATTATACACCGGCCCATCCTTTCCCCTTCGGCATCCCCGTTATAGTGATATATTTCAGTACCTGAAACGCTGGGGTTAAAAAAACCATTCTGGTGTATGCTAATAAAAAAGTGGGGCCTTATTCTGTTGGCCATATCCGTCCTGTCCGAAAGCAGTACCTTGATGTCCTCCCTGCGGGTTAAAAAAACTTTGGCTCCGGCTTCTTTTATCATTTTTTCCAGCCTAAGGGCAATGTCTAGGTTAACATCCTTTTCCTTAAGACCTCCGAGGCCGGTATTGTCCCCATCATCCCCTCCGTGCCCGGGGTCAAGCACGAAAACTTTCCCGGCCAGCGGTGTCCCGCCGTTTCCCTTTACAGTGGTTATGTCAACGCCGGTGAAGTAATAATTGATAATATCCCTATAACTGTTTCCCTCCCGCGCCATGGCGGCCGCGCCGTACTGGCACAATCCTAAGCCGTGGCCCTTGCCTCCGCTTATAAACCTTAAGGTCACCGGTCTCCAGCCAAAACGGGTAGAGGTAAGGCCCAAAAGGTCCCTTGCGTCGGTGCCCTTAAAATATTTACCACCAATCCTTATGCTGCTTATCCTTCCCTCGCTGTCGCGGTCAATATCCTCTATGAAACCCTCAATGGGTGAACCTTTTATCGCAGTGAAACCGTCCGCTCTTATGCCTAGCCTTTCCTCAATCTCCTCCAGCGAAAGGTCTCTCTCGTTCTCCCAGCCAGCGGAATCCTTGCAGTAGTCGCAAAGTACCTTCCTTAGATAAACGACCCTGTTGCCGGTGATATTCTCTGAGTTCTCGGTGGCCCCGCCACAGCACTCGTGATAGTACGCTTTTATCGGCCGACCTCTTACCACTATAATTTCTCCCCGGGTGCTTTGTGCCGCCCTTATTATTCTTTCCCAATTTTGGTCCTTTTTATCCCCTTTAGCCTTTTCCTGACGGATAGGGCGCATCCATCCAAGGCAGTGACCGGTGTCGCATATATCGGCACCTGGGTGGAGGCAGCAGCCCCTGCCGTCATAAACAGGTAGCTGCCTGGCTATATTAGTACGTATAATGACTGCCTGGGCCTTTTGCGCCTCATCGTCAAATCCTTCGGGTATGGAGTAATGCAGTATTTCAGCCACCATATCTTCCAAAGGCATAACAGCGCACCCTTTCTCACTGTCCCTGTACACCCTTACATCAATATCATCGTATGCTTTCAACTCCTTACCCCCTCTACCCCATGGTACCGTCGGGCCCCGGCATGCCTTCCCTGTACTTACCCCTTGTCTGCAGTCCTCCTATGCCCTCTATGCCGGTTATGGTCTTGGACAGCAGTTCCTGCACCGGGACTATAGTATCAACATTTGTACAAGCAACCTTCTGGCATACAAAAACAGGGTCAAGGGCGTGTATAAGCACCCTTTTGGGGGAACTGGCGTAGTTGGCCCCCGCCTCCAGTATGGCTTCGAAATGGGACTGGCATGCGCCGGCAAAAATAACAAGGTCGTCATAGGAGGGTTCAAATTTCCTGGCCTCACGCGTAGCGGCGGCATAGTACTTGGAATTCCTGTAATTGTTTATATCGTGAATATCCCTCCCCTTATTAACGGAATCGTGGCCGGTAAGCACCAGTATATCCGGCAGGTATGTCTTAAGCATCTTCCCCACCTCCTGGGGCTGCTGGTTTTCAGGCATGTATTTGCCCTCCACGGCAAGGCCCATTTCCCTGTAGGCATCCATGCACATCTCTAGGTAGTCCTTGTCCCCGTCAAGGTGCAGTATTTTTCCCGGTCTGCCGAAGGGCTTTTCGTTTCTATATAAAAAAGCCTTCTTTATTCCTCTTTTTCCAGCCTTTTTCCTCCCATGGCCGGTAATACCGCCCATGGTTTTCATAACGGCGTTCCTATTTCGCCTTTCAAACCCTTTGACCTCCCCGTCGGTTTGCAGCACCAGGTCCTCGCCGGGGGCATCCACCATAATCCGCATGTTTACCCCCTTCAAAATATAAACCGTTCCTCTGCCGGATTGGTTGATTATCTCCGTAACTTTGAAAAGGATATCGCAGTTATACGACTTTCGTGCAACCAGGTCTCCTATATTTATTTTTCTCACAGCCATCCCTCCCGGCATAATACTTAATAAATTGTTTAGTATATATTATGAAGGGGAATTAAGGTGTGTGCCCTTTGCCCGGCAACGTTTATTTTCCCCCTCGCAGAGTACAGGCGTCAATGATACCGGTCTCCTTGGACAACTTAGAGTATAATTTTAATTGGCAATATGTTATAGAATTGTATATAATAGAATAGTAAATGAATATTTCGTTAGGTGAGGCTCCTGTACAGATAGACGCTGCTACCCGGAAATGTCGAGAGACACCAACGGGTCAACAGATTTTACCGGAATAAGGTCCAATCTAATGCAGCTGGTTAACCCAAAGCTGTGCAGTGCCAAAACTCAACGAGGGGAAGCCTATTTTCTAAAGCTTCTTCCTTGTTGTAGAAGTTTTGTTTTTGCCATACACCGGGAAGGAGGTTGTAAGAGATGCAGGATTTAAGGGAATTGTACAGACAGAAAAGATTTAAGGAGCTTGTAGAACAGCTCAACGACTGGCACGAAGCGGACTTGGCAGAGTATTTTAAGGAACTTAACAAAGACGAGCGGATTATTCTTTTCAGGCTTTTAAAAAAGGACCTGGCCTCCGGTGTGTTTTCACAAATGGAAAAGGAAGAACAGGTTGACCTTATAAACGCAATAACCGACCACGGTATCCGGGACCTTCTGTCGGGACTGGCCTTTGACGACAAGGTGGACCTTTTGGAGGAAATGCCCGCCAATGTGGCAAAAAAAGTGCTCCAGAACGTATCCAAGGAAGAGAGAAAGATAATAAACCAGTTTCTTAAATTCCCGGAAAACTCCGCAGGCTCCATAATGACAATCGAGTACGTGGACTTAAAGGAGTATTACACTGTTTCTTACGCACTACAGCATATTAGGAAAACCGGAGTAACTAAGGAGACAATATATACCTGCTATGTGATCGACAGCAAAAGACACTTAAAGGGTACCATCTCGCTGAAGGATATAATAATGGCGGAGGAAACCGCAGTGGTGGGGGACCTTATGGAGGAAAAGTCCATATCGGTGCAGACCACCGACGACCAGGAGGAGGTAGCGGCCCTTTTCAAAAAGTACGACCTGCTGTCGGTGCCGGTGCTGGACCACGAGAACAGGCTTATAGGAATAATAACCATAGACGACATAATAGACGTAATAGAAGAAGAGGGTACCGAGGACTTCTACAGAATGGCCGCCATGGAGGCCACCGAGGACGATTACTTTTCAACCGGAGTTTTCAGCCTGGCAAAGAAAAGGATAATATGGCTTATGGTGCTTATGGTCTCCGCTACACTCACCGGTAATATAATAGGCCATTTCCAAACGATACTGCACTCGGCGATAAGCCTTACCGTTTTTATACCAATGCTTATGGATACAGGGGGTAATGCGGGGGCGCAGTCCTCCACGCTTATAATAAGGGGAATGGCGATAGGCAAAATAAAACGCAGGGATACCCTTAAGATCCTCTCCAAGGAACTGAAGGTGTCGCTGGTGGTGGGTATTACGCTGGGCATTGTCAATTTTATCAGGATAATACTTTTTGAAGGGGAGAGCGTATCCGTTGCCCTCACCGTGTCAATAACGGTATTCCTGACCATTGTACTTGCAAAGCTTACCGGCTCAGTGCTGCCGATAATCGCCCGATCGGCGGGGCTGGACCCGGCACTTATATCAGCGCCTCTTATAACCACTATAATAGATGCTCTGGCCCTTATATTGTATTTCAACCTTGCCCTAATAATACTGGGACCCACAATGTTTGCCGGATGATAGAGTCATCCGGCAGTTCCTTTTTGCCGCATATAGTCCCACCTATTGCCTCTCACCTCTCACTTCACAGTTCGGTTTCCCTATTCCTTAAACAGCATTTTCGCATAAGTGGGTATTCATAAAGACTAATTGAGTTTGTCTGCAAACTATCCCATCCTTTCTAAAAGTGGTTTTTTTAAACGTAAAACGCACAGAAGCTAAAGGGATTTTACGGCAAATGTAGAAATAAGTAATAAAATGCAGTTTGGAGGTGTGGTAATGGGAAAGTTTGACCTGACATCTGACCTATGGATGATGGTATTTTTTGGTGCCGTGATTTTGATTGCTCTTTACTTTATGCTGACTGCCCGTTCCAGGGACAGAGCCATAAAAAGAATTAAGGAAAGCCTTAGCCAGATTGAGGAGGGTGATGCGCTAAAAAAACTGCCGGAGGACCTGAAGGGGGACTATAGGGAAGTATCCGCTTCGATGAACAGGATACTTTTCGGGAACAAAAAACTTATGGGTAGCGTTCTTACCTCCTCCGAGAAGACCAAGAACTACGTCCAAAGCCTGCTCAGCAATGTAGACGACACCAACCGTTCTGCCGAAGAAATAGCCGTAAACGTATCCGAAATAGCCAAAGGCATAGAAACCATATCGGCATCTGCTACCCGTACAATGGACAGCGTAAGAGAAATGGCCGATTCTTCCGGGCAGATTGAGGAATTTGCCCAAAGGACTCTGGAGGAATCCGTTAAACTGCAAGAGACCATCGGCGACAGCGTTAAAAGACTCGCCGATCTGGTGGACAGGATTCGCACCAACTCGGATATAAACGATAATCTGGCCCAGGAAATGACCAAGCTGGAAGAACACGCCAGGCAGATATCCGGTATAACCATGGAGGTAACGGATATAAGCGAACAGACAAACCTGCTGGCGTTAAACGCTGCCATAGAAGCGGCCCGGGCGGGCGAACAGGGCAGAGGCTTTGCAGTGGTGGCCGATGAGGTAAGAAAACTTGCCGAGCAGTCCACCGCCTCCGCCGCAAGAATAGACAAACTGGTAGACACCATTTCAAAGCAGGTAGCCCTCGTTTCCGAAACGATGAAAGGCCAGGCGTCCAAAGCCAAAGAGGACGTAAGCCTTGCGGACATGTCCAGGGAAGACTTTGGCAGAGTTGACGGGGTAACCAACTCCACCGTCCTGTCCTTCCGGGAGGTGCAAAACCTCACCGGGCAGCAAAAACAGAGGGCGGAGGAAATAGGGTCGCTCATAGAAGAAATAGTAGCATCGGTCCAGCAGTCCTCGGCGGGGGCACAGCAGGCCGCAGCAGGGACCCAGCAGCAATCGGCTGCAATGGAACAGGTGTTTGACCTTATTAAAAACCTGGATGAAATGGCAAGAGGACTTAATGACAGCTTTATTGACTACAAGAAGGGTTTAAAACTGCGGGAGGAGCATAAAGCAAGGGTGGAAGAAGCCAAGGAACTGATAGCACAGCTTATAAGTACTCAACCCTTTGTTAACGAGCATCTGGAAAATATCGAGACCCTGCTAAATAATAGCATTGCCCAGAACAAATATATAGAATTGCTTGCCTATGTAGACGCCGACGGATTGCCCAGGGCAGCAACCCTGGATTCTATAAAGAATGACAACATATCCCACAGGGATTACTTCAGGGAAACTATGGAGGGTAGCATTTACCTGACCGAACCCTATATATCCTCGGCAACTGATGACTTTTGCATATCCGTTTCCATGCCGGTAAGAAACGCCTCGGGAGGTATTTCTGGCATACTGCTGGCGGATGTAAATATTTCCAAATAAAAAGGATCCTTCGCTATCGCTCAGGATGACACGTTAGAAGATATAAAGTCCTAAGTACGTTATTTATAGAACGATACTTCCCTTAATTATCGGTTAAGGGTCCGGGTTTGCGAGGGTTCCGGTTTTGGAATCGACAAAGGCCAGCCAGTACCCGCAGTCCCCGGGCCTGTGACCTTCCCCCCTTTGGGGGTGCCACTTGCAGAAGCCGTAGGCCTCCATCTGCATATGGGCCTGGGTGTTATAGACACCGGGTATACCATATATGTAATACCTTGTTTCACCACTGTCATCGTACATAATACCGAATAGATAGTTATAGCTGTTTATGCGCCACCATCGGCAGTTGGGATCGGACTGACAAAAGGGCTGTATGCCCGGACAAAACTTTAGCATTTCCTCTATAAAGCTTTCAGAACCGGAGTGCCTATGATGACCCGGTTTTGTTTTCTTTGCCATATTACCCTGTTGCTCAAGCGTTTTCGTAGATATCTGTGCCACAGCCTCCGCTTCGGTGGATTTCCCTGCCTTTGCCCCTTTTTTACCAAGCAGCCTCTTCCAATCCTTTATCAGATTACCCGTATGCCCCGCCAGAGGGCAGACCATTTCCTCTTCACCATTCCCGAATACCATTACCCCAAAGACATTGAATTTGTTAATCCCATATCCGGTACCGGCTATGTCCTCCGGGTCAAACCTCCATCTGCTTTCACCCCGTCCTCTGCCATCAACGGGTATCGTACCGGTACTCACAAATAACGAACCGTCGGTAGACCCTATAAAGCCCTTGTATACCAACCCCTCTTCCCTTAGGTCTTTAAGGTTCTGTACAAGGGAAGTTAGCATACCTGTGCTGCCTTTTACCTCAAACTTTAAAAACCCCTCGGGCTTTTTATCGTCATCCGCCCCAAACCCGGGGTCCTCCTGGTACAGCATATAGAGCTGCCTGCGATAATTCCTTGCCGCTGCCACTAAAAAAAGACCTCCCCCACACAAAAATGCTATGTTACCAGTATATTCGGCAATGGGGAATCGGTTACATGATTTTTTCATATATGTAGTCGGCCAGACGGCAGAACTCTTCTATCGAAAGAGTCTCTCCCCTCCGGCGGCGGTCTATACCACAGCCCTCGAGGGCCTCGGCAAGGTCCTCCTTGGCTATGCTGGAAAGCCCACTGCCCAGGGCGTTTATGAGGGTTTTACGCCTTTGGCCAAAGGCAGCCCTTACCAGCCGGAACAGCAGTCTTTCATCCTTAACGGCACATCGCAGGTCGGCATCTTTAATATCCAGCCTTATTATTGCAGAGGCCACCTTCGGAGGCGGCACAAACACCGTGGGCGGGATTTCGGCGACAATGCTTGGCCGGGAACGATACTGAACGGCTATGCTTAGGGCCCCGTAGTCCTTGCCCCCGGGACCGGCGTTCATCCTTTGGGCCACTTCCTTTTGCACCATTACCACAATTCTTTCCAACGGAATATTTTCCTCCAGCAGTCTCATAATTATAGGGGAAGTAACATAATAGGGCAGGTTGGCCACCACTTTAACCCTGCCGGTAAAATGGTCCTTCCAAAGGGATTTAAGGTCAAAGGTGAGAATGTCGGCGTTTATAACTTCAACGTTAGCACAGTATTTTAGCGTATGCCCGAGTACCGGCACCAGCCTTTTGTCTATCTCCACAGCTACCACTTCGCCGACCTTTGCCGCCAGTTCGCGGGTAAGGGTTCCTATCCCCGGACCTATTTCCAACACCTGGTCGTTCTGGTTCAGTTCCGCAGCGGTCACCATCTTACCCAGTATGTTTTTATCTGTAAGGAAGTTCTGCCCCAGACCCTTGCTGGGCTTTATACCGAACCTTTTTATTATTTCTCTTGTTTCGCTTAGGGTGTATCCGCCCGACATAAACGCTCCCCGTCCTTCTTTTAATTCTCCTATATGTATCCGCCTGCAACGCACGCTTGAAGGGACAACCAGTGATGAGGCTTCATGAAACACAAGTGCATTCTGATCGGGGACATACCTCAGCAAGGAATACCCGCATAGCAGAGGTGTGTCCCCTTACCTTAATACAGCATTTTTGCATAAGGGTATTCATAAAGCCATAGATATTTATTTGTAGTCTATTGCGACCTTCAAACGGGCTTTACATAAAGAAACGGACAAAGAACCGTCTCTTGTCCGTTTCTTGTTTTTTATTCCAGTATATAGACCAGCACGTTCCTCCTGCCGTATTTCCTTACGTCCTCCGGCGACTCGTAGTACAGGTCTATCTTGTTGCCTTTTATTGCTCCGCCGGTATCCTCGGCACTGGCGAACCCGTAGTCGGATGTGCCGTCCTGCGATTTGACATACAGCTTTGTGCCCAGCGGTATAACCTTCGGGTCCACTGCCACCACCCCCGGCCTTACCTTTGTGCCGCTGCGGGTTATTCCGTACTGCGGATGGTCGGGGTTTTTACCGGTGCTTTCAAAGGTGGCGTCATAGGCGGTGGCACTCATTTTTATTGCCCTTTTAAAGCGCACCGTACCTCTGGAGGTTTCAATAGAATCCATAGTGCCCCGCGATACAACCCGGTTGGACGGTTCCTTTATTACCTCTTCCTTCACTGTTTGGCGGCTAACCTCTTCCCCGTCATGATAAACAACCCTTATTTCCTCGCTCATCTTCCCGTTTTCACCCTTTTCTAGCACCTTTTCGGTCCCTTTGTACATACCGTCATCGTACTTTATTACCGTCTCAAAGGGGACCTCCTTTTCCAGGGTGAGCATTACATGGCCTACCCTTACCACTTTGATATCCATACCTGTTTCAACCGGGTTTTTCATACCCGGCTCCACTATGTCTTCGGCCTCTATTTCAAGTCCTGCTCCGTCCAGTGCCCCGCCAACGGTATCGGCTGCCGTCTTAAAAGACTTTACCTCCCCGTCAACGGTTAACAAAACGGGCACCGCTCTCTTTATTGTTATTTCCAGACCGTCCTGCAAAGGAGTTCCGGGTTCCGGAACGACGCGATCCTCGTCCTCAAGTACTATTTCCCGCTCCCCCAAAAGGTCCTCCACTGTACCTCCAAAGCAAACCATCTGTACCGCCTCTTCTCCGTCTATTACGGTAACCTGCTTGCTTAGCAAGCCATACAGTGCAGCCAGAACAAGCACAAGTCCCAGTGAAACCAGGATAATTACATTTTTCCTTTTCACGGCTTTGCCTCCCTTTCCTGACAGCCCTTTAAATATTATCTGTTTCCGGTAACATATGTATTCCTTCGAGTTTTATTATGTCACTGCAATGGTAATTATACCAGAAATCCATCCCCGTTTCCCTGGAATGATTATACAGAAAAAATCCCGGACATTCAAATCCGGGATTTTTTCTGTTTTATTCACCCTTATCGTATTAGTCGGTGGGTGGCACCGAGGGTGTATTCTGCCCCCAACCATACCCCGCTACCGGCCCTATTTCGTATCCGCCTGACGGCCCGTATCCCGCCATTGGCTCCTCATAGGGCATATGGTTCATGTAATTACGCATACAGTGCTGGATGCAACTCAGTATGGCCCAGCAGTCCATATCTTTTTTGGGCGGCATCCAGGGCTCATACCCGTCCCAGGGACAGGGTCCAGGACCGGGGCCATATCCGGGGCCATATCCGGGGCACCAATGGTCATATCCGGGCATACCTCCCGGCATAGGCTCTTTCATACCCCCACTGTTCATAGCATTATAAGGCCAGCCCGCCATGTTGTTCCACATATTATCCAATTAATAATCCCCCCAATCACCTTTACTTCATTACCATTATATGTTTTATGTGAAAGGTAGTGACGGGAATTTATTTACATCCCCAGCGTGTCATACTGAGCTCTTCTGTTATACTGAGCGGTAGCGAAGGACCTGTCTCCAATAAGATTCTTCGGGCTTCACTTCTTCAGAATGATATTTAAAGGGATGTAATACTATTAACGTGTAATATCTATGCCAAACAGCTTTTTTGTATTGTCAAGGACTGCCTCCAGAAGCTGCTCCCTGGCAAGGTCCTTAATATCGCATATCTCCTCTACTACAAATTTTACGTTGCCCGGGTAGTTCCTTTTCCCCCTTAGGGGAACCGGGGTAAGATAGGGGCAATCGGTTTCTACAAGCAGCCTGTCCATTGGGACATAGGAAGCAACCTCCTTCGCCCTCCTCGCATTTCCAAAGGTGATCGGGCCTGCAAAGGATATGAAAAAGTTCATATCCATGCATTCCTTCGCCGTTTCCCTGCTGCCGGAGAAGCAGTGCATCACCCCGCCCACTTCGCCGGCCTTTTCTTGCTTCAATATTTTAAGTATATCGCCGTGGGCCTCCCTGTCATGTACCACTATGGGTAACTTCAGCTCTCTGGCAAGGCCTATTTGCTCCCTGAAAACCTGCTTTTGTTTATCCCTGGGCGAGAAGTCATAGTGGTAATCCAATCCTATTTCCCCTATGGCCACCACCTTGTCCCTGACGGCAAGGGAGCAAAGAATCTCTGTGGAATAGTTATCGGCGGTCTTTGCATCGTGGGGGTGTATCCCCACCGCTGCATATATAATTGGATGCTCCGCTGCCAGGGATATTGCCTTTATGCTGGAGGACAAGTTGGACCCGGCGTTTATTATGCACACCACACCCTCCTCCACGCACCTTTGTATTACCTCTTCCCGGTCATCGTCGAACTTTTTGTCGTCCAGATGGGCATGGGTGTCTACAAGCACCGTTTCCACCTCCTAGGTTATCTTTGAACCGTTGGCAATTCTTTCAAGCAACGTTACCACCGTAAGCTCCTCATCCCCGGGGGTGGACGCCGCAAGAATCATGCCCTGGGATTCTATGCCCATAAGCTTGGCGGGTTTAAGATTTGCCACTATAACCACCTGTTTCCCTACCAGGTCTTCGGGGCTGTAAAACTCCGAAATACCGGATACCACCTGCCTTGTCTCTTCCCCCAAATCCAGCCTAAGCTTTAACAACTTTTTGGACTTTTCCACCTTTTCGCATTCCAGCACGGTGGCTACCCTTAAGTCCACCTTTGCAAAATCGTCAATGGATATGAATTTTTCCTCCACCTTGCTCTCCTCCTTCTCCTTTGTGTTTTTCCGCTGCTTCGTCCCGTCCTGTTCTATCCTCGGGAAAATTATATCGCCCTTCCTTACCTTGACCCCGGTGGGAAGTTTTCCGAATTCCTTTGTATCCTCCCAGCCGGTACCCTGGCCGTGGTCCATCCCCAGTTGTTTCCATATTAGGGTGGGCGTATTGGGCATGAAGGGGCTTATAAGGACGGATATTATCCTTATGCAATCCGCCAGGTTGTATATGACGGTGGCCAACCGGTCTTTCTTGCTCTCATCCCTTGCCAAAACCCAGGGCATTGTAAGGTCGATGTATTTGTTGGTACTGCCAATCAGCTTCCACACCTCTGTCAGGGCGTTGCTGAACTGTAGCTTTTCCATGTAATCCTCAACTATGCCCGGGGTGGAGGTCGCCAGCTCTTTAAGGTCGGCATCGTGTTCCCCTTCAACGGAGGGTTTTGGTATGATTCCGCTAAAGTACTTATCCACCATCGCAACAGTTCTGCTCACCAGGTTGCCCAGGTCGTTGGCAAGGTCAGCATTAATCCTGCCTATCAGTGCATCGTTTGAGAACACTCCGTCGGCACCGAAGGGCATCTCCCTCATCAGGAAATACCTAATTGCATCCACCCCGTAACGTTCGGCCAGTACCACCGGGTCCACCACGTTGCCCTTGGACTTGGACATTTTGCCTCCCTCCAGGATTAGCCAGCCGTGGCCGAACACCCTTTTGGGAAGCGGCTCGCCAAGGGCCATAAGCATTGCGGGCCATATTATTGTATGGAACCGGACTATCTCCTTGCCCACCAGATGCACATCGGCAGGCCAGTATTTCTCGTACTTGGACGGGTCCTCCGATGCGTATCCCAGGGCGGTTATATAGTTGGACAGGGCGTCCACCCATACATATACCACGTGCCCTTCATCAAAGTCAACCGGTATTCCCCAGTCAAAAGAAGTTCGGGATACACACAGGTCATCCAGGCCGGGCTTTAGGAAATTGTTTATCATCTCGTTTTTCCTTGAATCCGGCTGTATAAAATCGGTTTCCTCTATGAATTTTATAAGCCTGTTCTGGTAAGCAGAAAGCCGGAAAAAATATGCTTCCTCCCGGGTCAATTCCACTTCCCTGCCGCAATCGGGGCATTTGCCGTCTGCAAGCTGATGCTCTGTCCAGAAGGCCTCGCAGGGAGTACAGTACCAGCCCTCATAATGGCTCTTGTAGATGTCCCCTTTTTCGTACAGCTTTTTGAATATCTTCTGCACCGCCTTGACATGCCGGGGCTCGGTGGTCCTTATAAAGTCATCGTTGGAAATATCCAAAAGCTTCCACAGTTTAACTATTCCCTCCACTATTTTATCTACGTACTGCTGCGGTGCTTCGCCACAGGCCTCGGCCACTCTTTGTATCTTCTGGCCGTGCTCATCGGTGCCGGTAAGGAACATCACATCGTATCCTGTAAGCCTTTTGAACCTGGCCATTGTATCCGCCGCTACAGTGCAGTATGCATGCCCGATATGCAGTTTATCGCTGGGATAATAGATTGGTGTGGTGATATAAAAGGTTTTCTTGTCCATTTTATCTCCTCCTTCTTGTTGAATATCATGTACTAGGTGCTAGGTACTAGAATTAGGGCAGGCCTCTTGGGTCACGGAACACGGACCTCGTGTCGCAGAGCACAGATGCTCGGTATCGGCTTGAAACCAAGAGAACCGTCCCTGTGGTTTGTGGCTATAAATAAACCGCCCCTATCGTAATCGATAGGGGCGGTTAATGGCCACGTTACCACCCTACTTTACTGCTTGGAAAAAGCAGCCTCTCCCGGCAACCCCGTGATTGCCTGCCCTTTTAACGGGGGCCACCGTTGCCGCCTACTGAACCTTTCAGCGACAAGGCTCGGGGGCCATATTCGGGATTACCTGCGGCACCGGTTCCCACCCTTCCCGGCTCTCTGCGGCTTTGGATATATCCCTACTCTTCCCTTCATCGCCTTTATTATTCTGTATACCCTTTCCATAGAATATACAAGAGTTTTCCCCTTTTGTCAATGGCTATCCGAAAATTAGCCTGCACACCACCACCGATGCCACCACTCCCGCCAGATCAGCCACAAAGGCGGAGGGCAGCACATGACGGGTGTCCCTTATACCCACCGCCCCGAAGTATACCGCTATTGTATAGAATATTGTCTCTGTAGAGCCCATCATGGTACCGGCAGCCCTGCCCACAAAGGAATCAGGACCGTAGGTGGCAAATATCTCACTTACAACTCCCAGGGCACCGCTGCCCGACAGAGGCCGTATAAGCACAAGTGGCATTATTTCGGCAGGGATACCCAAAAGACCCGCCGGTGTCTTAAGAATTATCATCAGTATATCCATTGCCCCGGAGCTTCTGAATATTCCAATTGCCATTAGTATGGCAGTTAAATAGGGAAGTATTCTCACCGAAGTTTTTATTCCTTCGGCGGCACCTTCCACAAACACTTCGTATACCTTAACACCCTTTTTGTACCCATGTATAAGAACAAGTGCAATCAATAACGGAACGGCAAAGGCCGAAAGGGTCTCTATCAAAACACGCATGGCAGTCATCCTAATACAGCCTCTGGAGCGTTTTTACAGCCACAATTCCCGCCAGGGTGGATATGGTGGTAGCCAAAAATGCCGTTCCTATTATTTCGGTGGGGTTAATTGAACCCGCCGCCGCCCTAAGGCCAATTACGGTGGCGGGAATAATCTGTACCGAAGACGTGTTAAGCACAAGAAAGGTACACATGGCGTTTGTCGCCCTGGCCGGCCGCGGGTTTAGCTTCTGAAGCTCCTTTATGGCGTTTATACCGATGGGAGTGGCAGCGTTACCAAGACCCAGCATATTGGCGGCCATGTTCATAACAACCGCCCCCATGGCCGGATGGTTTTTGGGTATATCGGGAAATAGAAGGCCCAGCACAGGCCTTATGCCCCGGGACAGGGCCTCCACCAGCCCGGACTTTTCCGCCACCCGCATGACCCCTGTCCATAACGCCATTATACCCATAAGGCCTAGAAATAGTTCCACCGAAGAGGATACTCCGGTCATTATCCCCGCCGATACATCCCCCATGGTACCGCGGACCGCCGCGACAACAATCCCGGTTACAATAAGAAAAAGCCACACCGTATTAATCATAGGAATTCTCCCTTCCGCCAAAATCGGTTACGGGAAACCGTATAATTAATTATATGTGGCCGTCTCTGCAGGTATTATACCTGCTACAGTACGCCGCTTTCGGTAATGTGCAATTTGCCCTCTTCTATAAGCCCGCGGCAGCTTAAAGGTATTGTTATGTTAAACCGGTCATGGCCTATCATAAGGTTTGAAAGGCATGGTTTTCGCTCCCTTGCCGCAATATCGGCCAAAAGGTCCTCCACCGAAGGCTCGGGATTCCTTTCATCGGTGCAGTCCTTCCACCGGCCGAACACAAGTGCTGCGGCGTCTTTTATTTTTCCCGCCATCCCAATATGAGTGAGCATCCTGTCAATCTTATAGGGCGGCTCTCCCACCTCCTCCAGGAAAAATATACAGCCCCTTGTGTCTATCTCATAGGGAGTTCCCAGGGTGGAGCATAGTAGGGACAGGTTTCCTCCCCTTATGGGCCCCTCGGCCCTTCCCGGGAACAGGACCTGCGGTGGCACCTCTCCCTCCGGATTTGTCACCTTCCCCACCGGCCTGTCAGAAAAGAGTGCCCTCCCAATATGGCACCGGTTATACCCGGGGAAGTCCCCGGTCATCTCCGCCACCATGGGTCCGTGAAAAGTAACAAGGCCTGCCCTTTTTCTAATGGCTAGATGAAGGGCGGTTATATCGCTGTAGCCTATAAACACCTTGGGGTTTTGCCGCAGGGTATCGTAATCGAGAGCGTCAAGTATTCGCGTGGTGCCAAACCCCCCCCTTGCGCAGAAGATGCCCTTTATGGAGCGGTCCCTGAACATTTTGTTTATATCCTCAGCCCTGTCCCGATCACTGCCGGCCAGATAACCCCGGGTCGCCCTCACATGGTCCCCAAGCTTTACCTTTAGCCCCATAGACCGAAGGGTGGCAATACCGCTTTCTAGCCTGTGCTCCTTTACAGGGCCCGCGGGGCATACAAGGCCTACGCTGTCCCCTTGGCAAAGCCTTTGTGCCTTAAGCAAACCAATCACCTCCGAGCTTTTCGCGCCTCTCAGATGTATGTCCCACTTCTATATTCCTTAACCAGAAGAACCGTCCCTATGGTTTACAACAATTACAATCGTCCCTTTTGGATATGGCAATCCTTTCGAAGGTACTGCGCCATAGGTCTATATAGAGCATACCCTCCATCATGTTGTCGATATTGCCGGTAAGAAATTTTATAGCCTCGTTGGACTGCAGGGCGCCGACAACCGACGTCAGCGTACCCAGGATACCCACCGTCCCGGTGCCTGGGACCTCCCTGGATACCAGGTCCCCAGGGTATATGCATTCAAGGCAGGGACCCTCTTTGTCGGTGAAATTCATTACAACTCCGCTCGTGGCCGCCACCCCTCCGTGAATCCAGGGTATCCCTTTTTTGACACAGGCCCTGTTTATTAGAAACCGGGTGGTGAAATTGTCGGTACCGTCCATAACAAGGCCTATATCCGTCAAGTATTTGTCTATGTTACCGGAGATAAGTTCCTCTACCACCGTTTCAATTTCCACAGTGGAGTTTATCTGCTCCAGCACCCTGCGGGCAGCCTCCACCTTGGGCAGATTGTCTTTGGCGTCCTTCTCATCATAAAGACTCTGCCTCTGGAGATTGCTAAGCTCCACACTGTCTTTGTCAATAATCCTTATAAAGCCCACCCCGGCCCTTACCAGTATATTTGCTATGTTGGTACCCAGGCCGCCGCAGCCCACCAGCAGTACCCTGGACCGGGCCAGGCGTTTCTGCCCCTCTATGCCTATACCTTTAACAAGCAACTGTCTTGAATACCTCTCCACATCAAACCTCCTCCCTGCGGGTAAAATGTTCCCTCACAGCCTTATCTCGTGCTACTTGACTGCTTTTTTATATGCAACACATTTAAAATTCAATGCGATGAAGAGCTCAGGATGACAGCTGTGTAAAATCTTTTTCACGTTATATATAGTATCATTTTATTATATCGCTGCCCGTGCGTCTATAGCAAAAACATGGCGGCACGCCAATCGATATTGCGGAACAGTTCAGTATTTATCTGTAAATTAGGCCAAAAATTTTTAAGTATTTCCATTGACTTTAATTGGTATTTCTGGTATGCTTTTAATTGAAAATATTGTCGAAATATATCTGGATTATGAAAGGGGCGAAGACAATGAAATCAACAGGCATTGTGAGGAAAGTGGATGAACTCGGCAGGGTGGTTATACCAATAGAGTTAAGAAGAACTCTTAATATAGCCGAAAAGGATGCTTTGGAAATATATGTGGACGGAGAGCATATAATTCTGAAGAAATACGAGCCAGCCTGCATATTTTGCGGTAATGCGAGAGACATAACCAACTACAAGGGAAAGAACATTTGCCCTGACTGTGCACAGGAACTAAAAAACATGAATCTTTAGAAGGAAAAATAGCCGCAAAACGGCTATTTTTTTTGTATGCTTTCCGCGTACACCAGTCTCTTTGGGACTTTACGCTGACGCGCGGTTATCGCTATGGCCTCCTTTTTAGGGAGGCCCTTTTCCATATTCCATTTAAGGTGTTCTCCGATATCCATCCGCTCCCAGGGAGCATCCCTTTCCTCGACGGGACCGGACGCGCCCTCCAGCATCAGTACAAACTCACCCTTTATATCGCTTTCCTTTGCCCAGTCCACCAGCCCGTCCAGGGTATCTCTTATGTATTCCTCATACTTTTTGGTAATCTCCCGGGCTATCACCGCCCTGCGGTTTCCCAGTGTCTCCTTGCAGTCCTCCAGCAGCCCTGCCAGGCCGTGAGGGGACGCATAGAGTATTATTGTGCCCTGCTGGCGTTCCAGTCCCTTTAGAAGGCCCTTTCTCTTACCCGGGGCCTTGGGCAAAAAACCCTGGAAGAAAAACCTGTCGGTGGGCAGCCCCGAAGCGACCAGGGCGGTCATTACGGCCGTCGGTCCCGGCAGCGATACCACCGGAATACCCTGTTCGATGCAACCCCTAACCAGCTCGTATCCCGGGTCGGAAACACCGGGAGTACCCGCATCCGAAACAAGGGCTACTGTCTTTCCCTCCCGAAGCAGCTCCAGCAGGTGTTCTCCCTTCTTTTTGCGATTGTGCTCATGATAGCTGGTCAAAGGAGCCTTAATATCGTAATGGTTCATAAGACGCAGGGTTCTTCTGGTATCCTCCGCTGCGATAAGGTCCGTTTCCTTTAGTACCCGCAGCACCCGCATCGTTATATCCTCCAGATTCCCTATGGGTGTGGGGCATATGTAAAGTGTGCCTTTATCCGACATCGGCCTTACATCCTTTCTCCCTCGTAATATATCCTATGTATCTCTTCGGTGTATTCCCCTTCCCCGTCGTATATCACAAGGGGCTTTGACACCTTGAGGAATTTGCCGCCCCCCTTTAAACCCTCCACCAAAAACAGATTAGACTCCCTGTCCGCCCGGGAATGTACCATTCTAAGCCTCTTTGGTTCAATACCCTCTTCTCTCATACCAAGCAGCACATCCACCATACGGCCGCTCCTGTGTATAAGGGCCAGCCTCCCCCCGTTTTTTAAAACCTTACCCGCCGAAGCTATTATATCCCCCAGGGTACACATTATCTCGTGCCGGGCTACTGCCTTGCTGCTGTCAGGGTTTACAAGACCGTGACCATCATCTATGTAAGGAGGATTTGAAACCACCAGGTCCGCCGTACCCTCCGGCACAAAGGAGGTCACTTCCTTTAGGTCGCCGGAATATATACTGACCCGGTTTTCCAGGCCGTTCATGGCTACGCTCCTTGCGGCCATCTCCACCATTTCCTCCTGTATCTCTATACCAATTATACTCGATGCCTTTGTCTTGCCGGCAAGAATTATAGGAATAATGCCGGTGCCGGTTCCCAGGTCCACCACCCTGTCCCCTTTTTTGACGGTGGCAAAGTTGGCCAGCATAACCGCGTCTATACCGAAACAGAATTTCCGGGGGTTTTGTATTATCTTAAGTCCACCTATATTAAGGTCGTCCAACCGTTCACCAATCTTTAAGTATTTATCCATAAACAAACCACCTGCGATTAATTATTATGGCCGCCTTTTTACGGTCTCTATTCCTTGAAGGCAGCTTCTATATAGTCCTCCATCCCGTCATATTCCATAAGGCCTATATGCATAGCACTTATCTCACCCCGCCGGTTGATTATGTAATTTGTGGGAAGATAGGAGACCATGTATTTTTTGGCTGTGTCCGCCTCCCCGTCAAGTAGCACCACCCTGTCGCTGTAATCGGACAGTTTTACGGTGTTTCCCCCAAGGTATGATAAAAGACCCTTGTTACAGGGTCTTTTGCCTTTATACTTCAGATTCGGGTTTGGGAGCGTCCACCGGACACACGTCCGCACACGCACCGCACTCAATACACCCCTCAGGGTCAATAACGTATTTATCATCACCTTCGCTGATAACCCCCTCAGGGCATTCGGGTTCACATGCACCGCAACTGATGCAGTCATCAGTAATTACATATGCCATACTGTTCACCTCCTTGAGCATATCAAACCGATTTCTTCCGTTAATATTGTAACATTTAAAAAGGATTTTTCAAAGCAAAATATTCCTTTTTGAGAAAAGCTTTCACTCACCGGATAACGTCTGGATATCGTCCAGATTGTATTCCTTTATGTCGGTATCCTCGCCTTCTACCAGTTTCACTTTGACCATGCGCCTTAGTATACTGGTGTCCACCACTATACCCTCACCCTCCGGGGTGGAGACCTTTGTCCCTATTGGCGGTATTTCCTTCTTTATAACTTCGTAAACATCCTCTTCATACTTTAAGCAGCACATAAGCCGCCCGCATATGCCGGAAATCTTGGTAGGGTTTAAGGACAGGTTCTGTTCCTTTGCCATTTTTATTGACACCGGTTCAAAATCCCCCAAAAAGGTGGAACAGCACAGCGACCTGCCACAGGGCCCAAGTCCGCCCAACATCTTGGCCTCGTCCCTTACGCCTATTTGCCGGAGTTCTATCCTTGTTTTAAAAACAGAGGCCAAGTCCTTTACGAGTTCCCTGAAGTCCACCCGCCCGTCGGCAGTAAAGTAGAATATTACCTTGTTGGAATCAAAGGTGTACTCCACATCCACCAGTTTCATCTCCAGGTTGTGTTTGTCTATTGCCTCAAGGCATATGTCAAAGGCTTCCTTTTCCTTTTCCCGGTTTTGTTCTTCCACGACGATATCCTCGTCGGTCGCCACCCTAATAACCTGTTTGAGGGGGGCGACTATATCCTCTTTCTTAACCTTTTTGGGGCCCACCGCAACGTCTCCCAACTCTATTCCCCTTATCGTTTCCACTATAACCCACTGACCGGTTTGTATATCCAGGTTACCGGGGTCAAAATAGTATATTTTACCTGCCCGTTTAAACCGGACTCCAACTACTGTCAACATATCTATACCTCCTGTATCTCCAGCAGAAACACTTCCACAGCCAGCTGCGCGTTAACGTTAAGCCTTAGGTTTTCCCTGGCTTTGGATACTGCGTCAAAAAGCCGGCCAATTTTATCCAAAGTATATCTTGCTGCTGTCTCTCGGGCAAATTCATCGCTTTCTTTAATATACAGTAAATCTTCCTTTTGAGCAACCTTAAACACGAGAGCATCCCTTAACTGCAATAATGAATAATCCAGGAAGTCCTCCACCGACCTTTCATCGTCCTTCACCAAAAGGGCCGTTTCGGCGGAGGCCCGAACAAAGCCCTCGTCCAGGAAACATTTCAGAATATCCCGGTAGGGCGCAACATCGGGTATCCTTCTTTCGGAATCCGGTTTCAAAATCTGACATCGGGATAATATGGTGGGTAGGAGGCTAACCGGGTTGGCGGTGGTGATTGCTATTATTCCGGTGCCGGGAGGGTCTTCCAATACCTTCAGCAGGCAGTTTTGCGCTTGCACTGTCATCCTTTCACCCTGCCGTATAATACTTACCCTTTTTTTGCCCTCGTAGGGCTTAACAAAAATGTCCTTTTGCAGCCGCCGAATATAGTCAATCCCAATAAATGCTCCCGCAGTTTCGGTTATCGAAACGTCGGGATGGTTGGACGAGTCTATTTTTCGGCAGGAACTACAATTTCCGCAGGGCTTGCCGGAGGACGCAAGGCAGTTGACCCCCCTGGCCAGGTACAGAGCCAGGCTGAGGGCCTCCTCATCCCCACCGCTAATTATATAGGCGTGGGATACTTTGCTTAGTTCTATCGCTCTGGCTACTAAACGGTAAATATTCAAAACTAATAATGCCTCCAATCAGGTATAAAGGTCAATAAGCAAACCTCTTATATTGTCTGCCTTTTCCAGTATTTTAAACCTGTCCCTCTGGCCGCCCACCATATCCTGTGTGAGTTCCTCAAGCTCTTTGTTTATCCTTTTTACCAGCGAATAGACCCTGTGCCTTCCCTTTTTGTCCATGGCGGAGTTTTTGGCAAATTTGAACATACCCGTAACCGCTTCCTCCATAAAGGCCTTTACCTTTGTTTTGTAGGCCAAAAGTTCCCTAAGATTCATTGAGCTCGCCATCCTTTTGCCCTGGGCCTCAATATCCGCCAGCATAACGGCAATCCTTTCCTCCATCCTGTCCGAATGCTCTTTGTTTAGGTTATCCTCAAATCTTCCCTGCCCATCCTTTACCTTCACGGCCTTCCGGTTAGGGACCTTCCCGGTAACAGGCCCCGTAGTGCCGTCGGTTACATCCCTTATCTTCATACTAAAACCCCTCCCATACGATATTGTTAAGGGCATAGCATCATTCAATCACTCTTAGAACTGCGTCGTATACCTTAGCGTGTATCTCTCTTACGGTTAAAAACTCCCTTCCCGCGCCGTCCATACACTGGACCCTTTGCCAGTTGTACTTTTTGGCTATATAAAGCGCATTGGCATAGGTCTTTTCCAGGTACTCAAAGTCCCCTTCATGTATATCCCTTTTATGACCGTCGCTCCTTTTTATAAGCAGCCTTCGGCTAATGCCCGGTGGTACGTCAAGAAATACTACCAGGTCGGGCACCGGGAGTTTGTATATACCGTATTCAAAGTCCCACAGCCAGTCCAGGTATTTGTCCCTTCGGTCCGGGTCGTCTATCTTGGAGGCCTGATGAACCATGTTTGACGTTGTGTACCTGTCGGCTATTACAAGGCCCCCGGATCGCAAAAAGTTCCCCCACCCATCAATATAACTGCAGTACCTGTCCAGGGTATACATAGGGCTTACTATGTAGGGGTCAATGGCCTCCGGGTCACTACCAAATTTGCCGTCAAGATACATCCTCACAAATACCGAGGAATCGCTTTCATAATTGGGAAATTCTATTTTCCTAACGTTTTTCCCTTCTTTTCGCAGCTTTTCATAAAGCATTGCCGTTTGTGTAGCCTTCCCGCTTGCATCCGAGCCGGCTTCAATAATAATCAGTTTCCCCTTCATGGCTAACCTCCAAAATATTCATTCGACCACTTCCACCTGTCCGTGCTTTACACCCTTTACCGCGATGTTTAAATCCATGCACTCCCGTATCTGCCGGATGGCCCCGGCACTAAAACTTTCACCGGGACATACTAGGGGTATCCCCGGCGGATAGGGCACAATACTAGAGCCGGCTATCCTGTTCTCCGCCCGGCTAAGGTCTATGCTTATTAAACGGCGGTCCAGCACCTCCCAGGGGTCCATACCGGCAGCGGGAACCGGGCTTTTAAGAAAAGATGGCAGCAAAACCCTGTCACCGTCGGGGACAGTCTTCAAACCTACGCAGCCCCCCACAAGCCTTTCAAAGTCCTCCCGCCTGCTTGCCACTGTTACTATGCCCAGCCAGTTTACCGCATCGTATAATTCCCCGTAGACGCCACAGCGCTCCCTTAAGTCCTGGTCCAGCCGGCTGCCGGTTAGCCCCGCACCGGCACAGTTTATAAGCATTTTTGTATCGTCAAAGTCAAAGCTTCCCCTTGACCTGAAGTATTCGCCATCGGGACAAAATAGTCCTTTATCCAGGGCGTCTATTTTATGCCTTGCATCCCGTACATACCCCAGCACTTCCCCGAGGTGCTTGGCGCCGGCATTCTCCATCATGTACCGCGCGTTGTCCAGCGAAGCCATAATGGGATAGGAGGGGCTGGTGGTCTGAAACATTCCAAGCATTCTCTCCAACCTTTCCCGGTCAACCCTACTTCCCATTATGTGTAGCCAGGAGCCTTGGGTCATGGCGGGCAGTGTCTTGTGGGCACTTTGTATTACCATATCCGCCCCAAGGTCCACCGCGCTTTTAGGCAGTGCATCGGAGAACTTCAAGTGAGCACCGTGGGCCTCGTCCACTATAAGCAGGGCACCTTTTTGGTGCGCTGTCTCGGCTATTTTCTTTATATCAGAGCAAACACCGTAATAGGTTGGGCTTGTGATTATTACCGCTTTAACCCCTTTGTCCCGCCCTAGGGCCTTCTCCACCTCCCGGGGGTGAATGGAAAGGGGTATACCGGTGGTTTCCTCTACCGGTCTTTGTATATATAAGGGCTTAAGCCTGCCCAGTATCAGTCCGCTGTAAACGGAAGAATGACAGCCCCGGTCCACCAAAATGGCATCGCCGGGCAGGGCTGCGGCAAGCAGCGACGCTATAATGCCCGCCGTACTGCCATTAACAAGAAAATAGGTGCCTTCCACCCCATAGGCCGTGGCCGCAAGGTTCTGGGCTTTTTGTATGGCCCCTCCCGGGCAATGCAGGTTATCAAGGCCGGGCAGCTCGGTGAGGTCATACTGCAAAAAACCACCCAAGTCCATGGCACCGGTATCCATAAAACTACCGCACCCCTTATGTCCGGGCACATGAAAGCTCACCGGGTTTTCCACTATATGGCCTTTTATTCTTTCCACAAGCGGTGCTTTAACTTTCATTGACGCAGCTCCTTTAGAAGTTTTAAGTATTCCTCAGCCTTCCACTAAGTCCCGGCTAGTGGTATGGATACTATCCTGTTCTTTCAAGCAGGGCCTCCAAAAACTCCCGGCTTGGTGCAAATACCACAGTCAGGGTCTTACCGCTGTCCTTAAAGGTCAGTACCCTTTTGCGGCTGTCTTTTTTGTCGCACAGGAAGTAATACACCTTTCCGGTGGGCTTTATATCCCCGCCGGACTTTATATCTATTATTTTATAATAGGGAATTTCCATAAGCTTAATCTCCCTTATGCCCATGGCCCTGTGAAACAAAAGTCCCCTGTCGGTGAGTATATAATAATACTCGGTTACCCTGCCAGTCATTACCCGATAAGCGATAACCATAACCAGCAGTATGAGGATGAGACTTGCAAACCCCGCCGTCAGCGGAGTAAACCTATTTATGAGTGCCACTGATACATTGATAAAAAATACCGTGGCGACAATGAATAAAAATACCCTGCCGCCGGAGGTTTTTGGCTGACGGTTCCTTTCCTTCATTATTACTTCCATATTCCTCTTCTCCATTCACTTTTTTATGCATCCAATGCCTACAGGCAAGTCGAAGCCTTAACCCACCCGATATCTGCAAACCAGGGCACCTTTCCCGAAGGTCAAAGCATACATGAAAACAGCCCCGTCCCCTTGTCACATTCCCATAAGCCTTGGCAAAAACGTGGAAACGGCCGGAATATAGGTTATAATCGCTATATCTATAATCATCATAACAAGGAAGGGCAGAACCGCCCTCGTTATATCCTCCAGGGAAATACCCGCAATACCGCAGCCTACGAAAAGGCACACCCCGAGGGGCGGGGTAACCATACCCACAGCCAGATTTACCACCATTATTATACCGAAATGAAGCGGGTCGATGCCTATTTGTGTAATAACCGGCAGAAACACCGGTGCAGTTATTATTATGGCCGCAGTGGTCTCAAGGAAGGTACCCAGCACCAGCAGCAACAGGTTTATTAGCATAAGTATGACTACGGTGTTTTGGGTCACCGAAAGTATTGCCGATGCCACCATTTGGGGCACCTGTTCCGAAGCCAGTACCCAGCCGAATACCGATGCTGTTGCTATTATGAACATAATAACAGCGGTACTTACGACAGCGTTTACCAAAATACCGCCTAGGTTCTTCATTTTAAGCTCTCTATACACCAGGGCCCCTACAAAGAACGCATACACCACCGCAATAACGGCGGCCTCTGTGGGGGTGAAATACCCTCCGTATATTCCGCCCAGTATTATAACCGGCATCAGCAGCGCAAAGAAGGCATCCCAAAAGGATGTAAAAACCCTTTTCAGGCCGCCGCCCTCCGCACCCCCGTAACCCTTTTTCTTCGCCTGATACCAGGCCACCAGCATAAGGCTTGCCCCTACCATTATTCCCGGCAGAACGCCGCCCATAAACAGAGCCCCCACCGATTCTCCCGTAAGGACGCCGTACACTATGAGGGGAATACTGGGTGGAATCATTACCCCCAGCGTACCCGATGCCGCCTGGACAGCGGTGGCATAGCCTTTATCATAGCCCCTTTCTACCATAGAGGGTATCAGTATGGAGCCTATTGCCGCTGCCGTTGCGGCCGCCGAGCCGGATACGGCTCCGAAGAACATGCTGGCTACCACCGCCACCATGGCAAGGCCGCCGTAGGTCCTGCCCGCTATGGAAGCGGCAAAGTCCACCAGCCGGCGCGAAATGCCGCCGTGCTCCATAAGAAGGCCGGCCAGTATGAAAAAAGGAACCGCCATAAACGGAAAGGAATCCAAAGCGGTAAACATCTTCTGCACAACTATAACAAAGGGTATCCCGTCCTGGACCGCTATAGCTGTCATTGAAGCCAGTGCTATCGAAACGGCTATGGGGATATTAATCATAACAAAAAATACAAAGCTTATAAAAAGTGCCGCAACCATCTAGCTTCCCTCCCCGTCAGCCCGAAGTGCCTTCAAAAAATCATAAAACGAATAAAGCAGCATCAGCATACCCCCGGTAAAAATCGCCGAATAGGGTATCGCCATTGAAAGCTCCATCGCGGGAGAAACCTGCCCCTTTACAACCTGCAGTATACCGAAGCCTAAGACGGTTATTGCCGCATAAAATACCATGGACAATATATTGGCAAGCAGTAGCGTCCACCTTTTGGAGACTTTGGGCAGAGCCCTCACCAGTGCCTCCACCCCTATATGACCCTTTCTCCTTACTGCTATACCGGCCCCGAGGAAGGAAATCCATACCATAATGTACCTGGCCAGTTCCTCCGACCAGGGTATGGCAGACTTTATCATCGAACGGAATACCACCTGCAGAAATATTACAATCACCATGACTGTCAGCATGCCGGAGGCTATTATCTCCACAGCCCGGTTTAGCCTGTCCAAAACCATGCCAAAACGCTCCATAAAATAACTCCTTCCATAAATTCCGTAGCCAATTTAAGGGGGGCCGGCAAAAAACACCAACCCCGCAGGACCTGTTCAGGTAGGACAGGCTGCCTGTTTAAATTGCTTGTTACATGTCTATTATGGTATCCAAAAGCTTAGCGTCTTCGCCCAGTTCGTCCCTGTACTGCTGGTATATAGGCATGGTTCTTTCTAGGAATGCGGCCTTGTCGGGTATGGTTATCTTCATACCGGCCTGCTCTAAAAGAGCCACCTGTTGGTCTTCCATTTCGGTAATAAGGTTCCTCTCAAGGATACCGGATTCCTTTGCAGCCTCAACGAAAATTTCCCTGTATTCCTCCGGAAGGCTGTCGTAGATGCTGTCGGCCATAAGAAGCACCGCAGGAGAGTACACATGTCCGGTCAGGGTCAGATAGTCCTGAACCTCGTATATCTTGTGGGTGTATATTATAGGTATGGGGTTTTCCTGGCCGTCCACGGTACCCTGCTGCAGAGCAGTGAACACTTCTCCCCATGCCATGGGGGTGGGTATGGCGTCAAGGGCCTCCCATATCCCCATGTGTACCTTATTTTCCATTGTACGTAGTTTTATTCCCTTTGCGTCTTCTGGCACAACCACTTGTCGTTTTGAATTGGTAAAGTGCCTGAACCCGTTCTCATACCATGCCAGGCCCTTTATACCCTGATTCTCCAAAAGCCCAAGAACGTAATCACCTATTTCCCCATCAAGGACCCTGTAGGCATGGTCCTTGTCCCTGAACAGGAAGGGAAAGTCAAACAGCATAAATTTCTTTTCGAAACCGCTTAAAGGTCCTGTGGATGTCACAACCAAATCCACGGTACCAAGCTGCAGCCCCTCTACCAAGTCCCTTTCGCCCGAACCCAACTGGTTGTTCGGGTACAGCCTTATTTCTACCGCACCCTTCGTCTCCCGCTCGACTATTTCCTTAAACTTTTCCGCCCCCAGATGATACGGATGCTGCTCGTTAACCGCATGTCCCAGTTTGTACACCTGTTTTTCCTGCTGCTGTCCCTCCGGTGCTTCCGGCGTATTGTCCGCGCTACACCCCGACAGCAGAACCAATGTGACCAGTATTACCAGGAATTTTGCTGCCTTACGTCTTTTAACCATTGATGTTTCCTCCTATTTTTATTTTTATTTTTATACTAAGGGTCAGCCCGGTTTTTGTGGCTGCCCCGTATAACCAATAACATTCTCTTTTCCTATTAGATTTCGCCCGCCAGCCTCTGGGCGGCGGTGACTATATTCTCCATAAGCACCGATGTGGTCACCGACCCAACGCCCCCCGGCACCGGCGTAATCATTGACACCAGGGGTTCTACCCTGTCAAAGTCCACATCCCCGGTAAGCTTTCCGTCCACAACGTTTATTCCAACGTCAAGGACTATACTTTCCCTGTTTACCGAGTTTGCCCCTAAAAGGTGCGGCACCCCCGCGGCGGCTACTATTATATCCGCCTCTGAGGTAATCCGGCCAAGGTCCAATGTCTTAGAATGACATATTGTAACGGTAGCATTCCTTTGCAGCAGCAACATCGCCGCCGGTTTTCCCACCACGAGGCTCCTGCCCACCACAACCACTTTTTTGCCTTCAACCTTAATGCCATAATGATCCAGCGTATCCACAACCGCTTTGGCGGTACAGGGATAGAACCCGCCGCCTTCACCCTTGAATAACTTGGACAGGTTCTTTATTGTAATGCAGTCAACGTCCTTTTCCGGTGATATGGCCTCTTCTATTGCCCCCCACCGTATTGTATCAGGTACCGGCCTCATAACAATTATTCCATTATATTCCGGATTTTTATTTATCGCGTTTATTTCCTCAAGCAGCTGATTTTGATTTATGCCTTCAGGAAAGTGTGCCAGATGACAGTCTATTCCACACCCCGTCAGGGCTTTTGTTGCCCCCTTTACATAGGCATGAGAATCCTTCCTGTCGCCAACCATAACAATACACAGCGCCGGGCATATACCCCTTTCCTTAAGGGCATCCACCCTTTTCATTATACCGCTTTTCTTCGCCCGGGCAACTTCTCCGCCCTTTAGTATAGTAGCCATTTACATCCCCCTCCGTATCAATAATACTGAGCCTTTCACCTCGCAATGCAAGTCGGGCCGCGCTTTTTTATATCTAAAAGAGTCCCGAGATCCTTCCCCCATCGTCTACGTCTATCGATTCTGCCGCAGGAACCCTGGGAAGACCCGGCATGGTCATAATGTCTCCGGTTATTGCGACTATAAACCCGGCCCCGGCGGATATCCTAATTTCCCTTACCGTAACCTCAAAGCCCTCCGGCCTTGCCAGAAGTTTTGGGTTATCCGAAAGGGAATACTGCGTTTTGGCCATACACACCGGCAGCGTAGAAAGCCCCAGTTTCTCCGCCTGTTTTATTCCCGCAAGTGCCGGACCGCCAAACACGACTTCCTTCGCACCGTAAATTTCGACGGCTACCTTCCTTATCTTATCAGCTATCGAGTCCTCATCGCTATAGGCAAATACGAATTGGTTTTTTTCCTTTTCTATGGCGTTAAGGACCTTTGATGCAAGCATCTGTCCGCCGGCCCCGCCCTTGCCCCATACTTCGGACAGGGCTACTTCCACGCCATAACCGGCACACTTTCGGCTTATAAACTCAAGTTCCTTTTCGGTATCGTCAGGGAACCTGTTCACTGCCACGACGACAGGCAACCCGAACTTTTGGGTTACGTTCTCCACGTGCTTCAAAAGATTTGGTATGCCCCTTTCGAGAGCGTCAAGGTCCTCTGCGCTTAGTTTATCCTTTGGAACACCTCCGTGGTGCTTTAAGGCCCTTACTGTGGCAACTATCACCACGGCGTCGGGTACAAGTCCCGCCATACGGCATTTAATATCAAAGAATTTTTCCGCTCCCAGGTCGGCACCAAAGCCCGCCTCAGTCACAACGTAGTCGCACAGCTTTAACGCCATCTTTGTAGCAATAATACTGTTGCAACCGTGTGCAATATTTGCAAAGGGTCCCCCGTGCACAAAGGCTGGATTGTTCTCAAGAGTCTGAACGAGGTTGGGCTTTAACGCATCCTTAAGAAGTGCCGCCAGTGAGCCCTGGGCCTTTAACATGCCAGCAGTTACCGGATTGCCTTTTTTGTCGTAGGCAACTATTATTCTGGACAGCCTTACCTTCAAATCGCTTATGTCCTCCGCAAGGCACATAATAGCCATTATCTCGGAGGCCACCGTTATATCAAAGCCATCCTCCCTGGGCACCCCGTTACCCCTGCCACCAAGCCCGTTAACCATGGCTCTTAACTGGCGGTCGTTCATATCCATTGCCCTTCGCCACACTATCCTTCTTGTATCAATATCAAGGGCGTTGCCCTGATGTATATGATTGTCCAGCATGGCAGCCAGAAGGTTGTTAGCGGCTCCTATGGCGTGTATATCCCCGGTAAAATGCAAATTTATATCCTCCATGGGCAACACCTGCGAATACCCGCCCCCGGCAGCTCCGCCCTTTATACCGAAAACAGGGCCCAGGGACGGTTCTCTAAGTGCTATCATGGCCTTTTTGCCAAGGCTGTTAAGGGCATCTCCCAGCCCCACCGTTGTGGTGGTCTTGCCTTCCCCGGCCGGAGTGGGGGTTATGGCGGTTACCAGTATAAGCTTACCGTCAGGAGATTCGTTGTATTCTTTTAGAAGGTTATAATCAATCTTAGCTTTATACTTTCCGTAAGCTTCCGTGTACTCCTCACCTATTCCCAATCCTTCAGCTATCTGGGAAATGGGTTTTAATTCCGCCTGTTGAGCTATCTCTATATCGCTTTTGTATGCCATCTGTCACTTTTCCTCCTTTGAATTTTTGTAT
>JAQUCT010000078.1 GCA_028686075.1 Bacillota bacterium
TTGATACGGCTAGATGTGTTTTACCAACATATACATGGATTAAACGCGAAGGGTTCACAGATAAGGAGATTGACAAATTTGAAAAATATTTGCGTAGCAATGCACATTTATTGTATAGATATGCCGCTAATGGGGGGATAAAAATTGCCTAGTCTTTTCAGAATTGGTTCATATTCAAAGTAAATGAGATTAAATTTTATTGCTAATAAGAGGATCGCAACAAGCGCTCCACAATAGTAAAAAATGGCAATTGGTCTGTTTTGATAGCTGCCGCCCAGGCACAGATAAGAAATTCTAGGGAATAATTATATATAAATACACATAATTAAGGGTACTGTCTTTGGGGCTTAAAAAGACAGCACCCTGTTTTTAATCGGTTTTTAGGTGCTTTAGAAACGTGTTATAATGAACATTAGTAGATTTATGTGCTAATAAAAATTCTTTACAAATTGGAATTTGAACGGAGAGATTGCATGGTAAATAAAATAGATGCTATTGAGATAATAACATATGCTGAAGAAAATGGAATTACAATTTGGATAGATGGTGGTTGGGGAGTAGACGCTCTATTGGAGGAGGAAACAAGGGTACATAACGATATTGATTTATTTGTGGAAGAAAGTAATAGCAAAATATTTATTGATATATTAAAAGTAAAAGGATTTGCTGAAGTTACTGAATCATATACAACCGCATATCACACGGTTTGGAAAGATACTAAAGATAGAATAATAGATCTTCATATATTTAAACTCAACGAGCAAGGATACATTGTTTTTGAAGGAGAAGCATATCCCCCAAGCGTATTTAGTGGTATTGGGAAAATAGGTGATAAGGTGGTAAAGTGTATTGATGCGGAAAATCAAGTATTATTTCACTTGGGTTATGAGCATGATGAAAAGGATGTGCATGATGTAAAACTATTGTGTGAGAGATTTGATATTCCTGTTCCGAGCGAATACAAGTAACTAACAATTTGCAGTTTAAATAAACAGAAATTCAACTGTAATTGTTCACATCATTCTTGTAAAGTGATTTGATATTAAACAACGGGCTGTCCGGGAGGGCGGTTTTTGTATTCTACTCGCCGGCCGATAAAACCTATGAAAGGGTAACGTGGTCAACCCCTGTATCCGACTATAAGGACATAAACGGTTTCAACCTTGCAACCTAGGGCGAAGCGGTGTGGAGCTTCCCCGGGGGAGACTTTTGTTATACAAGATTTAATATAATGGATATTCGATACAATCCCGAAAGGCTGCGGTAGACAGTTGCGGCGTTTGGCAACAAAATCGTGCTAATTCCCGTCTGCTAAATGTAGAAGCCTATGAAAGGGGCGGGATTATGAAAAGAGGGGGGCGACGAATGAAGCATGAATGGAGAAAGCACGAAAAGGATTTGTACATGCCTGCACAAAAGCCGGGGGCTATTACAGTGCCGGAGCAAAAATTTATTATGATAAGTGGACAAGGGGATCCAAACAGCGAAGAATTTGCAGAAAAGGTAGGAGTTCTGTATTCGCTTTCCTATGCTGTCAGGATGATGCCAAAGCAAGGTTACACCCCGGAGGGATATTTCGAATATTCGGTATACCCCCTTGAAGGCATATGGGACCTGACAGAGGAGGGGAAGAAGGCAGATACGTTGAAAAAAGACCAGCTGATTTATACCATAATGATAAGGCAGCCGGATTTTACTACAAGAGAGGTGACAGATAGAGCCTTTGAAGTAGTGCGGAAGAAGAAACCACATCCGCTGCTGGACGAAGTGGTGTATGGAACGATGGAAGACGGATTGGCGGTGCAAATGCTTCATGTAGGTTCCTATGATGATGAATTTAGGACCTTTGAAGCGATGAAGGATTTCATTAAGAATAATAACCTTGAGGTAGCCTCCTTAAAACACAGGGAAATATATCTATCCGATGCAAGAAAGGTGGAGCCGGCAAAACTTAAGACTGTGTTAAGGTGGAAGGTAAGGCCATTGGAATGATGCTGAAGAAAAAGAGTCCGGGAACAATTAAAAGAAAGCTTTTCAATGGATTAATTATGCTAATACTGACCGGCGTATTAGCGTTTGTATCCGTATCAATCATAAACACTTACGTTAAAGCATCGGTTGAAGACAGAATAATTACGCCGGATGAGGCGGCCCAGATGGACGCCGACTGCATCATTGTGCTGGGGGCAGGAGTCTGGGACGGCGGAAGGCCCAGTCCCATGCTTGAGGATAGGCTTTTGCAGGGAATTGAACTGTATCAAAACGGGGCCTCCGACAGGCTTTTGATGAGCGGTGACCACGGCCGCAAAGAATACGATGAGGTGAACGTCATGAAGCAGTTTGCCGTAGAAAGGGGCATTGCCTCGGAGCATGTCTTCATGGACCACGCGGGTTTTTCGACATACGAAAGTCTGTATCGCGCAAAGGATGTTTTTGAGGCCGGAAAGGTTATTATCGTGACACAAAAATACCACATGTACCGTGCGCTTTACATTGCCGACAAGCTGGGGCTTCATGCCTGCGGCGTTGCCTCCGACCCGAGACGGTACGCAGGTCAGGACCTAAGGGATTTAAGAGAAGTATTGGCAAGGGTAAAGGATTTCTTTATAGTCATTGTAAGGCCCAAGCCCACCTATCTTGGGGAGACAATACCGGTAAGCGGTAATGGGGATTTGACGAACGATTAAGCATCCCAAAGACGCAGTCGTAGATTTATGTGACGTAAAAGTATTTATAGTTGGCGAGGGAGGAACAAAAAGATGAAAAAAGTAATTGGAGTAATGATATTTTTCTTTTTAGCAATGACATTTGGTGGCGGTTTATTCGCAATGATTTTTAGCTCTATTTGTGGTGGTGGTGTATCCGAAACATATCTTTATCCCATATACGGAGGCATTGTCTTATTAGCCGGGTTAATTGTGATTTGTACCGTTGTTATTCTTGATGAAATAAAACTTATAAAAGATAGCTTGAATAAAAACGAAAAATAGTTGAAAGTAATTAGTGCGCATTCTTCTTACTATGCGTCATTGTTTGTAGTCAATTCATACTGAAAAAGCGTTTATAGAGACTTACCTTTCGTAAAAATCCCCCCTCTGGTATAATCGAACTAATACAAGAATACGGCGGTGAGTATATGATAATAGTCATTACCGGACTACGATGAAAAATGTTAAACCCCTAAACCCTTGATGCGACTGGGATCCGGGGTTTAAATGGTTTTTTGTGAGTTTGGATAATATACCTTGATAGTGTTTATTTTAAAAAAATCATTCATCTTATTGTAACCTTGCAATAATGTAAGGTTTTCTTTCTGTTTCGTTTAGTAATATGTTATAATATTCCTAAGTATGTTTTACATCCTCGGAGGTGTGCGGTTTATGGTGATTAGTTATGATAAACTGTGGAAACTCTTGATTGACAGGAAAATGAATAAAACCGATTTAAAGGATCAAGCCGGCATTACCTATAATATTATCGCTCGCCTTGGAAAAGAGCAGCCGGTCAACCTGGAGAGCTTATATAAAATCTGCAAATGCCTCCAGTGCAATATCGGTGACATCATGGAGTTTAAACTCGATTGACATCATTCGGTTTAAATAAAATGAAGGGGGTCGGATTCATGGGTAAGAGCCATTTGTCTGAAGAGGATATCAAAGCCAGATATATTACCCCGGCTATTACTGATGCGGGTTGGGATATTAAAAAGCAAATACGATTAGAATACGCTTTTACTGCAGGGCGTATTATCCTTCGTGGAAATATCACTGCAAGGGGAAAACAAAAACGAGCAGATTATGTTCTATTCTATAAGAGTAATTTTCCATTAGCTATTGTAGAAGCAAAAGATAACAACCATCCAGTAGGAGCTGGCCTCCAACAAGCTATTGAATATGCGAAGGCACTGGATATTTCCTATGTCTATGCCTCAAACGGAGATGGATTTGTGGAGCAAAACCTTATCACTGGTGAAGTGAAGGAACTGAAACTGGAAGAATTTCCGTCACCTGAAGCCTTGTATCAAAGGTATAGAATTGATAAAGGTATTGATGATGCTGAAGAAATGGTAATGTTTGAGCCTTATTACTACATACCAGATTATAAAACTC
>JAQUCT010000079.1 GCA_028686075.1 Bacillota bacterium
AGCAATAGACTTCTTCAAGGCCAGGGGTGAGGAATACAAGGTGGAACTTATAGAGGACCTGGAGGGAGATGTGCCGATATCATTGTACAGCCAGGGAGAGTTTACTGACCTATGCGCCGGACCCCATGCTCCCTCCACAGGAAAGGTTAAGGCCTTTAAACTTCTAAGCGTGGCGGGGGCGTACTGGCGCGGTAGCGAAAAGAACAAAATGCTGCAAAGGATATACGGGACTTCCTTCGAGAAGAAAAAGGACCTTGCGGATTATCTGAAAATGCTGGAGGAGGCAAAAAGGCGGGACCATAGAAAAATAGGCCGCGAACTGGACCTCTTTAGCATAATGGAAGAGGGCCCCGGGTTCCCGTTCTTCCATCCCAAGGGAATGGTAATAAGAAATCTGCTTGAGGACTTCTGGAGGAAGGAGCATGTAAGTCACGGTTACCAGGAGGTTAAGACACCAATAATACTAAGCGAGGGACTTTGGCACCGATCCGGACACTGGGACCATTACAAGGAAAACATGTACTTCACCGAAATAGACGAAGGCGGGTATGCGGTAAAACCCATGAATTGCCCCGGCGGGATGCTGCTTTATGGACGAAGGCTGCATAGCTACAGGGAACTTCCGCAGAGAGTGGCGGAGCTGGGTCTTGTACACCGGCATGAGTTATCGGGTGCCCTTCACGGTCTAATGAGGGTCAGATGCTTTACCCAGGATGATGCCCACATCTATATGCTGCCTTCCCAGATTAAGGAGGAAATAATAGGCGTAATAGAGCTTACCGATTACCTTTACAGCATATTCGGGTTTGAATACAGGGTTGAGTTGTCCACCAAGCCGGAGAACTCCATGGGCTCCGACGAGGACTGGGAGGTTGCTACAAATGCCCTGAGGGAAGCCTTGGAAGCAAAGGGGATTGACTATAAGATAAACGAAGGGGACGGTGCCTTTTACGGACCCAAGATTGACTTCCATCTTAAGGACTGCATAGGCCGTACCTGGCAGTGTGGAACCATACAGCTTGATTTCCAGATGCCCGAGAGGTTTGACCTTGTATATATAGGGGCGGATGGTGAAAAACACAGGCCGGTAATGATACACAGGACAATTTTTGGCAGCATAGAGAGGTTTATTGCCATACTCACAGAGCACTATGCCGGTGCATTCCCGCTTTGGCTTGCACCTGTCCAGGTGAAGGTTCTGCCCATTACCGACAAGCACAACGAATACGCTGAGCAGATACGCAAAGATTTGTTCAAAAAGGGTTTCAGGGCGGAAGCGGACCTCCGGAACGAAAAGGTGGGATACAAGATAAGGGAGGCGCAAGTTGATAAGATACCCTTTATGCTTATTGTGGGAGACAAGGAGATGCAGGAGGGTACCGTATCGGTGAGGGAAAGGGATAAGGGGGACCTTGGGGCTAGCAGCCTGAACGAATTCGTTGAAGAAATAACCGAAATTGTGGATAGTAAAAAATAGATGACAAAAACCGGCTGAAAGCAGCCGGTTTGTCATACATACAGAAGTGGGGGGGTATTTATGCGGAATTTGGATAGAATAACAGCCAAGGTTGCAGGGAATGGTAAAAATAATTGCATATGTATTGAAAACAACACACAAGAATGTATATAATAGAAGTGAGCCAAATTTTGTTTATGTCCTATTCAAAAATTTTAATAAACAAAGGAGGAGGATAAATGCTACAAACTTAACTCTAAGATTCTTTATAGTTTAATTAAAACTCGGTTATAGTTTTTACATTGCCAAAGGGAGCACTTTGTAGCAGCTTTATTATTTAGGAGAACCCGATGGATAAACGGGTGGTAAATAGGGCGGCAGTTTAATAGATTCGGATTCGCTTATTGACTGAAATAATTATGGATGTTTATTAAGCCGCTGGAGGTTGACTGAATAAATTATTTAAACAAAACAACATGAGGAGGAGAGAAGATGAGCAAATTGGCAAATATTGATTGGAATGCACTTGGTTTTAACTACATAAAAACAGATTTCCGTTATATTTCAACATGGAAGGACGGAAAATGGGATGAGGGCAAGCTGGTAGAAGACAACAGGCTGTGTATAAGCGAGGGTTCTGCTGCCCTCCACTATGGACAGCAATGCTTTGAAGGGCTTAAAGCCTATCGGACAAAGGATGGTAAGATACAGCTATTTAGACCGGACCAAAACGCAAAACGAATGCAGAATACCTGTAAGCGTGTACTTATGCCCGAAGTGCCTGTAGAGAAATTTGTTGATGCATGTGTTCAGGTTGTAAAAGCAAATCAGCATTACGTTCCTCCCTATGGTACCGGTGCCACCCTTTATTTAAGGCCATTAACGATAGGTGTAGGTGATATGGTAGGCGTAAAACCGGCTCCGGAATATATATTCTGTGTATTTTGTACGCCTGTGGGTGCATATTTTAAAGGAGGTATGGCACCTGTTAACTTTATCGTATCGGATTATGACAGGGCGGCACCTCAAGGTACCGGTGCTGCAAAGGTTGGCGGAAACTATGCAGGAAGCCTTTTACCCCATGAATTAGCCGTAAAGAAAGGTTTCGCGGACTGTATATACCTGGACCCGGCTACCCACACAAAGATTGAAGAAGTAGGTGCGGCGAATTTCTTTGGCATTACGAAAGACAATAAATTTGTCACTCCAAAATCACCTTCTATACTTCCCAGCATTACAAAATATTCACTGATACAAGTGGCAAAGGATTATTTAGGAATGGAAGTTGAAGAAAGAGATGTATACATTGATAAATTAGATGAATTTGCAGAAGCCGGTGCTTGTGGTACCGCTGCCGTAATAACTCCTATAGGAGGAATTGAGTACAAAGGGAAATTCCATGTGTTCCATAGCGAAACAGAAGTAGGTCCTGTAACAAAGAAACTATATGATACTCTGTGCGGAATACAGTTTGGAGACATCAAAGCACCCGAAAATTGGGTTTTAGAAGTAAAGTGAAATAAACATGGCTGTGTAGGCATGGTAACAAGAGAATAGAACGGTATTAAAACTGCCGGCTAAAGTGCCGGCAGTTTCCGTTGACAAAAACTAACCAATGGATTAATATATTATTAGCATATGCTAATAATATATTTTGGCACAGCTTTATATACAGTTGCGAAACAAAAGGAGGATGACTATGAGAATAGCAATAGCGAAGGAGGGAAACCACGTTTCCCAGCATTTCGGGCATTGTGAGGGTTTTGAATTGGTAGATATTGATAAGGGTAAGGTTGCCGGTAGAGAGACGGTTCCTAATCCGGGCCACAAGCCGGGGTTTTTGCCGGTATTTTTGGCCGAAAAGGGGGTAAAAGTGATTATCGCAGGGGGTATGGGTGGTTCGGCGCAGCAGCTTTTTTCCCAAAATGGTATAAAGGTCTATACCGGAGTATGGGGTGACGTATCTTCTGTAATAGATGACTATCTGGCGGGAACTTTAAAATCGGAAGGTGGCGTATGCCAAAGTCATCATTTTGAAGGCAATTGTGGGGAATGAATTGTTTTTAGGGCAGGGAGACGGATAGGGTCCCCTGCCTTTTACTTGCCGGGGGAACAATAATACTGGTATAATAAAGCCAGGCTTGAGGGTGGAATACTGCAAGGCGAAAAAACTATTCATGTTATGTACAACGCACTAATAGTATTACATTTCTTTATCTGTCATTTAAAAGGGCGAAGCCCGAAGAATCTGGCTCTGTCGTTCTGAGAGCGAAGCCCGAAGAATCGGACTTGGAGATAGATCCTTCGCTATAGCTCAGGATGACAGCTGTGTAAAGTCTTTATCACGTTATATATAGTATAACAGTGCAGGAGGGGATATAATGCCAAGGCCGGTTAAGTGGAGAAGGGTAGGGCATCTGCCGGTGGAAAGTTTTTTTGCGCCGGGGGGAAAGGAAAAAAGTACCCTGGAAGAGGTCGTTCTTAAGGTCGAAGAGCTGGAGGCAATGCGGCTTAAGGACATTGAGGGCTTAAATCAGGAGCAGTGTGCGGAAAGGATGAATATATCACGCCAGACCTTCCAGCTTATTATAGATAGGGCCAGGGGAAAAAC
>JAQUCT010000033.1 GCA_028686075.1 Bacillota bacterium
GGTATTTACATCCATGTACTAATTCTAAACATTTGCTGTCATTTGTGGACAGCCTTTTTTAGCCCATAGATTTAGGGGCCAGGTCTTAGCTCAATAGCATAAGGTTTAAGCATTGCATATTATATACCGGGTAACGCCACAGTATGCGGCGGCAGGCTAAAAAAAAGCCTAAGTTATGATGAGACTACTGAAAAACTGCGCTTTTTTGCTTGTCATTCTGAAACGAAGTTGAAGAATCTGACTTTGTCATTCTGAACGTAGTGAAGAATCTTATGTTTTAAATAGCTAAAAGGTCCTTCGCTATCGCTCAGGATGACAAAAGGGGCTTTTTCAGTGGTCTCGGTTATGGGAGGTGATTTTTTTGTACGGATGGAAAAGCCAGAACGGGACAGCGGTGGCCTATATAAGGGGTGGTCCGATGGCACCTCAGATAGAAGGCGTCGTATTTTTTCGGGATGTCACGGGTGGTTGCGAGGTACGGGTGGAGGTTACCGGGCTGCCTCGCTACCAACCGGCTGTGGACGGAGAGAACCCGGTTGGCCCCCACGGGTTTCACCTGCACGAGTTCGGCACATGCCGGGTGGGAAACCCACAGGACCCTTTTCAGGCTGCGGGAGGCCACTGGAACCCCGACGATCAGCCCCATGGAAACCATGCCGGGGACTTCCCGGTGCTTTTTTCCAATAACGGTTATGCAAGGATGTGCTTTTTCACTAACCGGTTTAATGTGCGGGAAATAATAGGTAAAGCGGTAATAATTCATCAAAACCCGGATGATTATAGGACACAGCCCGCTGGTGATGCGGGGAAACGGTTGGCCTGCGGTGTGGTGCAGCGGTAACTGACCGCTTAAAAATAACGGTTCCCTTATCGAAATTAGAGGGGCCGTTATTTGTATGACAGTTAAAATATGATAATATATAGGTTAATAACAGCCCGGGGGTGAAAAATGAGTGCTGAGGAAACTGTTGCCCGACGAGTATGTTGCATCGATATTTGACATTGACCTTAAGGGGCTGAAAAAAAGAGGCATAGAGGGTTTGATAATCGATATCGACAATACCCTTGTTAGCTGGGAAACAAAGACCGCCGATCGCCGAGTCCTGGAATGGTTTGCCAAACTGGAACGGATGGGTTTTAGGGCCTGTTTGCTGTCAAACAATACAAAGGACAGGGTGGTCAAATTTACCGAGACCATAAGAATACCTGCCGTATATAGGGCGGCCAAGCCAAGAAAAAGCGCCTTTATAAGGGCTATGGCGGCCATCGGGAAGAACCCGTCCAACGTTGCGGTAATAGGGGACCAGGTTTTTACCGATATTTTAGGAGGTAAAAGGCTGGGCCTATATGCGGTGCTTGTTATACCCTTAAGTGGAAGGGAGTTTTTCACAACAAGGTTTGTAAGAAGGATTGAAAAAATGCTGCTTGACAGGATGGTAAGGGAAGGAAAGCTGGTAAGACCGGCGGTTAGTCATCGGAAAAATTTAACAGGTTAAGGGAAGGATTTGGGATATATTGGTCGAATAAAGGTTGTAACGGCGGTTATGGGGGATGTTATTATATTGTTCACCGATAAAAAAATGCTGGGCAACATTTTGATGGATATTGGGCGCATTACTAAAGAGCAGCTTGAATATGCCCTTGACCTTCAGAAAAAAAGAGGGGATAAACTGTGCAATATACTGGTAGACGAGGGAATCATCTCCCAAACTGAGATAATTGAAATACTGGGATACCAGCTTGGAATACCCCATGTAATGCTGGATAAGTACTACATTGACCAGGAAATAGTAAGGCTTGTGCCTGAGGCCTTGGCAAAAAAGTATAGCGTTATACCCTTTCAGAATAAGAACAGTATACTTTTTTTGGCTATGAGCGACCCGATGAATATATTTGCGGTGGATGAGGTAAAGCTTGTTACCGGGATGGAGGTCCAGACCGCCATCGCCTCGGAGGAGGATATTCGCTTTGCGATAGAAGTATACTACGGCAAGAGGACCGCCGAGAAGGCGGTGGAAGACTTTACAAAGGAACACGGGGCCGAGTACCCCATTGCACTGGAAAGGGCCCTTATTGAGCAGGTCAACAAAGCTCCCGTTGTAAGGCTGGTCAATTCGATAATAGAGCAGGCGGTAGTAAACCGCGCAAGCGATATACATATAGAACCGGGCAGCAGGCTGAGGGTAAGGTTTAGGATAGACGGCCAACTGCAGGAAATAATGAGCGTTCCAATGCAGACCCATGGACCGGTAGTTGCCAGGATTAAAATAATGAGCGAGCTTAATATTGCCGAAAGAAGGATACCCCAGGACGGAAGGGTGGAGATGGAGGCCGGGGGTAAGAGTCTTGACCTTAGAGTGTCGGTATTTCCCACCGCCTACGGTGAAAAGGTGGTTATAAGGGTATTGGACCGGGGCAGTTTCCTTTTGTCCCAGAAACAGCTGGGCCTTAGCGAGGAAAACGAGGCACTGTTTGACCGCCTTATGAGGATTCCCCACGGAATAATACTTGTTACCGGACCGACGGGCAGCGGTAAAACAACCACGCTGTATGCTGCCTTAAGGGAGCTTAACGATGTGGCGGCAAATATAATAACGCTTGAGGACCCCATAGAGTACAGGCTGGAGGGTATTAACCAAATGCAGGTAAACCCGAAGGCGGGGCTTACCTTTGCCAGCGGCTTAAGGTCGGTGCTAAGACAGGACCCTAATATAATAATGGTAGGCGAAATAAGGGATGAAGAGACCGCAAACCTTGCGGTAAGGGCAGCGATAACAGGGCATCTGGTGCTTTCGACACTACATACCAACGACGCTGCCAGCTCTGTGATAAGGCTTGTAGATATGGGAGTGGAACCCTATCTTGTGGCATCTTCTATAAGGGGTATTATTTCACAGCGCCTTATAAGAAAAATATGTCCGGAATGCAAGGTCCGGTACAAAGCGACCGGGGAAGAATTGAAGGTACTTGGGCTGCCGCCGGGAAACAACGTGGACCTTTTCAGAGGAAAAGGCTGCGGCAGCTGTCATAAAACGGGATACAGGGGCAGGACCGCTGTCCATGAAATAATGATGGTCACCGATAAGCACAGGGAGCTGATAGGACGGAAGGTCTCCTCGGACAAGCTGGAGAGAGTCTCCCGGGAGGCGGGGATGATAAGCCTTAAGGATAGCTGCACTAAGCTTGTCAAAAGGGGCGTAACCACTGTCCCGGAAATGGCCAAGGTTATATATCTGCATGAATAAGGGGAGATTGCCTTTATGTTTGAAGACCTGCTAAAGTACGCGTTGAAGAACGGGGCTTCGGATATACATATAACTGTCGGGGTGCCGCCCACAGCCAGGATTAATGGTAACCTGGTGCCTATAGGTTCAAAAAAGCTGGACACAACCGACACCGAGGCTATAGTGGAGGAGGTGCTGAAGAAGGAGCACCTGGAAGAGTATAGGCAAAGGGGCGAGATAGACCTCTCCTATTCGGTAAAGGGTCTTGGCCGGTTCAGGGTCAACGTGTACCGCCAGAGGGGCAGCAGCAGTATGGCCCTACGGGTTGTGGCACTGCGTGTACCCACCCTCGGGGAGTTGGGCCTCCCGGAGGCGGTGGCGGAACTGGCCGGAAAAACAAGAGGCCTTGTGTTGGTGACCGGCCCCACAGGAAGCGGTAAGTCTACAACCCTTGCGGCGATGATTGACCTTATTAACAGCGAACGGAACTGTCATATACTCACATTGGAGGACCCTATAGAATACCTGCATAAGCACAATAAAAGCATAGTAAACCAAAGGGAGATAGGCTACGATTCCCGGACTTTTGCAAGCGGTTTAAGGTCTGCCCTGCGCCAGGACCCGGACGTTATATTGGTGGGAGAGATGCGGGACTTAGAGACCATATCTACCGCAATAACGGCGGCGGAGACGGGACACCTGGTGTTGTCTACACTGCATACCGTAGGTGCCGACAAAACAATAGACAGGATTATAGACGTATTTCCTCCCTATCAGCAGCAGCAGATAAGGGTGCAGCTTTCCACCGTTTTGCAGGGGGTTATATCGCAAAACCTTATAAACAGCAGAGACGGCAAAAAAAGGGTGCTGGCGGTTGAGGTTATGATTGCAACCCCGGCCATAAGAAACCTTATTAGGGCAGGTAAGACCCATCAGATAATTACATCTATGCAGACCGGTGGCAAATACGGCATGCAAACGATGGATGCAGCCCTGGCCAAGCTGTGTAAAGACGGTTTGATTAAGCACGAAAGTGCACTTATGTACTGTAGCAGCGAAGAAACGCTTATGAAGTTCTTAGGTAAATGATTACTTAAGTAACGGAGGGTAAATATGCCTGTATACAGGTACAGAGCAAGAACCAGGATGGGAGAAATGGTTGCGGGTACATACGAAGTGTCCGATAAGTCGGATGTCTTTAACATGCTTAAGGGTAAGGACTGCTATCCTGTACTGATAGAAGAGCAGCGAAAAAGGTCAGGCGACATCTCTACTAAGAGATTTTTAAAGAGAATATCCCATAAGGACCTTGCGATATTCTGCAGGCAGTTTGCAACGGCGATAAACGCCGGAGTACCGATCCTGTCCAGCCTTGATATTTTGAGAAAACAGACCGAAAACGCCAGGCTGAGGCAAAGGGTTGAAGTTCTGTACGCGGAGGTGCAAAAAGGTAAAGGGTTGTCGTTGGTGATGGGCATGCACAGGGATATATTCCCGGAACTGCTTGTAAATATGGTGGAGGCCGGGGAGGTAAGCGGGACCCTTGACAGGGTTATGGACAGGATGGCTGTCCATTACGAGAAGGAGTACGAGATAAACCAGAAGGTAAAAAACGCGCTCGCTTATCCAGCCCTTATCGCCATAGTGGCTATACTGGTGGTAATATTCTTAATAACTGTTGTACTTCCGACCTTTGCTTCCATGTTTGAGCAGATGGGTGCCGTACTGCCGTTTTCCACCCGGATAATGATGAAACTTAGCTTTCTTATCCGGGATCGAGGGCTTTTACTGCTTATGGGTCTAGTAGGTCTTTTGTTTGGTGTAAGGTGGTACTCTTGTACCCTAAGGGGCAGAGAGTTTTTTGACGCATTAAGGCTTAGAATACCGGTTATTGGCAATGTGAACAAAAAGGTGTTAACGGCGAGATTTGCAAGGACCCTTGGGGCACTTATGTCCAGCGGTATACCGCTCTTGCAGGGGATAGAGGTCACTAAGAAGGTGGTTGGCAACACCGTGGTGTTAAAGGGTATGAAAGAGGTTGAGGAGGGCATAAAAAGAGGCAGGGGACTGGCAGAACCCTTAAAAAGAATAGAGGTCTTTCCGCCCATGCTTACCCATATGGCTAAGATTGGGGAGGACACCGGAACCCTTGATTATATTCTGGAAAAAACCGCAGATTTCTACGACGATGAGGTGGAGAGCGCGGTGAACAGGATGACCACACTGCTGGAACCGGCTATTATAATAGTTATGGCGGTGGTGGTGGCCTATATAGTAATATCAATAGTTGTTCCAATGTTTGATATGATGACACAGATAAATTTTTAAGCTTTGAATGAAAAAAAGGGTGATAATACGGTAAAAAATAACAAACCGGAAGGATTCTTATGGAATAAGTCGAATAACTCTATTGTCATGTATTGAATGGAAACCGGGGAGCAGACAAACCAATTGGCTTAATTGGTTTGGAGGTGAGTGAACGGGGATGATACTGTACATAGTAAGGTCAATTAAGAGGGTAGGCAGGTACAAAAGAGGTTTCACACTGGTGGAATTAATGGCGGTGCTGGCGGTTTTGGCGATAATAGTCGCCATAGCGGTACCGAGGTTTACCGCAACCATTAAGGTCGCCAAGGAAAAGGCGGATAAAGTTACTGCACAAATGATAGCAAGAGCGGCAGAACAGTACTGTATGGATAACGATGATGAAGACCATGCGGATAGTGCAGATAGTCTTGCACCAGATTACCTTAAGGAAAAGCCGGAGCCGCAGGCAGACGATAAAAACAGTTTTTATTATGAAGTAAAAAAAGGCGTATGTACTGGAGTGTACTATGGAGATAGCGCAAATGGCAGTAATTTGCTTGATTAATATATCTATATGTAACGTGATAAAGACTTTACAAAGCTGTCATCCTGAGCAATAGCGAAGGATCTTGCGGAAGCGGAAGATCGGACAAGGGACCTGTCCCCTTGTCTGGACTGTCCATCTCTTCCAAGAAAGGATGCTATGGGGTACGTTTTTGTTTTTATATTCGGACTTATTGCAGGCAGTTTCTTAAACGTCTGTATATACAGGATACCCGCAGAGAGGTCGGTTGTATATCCGCCCTCACGGTGTACCTTATGCGGCAGGCGACTTATGTGGTATCATTTAATACCCGTGGCAAGCTACGCTTTTCTAAAGGGCAAGTGCGGTTACTGCGGCGACAGGATATCGCCGGTATACCCCGTCGTCGAGCTAATAAACGCGGTACTCTATACAGCGGCGTTTTACCGGCTTGGCACCGGGGTGTTATTTATTAAGAGTATTGTATTGATATCGTTAATGCTGGTTGTTTCGTTTATTGATATGAAAGAACAGATTATTCCCGACGGTTTGATAGTATTTGGCTTGGTTGCGGGGGTAGCCTTTACAAAATTCACCGTCGGTCATTCCTTTACCGATGCGCTGCTTGGCCTTGCGGCCGGAGGGGGTATTCTCCTTGCGACAGCTATTCTTTCCAAGGGAGGCATGGGAGGCGGTGACGTAAAGCTTATGGCGGTGGCCGGCCTATTCCTCGGGTGGAGGTTGACGCTTGTAGCACTTTTTATATCCTTTGTAGCGGGAGGCTTATTTGGTATAGTGCTACTGCTTACCGGAAAAAAGGGAAGGAAGGATCCGGTACCCTTCGGACCCTTCCTCGGTGGTTCGGTGATTGCTGCGTATTTTTTCGGGCAAAGGATGGTTTCCCTCTATTTATTGATGTTTTGAGGGGGAGGTATAATGAAAGCACACTGACGGGAGTGGTTTTACCCTTATAGAACTGCTGGTGGTTCTGCTGCTTGTTTCGATAATTTGTGCCATGGCGGTACCCGGTATCAAAGCGTTATTTACTAGGGCGGAGGTTAATGCGGTACTTAGGGAACTGGTGACGGATATAAGGTACGCGCAGCAAATGGCTATGGGCGAGGGAAGGATATATCGCGTGACCTTTAATACTCATTTGAACCTTTACCGGATAAGCTATACAAGCTATCCGACACAGGTAACAGTAAAGCAGGTTCTGTTTCCGGAAGGATTAACGCTGCTCAGCACAAGCTTTACCAACAATATATTGAGTTTTAATATAATGGGGGCACCCTCGGCTGCCGGCACTATAAGATTTGTGGATAAAAGCGGTAAGGAGATAAGAATAACTGTACTTCTGGCAACGGGTAGAGTAAGGGTATACAGATGAGGTGGTGGATTTGAAAGAAAGGCTTAAGCAAAATGGGGGTTTTACGCTGATTGAAATACTTATTGCCCTTGCGATACTGGGATTTTTAATTCCGCCGGTAATAGGGCTTTTTACCGCTGCCTCGGGAAGCAATCACCGGAGCGTTAGGAATACCGTGGCACTGACGGTAGCAAGGGATATTATGGACAGGATTAAAGCCGGGGATATTAATACGGACAATCAGGGCCAAAAGATAGAAGATTATAAGAAACAATACGGTGTGGAGATATTTGTGTCCGCCATAGGAGCCGGAGCGGGTAACGCCCTGGATTTGCTAAAGGTTTATGTAACGCCAAGACAGGGTATGGACCCGCAGACCGAGGGTATAATGCTGGCATCCTATGCCACTAATGTATTTATAGATGAGATAGACACCACACAGCTTTATGACACCGGTCCCGGCGGAGGCGGGGACGATGGCGGTGTGCCATGATGAATTGTATTCATAACAGCAAGGGTTTTTCCATAGCAGAGCTTCTTATAGCCCTTGGCTTGGCAAGCCTTGTGGTAACTGCTGCCTTTATGGTTTACTTTTCCGGAACAAAGGCCTGGAGCAGGGCGGAAAACCAGATGGAGGCACAGCAAAACTTAAGGATAGCCATAAACATCTTAAGCACTGAAGTGAGGAAGGCAGACTTTTTTAAAATAGAACCGGGCAATCGGGGGATTATGCTAATCTATAAAGACGAGCCAAGTAAGACTTACAGGTTTCACCAGGGGTCCGGTGAAATAAGGATGTACGGAAGTGGCACAACGGTGGCAATGTATATAGAGGACTGCAGTTTTTCCTACGCAAACGGACTTATCACAATAGAGATTACCACCAAAGAAATGGATGGTATTGAAGAAAAGACCTATACCTTCGGTATTAACGCCAGGGGGAAGGAAAGCGATGGTTAAAAACAGGCATGGGTCGGCCCTTGTAATGGTGATGGTCTATGCCCTTGTTTTGATTATACTGGGTATCGCAATACTGGGTGTAGCGGTAAACGAGTACAGGATGGAAGCGGCGCACCGGAACGTGGTTAAGGCCTATTATCTTGCCGAGGCGGGGATGGAAAAGGCCATATTTGAAATAACAGAGATGGAGACAATACTACCCTCTTTTATAGGGGATAAAGAATGGGAAATGGGGCCGGAGGATTCTGGTCTAGTTGAATCCGGGGTTTACGGGGACTTTAAAGTAACAGTGGGATATGTTGAAATCTATGATGAAATATTTGTCGGTGAGGGGGAAGATATTGTTTTGTATAAAACAATATATGAAATAAAACTAAAGTCGATGGCCGTATGCAGCGGTGCACCGGCGGGACTGGAAGCTATTATACTGGTGGAGAACTATGAAAACTCCGTAGAGGATAACAAGGTGGAGGTTTGGAACTGGAGACAGATAAGGGGGGTGGAGGATGAAGATTAAAAACTATATGGAGGATGTGGTAATTCACCTGCTCTTTAATATAGTAAAGGACATGGAGGATATCTGCAAATGCGAAAAATGCCTGAGTGATATTGCGGCCATAGCACTTAACAGGCTTACGCCTCATTATGTAGTATCCGAAAAGGGCGAGGTATATTCGAAGGTGTTGAATATGTCCATACAGTTTGAGGCGGACGTGACGACTACCATAATGGAAGCAATCGACATAGTTTCTAAGAATCCGAGGCATTAAAGGGGATAGATGGGGTGAAAAAATGCCGGTCTTAAAACGTAATATATTGGGACTGGACATTGGAAGCAGCAGCATCAAATGGGTTTTGTACAGTTGCGGAAAAGGACCCGTTCTGTATGACTGGGGTATCCTGGCGATACCGGCAGGCTGGGTGCGGGACGGTAGAATTATTGATACCACCGGTATAGCCTCGAAAATAAACGGTATATTAAAAGGCATTAAAGGCAAGGTTTCCAGGGTATCGCTTTCTTTATCATGCCCGGAAATGATAATTAGAACGGTCTACATGCCAAAACTTGTTCCAAAGGAACTGTATAGTGCGATCAAGTATGAAATAGAACAACTTATACCGGCAGGCACAGGGGAATATATTTCAGATTACAGGATACTGGGGGAAGAAACGCGAGATGGTGCAGTGCAGGTAAAGGTTCTGATAGCGGCACTGCAATCGGCAATAGTACGGGAATATATGGAACTTCTTAGCGGTTTGAACCTAAAACCCTTTGTATTTGATTTTCATGGAAACAGTGCCTCCAGAGTAGTTACTATGCTGAAAAACGTTCAGAAAGGCGACCGGCAGCTGGTGGTGGACGTCGGGGAATCCTCTACCACAATTACATTCATGGAAAATGGCGCACCGGTATTTACAAGGCTTTTACAAAAAGGTGGCGGCGAGATGACCAGCTCAATAGCCAACACCTTCAACCTGTCGCTGGAGGATGCGGAACAACAAAAAAAGGCCCACGGAATTGTATATTCGGAAGGCCAAAAACCGGAGGACTGTTTTGCGCTGGAAATGTCAAGGAGTATATCGCCGACCGCCGAACAGTTGTTAAAGGACATATACCGTTCGGTGGAGTTCTATAGGTCAAGAAACGGCCGCAGCTTGGATTCCGTTATAGCTATCGGCGGGGGCAGCCACCTAAAGGGTTTTGGTGGTTACATAGCTTCAAACCTGGACCTTAAAAAGGTTTCAATTACCGAGGCACTGCCGACCTTGGCCAGAGATAGGTTTTCGCCGGAGCAGGGTGAGGTATTAGTAAATGCACTGGGATTGGCCCTTAGGGAAGATAAAGCCAAATACAAGGATATAAATCTGCTTCCTGAGGATTACAGGAATATTAGGAAAAGAAGAAGAGCTAAAAGGGCAAAGGTACTGGCAGGGTTATTAGCGGGTGCCTTAGCGGTCGGTGCGATAATACTTCCCTTAAACTATAGGGACAGCTTGGAAAGTATGAGTATTGGCATACAGCACGAAATGGGCGGCTGGGGCAGGGTGATGAAGTACAGGCAGACCAGGGATGACCTTGAAAAGCAGCTGGCGGAAAGGGAAGAAACAGTCCATAGGCTGTGTTCCTTAGGGATGGAATGGTCAGCGTTGTTGGAGGACATAGGCGGGAGTACACCCTCAGGGGTACGGCTGGAATCTGTCAGCTATTTGGAAGGCGGGATGATTACCATATACGGCATCGCCCCGGATTATAAAACGGTGGCCCAATTTGTAGTCGGGCTGAGAAGAATCGAGGGCATAGAAGTTGCAGAACCGGTCGGCATTGCACTTATCGATGATTATGTCTTAAGCTTTGAAACAAGGTGTTTTGTTGGGGGTGAAGGGGATGGGGAGTAATCTTAGCAAAAGAGAGAGGTTTTTGGTTGTATTGGCCATTGTTGCGGGTCTTTTATTCGTCTATTATCAATACTTTCTTACCCCTCTGTTAGCAGAGGTTGACGCAATAAAGGAAGAGGTAAGGGAAAAAGAGGAAAGGCTATTAAGCTTAAGGGACACTGATAACGAGACGGTTTCCCTTTTATCGGATATTGCGGAACTGGAAACAAAGCTAAATAAGCTGGAGGTTATGGTTCCGGCAAACCCGAGAAGGCCAGAGGTCGTAACCCGGCTGGAAGCCTCTGCGAAGGCGGCAGGGGTGGAACTTTTAAGCATTGACTTTGATATGGCTGCCGCAACGGGAAGCGGGAGAGGGGATAACCGGGAGGAAAGGGGCTATTTTGAGATACCGGTACAGATTTATATATCCGGGGCCTATGGGAACATTCTGGACTATTTAAGAGAACTGGAGAGTGCGGGGAGGTTGTACAACGTAAAGGGTTTTGACCTTTTTATCGATTATTCGGAGAACAAGTATATTTTGGACATGACTCTGGACCTGCACGCCTATGCGCTACGGCAAGAAGGCCAGACGGTACCGCAGCCTGAAACCTATGACTTTATAGGAAGAGACTACGGCAGGGATAACCCCTTCGCTTCGGTCATAGATTGAGAATAAGGCAGAGGAAAGAGCATTAAGGCATATTTAAAGACAGGTGGTTAACCGTGCCGCCCCTGTCTGTTTTTGTTTGGTCGGGTAAACATACGTTTATGCATTTACCATTGACAAATATTATAATTGGCAATATATTTAGACTGAATGCGGCAAGGAGGGGCGGAAGGAGAATGGACTCAACGAATAAAGAAAACCGGCCGGTAAAGGACAGTTTAACAGGAATAAAACCGCCGCTTATATGTATACCCATTATGGCGGAAAACCTTGATGACCTGCTTTGTCAGGCCGCCGGAGCTGCGGCACTCGGGCCGGACCTTATTGAGTGGAGGGCCGACGGGTTTGACTGGTCCTGTGGCACGGTGGAACTTCCTCGTATACTGGACCGTTTGAAGCGTGCAGTAGATAACATCCCCTTTGTTTTTACGCTAAGGTGCAAAGAGGAGGGGGGATGGAGAAAAATCCCCGGAGGTTTGAGGCACAGCCTTCAAAGGTGTGCCCTTAAGACCCGGCTTTTGGATTATTTGGACGTGGAACTTTCATCCGGACCGGGGGATATCGCCAGCCTGAGAGAGCTGGCGGGCGAATGCGGCACAGGGCTTATACTGTCGTACCACTGTTTCGATGGGACACCAAAGGAGGATGCGCTGATTGAAAGGATACGGCAGGCCAAGTATTTGGGAGCGGACATTGCAAAGGTGGCGGTTACCGCCAATAGTCGTGGGGATGCGTTAAGGCTGCTGGGCGTGGCCCACAGGGTACAAAGTGAAGGGATTGGCATCCCTGTATCTTTAATGGCTATGGGGAAATTGGGTGCTTTCACAAGGATAGTCGCTGGTTTTTTCGGTTCCAAAATAGTGTATGCTTCCGGAGAGGTAACCACGGCTCCCGGTCAGGTATCCGCAGAGGACCTCCGCTGCGTGTGGCGGGTTTTGTACAACGATTGAGGCAGGTGGAACTAATATGATAATAGTAATGGCCGCCAATACAGCCGGGGACAATCTGGACAAAGTACTGGCCATGGCGGACTGCAAGGGATTGAAATATCATATATACCAAGTCGGTAACAATACCGTTATTGGCATCGCAGGTAATGCTAAGGACAACAATATAGAGCAATTTGAAGCCTGCAACGGAGTGGAAAGGGTATTGGCTATTACCCATCCTTTCAAGCTGGCCAGCAGGGACTTTAAGCCCGACCCAACTGTTGTACGGGTTGGCGGCGTTGAAATAGGCGGGGAAAGGGTAGTAATAATGGCGGGCCCCTGCGCCGTTGAAAGCCGTCAATCGGTGTTTGAGACAGCCGCCGCGGTACGGGAGGCGGGAGCAGTAATCTTAAGGGGCGGTGCCTTTAAACCGCGGACTTCGCCCTACAGTTTCCAGGGCTTGGGCCGGGAGGGGTTAAGGCTTTTGAAGGAAGCGGGTAGGCTGCACGGGCTACCGGTTGTATCGGAGGTGCTGGCACCGGAGGACGTTGAAATGGCGGTGGAATATGTGGATATTCTCCAGATAGGTTCGAGGAATGCCCAGAATTACCCGTTGCTTAAGGAAGCAGGAAGGGTAAGGGTTCCGGTGCTTTTAAAAAGAGGCATGATGAATACAATCGAGGAATGGCTTATGTCGGCGGAGTATATACTTACGGAGGGCAATGAAAGCGTAATACTGTGCGAAAGGGGTATAAGGACCTTTGAAGGGTATACCAGAAATACGCTGGACCTGAGTGCAGTGGCGGTGGTAAAAAGATTAAGCCACCTGCCGGTGGTGGTGGACCCCAGCCACGGTACCGGGCACTGGTCCTATGTGGAATCGATGTCACTGGCAGCGGTGGCTGCCGGGGCAGACGGGCTAATAATTGAAGTACACCCCGACCCGCTTAAGGCCCTTTCCGACGGACAGCAGTCCCTTAACATAGACCGGTTCAAAGCACTGACCAAGAAGCTTTTACCGGTGGCAAAAGCTGTGGGAAGGACCGTTTAAGGATAGCTTTAAGACAGCTTTTAAGTAACCTGCAAAGGAGGGTGAAGATAAATAATGCCTTTTAAAAACCTGGTACTTGTCGGCATGCCCGGCTCGGGGAAGACCACCATTGGAGAGCTTCTGGCCAAAAGGCTGGGTATGCCCTTTTTGGATACCGACCTGATAATTGAGCAAACTGCCGGAGAACGGATTTGTGACATATTCGCCCGCACTGGCGAGGAAACTTTCCGGACTTTGGAGCGGGAGACAGTAAAAAAAGTTACAGCGATGCGACGCATAATTATTGCCACCGGCGGGGGTGCCTGGATGGACGAAACAAACCGTGCAAGGCTGGCGGAGAACGGGCGCGTTGTTTACCTTAACTGTCCGCCGGAGGTTCTGTGGGAAAGGCTAAAAGAAAGCAGAGTAAAAAGGCCCCTTCTAAAGGGAGGCTTTGAAAGCCTAAATAAACTGTACCGCAGTAGGCATTGCCAGTATATGACCGCCCACCTTGTGTTGGATACTGCAGGCAAATCGGTCAAGCAAACCGCTGGAGGGATTTTGGAGGAGACAGGGCTTAAAACAGATGATGTAGGGCCAAAAACTTCCATTTACAAACAAAAACTTAGCTTCAGAGGGGACAGGCACTGTGAAATAGTGACCGGAAGCAATCTGTTAAAGGGTTTGGGTACATTTTTGGAAGAGATATTCAAGGAAAACGGTGCTTTGCCAAGGCTGCTTGTGGTGACAAACCCCATAGTGTATGCCCTTTTCGGAAAAGGCATTATCGAAGGGCTCTGTAGAGAAGGTTTTAACGCCGGGGTACATCTAATCCCCGACGGGGAGGAGTATAAGTCCCTGGGACAGACGGAAAAGGTTTATTCACGCCTTGCCGCAGGAGGGTTTGACAGGGGGGATGCAGTACTTGCGCTAGGAGGCGGTGTCACTGGCGACCTTGCGGGGTTTGCTGCAGCCACCTATATGCGCGGCATGGGGTTGGTACAACTGCCCACAACCCTTTTGGCTCAGGTGGACAGCAGCATTGGCGGCAAAACGGCGGTAAACCTCTCGGAGGGCAAAAATATGGTAGGTGCCTTCTATCAGCCCGGCCTGGTGGTTTCGGATACCCGGCTGCTTAAACACCTTTCCGGGTACCAGTTCCGGCAGGGTTTGGCCGAATGCGTCAAGTACGGGCTTATAGAAGGCGACGAACTTTTTTGTATGCTGGAGCAAAAAAAAGCGGCCATCCTAGCCAGGCAACCGGAGGTATTGGCCGGTGTGGTGGAACGGTGCTGCCGCATAAAGGCAGGCATAGTTGAAAAGGATGAGCGGGAAACGGGTCCAAGAAGGGTTTTAAACCTGGGACACACCGTGGGCCACGCGTTGGAAGCTGCTGCCGGATATGGCCGGCTTGGGCATGGTGATGCGGTAGCACTGGGCATAAGGGCCAAAATACGTATTGGCCTTGTGACGGGTGTGCTTAATAAGCGGGACTGCGACAGTATAACGGGTGTACTTGATTCTTACGGGTTTCCAAGCCGGGTGGACTTACCGATGGGGAAGGTTTTGGAATACCTAGGACGTGATAAAAAGAAAAGACGGGGACAGATAAGTTTTATAATGCCAAAAAGCATAGGGGATATGGATATAACCGCCGGTATAACAGAGGAACTGTTGAAGGAAGGCCTTAAGTGTATCGGGTGCAGGTAATGATATAGTACAGGCAATCGGTATTTGTACTGCTGCAAAAAAAGCAGGTGAGGGGCAGGAGGTGCTGTTATGATAGCTATAGATACCCGGACAAAGCTGGTGGGGCTTTTGGGATATCCCTTAGGCCACAGCTTTTCCCCGGCCATGCAAAACGCAGCCTTTGAGAAGGCGGGGCTAAATTTTTTGTATCTTCCCATAGAGGTGGTGCAGGAGGGTCTCGGGGATGTAATAGAGGGTATAAGAAGGATGAACTTTGCCGGGTTTAACGTAACCATACCTTACAAAATAAAGGTGATGGAGTATATGGACGAGTTGGATGACCTTGCAAAGCTGATAGGGGCTGTAAATACTGCAGTTATTATAGAGGGCCGGACAAAGGGATACAACACCGACGGGGAAGGATTTGTCCGTTCCCTGGAGGAGAAGACCGGTCTTTTGGTAAAGAGTAGAAGGGTGTTGGTGCTAGGCAGCGGCGGTGGTGCCCGGGCCATAACTATGACTCTTGCAGCACGGGGAGCAGAGCATATATACATATGCAACAGGACCAGTGAAAAGGCAGAAGGATTGTGCAAGGATATAAATACCGGGGTGAGGGAATGTGCTGAAGCACTGCCCATGGAAACCGGTGTGATGGCGGAGGTCCTTAAGGAAATTGATATACTGGTCAATGCAACCAGCATTGGTATGTACCCAAATAAAAAACAAATACCGTTGGATTTGGAGCCTTTGAAAGGGGATACGGTGGTGTGCGATATAGTCTATAATCCGCCCCGGACGGAATTTTTGGATAAGGCCACTAAAAAGGGATGCACTACCGTAAACGGACTGGGAATGCTTGCATACCAAGGAGCGGAAGCCTTCACCCTTTGGACCGGCCTTGAAGCACCGGTGGAGGAAATGTTGAAAGCACTGTCCCAAAAGATATCGATTATAGGCTAAAATACAAATGCAAAGGGATGTGATTCAATGGAAATAAGGTTTGGCCCATCCGGTAACTCGCTCTCCTTTTACGATCAGGGGCACAAATCGTCGGTGGAGGCTCCCAGTTGGCTGGCAGAAATGGGGCTTAATGCCTATGAGTACTCGTGTACCAAGGGCGTAAAGATAAAGGAGAATACAGCGGCCAAGATTGGCGAGGAGGCGGATAAATATGATATAGCCCTCAGCATTCATGCGCCCTATTACATAAACCTTGCCAGCACTGATCCGAAAAAGAGGGTCAATTCGGTAAACTATATACTTCAAAGCCTTGGGGCGGCCCGGTGGATGGGGGCTAAAAGGGTAGTGTTCCATCCGGGGTCCTGCAGCAGAATGAACAGAAAAAGTGCCCTTGAACTGGCACTGGAAACCCTAAGACGGGTAATAAATGAGGTGGATGACAGGGGACTGGGGGACATAGCCCTGTGTCCCGAGACTTTGGGCAAGAAAAATCAACTGGGCAGCCTTGGGGAGGTGCTGGAAATGTGTCGGGTGGATGAACGGCTGATGCCCACAATAGACTTTGGGCATATACACGCCTACACCGGGGGAGGCCTTAAAACCAGTGATGACTATAAAGAGGTGCTGGATACTATTGAAGGAGCACTGGGCATGGAGCGCACAAGAAGCCTTCACATACATTTCAGCAGGGTGGAGTTCACAAAGGGCGGTGAAAAAAAGCACTGGACCTTTGCGGATACGCAGTACGGGCCTGAATTTAAGCCCCTTGCAAGGGCAATAATAGAAAAAGGGCTTGAGCCGGTAATAATATGCGAATCAAGGGGCACTATGGCGAAGGATGCAAAGGAAATGAAAGAAATATACGAAAGCATGCTTAATAGGCACTGATTTTGCTATTAATTGGACAAATAATATGGTAATATAGATAGGGAAAAGTAATAAGTAAAAAATGGAAACCGACACAGGAGGAGTGTTATTGGAAAA
>JAQUCT010000034.1 GCA_028686075.1 Bacillota bacterium
TGCTCTCCATGTATTTAAAGATCGCTTCCCCGTGCTTTTGCTCCTCTTTCTGAATATGGTTCAGTACATCCCTTACCTGCGAGTCTTTGAACTCGAATATGGCGGTATCATATGTCCCTGAAACATACTTTTCGGTCATCAGCATATCGGTACACAGGTCCTTGTCGCTCGCCTCATTGACATTAAAACTGCCCTGGGCCTGCAAATTACTCATCTGCTGCTGGCCTGTACTTCCTCCTCCTCCGCCGCCGCCCTGGGCCTGCAAATTCGGCACCTGGCCACTAAGGAGCTGGTTTATGGAGTTCAAATGCTCCTGCTCAATACTCGCGTGATTTTTGAACAGCTCCTTGAGCTGTGCATCCGATGCCATATTTGCATAGTTAGTATACTTCTGGACGCAAATCTCCTCATGGCTTTTCTGGTCCTCAAGCAGTTTTCTTTCCTTCGCCGTTAGATTTATGTTCATTATCAGACACCTCCGCTAATAGTGTCTGCAAGAAACGAAATCCTATACTGTAATCTGTAAAGCAGCGAAACAATATATAACACATTATTAATTTACATTCCTTCACCTGTCATTCTGAAGAAACGAAGCCCGAAGAATCTAAATTATTTGGTCTGTTTCGGCCAGGACTTTTCCGGCCTTCCCCTTAATTACCATATCAAATCCGCTGCCGCCACCCTGCACCTCATAGTTTATAAGGGCAGTTTTTCCCTTCGTCATGGATGGCAGTTGATTGGCTGGATATACCTGCATGCTGGTACCAATTACGAGAACAAGGTCCGCCCTTTCTATATCTCTTAGCGCACTGTTCCAGGCATCCTGGGGCAGCATTTCACCAAAAAGCACAACCCCGGGTCTTAACCTTCCGCCGCAGGAACGGCAGGCTTCCTTTTCAAGAAAATCCTTTACACCGCTGAGTCCCCCGCAAAGGCTGCACCTAATACTTTGCAAAGATCCGTGCAGTTCGTATACATTGCTGCTCCCCGCGGCTTTATGAAAACCGTCCACATTCTGCGTGGCAACGCTTTGTACCAACCCTTTTTTTTCCCAATCCGCCAGTATGTAATGGCCTTGGTGGGGACTGCAGCCCTCCAGGGTTTTAAGCCGCATGCAGTAGAAATCGTGGAATAATGGGTAATTGGTTTCCATCGCATCAACGGTTGCGATGGTGGTTGGGTCGTAATTCTTCCACCAGCCGCTTTTTGACCGGAAATCCGGAAGTCCGCTTTCGGTGGACATGCCGGCACCGGTAAGGACAACCGTAAACCTTGACTGCTTTATCCATTCCGCCAAACGCTTAGTGTCCTTCATCCTATTCACCTACCTCTGCCCTATTATAGCATTTCCGCAAGAGACCTTCCATCCCACCGCCACAAAAGCGGACAAGGGACGGTTCTTTGTCCGGGTTCGCGTCTTCTTCACTCAGCCAACCTTCATACAGTGAGGCAAGTACATTGTTTGATAAGGGGACGGTGACAAGGGCACGGAGTTGTTGTCACGCGGAGTTATATGTGCCGATGCCGAAAATACAGAGCCATAGGCATGCGTATCTGTTGGCGCAAAAAAGACAATAGAACCGTCCCCGTGTCTCCCCTTGTCTATCCGTTTTTTATCTATCCTAAATAATGAACAAATAAACCGCTTCGAAGTTTGGGTTCAAACCAGGTGGACTTGGGCGGCATAACCAAGCCTGCGTCCGCCACATCCATAAGGTCCTTAATGGAAGTCGGGTACAGCGAAAAGGCCACCGCTGCTCCCCGGTCCACTCTTCTTTCCAGTTCTTCAAGTCCCCTTATGCCGCCTATGAATTCGATCCTTTTGTCGGTCCTTGGGTCCTTTATGCCCAACACCGGATTCAATAGATTTTTTTGCAAAATGGAAACATCCAGACGTTCAATGGGGCCCTTTTTATCCCAGGTTCCGGGGATCGAATCCAACCGATACCACCTATCCTCTATATACATACCAAAACTATGTTTATTCTGTGGCCTGTATGCCCCGGTCACTTCAACGGGACTTACTTCAAACAAGGGACCTGTCCCGGTGTTTGAAATGATTTTTTGAAGGAATTCCTCTTTGCCAAGCCCGTTCAGGTCATCAACTATCCTGTTGTAATCAAGTACGCGCAGTTCATTGTGAGGGAATATTACGCCCAAAAAGAAATTGAATTCTTCATCACCGCTGTATCCGCCCTTCCTCCTTTCAAGGCATGCTCTGGCCGCCGCCGCACAGCGGTGGTGTCCGTCGGCTATATAAAGGCTGTCTACACCGCCGAATATCCCAATAAGCTTTTGAACAACTTCCCGGCTGTCTATGACCCATACCCGATGGGCTACACCATCCTCCGATACAAAGTCATATACCGGTATTTTTGTACGCATCCATTGCTCCATTACCTCCCCAATATCCCTCTGCTCCCTGTAAAATAGGAGTATGGGGCCTGTATGGGCATTGCACTCCAGAATATGCTTTGTCCTGTCAAGTTCCTTATCCTGTCTGGTATGTTCGTGTTTTTTTATTACTCCCTCCAGATAATCATCCACGGCCAGGCAGGTCACAAGTCCCGCCTGGCTATATCCTTCGCTCTCCAACTGATATATGTACAAATAATCCGTGGGGTCCTTTTCTAAAACTCCCTGCGCCATAAGCCCTTTTAAGTTCTCCGAGGCTTTTTTATAAGCCAGGGGATTGTCAAAGGATACGCCACTGTCGAATTCAATTTCAGGTCGGTCTACCCTTAGAAATGAATATTCATTCCCGCTGGCCATTTCCACTGCCTCTTCCCGGCTCATCACGTCATAGGGAAGGGCTGCGACCCGGTGTGCCATATCCTCCGAGGGCCTTATAGCCCTGAATGCTTTTATTACAGCCATGTTAACCTCCTTTATTTCGGTGCTTTGGTCGGTAGTATACCCGGTTAGATTACAGCTTAGTTGAAAAAACCGGTGGACTATCACCGGTTTGGTTTCTATAGAATAACCCATTACTATCGATAATGCCGGGTTTCATGAATAATAAGTCCATGTACTTCTCTTTCACGAAACCAAAAACCGTCATAATGAACGTAATGAACGCGGACAAAGAACCGTCCCTTGTCCGCACTTGTCCCTTTTTGTTATTTATACGGCTACGGTGACTTTTTCTAGGTCTCCCTTTATGCACTTGACCGGGCACGCTTTCACGCATTCCATACAGCCGGTGCATTTATCGTAATCTATTACCGCAAGGTTGTTTTCAACGTAAATAGCGTCAAATTTGCACGCTTTTTCACACTTTTTACATGCAATACAACCGGCCTTGCAGACCTTCCTCACCACTTTACCCGGCTCGGGGCTTGAACACAGCACATGGGCCTCCTTGCCGTAGGGCACCATCTTTATTATATTCTTGGGGCACGCCGCAACGCATTTTTTGCAGCCGATGCATTTTTCTTCATCAACAACCGCAATACCACCGTCGGTTATGGTTATGGCGTCCGCCGGACAAACCTTGGCACAGGACCCATAGCCCATGCATCCGTACTGACAGCCCTTTGGTCCTCCGCCAGCCATTCTGGCCGCGGCAGCACAGTCCTCCACCCCGGCGTACCTGTATTTATTCTCGCATTTTCCGCTGTCGCCTCCGCACAGTACCTTCGCAACCATTTTTTCCGATGAAATGTCGGCATCTTTTATTCCCATTATCTTTGCTACCTTACTGCCAACATCGGGGCCGCCCACAGGACAACCGTTACATTCCACCTCCCCGGCAACCACAGCTGCTGCATAGTTGGAACATCCGGGATAACCGCAGCCTCCGCAGTTTGCTCCGGGCAGCACTTCCAGTATTGCTCCGATTCTTGGGTCCTCCTCAACGGCAAACTTTTTGGACGCAAAGGCAAGAAATCCGGCAAAGAACACCCCAATGGCACCCATACTCACGACAGCAATTAATATGGTATTGTCCATTATTTCACCTCCTGTTAAGGTATGGGGACACACCTCTTTGTTATGCTCCCACTCCCACATCCCACTTCTCAAAGAAATGTCCCCTATCGATAAGCTTTCAGATCAAGAATACTTCCCATCCCTGCAATGGTCACTCGATTGAAAAAAATGTCCCCAATTAATGCTACATGGATATCAGGCCGGAAAAGCCCATGAACGCCATTGACATAATTGCCGCAGTAATAAGGGTTATGGGTACACCCTTAAAGGGCTCCGGCACATCGCCGAACTCCATGTTTTCCCTAAGCCCTGCCATTGACGATATGGCCAGCGTAAAACCAACCCCCGCTCCGAAACCAAAAACGGTGCTTGTAATAAGGTCGTATCCGTTTAGTGCGGACAGTAGTGCAAGCCCTAAGATCGCACAGTTGGTAGTAATAAGCGGCAGAAATATTCCAAGGCTTTGGTACAGTGCAGGACTTGTTTTCTTAAGAAACATTTCCACAAACTGCACCAGAGATGCAATTACCAGTATAAACGCACCGTACTGCAGAAATCTTTCCATCCCGAAGGGCATCAATATATAGTGCTGAATAAGCCATGTGGCTATGGCGGACAGTGTCATAACAAAGGTTGCCGCAAGTCCCATACTGAAAGCTACCTCGATTTTTTTTGAGACCCCAAGGAAGGGGCAAATCCCAAGGAACCTTGAAAGAACAAAATTATTTATAAGCACTGTACTTATGAACAGCAATAAAAGTTCCATTACTTAAATTCCCCCTTTACATAAGGTAAGATGACACAATTTAACTGCACTGTGCTTTCTTTTTCTTGCCCAGCACCGCATTAAACAATCCCAGTATCAAACCAAGGGTCAAAAACGCCCCCGGAGGCAGTATGAATATTATCCACGATACAAAACCTTCTCCGAACAGCTTGATCCCGAACACCGAACCCATTCCAAGTATTTCTCTTATTATCCCAAGGAATGTCAGTGCCCAGGTAAAGCCGAACCCCATTCCAAGGCCGTCAAGCGCGGATTTTCCGATGCTGTTCTTTGCCGCAAAGGCTTCAGCCCTGGCAAGGATTATACAGTTAACCACTATAAGGGGAATAAACAATCCCAACACCCTGTATATTTCCGGGAAAAATGCCGCCAAAGCAAGGTCTGCTATTGTAACAAATGTAGCAATAATAATTACGTAGGAAGGTATCCTAACCTCATCGGGTATAACTTTTTTAAGTGCCGAAACCATAATGTTGGAACCCACCAGAACAAAGGTGGTGGCAAGACCCATTGACAGTCCGTTCATTGCTGCGTTTGTTACAGCCAGCGTGGGGCACATTCCGAGAACAAGCCTGAAGGTCGGGTTTTCATCCCAAAGGCCTTTAATAAACTCATATCCGAATTTCATTACTTTCCACCTCCCGATTCCCTATACTGTTCCACAGCCTTAGGAAGGGTTTGTTCCAATATCGCTGAAACCGATTTTGAAGAAAAGGTAGCACCAGTCACACCATCAATGTCTTCTTTAACTATGAAATTGTCACTTATTGATTTCTGTGCAAATTGATCCAGAAAAACCGCTTCGGTAATCCTTGCTCCAAGGCCGGGGGTCTCCGAATGGCTGAGGATTTTCACCCCTGTTATTATTTCCTGCTCGGGGTCTACTCCCACCATAAGCCCGATCATACCCTGGAAACCTCCTCCTTCTGCCACATAGGCAAACCCTACCTCGTTGCCGCTACTGTCCAGTCCCACATATATCGGAAATTCTGTGTTTTTCAGTTCCTCAAAGCTGACAGCATCCGGAAGGGTTTCCAGTATTGCCACCTCCTGGTCGCGGGCAGCATTAGCTTCAATATGGGGTATGGTATAGGTATAGGTAAGTGCAAGGAAGAGCCCCGAACCAATTGAAATAAGCGCAAGTACGATTATTAGCCTTGCTATAGGATTCTTCATCATCGCTTAACCTCCCCATAAATTTTCGGGCGGGTGTATTTCTCAATAATAGGTGTAAAGGTATTCATAAGGAGTATCGAAAAGAGCACTCCCTCGGGATACCCACCGTAAAGTCTTATTATAACCACGAGTATTCCGGCACCTACACCGAATATTATCTTGCCCATTTTTGTAACCGGTGTTGTAACCATATCGGTTGCCATAAAGAATGCCCCCAGCATTAGTCCCCCCGAAAACAGGTGGAATATCGGGTCACCGCCCAGTACCATAGTCATAACGGCTACCGTACCCAGGTAAAAGGCGGGTATTCTCCAGTCAATTATACCCCGGTACAACAGGTACAAACCTCCCAGAATAAGCAGAAGGGCCGATGTCTCTCCCAGTGAGCCTCCTACATTACCTATAAAGAGCTCCATGTAACCGGTTTTAATTCCTTCCATCTTTAAAAGACCCAGCGGTGTTGCCGATGTAACACCGTCCACAGGGCTTACCCAGGTAGTCATATGAACGGGGAAGGTAACGACCAGGAAAGCTCTTCCCACAAGGGCAGGATTAAAGGGATTGCTTCCCAATCCTCCGTACACCTGCTTTCCAATTCCTATAGCTACTACGGCACCCACCGCCACCATCCACAGCGGCATGGCCGGGGATAGTGTTAACGCCAGCAGAAGCCCTGTTATTACTGCGCTTCCGTCGTTTATTGTAACTGGCTTATTTCTAATCTTCTGTATAGCCGCTTCGGCTGCCACTGCGGCAATAATGCCTGTAAGGGTTATTGCCAGTGCCCTCATTCCAAAAAAGTAAACGGAAGCGGCAGTTGCAGGCAGCAGTGCTATTATAACATCAATCATTATCCTTTGAACCGTTTCTTCCGACCTGATGTGCGGTGAAGAACTTACTACCAGATTTCCATAGCCCATAGCTTTTCCCTCCTATCCAATCAGGCTTGTTTCGCTTTCCGTCTTTCCGCCAAAATATCGGCCTTTATAAGCCGAATCCTTTCCACCAGCGGCCGTTTGGCAGGGCATACAAAAGAACAGCTGCCGCATTCTATACAGTCCACCGCATTATACTCCTCCGCCTCCCGCCGCATACCCTTGCTCGCAAAGCCATCAAGCTTTGTGGGCATAAGGCCTATCGGGCATGCGTCCACGCATTTGCCACATTTTATGCAAGGAAGCTCCGGTGTAAGCCCCAGGTCCTCTTCCTTTAATATCAGAATGCCGGAGGTTCCTTTTATAACCGGCACTTCTATCGTGTATTGGGCGATACCCATCATAGGTCCTCCCTGGATTATTTTACCGATGTTTTCCTCCAGGCCGCCGCACTGCTCAATCACATCGGCAAAGGGTGTGCCTATCCTGACAAGCAGGTTCTGCGGCTCCTTTATACCGCTGCCGGTTATGGTTACTATCCTCTCCACAAGCGGCATCCCGGTTTCTATGGCGCAGGCCAGCGCTGCGGCGGTGCCCACGTTGTTTACAATTACACCGCTGTCCATTGGCAGCCCTCCGGAGGGAACCTCCCTGCCGGTACACGCTTTGATAAGCTGTTTTTCAGCCCCCTGCGGGTACTTTGCCCTAAGGGTGACAACCTTTATATTTTCTTCACCCTTGGCGGCTTGGGTTACCGCTTTAATGGCATCCGGTTTATTCTCCTCTATGGCTATATATCCTTTATCCACGTTAACGGCCTTCATCATGGCTTTTATGCCGTTAACCACGTCCTCCGATTTTTCCACCATAAGCCTGTGGTCGGAAGTAAGGTAGGGTTCGCATTCCGCTCCGTTTAAAATAATTGTGTCAATTTTTTTGTCCGGGGGCGGAGAAAACTTCACCTGGGCCGGAAAGGTTGCCCCTCCCATTCCCACAAGGCCTGCCTGCCGCATTATATTTTTTATCTGGTCGGCGGTCAGGTCTTCAAGTTTTCCCTGTGGTTTTATGCTTTCATCAATGGTATCAAGTCCGTCGGACTCTATCACCACCGACATCACCATCCCACCTCCGGGATGGACTCTTTTTTCAATGGCTGCAACCTTACCCGATACGCTGGAATGCACAGGTGCTGAAACAAACCCTTTTGGTTCCCCAATCTTCTGTCCCAGTTTTACCTCTTCCCCGACATTTACAATAGGTTCACAGGGTGCGCCTATATGCTGCTGAAGGGGTATTACTATCAGGCCAGGTACCTTTGCTTTATTTAAAGGCATGCCTTCGGTCCTATGTTTATTTTGAGGAGGATGTACACCTCCTTTAAAGGTTAACAGGTTCATTGGCATTTTTTCCACTCCTTTGCCATAAATAAGTGCCGTTTTTTATAGTTTCCCGCTCAAAAGCCTATGACTTTTGCGGAGTAAAAAATTCAAAAAACTATATATTATTTCACATAATACATTTAATTATACTACAATTCTTTTTCAAAATAAACCCGAGAATATGTTCCAACGGAGAATTGTTTTCCGAAAACCACTAGTTGAAATAGATTTTGCACAGCTGTCATCCTGAGCTATTCTGTCATCCTTCGCTACCGCTCAGGATGACAGAGACGCTCAGGATGACACGCCAGGAGACGTAAAGTTCTAAATGCGTTATATATCTATTACTTCTATTTTATCCCCGGGCTTTATTGTACCGCTCTCTATCACCCTGGCAAATATACCTTCGGTGGTTAATACACATTTTCCAATCTGCCTTAAAATCTCGCAGTCCAAATGACATTCCTTTCCGACCTGACTTATTCCCAACACTGCTTTGCCTGCCTTAAGCCTTGTTCCCACCTCAAGAGTATGCAGAGCAATGCCTTCGGTGGTTATGTTTTCCGCGAACTTTCCGGTACACAGTCCCTCAATCCCTAAGGCTTTCATCTTGTCTATGCTTTCCTTCGCCAGGAGGCTTACCTGCCGGTGCCCTTTACCGCCATGGGCATCTCCCTCCAGTCCGAAGTCCTTTATAAGGTTGCCCCTTTCCATGGGTTTTTTTATCTGCCCCTTTTCCTCGCTAATATTAACGGCAGTTATCCTTCCCTCCACCAGCCTTGACCTCCTTTACGAACGTTCCGGACCTTCCCCCGGATTTTTCGAGAAGCTGTATATCTCCTACAACCATTTCCTTGTCCACCGCCTTGCACATATCATAAATGGTAAGTGCCGCTACGGAAACGGCGGCCAGGGCTTCCATCTCCACCCCTGTTTTGGCGGACACGCCAACCTCTGCCCTTATTTCCACTGCCGTGAGATGGTGGTTTATTTCAAATCTTATGTCAATGCCGTTAATGCTTAGAGGATGGCACATGGGTATTATATCGGCTGTTTTCTTCGCACCCATTATCCCGGCCACCTGGGCCACCGCCAAGACATCCCCCTTTTTCATGCCGCCCTTTTCCACCAGTTCCAGCGTTTCAGGTTTCATGTACACCCTTCCCATGGCCACAGCTCTTCTATCGGTTATATCCTTGTCCCCAACGTTCACCATCCTTGCACGGCCCTGACCGTTTAAATGAGTCAGCCCCTTCACAAAAATCAACCTCCTATCTGGTACATATCCCTGCTGCCTTCTATCCCACCCGCATTATCCATACTGTGCCTTTGTGGCTTTAGCTCTATAGCTCGGACCAGCGCATCGCCAAGTTCGCCCTTACCCTCCCTTAGGGCGGGCCTTAGGTCCACCTCCAGATCGCTATGCAGACAGGGCTTTATTTTACCGTCGGCAGTAAGCCTTATCCTGTTGCACCTGTGACAGAAATTATGGCTTAACGCGCCTATAAATCCCACGGTACCTATAGCTCCCGGTAGCCTGTAATTTACCGCAGGCCCGCCGCCCTGTACCTTATCCACCGGTACCAGGCCCGGCAGCCTTTTCATAACGCTGTCCATTGAAATATAATGGTCTTCATACCTTTGCAAGGTATGCCCTATAGGCATAAGCTCAATAAACCTTACGCTTATAGGCAGCATCCTGGCAAGCTTTGCAAGGTCCTCTATCTCGTCATCGTTTACGCCTTTCATAATAACCACGTTTATTTTTACCGGTTTAAGACCGGTCTCTATACAAACGCAGATGCTTTCCAATACCCTTTTCAAGTTCCCACCCTTTGTAATCTCTTTATACTTTTCCGGCACAAGGGAATCAAGGCTTATGTTAACCCTGTCAAGGCCGGCCTGTTTCAAATCCGCCGCCATATCCTTCAAAAGCTGTCCGTTGGTTGTTAGGGAAATCTCCTTTATTCCCTCTACAGACCTTATACTCCTTATCAGGCCCTCTATACCCGGCCTTACCAGTGGCTCGCCTCCTGTAAGGCGTATCCTGGATATACCAAGTCGTGCGCCCTCCCGGACCACCCTTATTATCTCCTCATACCTTAGCACGTCCCGGTGGTCCATTTTACATACGCCTTCTTCCGGCATACAGTAAAAACACCTTAAGTTACACCGGTCGGTTACAGATATTCTCATATAGTCAATCCGCCTGTTATAGTTATCCTGCATAAAGACACCCCCTTTAGTCAACAGGTACAATTTCCCCCGCCCTTTCCAGGGAATAACCTCCCATCGCCTTTATTTTTTCCTGAAAGGCACTATCCCTTATTATCCCCAGCATGAGTTTTATATTGGAATCTTTCAGGAATTCCACCGGTACCGCCAGGTCGTACTCCTCGCTACACACCGGTACAAAATCAAGCCCGAGAGAACTGGCCGCCGAATACACACCCAGCCCCACATCTATATCCGAAAAAGCCACCGCCGCCGCCACCGCCATATGGGTAAACTCCTCGCGGTCATAGCCATAAATGGTGGCTGGGTCAATTTTTTCCTCCTTCAATTTGTAGTCCAGGAGTAGCCTTGTCCCGGAACCCTTCTGCCTATTGACAAAACTTACCCCCTCCCTTGCAATGTCGGAAAAATCCCTTATATCTTTGGGATTACCCTTCTTAACCATAAAACCCTGTATCCTGTCTACCAGTTTTATAAGGGCAATCCTCCCTACCCCGAGGTATTTTTTAATATAGCTAACGTTGTACTCACCCGTCTCCCCGTCTAGCAGATGAACACCGGCAATATGGGTCTCACCCTTTAAAAGAGCGGTTATCCCTCCCATACTTCCAACATGAGCCGAGGCAAGGTGAAGTCTTGGATTTTTGTGGTGAATCTCGTTTGCCAAAAGGTCCAGTATCGGGTCATGGCTACCAATGCACACTATAGTGTTTTCTATTTCTTCCGGGTCCTTTAAAAGCCTTACCCTGACAGTCTCACCGGCGTCCACGCCCTCGCTGCTTTGCGGTATTGCCAGTATTCCGTCCGCCCGCACCAGCGACATAACAACGCCGGCACCCCGGGTTAACGGGGTGGCTATAAGCTTATTCCCCACCTTCCCGAGCTTGACCCTTACGAACTCCTTGTTTTTGAGCGAGGACACCACTCTCCTGGATGAAACCGCCTCCACCTCCCGGCCGCACCTTTCGACCAGATTCAGGTGCCTGCAAACAAGGGGCTTAACTATATTTTCCATTATTATATATGCCGAAACCGGGTAACCGGGGATTCCCACCACCGGTTTGCCGGACACAATGCCCAGTATGGCTGGGCTGCCCGGCTTTACGGCTATTCCATGGGTTATTACCTCCCCCAGTTCCCGGATAATATCCTTTGTAAAGTCTTCCCTGCCCGCGGAGGACCCGGCGTTTACAAGCACCATATCGCTTTCGTCCACCGCCCTCTTTAGGGCATCCTTAATATCCTCGTATACATCGGGAATGGGTTTTTGCCTTACGGCTTCCCCGCCCCATTCCTCAATAAGACCTGTAAATATATGGGAGTTGTACTCGATTAGGCTGCCCTCCTTAAGGGGTTCCCCCGGCAGTACCAACTCTGTACCGGTGGGTATTATGGCCACCCGGGGTTTTTTAATGACCCGGACGGTGTTAACTCCCCCGGCCAGCATTGCACCTATATCCACCGGCCTTATTTTATGGAAGGTAGGAATAATGAGTTCCCCCTGCACCATATCCTCTCCTATGGGCCGTATATGCTGCCAGGGCGTTGCCGGTGCGGATATTTCCACCTCGCCCTCGCCCTTTTCGATAAGGTTCTCAGACATTATTACCGCATTGTAACCGGATGGAATCGGATCTCCGGTATCCACTACCACGTAGTCCTTTCCCTCAGAAAGCCTTATCCTGTTGCGCTCGCGCGCCCCGAAAGTGACGTTTGCTTTAAGGGCTATACCGTCCATCGCCGAAGCGTTAAAATGGGGTGACGAAACAATAGCAAATACCGGCTCTGCGGTAACCCTGCCCAGTGATAGGGCGGTGTCTATTCCCTCGGTTTTGCAGCTGTCGAAAAAACCCTTGAGCCTGCTGGTATACTCGTCCAACGCCTGTTCAAGTTCCTTGCTTGAAAGATATACGTTTTTCCCTTTCATATATAAGCCCTCCCTAAAGCATTATCACCCGAACCTCTTCATCCCTGTACAGGCCTTCCTTGTTCTTGGGTATAACTACCATACCGTTTGCATTGGATATGGTGGTTATCATACCCGACTTGCCGGACACCGGGCGCGCACGCACCTTTCCGTTATCCCCTCGGTAGACCGTCACCATAAGGTATTCCTCCCTGCCCGGGGAAGAATAGTAGTTCTCGTCGCACACCGCCCTATATTCGGCCTTTTGCCTTTCGGCCTGTCCGGTCATCCTTCTAAGAAACGGGGAAACCACCGCATTGTACACCACCAGCGACGAGACCGGCTGCCCCGGCATGCCTATCACCGGCTTACCATCTATGCCGCCAATAATGGTGGGTTTTCCCGGTTTTATTGAAACCCCGTGGGCCAAAACGCCCGGGTTGCCCAGCTCGTTTATAATATCGGCGGTATAATCTCTGGTCCCGGCGGAGCTGCCCCCTGAAATAAGCACAAAATCGCTTCTAGTTAAGACGTCCATAACCTTTGTCTTTATAGCAGCCCTGTCGTCTGCCACTATACCCCCAAGTATCGGAGAGGCACCGTCTTCGGCAGCCGCCGCCGCCAACGAATAGCTGTTTATGTCCCATATTTTACCGGGCATTAGGTCCTCCCCCGGCGTAATAAGTTCATCACCGGTGGAAATAATGGAAACCCGCGGCTTTTTTCGGGCAGGCACCGTATCCAGCCCGATACTTGCCAGCACTCCCACGTGCTGCGGCCTTATAACCGTCCCTTTTTTGAGTACCACCTGGCCGGCCTTTATATCCTCCCCGCTTCTTATGGTATTCTCCCAGGGTCCTATGGGTTTGTAAACGGCAATGCTGCCTCTGCCAAGGTCTTCGGTGTCCTCTATCATGACCACCGAATCGCTTCCTTCCGGAAGCATTCCACCGGTAGGCACATAGGCGCAGTTGCCTTCCTCAATACTAATCCCGGCGTAACCGCCTATCATTACCTCGCCCACAGCTATAAGCAGTGCGGGCAAGCTGTCGCTGGCACCAAAGGTGTCCCTTGCCCTCACGGCATACCCGTCCACCACCGATTTGTCGAAACCCGGTACGCTGCATACCGCTTTTATATCCTTCGCAGCAACTCTCCCCGGGGCCCCCAAAAGTCCCACCTCTTCGCTCTCTGCAGCAAAGGCTCCAAAGTGTTCCATCATTATTCTTTTTACCTCCGATACATCCTTCACCTTAAGCAGCAAACAAAACCCTCCCGTCAGTACACGATCTCTCCGCCTAGGAATCCCCTGGTCAGCTCGGAATGGGGATTATTGAAAAATTCTTTGCTTTCTCCTTCTTCTATCACGCTGCCCTTCATCAGCAAACAGGCACTTTCCGCCAGCCTCTTTGCCTGGAAAACGTTATGGGTTACAAAAATAATGGTGGTGCCGGATTCCCTCTGGAAGTCCTTAAGTACCTTTTCTATTATAATAATGCTCTCCGGGTCTAGGTTGGCGGTGGACTCGTCCAAAAGCAGGAGATCGGGCTCAAGTGCCAGTGCCCTGGCAAGGGCTACCCTTTGCCTTTCGCCCCCCGACAGGGTCTTAACGTTCCGGTACAAAAGTAAGTTAAGGTCAAGGGCCTCGGCCCACTTTAAAACCCGCTCCCTTAGTATGGACTTATTAATCCCCCGGTAATTCATCCCAGAGGCTATATTGTTATATACACTGGTGTTAAAAAGGTAGGAACGCTGCATAACCAGGGTTATTCTTTTTCTCACCGATGCAAAATCATTTTGCCGGTCGCCGTATAATACCCTTCCCACTTCGGGCTTTGTAAGACCTGCGATTATTTCAAGCAGCGTGGACTTACCCGAACCGTTAGGACCCATCAGCACATGAAACCTGCCCTCTTCAAAGAACAGCCCTTCAATGTCCACTACCCTTACCCCATCGTATTCTTTTATCAAATCCAGAACCTGTACCCTCAAAATTATGCCCCCTGAACTCTCTGCAGGATTATATTTATAAGGAAAAATAGAATAAGCAGCACTATGCCTATCGCTATTGCCTGATCGAAATTGCCCATATTGGTTTCAAGAACTATGGCGGTGGTCATGACCCTGGTATAACCCTTTATGTTTCCCCCCACCAACATTACAGCACCCACCTCTGAAATAGCCCTCCCGTAACCCGCAATCAGCGATGACCCGATGGAGGTCCGGAATTCTTTTATAAGAATCCACAGCATTTGCATCCTTTCGGCACCCAGCGTATAGGCGGTGTTTTTGACAAGGGTACCTCTATCCTTAACCGCCGCCATGGTTATACCTGTGATAATGGGGACAATCAGCAGTACCTGGGCAATAATCATCGCCTTTGGACTGTGCAGTATCCCCAGATACCCCAAGGGCCCGCTCCTTGAAAGAAACAGGTACACAAAAAGGCCCGCTATTACCGGGGGAAGCCCCATAAGGGTATTTATTATCATAATAACCGCTTTTCGAAGCGGAAACTCCTTCATGCCTATTACTATCCCCGCGGGCACCGAAATAACCATCGAAATTACAACCGAAATAAAGGAGACACTAAGAGAAAGGCCTATAATGCTATAGACCTCTCTGTTTCCTGAAAATATCAGGCTTAGTGCCCCCTGAAAACCCTGTAGAATATTCTCCATATCAACCCGCCCTAATCTGCGTTTGGAACGAACAGGCTTTGCCCGTATTCATCCTTTCCGAATTCGGATATCATTTCCAGTATCTCATCCGAAATTATCCATTCCACAAATTTGTCGGCACCCTTTTTGTTTATTCCTTCATGCTTTTCAGGATTAACCTTTATGACCCCGTACTGGTTGAACATCCGTTCATCGCCCTCCACCAGTATAACAAGGTCAAGGTCATCCCTCATCGAAAGGTAGGTCGCCCTATCGGTCATGGTATACGCTTCTTGCTCGCTTGCAAAGTTCAGCGTTGCGCCCATTCCCTGGCCTACGGATTTGTACCAGTCACCGGCAGGTTCCACGCCGGCAGCCTTCCATAATTCCAGTTCCTTTTTATGGGTCCCGGAATCGTCCCCTCTGGAGGCGAAAGGTGCCTGTTTTTCACTCATGGTCGCAAGGGCCTTTGCGGCGTCCGCTCCGGCAGTCTCTTTCAGGTCTGCCGGGTCGTCCTCAGGACCAACTATTATGAAATCATTGTACATAACCCTGTGCCTGTCCACGCCGTACCCGTCATTTACAAACTGTATTTCGGTAGCTTCCGCATGGACAAGCAAAACGTCCGCATCGCCATTTTTGCCCATCTCCATCGCTTGGCCGGTACCAACCGCCACCACGTTCACCTTTGTGCTGTACTTTTCTTCAAAGTGCGGAAGTATTTCTCCTAAAAGCCCCGAATTCTCGGTACTGGTGGTGGTCGCCAGCGTAATGGGATCCAGGGTCTCTTCCTGGGGTGCCTGCTCCCCCGGCCCCTCCGGCTCTTGGGGTTGCGGTGTTTTCGCAGGGCCGCAGGAAACAAGTGTAAAGATAAGCAGCAATCCGATTACAATTGCAAATACCTTTCTCATTTTTACATACCTCCTATGTATTTAATTGCCCCGGTGTAACCGTCCGTAATACCATTACGCTAAAGCGGACGCCAATACACCGGTTAGTTCTGCTAACCATCGTTGAGTAAAGAATCGCCTCTCCGATGGAAATAGCACGGTCACCCCGATTGGATAAGGAGGTATTAAAACGGGTAACCGCCGGGACATATTGCTCCCGACTAAAAATAACGATATCCTCCATGTGGATACCGTTATAAACTCGCCATTTATAACTCCTTTCCAACACGGGAGGCATAACAGTTTCCCGTTACACCCTATCGGCTTAGCATCAAGGTTCCCCGTAGATACTCAAGCTCGGAGTTCTATTAATTTTCTATATTATTATACTATATATAAACCAGCATGTCCATAACAACAGCTATCATTCGGGCTGGGCCGCTTGGAGTTTCCCGTACCTTCTTTCACTTAATTCTAAAAACCGCCGAATAGATATTGAACCTTCTGCCACGGGCAAAGCCCACCAGTGTGATATTGAGTTTTTCTGCCAGTTCAACCGCCAGGGCTGTGGGCGCAGACCTTGACGCAATAACCGGTATGCTCCTTTTGGCAGCCTTTACAAGCATTTCGGATGATATTCTACCGCTGGTAAGTGCGACCGACCCACCGAAGTAAAGACCCTCTTTCACCGCGTGGCCGATAACCTTATCCATTGCATTGTGTCGGCCTATATCCTCATGGTATACTTCTACTCTTTCTTCAATGCCCAATGCACAGCTGTGCACTCCACCGGTTTTCTTGAAAACCTCGGACTTTTGGTCAAATTGCTTCATTAGTTTCAGGATGCTTTGGTATCCAACCCTAAACCCGTCGTCTTCAAGCACCCGGGTGTCTATGGAATCCTTCACATTATAAAACACCGGGCCTCTGCCGCAGCCACTTGTAATGGTACGACTTCCATAGAGTTTACCGGCCAGGGCACTACCTCTTAGGAGTTCTATTTCCGCAATACCCTTTTCTTTGTCAATCCGTAGCCTGGACATATCCTTACTGTCCTTTATAAACCCTTCGGACAAAAGAAAACC
>JAQUCT010000035.1 GCA_028686075.1 Bacillota bacterium
TTCCCTCCAAGGCTAGTATCGCCGACTGCAGTGCCGCGTATGCCGCCGTTGAAAGCTTAAGAGCGCAGCCCACCTTTCCACCGTCGCATATCATACCTGTTATATTTGCCACCATGTTCTTTATTGCACTCTCAATTTGGCGGTTGTCCGCTCCATAAAGAAAAGCTATACCGCAGCTTGCTCCAATTGCCGCCGCCACGGCACAGCCGCACAGCGCGGAAAGCTTTCCAGTATAGCTCTTTATATATATGGTAACAATATGGCTCAGTGCCAGGGCCCTTGCCAGTTCATCGTCGGTGGCCTCTATTCTTTCCGCCACCGCTGTCACCGGAAGAATGGCGGTAATTCCATGATTACCGCTACCTGCGCTGCTCATAACCGCCATTTTTACGCCGGCCATCCTGACATCCGCTCCGGCCGCCGTTAAGGCCACAGCATAATTATGAAGATCGTTAGACAGGAGGCCTCTTTTGATGGAACGATACATGCTGTACCCGACGCCCATGCCCGTCTTTTCCTTAAGGCCCTTCGCTGCAACCGCGAGGTTCATATCCCGGCCGTCCAGCATAAAGGATATCTTCTCATAGGGAATCCCTCTAATTAAGTCAATAAGCTGAGTAATTTTAATGGTCTGCAACCATTCCCTCAGTTCGTTGCCGCTGTTTTTTTTGTTGCCGTCCCTTTTTAAAATAGTCTTGCCGTTAGCCTCGACCAATACGATAATGGTATGCCCGTCCTCTATAACACACCGACCGGTCCCGGAATCGGTTTCCACTCTGCAGTCCACGTAAACCCCGGGCCTGTCCAGCACCTCTATCTCTACCGCCTTACGATTCACAAGGCCAATGGCCGTGTCCGCACCAACCTTGTCCACACTTTCCAGTACCTCCAGTCCCCTGTCGGCTTGTCCAGCAACGGCGCCCAGGGCTGCAGCCACGTCTATCCCCACCCTGTCTATGCCGGGAATTCCTACCGCCACACCGTTCTTATATATATTGCTGCTTACCCTTACCGAAATCTTTTTGGGTTCCCCGCCCACCGCCCTGCGGGCATTGGCTGCAGCCAGGGCTACCGCCGCCGGCTCGGTACAGCCAAGGGCGGGAACGACTTCCCTACGCAGTATTTCGACAATATTGGATTCCTGTTCCCTCACAATTATCACCTCGCATTATTCTATTATATATATTTTACCACAAGTAGCCCTTGTATTAAATAAAACAGACTGCCGTTATGAGCAGTCCATTACTTCCCCGTCCTTATTATCGGACCTGTTATTCTCGTTTACCTTCTCCATCTTTGATATGGAAACCTCGTAAGCGACCTTATTGACTACTTCGCCGCTGTATTGTTTCTTCTGATATTCCCGACTCTGTATCCTGCCCCATATCCTTATCCTGTCCCCCACCTTCAGCTTTTCCGAAAACCTTGCATTCCTTCCCCAGGCAATACATGGAATATAATCGGACTTTCCGTAGGAACGGTTAACGGCAATCAATATATCGGTTATCTCCCTCCCAAAGGGTGTGGTACGGTAAAGGGGGCTTTTGCACACGTACCCGTCCAATGCTATCTGATTGGGATTTATTGTATCCTCCGGGTCGGTCGGCACCGACAGGTCCCTGGCAAAGATGGTGAGTATAAGTCTGTTGCTCCCATCCACAAATTTGTTGTATGACCTAAGTTGGCCCTGGATGGCCAGCTGGCCCTTGCAGTTTTCAATGTCAATACCGTATATCAGCCTTTCGGAAACTGTCACGGGTAGTACATCCGAATAGTCGCTGAGCCTTGGCACAATAACCTTGAAGTTGTAAAAGCCCTCACCGTATACCTTGTGGCTAAATTCAAACCCGCCGTAATACCTGCCCAACACAGTTACAGTATTGGCGTTTACCGCCCTCTGAATCATTGACCTCACACTCCCCTTTTATTTTCCTTTTGTATTTCTCAACCTAAGAATATGTTTATTCACCGGTGGAAATTTTTATGAGGGGTTTATTGTGTTGTTACGAAGGTATTCAAGGGGCAGGGTGGTAATGTCCCCCCTCTTTACTCTGGACCGGCAGTCCATTTTTATCTTAAAAATATCCTGGCCTTTGTTCATGCCCTGGGCACCCATAAGAAGGATTATATCTCCCCTGTCCGCTTTTTCCATAACCTCTTCTATGGCCGATTCCAGTGAGTGGTAATACCTAGATCTGACATCCGCCTTTTTTATTTCTGCCATAAAGACTTCCCTTTCGCCGTCGGTCACGCGATCCTCCCGGCTCACCACGTCGCTACTGCTGGTAACCAATATCTCCTTTGCGTCTAGCAGGTTAGCCCAGTTAGCAATAGCCGCGGCGTTAACCCTGTTTATTTCCTCACCCCTGCTACCCCGTATCGCATTTATTATATAAAGGTCGTTGTAGTCCATAGCCTGCACCGTTTCAAAGGCCGCTTCGTAACTGCCGGGATTATGGCTGAAATCGTCAATAACAATGTAGTCCTCCCGGTATATCACCTGCATTCTCCGCCATACGCCCTTAAAACCCCTAAGCGCTCTCTGTATAACCTGGGGCTCTATCCCGTACATAAGTCCCACCGTGGCCGCAGCCAGACTGTTGTATACGTTATGTTTACCCGGTATTTCAAGGTTTATGGGTATCTCCTGGGGCTCAACATCGCTACCCATAATATTGCTGAAGGACCTCTGCAGGCAGCAGGTATAACTAATTCCGAAGTTGTTCATGTCAATGCTGGAAGCGGTTATGCTGGCCTTTGCCCCCAGCCCGTAGGTAAGTATCAGCAGTTTTGGATTGTCCCTGACCAGTTCCAACCCGTAGGGGTCGTCGGTGTTTATTATGGCCGCTGCCCCCGGGGGCAGCATATTGAACAGCCGTTTCTTTGTGGAAACGTATTCCTGAAAACTGCTATGGGTATCCATATGGTCGGGGGTTATGTTGGTGTGTACCGCCGCGTTGAACCGGATGGCGTCCACCCTCTGATACTTAAGTCCGTGGGATGAAACTTCCATCACCGCTGCGTATACCTTCTGCCCGGCCATCTCCGCCAGGTATTTCTGGAGGTATTCGCTGTCCGGCGTGGTAAGACCATGGGGGTAGTATTTGCTGCCCGCCTTTACCATGACTGTGCCTATAAGGCCTGTGGAATAGCCGGCCTGGCGGAATATTAGTTCTGTCATGAAGGAGGTGGTTGTTTTTCCGTTGGTCCCCGTTACCCCGATCATGTTAAGCTTTTCGGAGGGGAATCCGTAAAACCTGGACAACAGCCTTGCCAGGGTCGCCCTTGAGTTCTCCACCCTTATAACAGGGATGTTTATGGGGGACTGCCCAGGATTGTCCTCGGTGTAAACTACCGACGCACCCTTGGCAATGGCTTCCTTGATATAATGGTTTCCGTCCTCCTTCTCGCCCCGTATTGCAACAAAGGCAAACCCCGGCTTTACTCTTCTAGAATCACAGGTAACTCCCTTAATATCGATGTCCAGATGCATTTTGTGTTCACTCCATCGTTTTTTGAGTATTCTTAGGTTTTGCTAATTCTAACTATTTATGTATCCGCGAATAGTTATCCTCTCGGTAAAACAGTACGTCAGCACCTTATTTTAAGTTCCTGCAATAATGTTGACAATAAAAAAAAGAAGCAGAGGGATGGTCCTCCTGCTCCCCTAGTTACCGGCTATCAACTGTTGCCCAAAAGTCCTACCGTAACTCTTGCACCTAGCACCCGTGACCTGTGATCCAAGGCAGGAGACCTCAGGTCTCCCCTACACCTTGACACCTACCAACTACCAACTACCAACTACGACCCGAAAGACTATCAATCGGGGACATACCGCAGCAAGGAATACCCGCTAGAAGCGGTGTGTCCCCTTTACTCTATGGCACGCGCAAAGGTGCCCTCCCCCAAGGTCAAAAAGCTCCGGCTCGGCCTCATCGCACAGCGGCACCGCTCCGGGGCATCTGTTTCTAAACCTGCAGCCTCCATTAAGACAACCGGAACCGGTTACCTCTCCCTCCGGAATTCTCCTTTCTTTCCTATGTTTCGGATGGGCAGCAGGGGTTGCGGACAAAAGTGCTTTGGTGTAGGGATGCGCCGGCGAGCCGAACAGCCGATCCCTGTGAGCTATTTCCACAATCCTGCCCATGTACATTACCGCCACCCTGTCGCTTATATGCCCAATAACCCCCAGGTCGTGGGCTATAAAAAGGTATGTAAGTCCAAGCCTCTGCTTAAGGTCCTGTAGAAGGTTTATTATCTGGGCCTGCACAGAAACGTCCAAAGCTGAAACCGGCTCATCGCATACAATAAGCCTTGGGCTTACCGCCAGGGCCCTGGCAATGCCTATCCTCTGCCTCTGGCCGCTGCTCAACTGATGGGGGTATCTGCTCATATGCTGCGGTTCAAGTCCCACCAGATCAAAAAGCTCCCGTATCCGGTCCTTCCTGTATTTGTCCTTTACAAGCCGGTGTATTTTAAGGGGCTCACCCACTATATTCCCTACCGTCATCCTCGGGTTTAGGGAAGCGTAAGGGTCCTGGAACACAAACTGTATATCCCTTCTGACCCGGCGCATATCCCCCCTTGTCATATCGGATATACTCCTGCCTTCAAAGTATATATCCCCCTCAGTCGGCTTAATAAGCCCAACAATTAGCCTGGCAAGGGTGGATTTGCCGCACCCGGACTCTCCGACAAGTCCAAGGGTCTCTCCGCAATCCAGCGTAAAATCCACTCCGTCCACCGCCTTTGTTGCGGTCCTGGCTTTTAAAAACCCCGGTCCCTTTGCCGGGTAATATTTCTTTAGTTTTTTAACCTCCAGCATACTCCGCTGCATCCGCTTTCCCCCTAATACCAGCAAACTACCGACTATATACAACGCATTAGTAGTGCTGAAACTACAACCTAGCACCTATACAAAATGACACGCGCAAAGGTGCCCTCCACCAAGGTCAAAAAGCTCCGGCTCGGAAGTTCGGCAAATCCCCCGGGCATACCTGCAGCGGGGATAAAACCTGCATCCCCCCGAATGGTCTCCGGGGTTGGGGGTGGATCCCTCCATCACATCCAGCCTTTGTCCATGTTTTTTATGCCCCGGAATGGACGCCAGCAGGCCTTTGGTATAGGGATGTTCCGGGTTATCGAAAATCCCGTTTACATCAGAATACTCCACTGCCTTGCCGGCGTACATTACAAGCACCTTTTCTGCAGCCTCTGCCACAACCCCAAGGTCATGGGTAATAAGTATTATAGCGGTACCCAGCCTCTCCTTGAGTTCATTTATAAGCTGCAGTATCTGGGCCTGTACCGTAACATCCAGAGCCGATGTGGGCTCATCGGCAATTAGCACGTCGGGTTTGCAGGCAAGAGCCATCGCAATCATAACCCTCTGGCGCATCCCGCCGCTCAACTGATGAGAGTATTCCCTTAACCTTAGTTCCGGCATTGGAAGGCCGACAAGGGACAACATTTTTATGGTTTCCTTCAATGCTTCCCGCTGGTTTAGTCCCCGGTGGACCACAAACACCTCCGCTACCTGCCGGCCAATTGTCAAAACGGGGTTTAGTGAGGTCATGGGCTCCTGGAATACCATTGAAATCTCTCTGCCCCTTATCTTTCTCATCTCTACCCGGGGTAGGGTAACAAGGTTTCTCCCTTTGAAAAGAATCTCACCCTGCTCAACCCGCCCCTCCGTAGACGGAATAAGTCCCATAATCGACAGGGCTGCGGTGCTTTTACCACAGCCGGACTCTCCTACTATACCGAGGGTTTCGCCCCTTTCCAGCTCCAGGTCCAGACCGTCCACTGCCGGCACTACTCCGCTTTTGGTATAAAAGTAGGTCTTGAGTCCTTTTACGCTTAATACAATTTCTCCCATGCCTTCACCGCCCCTCCCCAACGTTTTGCTTGGGGTCCAGAGCGTCCCGTAGCCCGTCCCCCAAGAGGTTGAACCCCAGCACAAGTGCCATTATTGCAAAACCCGGAAATGCCGACCACCACCACGCACCGGCCAGAAGGTACTGCCTGCCCTGATCAATTTCATAGCCCCAACTGGGAGTAGGAGGCTGAATTCCAAACCCCAGAAAACTAAGCGATGATTCCAGCATTATTATACTACCCATTCCGAGGGTGGCCTGTACAATCACTGGTGCCAGTATATTGGGCAGTATGTGCTTAACGATGACCCTTACATCACTTCCGCCAACAACCGTAGCCGCTTCCACATATTCCTTCTCCCTGGCCGATAGGACCTGACCCCGTACAATCCTTGCCACACCGGCCCAGTTCACTATACCTATGGCCGCGTACATAAGAGGCAACCCCGGCGGCAGATAGGCTACCAAAGCCAGCACGAACAACAAAAACGGAAAAGCGAATATTACGTTTGTGAGCCATGAAATAATATCATCCACAAGCCCACCATAGTATCCTGCCATTGCCCCAAGTATTACCCCTATTACTACCGAAATAATGGTTGAAGCAACGCCTATCTGGAGGGAGACCCTTGCACCGTAAACCACCCGCGAGTATATGTCCCGGCCATAAATATCCGTTCCGAACCAGTGGTCCGTGCCCGGGGGCACAAGCTGGGCGTCCGGCCCTTGGGTCCAGACAAGCTGCACCCCGGGGTCATATTTCGTAATAAGGGGAGCAAACACCGCCGCCAGGGTAATAACGGCAACCAGAAATAACCCCGCAATGGCCGCCTTGTTTTGTTTAAGCCTTTCCCAGACGTCCCTCCACAGGCTGCACACTTTCCCCTCGGATCTATCTCCCCTGTTGTTATCCGGCACCATGCCCTTCGCCCTTTCTGCCGGCATATCACTCACGCCTCCATGTTCTGCCGTATTTTATCCGGGGGTCAAACAACGGATAGGAAAGGTCCACCAGCAAATTGGTAACCACAAATATGAGTGCCATAAACAGCACCTGCCCCCTTATAATCGCAAAGTCCCTGTTGAGTATGGCTTCAATGCCAAGCCGCCCGACCCCGGGCAGCGAAAACAGCTTTTCCACCACTATGGCACCCCCCAGCATCTCCGCCATTCCGGTACCCACCACAGTAATTACGGGAATCATTGCATTTTTAAGGGCATGCCCGATAATGACAGCCTTTTCGGTCAGCCCCTTTGACCTGGCGGTGCGTATATAATCCTGCCCCAGCACCTCCAGCATCCCGGAACGGGTAAGCCGGGCAATCAGTGCTGCGGGCCTCATGCCAAGGGTAAGTGCCGGCAGCACCAGGTATATCCAGCTTCCGTCTCCGGTACCGGTACCTGGAATCCAGCGCAGTTGCACACAAAAAAGAACCACCAGCATAATACCCACCCAGAAGCTGGGCGCAGAAATGCCAATTAGGGCTGCAATCATGCTTCCATAGTCCAGCATAGAATTTTGTTTTAGTGCCGCCACCATCCCTAAGGTAACGCCGGAGGTAACGGCCAGGGCCATGGAAGCCAGTGCTAATCTGGCGGTAATAGGCAGCCTTTCCGCTATGGCCTGAATTACCGGCATTCTGGTACGATAGGACCGTCCAAGGTCAAGGGTGACCACCCCTTTGAAAAAATCAATAAACTGCTGCCACAGGGGCCTGTTGAGACCCAGGTCTTCCCTGAGCTTTTGAATAGTAGCCGGGTCCCCTCTCTGGCCTACCATAAGCCGTGCCGGGTCGCCGGGAACTATGGAGGTGAGTATAAACACAACGGCTATTACGCCTACTATTACGGGTATAACCGCTAGCAGTCTTCTAAACACGTAGTTGGTCAATACGCTCCTCCTTCCGTAAAAGGCTTCCATCCTTGGATGGAAGCCTCACTACTTCATTATCCTATTTGTCCAGCCATACGCTGTAAAATATTGCGTTATGCTCCCCGAAGGGGGGAAGGGAATAATCCTTCACGTAAGGCTGCAGCAGCTGTTCAGTGGTATAGTGATAAACAAACAGCCACGGTGCCTCCTCAACCACAATCTTTTCCGCCTCCTGGTACATCTTGCGCCTCTCCTCCGGGTCGCTCTCCACCCTTGCCTCGTTGGTCAGCCTGTCGAACTCGTCATTTTTATACAATGTGAAGTTTCCCAGAGGACCGAAGTTTGCGCTGTTCAGCAGCACATGCAGGAAGTTGTCGGGATCGGGATAATCCACCACCCAACCCAGCCGGAAGAAGGTGGCCTCACCCTTTCCCATGGCCTCGAACAGTGCGGCACCATCCATATGCCTAAGCTTTACTTCTATGCCGGCATCCTTCATCTGCTGCTGAAAGGCCTCGGCGATCCTCTTATGTATATCATCTGTATTATACTGCAGCGTTATCTCTATCCCGTCGGGATACCCTGCCTCGGCAAGCAGCTTTCTGGCTTTCTGTGGGTCGTAGGTATAGCCCTCAAGGTCCGGGTTGTATCCGAACATCCCCGGTGGGAGAACCCCCTTAGCCGGGGTGGCACGCCCGTTACGCAGCCGGTCTATTATGCCCTGCCTGTCTATCGCATAGTTTATCGCCTGCCGCACCTTCTTGTTATCGAATGGCTTTGCGGTGACGTTCATTCCATAGAAATAAGTGCCCATCTGCGGTTTTCTCAGGAAACTGTCCGGATATTTTTCAAGGGCTTCATGATAGTACGGATCGTCAACCGATTCTATGGCTTCGAGATTACCCAATCCAAATTCGGTCCACTGCATGGTAAGGTCGTTTATTGTCCTAAATTCCATGCCATTAAGATAGGGAAGGCTGTTCCCCTCTTCGTCCTTCCGCCAGTAATCTTCGTTTCTTGTTAATACCACCCTGTCATCCTGTATCCACTCCGAGAACCTGAAGGGCCCTGTACCCACCGGGTTGAAACCAAAGTCCTGGCCCCACATTTCCACGTCCTCCCTTGGAATCACCGAAAAGGTATTGTATGCAAGCATTGTAATAAAGGGCGCAAAGGGATGGTCAAGAACAATCTCCAGCGTATACTCGTCCTTTGCCACAACCCCCTCCAGGGCTTCCGTCTCACCCTCCCGGTAATCGGCATATCCTTTTATCATATCTAAAAAGTAAGCCCTTTCAGAATTTGTATCCGGATCGATTATATGTTTAAAGGTCCACACCCAGTCCTTGGCAGTAACTTCCCTACCGCCGTTTTCGGTTATTATACCCTCCCCTATTGCCGAATGAAATTTTACGCCCTCCCTGAGCTTGAAAGTATAAACGAGACCATTATCGCTTATGTCCCACTCTTTGGCAAGGTTTGGAATCACCTCTCCATCACTGTCCACATCCACCAGCGTTTCAAATAGTTGGTATACAATCCTTGAAGAGGACGTATCCACGGCGTGTACAGGGTCAAGACTTAAAGGGCTCTGAATAATGGCCATCCTGTAAGTGCCTCCGTATTTATTCTTCATTTCCGCCTCCGGTGCGGTAGATAAAGTATTTGCACAGCCAGACAGTACTCCGGTAATTAACAAAATCGTTATTGCTATTATAAAGGGCTTATTCCTGAGCACTTGTATCCCTCCCGTATATTTATCCAATGATTAACCACCACTATGACTCCTTATTGCTCTGCACTTGTATTTCTATGACACCTCATATGTGATTTTTAATATAACAATTATTAATTCTACATAAATCTACATATCCCTTCAAGTTATACATAGAATACGATAAAAAAAATAGGCGGTTGTCCCACCTATTCTCGCCACAATTCTAAACTACTTTATCCAAAGTGCACAGTTTGCTGGTGCTTCCGTCAAATTCAATCCGGTATACCCCAAAGCTGTTTCCCTCAACGTGGACTTCAAAGCAGCAGTTCTTGCAAAAAAACTTTTTCCTGCTTATAATCCCCAGCTTAGAGTTGCAAAATGGACACAGCATATAATCCCTCCATCCGATAAGACGTATGCCCTGCTGCAAGCCATCTTCTGTATAGTTACCTGCTAGTCTATTATACTACAAACGCAAAAAATATGCCATACTTTTATTTTGCAAAATATATAACGTATTTAAGACTTTATATCCCCTAGCATATCGTCCTGAGCCTTTCTGTCATCGTGAGCGGTAGCGAAGGACCTTGCAATAATAAAATGCCTATACCTAAGTAAGATTCTTCGGGCTTCGCCCTAAGAATGACAGACAAAAGTCAGAATAACAGGTAAAGGGATGTAATATTATTAACGAATTGTATATATATTTATTTATTTTGCTTCATAACTCTGGTAGAATCCTTATGGGGACAGTCGTATGAGCAGTGGAAAATGGGAAGTGAGAAGTGGGATATGGGAAGTGGGAGCTTTAGCCATTCTCTAGGGCAATACTTAAACCTCACATCCTACCTCTCTCCTCCCACTTCGCAATATGGTGTGTCTCCATACCACTAAAGGAGGGATAATATGGATTGGAAACTGTTTTTCACTACATTTTCAATGTTATTTCTGGCGGAACTGGGCGATAAAACACAGCTGGCGGTATTCACGCTGTCCACCCAAAGCAGCAGCTTTATGCCGGTATTTCTTGGGGCCTCCGCCGCCCTCGTGGTGGTAACCTTTATCGGGGTATTCCTGGGAAGATTTATATCAAATTACATACCCATACCGATCCTACATACCGCTGCTGGGCTACTTTTTGTCGTTATGGGGATTTGCATTCTTAAGTCCTCGGTACCGGAATTATCAAAGTATTTCAGGTGGTAAAAGCTTTCGGGTTTCGCCAATCATATACAATGAACCCGAAAATACTACCATACCGTCGGCCGACGGAGTTACGTACTCTTCCACGGCCTGCTGTACGGTATATGCACAGCCCACATTACTGTTGTATTTTTTGACTATTTCCATCAGTTCTCGGGGGTCCATGGCCCGGGCACTCACAGGCGAAACAGTCACCACCCTGTCTGCATAGGAGGCCAGTATTTCCGCCACGCTGTCAACATCCTTATCCTTCAACATGCCAAATACCAAAATTATTCTTTTTTTGGGGAAAAACTGTTTCAATCCCTCCACCAGGGCCTTTGCGCCCTCCTCATTATGGGCTCCATCAATAAGAACAAGAGGCTTTTTTCGTATTACTTCCATCCGTCCCGGCCACCGGGCTTTTTTCAAACCTTCCCTGATGACGTCTTCCGGTATGCCAAGCCGCAGGCATGCCAAAAAGGCCAGCACAGCGTTGTCTGCCTGGTGACGTCCCATTAGGCCTATTTCAATTTTCTCGTATTCCCTTTCCTGCCAAACCAGATCGAAGGTCTGACCTCCCAGAAACGGTTTTTGGTTAAGGATCCGGCCGTCACCAGCGTATATAAAAGGTGCCCCCCTGCCAGCGCATACATCCCTTATAGAATCCTTCACGTCCTGCTGCTGCAATCCGCACAGCACGGGTACCCCTTCCTTTATTATACCGGCCTTTTCCCGGGCAATGCTTACCCTGTCGGGACCCAACACGTACATATGGTCAAGACCTATAGGAGTTATTATCGAAATCTCTGGGCTTATAACGTTGGTAGCGTCGAGCCTGCCTCCCATGCCCACCTCTACAACCGCGTAATGCATCCCTTTTCTCCTGAAATACTCAAACCCAATGGCGGTTAAAATCTCAAACTCTGTGGAATGGTGGTACCCCTCCTTTAACATTGTATCAATACAGCCCTTGACGTAAGCTGTTATTTCGCTCAGGTCGCACCGGTCAATCTCTTTCCCCGAAACTCTTATCCTTTCGGTTATCCTTTCAAGGTGGGGCGATGTATAAAGACCGGTTGGATATCCGGCCTCCTTCAGAACCGAATAAATGAAGGCACTTGTGGAACCCTTGCCGTTTGTACCCGCCACATGGACCGTTCTAAAGCCCCGGTGCGGGTTTCCCATAAGGCCTAGCAGCCTGGTTATGTTTTTAAGGCCCGGCCTGCTACCGAACCTATGCGTACCCTCTATAAAATAAACTGCTTGCTGATAATCCATATAACCTCCCCGTAAAGCAGGGGGACGATTTTCTTGTTTCCCTCTGCTTTACGTTTATCCCATCGTTAGTATTAAAATCCCGTAAGCTATATATAGCGCATTTAAAACTTTACATCTCCTAGTGTGTCATCCTGAGCTATAGCGAAGGACCTAAGATTCTTCACTGCGCTCAGAATGACAAGCAAAATCGAAAACATCAGATTCTTAGGGCTTTGCTTCTTTGGAATGACAGGTAAAGGAATGTAATACTATTAGTGTGCTATATATATTTCAGACTGTTAAGCCTTTCCATCACCTTATCCATCATATCACGGTACTTATCCTTTTTTTCCTTTTCGGCTTCAACCACATCCGCCGGGGCCTTTTGTACAAACCCTTTGTTGGCCAACTTTCCGTTTACTCTTTCAAGTTCCTTCTCCAGCCTTTGTTTCTCTTTCTCCAGCCTTTCTATTTCCTTTTCAATATCCAGCAATTCCTCAACGGGAATATAAATTACTGCCCCTTCTATAACAGCCGAAACCGCATCCTCCGGGATGTCCGTCCTGTCCTTCCTTACCAATACCTTCGAAGCGATAGCCAGCCTTTCAAGGTAGGGCGCATTGGCGGCAAAAATATCCCGGACCTCTGCCTGGTCGGATACAACAATTACGTTTGCTTTCCTGGAGGGGGCCACGTCCATTTCGGCCCTAATGTTCCTCACAGCCCTTATTGCATCCATTATGGTGTGCATCTGCCGCTCCGCCGTTTCGTCCCTTTGGCTTTCATCCGACTTAGGCCACTTAGCAAGGGTTATAGTCTGGCCGTTATGGGGCAGGTGCTGCCAAATTTCCTCGGTGATAAAGGGCATAAAGGGATGCAAAAGCCTAAGCAATCTGTCCAGACCGTAGTACAGTATCCTCCTTGCCGTATCCCCCGTTTTGCTACCCTCATCATACAGGCGATGCTTTACAAGTTCAATATACCAGTCGCAGTACTCTCCCCATATGAAGTCATACAATTTTTGCGCCGCCACCCCTAGCTCATACCTTTCCATGCTGTCTTCCACCTCGGCGGCGAGGACCTCAAGTCTCGAAATCAGCCATCGATCGGACAGTTCCAGCCCCTCCCGGTCAAAACCACCGTCAAGGCCCTCCGGTTCGCGGCCTTCAAGATTCATTAGCACAAACCGGGATGCATTCCAGAGCTTATTTGCAAAATTGCCCGACGCATCCACCCTCTCCATATGGAACCTCATATCGTTTCCGGGAGCATTTCCAGTAGCAAGGGTAAACCTTAGGGCATCGGCACTGTATTCGTCAATTATCTCTAGCGGGTCTATACCATTTCCAAGGGACTTACTCATCTTCCTGCCCTCGGCATCCCGTACCAGACCGTGTATAAGGACATCCGAGAAGGGTTTTTCATTCATCTGGTCAAGGCCCGATACAATCATGCGCGCCACCCAGAAGAAAATTATGTCATAGCCGGTAACAAGGACGCTGGTTGGATAGAAGTATTCCAGGTCCCTGGTTTTTTCCGGCCAGCCGAGGGTTGAAAAGGGCCAAAGCCCCGAACTAAACCAGGTATCCAGCGTATCCGGGTCCTGCTCCATTTTGTTTCCGCCGCATTTTGTGCAGGTTTCAGGCTGCTCCTTGCACACTATCATTTCGCCGCAGTCGCTGCAGTAATAGGCGGGTATTCTATGACCCCACCACAGCTGCCTCGAAATGCACCAGTCTTTTATATTCTCCATCCAATGGAAATATACCTTATCAAACCGCTGGGGCACAAACCTTATACCTCCGTCCCTTACCGCCTGCATAGCAGGCTCTGCCAGGGGTTTCATCCTGACAAACCACTGGGTGGATATAAGGGGCTCAATAACCGAATCGCACCGGTAGCAGTGGCCGACGCTGTGCTCTATGTCTTTTATCTTAGTTATAAGGCCCTGGTTCTCAAGGTCCCTTACAACCGCTTTCCTGGCGTCAAACCTATCCATTCCCGCATAGGCACCGGCGTTATCGTTCATTGTCCCGTCGTCGTTTATTATCCTTATCTTGGCAGCGTTGTGCCTTTCACCTATTTCAAAGTCGTTGGGGTCATGGCCCGGAGTCACTTTCACGGCACCGGTTCCCTTGGACATATCCACGTATTCGTCAGCAATAATTGGTATTTCCCTGTTCATAAGAGGTAGTATAACCGTTCTGCCTATCAGGTCTTTGTACCTATCATCCCGGGGATGCACGGCGACACAGGTGTCCCCCAGCATTGTCTCAGGCCGGGTGGTGGCCACTATAATATGGCCGCTACCGTCCTTTAGCGGGTACTTAATGTACCAGAACTTACCTTCCATATCCTCGTGCTCCACCTCAGCATCGGATATGGAGGTCCTGCAGGTGGGGCACCAGTTTATTATCCTGTCCCCGCGGTAAATAAGGCCCTTTTCGTAAAGACTTACAAAAAACTCTGTAACCGCCTTGCTGCAGCCTTCGTCCATTGTAAATCTCTCCCGGGTCCAATCGCAGGAGCTGCCCAGTTTTTTGAGCTGCTCGACAATCCTTCCGCCGTATTCCTCTTTCCACTGCCACGCCCTTTCAATGAATTTGTCCCTACCCAGCGCGTTCTTTGAGGTACCCTCCTCCGCCAGCTTTTCCACAATCTTGGCTTCGGTGGCTATGCTGGCATGGTCGGTGCCGGGGAGCCACAGCGTGGGAATACCCTTCATCCGATTCCATCTTATGAGGATATCCTGTATCGTATTATCAAGGGCATGCCCCATATGAAGCTGACCGGTAATATTTGGAGGAGGAATAACTATAGTAAAGGGCTCTTTGCCTTCTTCTCTTTCGGGGGTAAAAAAGCCGCTGTCCACCCACCATTTATACAACCTTTCTTCGAAATCCTTCGGATTGTATTTGTCCTGCAGTTGCTTAGCCTTATGCATATTTAACGCCTCCTTATAAAGGTATGGGGACACACCGCCGTCATCCCCTGCCATTTTTCTGATAAAAAAATCCCTTACGTCCCAAAAGGACGAAGGGTTTGCTTCGCGGTACCACCTTAATTCCCCAAACAGGGCTCTTTTTCTGTAACGGGTTATCCCGTCCCGGCTTACTTTTTTGTTTTGGGCCGGGCGGCTCCGGAGCTACCTTGGGCAGTTTGTGCCGGATGCCTTTCAGCCTGGGGGCATCCTCTCTGCAGGTCACCTAAGCTGCTTACTCCTCTCCTTCACAGCCTTTTGGCATACTATTTGACTTTGAGTTTGCTCAAATTTCTAATTATAGTCTATTATATATAATACCCGCAATTTGTCAATAAGATTATTCGCCGCGCTTATTTCATTACTCCCGCACTACTAAGTGGGAAAAGCCTGAAAAATGCCTTGCCTATTATCAGGTCATCGGTTACATATTGGTTCTGCCAGACCCTGCTGTCCTTGGAATTATTCCGGTTGTCCCCCATCATAAAATACCTGCCCTCCGGCACTTTATAGGGCCCGAAACTGCCCCTCATTTCCTCGTAGAGGTAGTCTTCCTCTATCTTCTGACCGTTAACGTGTAGTTTTCCCTCTTTTACCTCCACTTCATCCCCGCCAACGCCGATAAGGCGTTTTACATACAGTTCCTCAGGATTGTCTGGGTATTTAAACACTACAATATCCCCCCGCTTTGGAGGTTTAAACCTGTATAAAAATCTGTTCACAAGAAGCTGGTCACCCAGCTGTATGGTAGGCAGCATTGACGGTGTGGGTACCTTTATGCTGAGTACAACATAGTTCCTTATAAGAAACGCAAGAACAACCGCAATGGCTATAAATTTTAGCCAGTCCAGTATCTCTCTGACAGTTTTCTGATCCATTCCAACACCCTCTATTTTTGTTGAAAGGCCATTTGCTGCTCAGGATTTTTTGGCCTTCTCCAGGTTTTTGAAGTTCCATGCATATCTAATAAAGGCAATCACCGTTACACATACCGCAACCGTTATAAGAAATGAATTATAGGGCAGCTCGAATACCAGTGCCACTATGGAAAGATAAAAAAGCACGGTGGCTATTTTGCCCGTTTTATTGGCTGCAATTACCGTTCTGTCTCGTATAAAAAAGAGGAAAAGGGCACCCAGCCCCATAAATGCTTCTTTCCCCGCTACCACCAGAATGACCCAGAGGGGCAGGTACCCGCTGTGGGTCAGCGCAAACAAAACGGATAAAAGCATCAGCTTATCCGCTAACGGGTCAAACACTATTCCCCACCGGGTTACCATATTGTACTTACGGGCAATATATCCGTCCAGTATATCGGTAATACCGGCAAGAATAAAAACAAAGGTGGCAATGGTTATGTTGTTTGGCATATCTGAATAGTAGCATAAAAAGAAAACGGGTATTAACAAAAACCTTATCCCTGTCAGCAAATTTGGTACGTTCATTTTACACCCCGCTGTGAATAAGACGTATTAGAAAAGACGCAGGCGTCATTTCTGCCTCATATAAAATATTTTATATCAGCAATGAAATTCCTGCAAGCCCGTACAAATAAAAATGCAAGTGTCACTTTACCCTCGATTTAAGCGGCCGTACCTGCACCTGCCGGTTTGAACGCCCGCTAAGCACCAGGGTTTGTTCCACTAAGCTTCAGCCGGAAAACCGTCCGTCTGACGCAAGTGTCACTTTACGATCCTTAGGGAATATCTTCTTTCCAGGTAGCCCACCAATTCCTCCACCATTTCTATGTAATTGTACTTAAGGCTTACCCAACCCCTCGAATACTCCGCCACTATTTCTTTGTTGGCACTCCCGGTATATATGCATAAACGGGACACCCTACCCCCTCCCTTTAAAAG
>JAQUCT010000008.1 GCA_028686075.1 Bacillota bacterium
GTATATAATATGCAATGCTTAAACCTTATGCTATTGAGCTAAGACCTGGCCCCTAAATCTATGGGCTAAAAAAGGCTGTCCACAAATGACAGCAAATGTTTAGAATTAGTACATGGATGTAAATACCGGTTACTGGTAGTGCTTTCAAGGGTCTTAGCGATTTCCGAAAAGTCAGTCTTTCAGAACAAATCTTCTGAAATTATATGTTTTTCCACGACGAAAAAATGGGAAGAACAATGAAATTTTTTCTTATGCGAGATGCTTCTCGTTTTTGGAAGGAGTAAGTGCAAGTTAATAATTATAAAAGATAGTAATCAATTTGAAGGAGGGATAACAAGTGGAAAAATATATTATTGACCTAAAAGACAATGAAGCGTGTAAACTATCCATTTCGGGTGGGAAAGGCTCAAATCTTTCTCGGTTGCACAATATTCCCGGTATTCCTGTACCGGATGGATTTGTTGTTAGCGCGAAAGGTTACGGCGATCTGATTTTGTCTGTACCGGAAATAAAGGATTTGCTTTTCCAGTTGGCGAAGCTCACATCAGACCAACCAAAGGCCATATCCCAATTAAGTAAACAAATAAGAGGGACAATCGAAAAGATTAGCTTTCCTTTTAAGTTAACGGAGGAGATTGCAAAGGCATTATCAAGGCATGGCGATTCATTCCCATATGCCGTGCGCTCCAGCGCAACAGCGGAGGACTTGCCCGGGGCTTCCTTCGCCGGGCAGCAGGATACATTCTTGAATGTTGTCGGTCATAAAAACATTTGCGGTGCCATATCTGCCGGTCACCTGCAAATGATGACCGACACTATTCTGCCATTAGGTATTTCCATGTTACAAAAATCCGCATTTTTTCTGGAACGGAAGGGTATGTAGAGATCCTGGAATAGCAAAAAATAACAGAGGTGCTTCGATTGAGGAAAAGAGATAAGAAAGCTGTAAATACAAACCTAATATTGCTATTGCTTGGAAGGATGGTTTCTGACACTGGAACGAGTCTCCAAATGGTCATTATACCTCTGTATATAATCGATATAGGCGGCTCCGCGGCTACCGTGGGACTGTTTTCATTCCTGGCTTTAATGCCGACTCTTCTCGTTTATCCCCTTGCCGGAGTGTTCGGTGATAGGTAAAATGAGCCTTGCTTTGTTGCTGGCATTTTCGGTTTTATTGTTCCCCCCAGTCTATCCCAACTGGGAAAAGACACGCTTTTGTATTTCTTCTTGCTGTCAGGAGTTCTTTGTCTGTTAAGTGTTGCTATCATGTTCATCCATGTTCCGGTACAGGCACTTATACAAAGAAAAACGCCGAACGAATATATGTCTCGAACATTTTCAATCGTTGGAATAATTACTAAGGGTAGTATCCCGCTCGGTGCATTAATGTATGGATTTATCCTAAACAGCATTGAAATGCACTGGACAATATTTTCGGCTACATTACTGATGATTTTGATTTCAGTTATGTTTTTAATCTCGTTATTAAAAACACATGACGTTTAAAAAAAATAGAACAACTGCCTTGGACAGTTGCTCAATAAAAATTCCCTGCTAAGTTTTTTATAGCCCTCTTTTCTATCCTATATATAATGCATTAATAATATTACATTACTTGTCATTCTGACTTTTGTCTGTCATTCTGAGGGCGAAGCCCGAAGAATCCGACTTTGTCGTTCTGAACGTAGTGAAGAATCTTCTTGGATAGATCCTTCGCTTCGCTCAGGATGACATGCTAGAAGATGTAAAGTCTTTATCACGTTATATATAGAAACATAGGAACGTGATATCCCGAGCATCTGGGCGATCTCCCGCTGGGTTTTTTTGGTGCCGTTGGACAGCCCGTAACGCAATCGGTGCCCAGGATATCCAGCAACAAGCTTTCGGACCTAATCTTTTCAACTACTATTTCCCCAAGTTATAAAAAATACCTTTCCCTTTAAAAACAGCACTATCTCCAAGCAATTCCTCTATCCTCAACAACTGATTATATTTTGTGATTCTTTCGGTTCTGCACGGAGCACCGCTTTTAATCTGGCCTGCATTGACCGCTACCGCCACGTCTGCCATGGTGGTGTCTTCCGTCTCGCCCGAACGATGTGAAATAACGGTGGTATAATTTGCCTTATGTGCCATTTGAATAGTGTCAAGGGTTTCGGACAGTGTGCCAATTTGGTTAAGCTTAATCAAGACAGAATTTGCTATGTTTTTACTTATTCCTTCTTTTAAAACTTCCGGGTTGGTTACGAAAATATCGTCACCTACCAATTGGATTTTACCTCCGAGCCTTTTAGTTAAGGCTTCCCATCCGTCCCAGTCATCTTCCGCCAATCCGTCCTCAAGGGATATGATAGGATACCTATCGATCCATTCCGAATAAAGGGTTACCATTTCTTCAGAACTACGGCTTATATTCTCGCCTTTAAATATATACTTACCGTCTACATAGAATTCGGAAGCGGCAGGGTCTAACGCTATAGATATATCTTCGCCGGGCCTGTATCCTGATTTTTCTATAGCTTCGACAATCAGCTTTAGCGCATCTTCATTGGTTGAAAGGTTGGGAGCAAAACCGCCCTCGTCGCCTACAGCCGTGCTTAAACCCCTTTCTTTAATTACCATCTTTAAGGTCTGATATGCTTCAGTGCACATCCTTAAAGCAGCTGCAAAGCTATCTGCACCAATGGGCATGATCATGAATTCTTGAACATCCATAGTATTATCCGCATGTTTACCGCCATTCAATATGTTCATCATAGGAACTGGAAGTTCATATGAATTGGTACCGCCAATGTACCTAAAAAGAGGAATATTTAGATAATTGGATGCCGCTCTTGCCACCGCCAGAGATACTCCCAAAATCGCGTTTGCGCCAAGCCTTGACTTGTTTTTTGTTCCGTCCAATGAGATTAACAGATTATCTATCCTTCTCTGTTCAAGCACGTTAATTCCAGACATCTCAGGAGCTATAATTTTTACCACATTATCCACTACCGTTCTGACGCCTTTACCATGGAACCGGTTTTTGTCATTATCCCGAAGCTCCGCCATTTCTTTTGTACCGGTTGAAGCTCCGGAAGGCACCGCTGCCCTTCCCATAACTCCATTATCGAGTTCAACATCAACCTCCACTGTCGGGTTTCCTCTGGAATCCAGTATTTCTCTTGCCTTCACCGAACTAATTTTTGGCATATCAGCATCTCCTTTATATTTTAATTTGAACCATGCTAAGCGTTTCCTGTTTGTATTTCATTTGCTGCCTTCCAAATGAGCAATCTTCCTTTTCATTTCTCTATATCCTTCTACCAAATCGGTAGTATCCTCCGTGGCCCTTTTTTTCTCGGTTATAATCCTCATTATCATCTCCTGGGTTTCATCGATTAGAGAATATATTCTTTCCTTAAACATCCCTTCAAAAATGAATTTGCTGTCCCGCAATTTGCAAATATATTCCCATTTTAAATTTGCCCCATTGTTCTTTAGCTGTTCCTCTACCGTACTCTTCAGTTCATTGAGTACTATACGGTTGCCTATTCCTCTAGGCAGTAGTTTTGCCATGTCAGTTTTGCTGGGGAGAAGCATTGCGAGACTTGTAGGCCCAAATTTAAAGTAGAACATATCTTTTTTAACAAGCTCTACACTCTCTAAAGGCTGCGATATGTTTATTCCAAAAATCTGCTGCGATATATTGTTTATGTATTCTATTGTTTCGTTGAGCCGTTTAGTGAACCTATCCATTAAACTGTCAAATTCTTCTTTAACGTATTCCTTTTCTTTCAGGTTGAAATCCTCGTATACTATAATTATTTCCCTTTCCAAAGTTTTATTAAGCAATACTGCCATATCCCTCGGCTTTAAATCTGTATTGTTTTCGTACGCTTTTTCGATTTCGCCGATAATTCTGGTGTGGTTATCCCGAACAACGCCGGCAATGTGTTCTTCAATATCATCAAGAATGTATTTAATATAGATTTCCACTAGCTGAACTGTTTCTTTCTCCTGCGTCACCAAGTTCTTTTTATATCCTTTAAACTCCTCCAGTTTTCCCTCCAGTGTTTCAACCGGGGAATTTAAGTTTGAAATCCTAAACTCAATAAAATCTGTAATATCCGCTGCGATTCTTTTAAACCTGCCCTGGGCGGACTTAAGCAGGACATGGCCCTTTTCTTTCATAAGAAAGCTGTTAAGGTCCTTTTCGAACTTAATAATTCCACTCTTTTCAAGCCTTTGTTGGTCACCGAGTTTAGAAGCCTTTAGTGCATTGAGGGCAGATAAGGGGTATATCTTTGCCTGCATACCGATATTATCCTGTATAATACTCTTGGAAAACTCTACAGTTGTGATTACCTCTTCTTCTTCCAGGTAATCAATTTTATTTTGGACAATAAAAATCTTATCTATGTATTTTCTAACGTCCTTAAGAAACTCTATCTCCAACTGACTAATGGGTGGGTCGGAGGAAATTATAAATACCGCTGCATCAGCCTCGGGCAAATGACCGTAAGCCACCTCCGTATTGTGCCTGAAGATGGAACCTATACCCGGTGTATCTATAAGTACAAGGCCATTTTTTAGGTTTTGTGACGGGTACTCAATTTCTAAATATTTGACGTCTTTAGTATTCTCGGGATTTTTCTCCTCACTTACGTAAAGGTCCACTTCATCAAGGGGGATGTCTTTGCTTTCTCCTCCGTTAAAAACCACCAAAGCGCTCGGCATACTGCCGTGTTTTATCTTAGTTATTATTGAAGTAATAGGGATTACACCCGTTGGCAGGATTGTATCCCCTATCAAATAGTTTATAAGTGTACTCTTACCCCTTTTGAACTGACCTACAACCATAAGATGAAACTCGCTTTCCTCAAGCTTTTTGATCTCATACTCTATCCTATCGGCCACCTGACTGTAATCTATAGCCCTTGAACATTCCATCAATTCCATGAACTTATCTGTGAGCTCTTGCTTTTTTTCATTAAAGTCCTGTAGCATTTCTTCACCCCGTTCACTTCTCTTTTTGCCATTATTGCCTCTTCCATCATCTTTACCGTCTAAAAGTACATTAAAAAATAGTACCCGGTCACGGCTCCGCCCATAAATATTCAACCTCCATACAAAAAGCTTCTATTTCTATTGTTTGCAAAGAAATAGAAGCCATCAGCCGCATAGCAGTTCGGGAATACCCCCAGGGGAGCTCCATCCCCATAAATATCTAGGTTTGCTACTCTAGTATTATACCCGCCAAACAAGAATTATTCAATACTAACATTATCTCCATTGATATCCTCTCCAAAAACCTTGCGATACAAGTCTTCGCCATAGCTTGTCGGCATAGGTTTGCCGTAAATAAGTCTGAAAGTACGACTTCCATCCGAACGCCTTTGGGCACGGAGGAAAAGAGCGTCACCCGTTTTTTTTTCATAGAAGCTGCTGGAAAAGTCATATAAATGTGAAACAAAGAATACCTTAACATGCCTCTCCAGTAGAGCGCGGACAATCTGCCTTCCAATCTCCGAACCTTCCCTCTCATTTGTCGCAGAAAAGGATTCATTAAAAAGCATAAGAGAATCTGCCCCCAGCTGTTCCACTATGGTACTCATTCTTGAGAGTTCCTCATCCAGTTTGCCGCTTTTCATAGTAGAATCCTCTTCGCGTTTGAAATGTGTGAATACACCATCACAGATATTCGCACAAAAGGACTTGGCGGCAACGTACATTCCGCATTGCATCATAATTTGTGCCTGACCTATACTCCTCAAAAAGGTGGACTTGCCGCCCTGGTTGGCTCCTGTTATAATGACAAAGTTTTTTTCGTTTGCATCTATTGTATTGCCCACAACCTGTCTTTTAAGCACTAAAGACAGACTGGCATCATACAGCCCGGCAAAGGAGTGACCCCTTTCATGACGGTTTAAAGGTATCGGAAAGGTTATGGGTCCGCCATTTTCCATAAGCCTATCGTATAGATTTAAACATCCTACATAAAATGCCAGTTCTGTTTTTAGCATCATAAAAAAGCTAAGAACGTGTTCTGCTGACTGAGCAACAGCATTTGCTGCATTATTTATCGCCAGTTCCTTCCGGTGGGACAAATCTTTAAAGCCGGCCATATCCCGTTTGTCAACTACAATTTTTGGTGTAAAAAGCCATTTCAGCCACCTCTGCTTTTTATCCGGTAATTTGCGAAGCACATAGTTCGTACCTTGATTCCCCTTCCCCAATTCAGCACTTATTAGAACTCCATCTCGGAATTTGAGTTCATTTAAATGAAAACGAAGGTCTTCAAGATACTTATCGTTCAATTCTTCTTGCAACACAGTTCAGGAGAGGCAATTAATAGAGTATTTAGTAAGAAGGTCACATCCTAAGCGCGTTTCGGCAAGTAAGCTGGCAGTGAAGATTGGCTGCAGTGAATCAACAATAAGACGCGAACTAAAAAGAGGAAGAGTACTTCAGCTATCCACCGACTGGGTTGAATACAAAAGCTACTGCGCTGACATGGCGCAAAGGGACTATGATTACCAGGCTACAGCAAAAGGCCCTGCGCTTAAAGTATCAAACGACTACGATTTTGTAAGGTATGTTGAGAATAAGATAATCAAAGATAAATATTCCCCGGATGCAGTGATAATGGAACTAAGGCAAAACGGGTTTATCAATCCGGAAGCCAATAAAGAATTTGCAACAAAGATATGCACTAAGACGCTATACAACTACATAGCCAAGGGCCTGTTTCCAAACCTGACTAACAAGGATCTTCCCAGGGGGGGTAAGGGCATAAAACGCAAGCAAAGAAGGGTCAGGCGTTCATATAAGAACATAGATGGCAAAAGCATCTGGGAACGCCCACAGGAAGCAAACAAAAGGACAGAAAAGGGTCATTGGGATATGGACTGTGTCGAGGGGCAAAAAGGCAAAGGCAAAAGCTGTCTTTTAGTAATGGTTGACAGGAAAACCCGTGAAACCCTGATATTTAAACTGTCAAGCCAAACCCAAAAATCCGTAATAAACATTCTGGATAAATTAGAAAGGAAATTGGGCAGGGTAAAATTCAATAAACGGTTTAAAAGTATAACAGTGGATAACGGCAGTGAATTTTTAAACCATGAAAGAATGGAAAGGTCAACCCGGAGCAAAACGAAGAAACGTACGGCAATATACTACGCCCACCCCTACAGTTCCTGGGAACGGGGTACAAACGAGCAAACAAACGGTATGGTAAGAAGGTTTGTGCCAAAGGGGAGCATAATATGCAACATTTCAAACAAAGAGATAAGAAGGATCCAAGACTGGCTTAACAACTACCCAAGGCGAATTCTGGGCGGGGTAAGCGCAAACAAGAAAAAAGAAATACTGCAGAAAACAGCTTAGAAACTCTAAATAAGATTTGCATATAAGAATTATAAAATCTGTTGAAACATTAGTAAAGGTAACACCGCCTTGACAAATATTTCAACAGATTTACAAGAAAACCTGGGCAAATCTAAAGGGTTTATTGTATAGGAAACATAAGAAATTTCTCGGTCACTTTACTTTACAACCGGGGATTGCCTCTCCTGATAGGTAATGTGTTTACCTTTCCTTCTTGTTTTGTTATGATGTAGCTGACCCAATGATTTATCCTCCTTTGTTTATTTGGTTATTTACATTGTATAGGATATTTCATTGGGTTTCTAATTTCCTTTTTTCTTTCACTTCATTTTACAACTCGCCCATAAATTATAGATGTTGTTATCTTGTGATAATGTCACCTTGTTAATTATCTTGATAAAATGTCACTATGTATAACGAGGTGTATTATCCTTTACCTCTATACTGAATTTGCCTCTTTTCTTTACCCTTCCAATCATACCAAAAGGAGTCTTGCATTTATCCTTTAGCAGCTTCATAAGCGCATCCGCCCTGTCCTCGGTTACCGATATAAGCAGTCCCCCCGACGTCTGCGGGTCAAACATAATATCAATGACTTCCTGCTTAATGCCCTCCTCAAACCTAACCCTGCCTTCAACAAAAGCCTGGTTGTTATAGGCACCGGCAGGGATAATGCCCATTTTAGCCAACTCTATGCTCTCTTCAATTACAGGCAGCTGCGCGGGCCATATCTCCAGCGTGACTCCACTTCCGTCGGCCATTTCACATGCGTGTCCCAAAAAACCGAAACCGGTTATATCGGTGCAGCCCGCCACCCCTGTTTCAAGGGCCGCCTCGCATGCATCAGCGTTCAGGTACGCCATCGTCTCAACCGCTTTGGTATATCCAGCATCATCCACCATATCAGCTTTTATTGCAGTATTAAGTATACCGGTCCCAAGGGGTTTTGTAAGTATTAGCACATCCCCGGGCCGGGCTGCTGCATTGGTGAGAATCCTGTCCGGGTGGACCAGACCCATTACCGAAAGGCCATACTTGGGCTCGTCGTCTTCAATACTGTGTCCGCCCGCAAGCACCGCCCCGGCCTCCATTACCTTATCCGCTCCGCCCCTTAATATGTCCCTCATTACATCCACCGACAGACAGGTGGGAAAGCAGACTATATTCATGGCGGCAACCGGCCGCCCGCCCATAGCATATACATCGCTTAAAGCGTTGGCCGCAGCAATCGAACCGAAGGTATAGGGGTCATCCACTACCGGCGGAAAGAAATCCATAGTAAGTATGGCAGCCTTATCGCCGCTTACCCTGTATACTGCAGCATCGTCGGAGGTGCCAAGTCCCACTATAAGGTTTTCGTCTTTAAACTCTGGTAACTGACACAGAACCTGTGCCAGAGCCTTGGGGCTAAGTTTCGCAGCTCACCCGGCACTCTTTGTCATCTGGGTAAGCCTCACTCTTTCCGAAGTCATAATAACATCTCCCCCTGGTCGGTAATTGGCCGGCTCATTCCTTCAAACGGCTCTCTTAACTTTAGCCGCAGACTATGCTTCACTACCCTTTCTGGTCTACTCCCTTTCCGTCCTTTTTCACCCTCATATTATCTCCCGAGGTCTCGTCTATTACAACTATTTTACCGTCAATCCTTCCAAATTCAAGCTTTATATCACTAAATTCAAAGCCGAACCTTTCCAGTTCATGCTCCGTCACATATACCAATAGATTCAAATGCGGCATTTATTCACTGTCCGAACTGAATAAAAGCCTCTCCCCGTCTTTTTCCACCGCAAAAAGCTTATCAATATCCTCACTTATCAGATGCCTAATGTCTTGGCTGGTTGAAAACCTAGCCCCTATCCCACAATCGGAGCTAAGACGCCGCGGCACCGGAAGAAGCTCAATTCCAATGCCCAGCTTTGTCATGTGATTTTTATACTTGACCGCCCCCGAATGGGTAAAGAATGTGGCTATATAGTCCATAATGGTCACCTGCTTATTTTTAACACAAAATCCTGGCCATCCTTAGTTATTTCCACCTTGTAACCCAGGTTTACTGCAAATCTTTTTACATTCTCCATGGCCGTTGTATTGTCCACGAAAACCTGCACCCTTTCCGGGGACTGGTCTATTGCCCTCTTTGTCAACAATACCGGTTCGGGGCAAGCCCTACCCCTTGCATCCACATTTTTAAGCGTCAATGCTCACATCCCCTTTCATTTTAACATCCGCCGCCTTGTCGGTATTCATAAAGCCTATTATAAGAACCACGGCAAGACCAATAACAACCGCAACCCGTCCGTTGGCTGAAGGGCCGCTTCCCGATGCTGCCAGCCCGAAATTGTGCGAAATAGCAGCTCCTACAAGCATACCCATAAAGGTGACAACCGAATCAATATTTCCTTCCGCCCCAAGAATTATCTGCCTCATGGGACATCCTCCCAGCAGTACAGAGCCCAGCCCTGCCAGAGCCATCCCAAGGAAATTCCACAGCCCGTCCGCATGAGCAACCGGCTGGCCTTCAAAGCCCAGATTAAAGGTGCTCGTAACGAGACTGCCTACAAAAGCCACAACAAGAATGGCTGCAAACCCTGTCAAAAGGTGCGTATCCCTAAACATTATCAAATCCCTGATGCCACCAACCATGCAGAGCCTAGTCCTCTGGGCGGCTATACCGATGATAAGCCCCGCCGCCAAAGAAATAATTACCGGCGCATAGGCAGACCCCGGCCCTTCAGTGCTGAACAGTATAAAGGCAGGCCTTACAAGCAACAGTAACAGCAGCATTAACTGAACCGCCGGGAACAGGTAACCTTCGGCCCTCTGCAGAGAATAGGTCCTTTTCAGCGTGAACCCTCTGTTTAGGAACAGTACGCCTAAAAATATTCCCGACGCGAATCCTGCCAGACCCAGTAATGCGTTAAGGTCCCCTCCTGCGAGCCTAAGCACCATTCTTAAGGGGCATCCCAAAAACATAAGAGCCCCAATAACCACAAAGACCCCCAGCATAAAACGGGTAAAGGGAGACGACCCGCCCCGGGCATTAAAGTCTCCGCTTTTTAGTGCAATAATAAAAGCCCCGAGAGCCATACCTATTATTTCCGGCCTAATATACTGGACAACTCCCGCCCTGTGCAGCCCGAGGCCCCCTGCCGTATCCCTTATGAAGCACACAATACAAAGCCCCATGTTGACGGGGTTTCCAAATTTCACAAGCACCACTGCCAGTATCCCCACAATGGCACCGGTAAGTATAATTCCTTTCTTGCCGCTCACATTGGTTCCCTCCTAACTAATTATTAGCTCAATCTGCGATAACCTTTCACAGTCCATCCAAACCTCCACGCATTTAAAACTGGTGTCATCCTGAGCGAAGCGAAGGATCTTATGTCCGTCTCCTAGTAAGATTCTTCGGGCTTCGCCCTCTTAAGCGACAGAGTCGGATTCTTCGGGCTTCGCTTCTTCGAAATGACAGGTAAAGGAATGTACAAACTACGAACTACCAACTCTCCCCTGTTATTATATTAACGGTGTCCTGCTATGTACAATCGGATTTTCCTATACCGATCCCGTCACGATAGGAATAATCTATTATTTACCAGAGAAAAGTTGGTGTACAATTAGATACGGAGGTGGGTTTAATTGAAAAGAATATATCTGGACAACGGCGCAACCTCCTACCCAAAGGCACCGGGGGTAGGGGATGCGGTAAAACGATTTATTGACGATATAGGCAGCAACGTCAACCGCAGCGGGTATACCGGTTCGCTAGCCGCGGAGGAGGTTGTGTTCGAGACAAGGGAAATGCTGGGCCGACTATTTAACTTCGACCATAGCAAGAACATAGTATTCACCATGAATATTACTTATGGGCTCAATTTCCTGCTGAAGGGCCTTTTAAAGCCGGGCCACCACTGCATAGTATCCTCGATGGAGCATAACGCGGTAATGCGCCCCCTTATGCAGCTTAAGGAAAAGGGCGTGGAGTTTTCAAGGATTATGTGCGATGCAACGGGTATGCTTGACCCCACCGGCATTTACAACCACATTAAACCAAACACAAAGGCCGTTATTATTACCCATGCCTCCAATGTATGCGGCACAATACTGCCGGTAGCGGAGATTGGGAAGTTCTGCGAAGAAAAGGGACTTTTATTCATAATAGATACCGCCCAGACGGCGGGAATTTTGGACATTGATTTCAAAGAAATAAAGGCCGACGCAATAGCCTTTACCGGGCACAAGAGTCTTTTGGGCCCCCAGGGCATCGGAGGGTTTTTGATAACCGAGAAAATTGCCCGATCGATGGACACCCTTATAAGCGGCGGTACCGGGAGCCTGTCGGAATACGAGGAGCAGCCTCCCTACATGCCGGATAAGTTCGAAGCGGGCACGCTAAATCTGCCGGGAATTTATGGCCTGCATGCCGCCCTTGGGTATATAGAGGAGATTGGAACGATTTCTATTAGGGAAAAGGAACTGCAGTTGACAGAAAAGCTGCTTGAGGGACTTTGCAGCATCAAGGGTGTGCGTATTGCCGGTCTAAAGGATATAAAAGGCCGAACGGCGGTGGTATCGGTGGACTTTAAGGATTTGGACAACGCCGACGTTGCCTACCGCCTTGATAAGTATTATGGGATTAAAACCCGGTGCGGCCTCCACTGCGCCCCGTCCGCCCACAGGACCCTTAATACTTTTCCCCAGGGCACTGTAAGATTTTCCCCGGGCCATTTTAATACAAAGAAGGATATTGAAACAACCCTATCTTCGGTTAACCAAATACTTAAAGACCTTGGCAGTACTTCACGGTAAAGTCCCGGAAAGCCCTGGCCACAGGGCTTAGTACCCTGTTTTTGTGGCCTATGAAATAAAAGCTTCGCCTAAGGTCAAGGTCGGATATGTAATAGCCCTTTAACAAACCCAGACGTATTTCTTCCTCCACCGACCTTTCAGATACAACCGCAACACCCAGGCCTTCCCTCACGCACTGCTTGATTGTGTCGGGATTTTCAATGCTTGCCACAACGAATATGTTCTTTATGTCCATACCCCTTTGCTTAAGGCCGTTTATAAAAAGAGCCCTGGTGCCCGAGCCCTCTTCTCTTAGTATGAATCTTTCATTACTGACCTGGCCCCAGGTAACGGTATCGCCTTTAAGGTTTTGGAACTTCCCCTTGCCGGAGGTTATGAGTATAAGACGGTCTTCGCAAATCTTTAACATCTCAAGCTCGGGGTAAGAGGCAGCACTTCCCACAAATCCAAAGTCCATGCTACCCGAGATTATTGCGTCTACTACACCCCTGCTGTCAAACTGCTTTATTACATAGGTTATGCCGGGGTATTCGCGGCCAAAGGTGCTCAATAGGCCGGGAAGCAAATATCCTTGGGGTACCGTGCTGGATGCAATGGCAAGCTCCCCCTCCAGTTTGCCCTCGTATTGGGCCAGCGAAAAAAGGGCCTGCTCCCTCATATTCAGAATATTGACCGCATGGCTGTATAAAATCCGTCCCGCCTCGGTTAGAGTGACCGACTTGCCGCACCTATTTAGCAGAACGGTCCCCAGTTCGTTTTCAATGGATTGGATGTGCCCGGTCAGGGTAGGCTGGGTAAGGTAAAGCTCTTCCGCCGCCCTGGTAAAACTGCCGTGCTTTGCTATTGCCACAAAGGACTCAAGCTGTCTTAAGTCCATAACTCCACCTCCTATGGGATGATGCGTAATACTTCCACTATTATTATTTCTGTCTAATTCTTAATAATCCTTCTGTTCCGCCCTGTCATTCACCCAGGTGACAGCCTGGTCTCCTCATGCACCCTGCTTGCATGCTCCTTAACTTGGTACATAAAGTTATGGATATAAATTAAAATGAACTCGCGGTTTAAAACCTCAAGACCATTTTACCAACAAAGAATAGAACAACTGCCGTTAAACAGTTGCTCTATAAAAATTCCCTACTAAGTTTCTTTATTGCCCTCTTTTCTATCCTCGAAACATAGGAGCGTGATATCCCGAGCATCTGGGCTATCTCGCGCTGGGTTTTTATAGTGCCGTTGGACAGCCCGTAACGCAGTTCCAGCACTATCCTTTCGCGCTTTTTCAAAACCTTATCCATTATTTTATACAGTTTGCCGGTCTGCAGCTTCTTTTCAACTTCCTCAAGCACCGTATCGCAGTCGGTACCTAAGATATCCAGCAACGAGATTTCATTGCCCTCCTTGTCTATTCCTATCGGGTCCTGGAGGGAGAGTTGGTTTTGTATCTTTTTATTGGACCGTATGGTCATCAGTATTTCGTTTTCTATACAACGGGCGGCGTAGGTTGCAAGCCTGGTACCCTTGCTGTTATCAAAGGTGGTGATGGCCTTTATAAGACCGATGGTACCTATTGATATAAGGTCGTCCGCATCCCTTCCGATATTGCTGTACTTTTTTACTATGTGTGCCACCAGCCTTAGGTTTCTCTCAATCAGTATATTTTTTGCCCTTTCGTCGCCCTGTTCATAGAGTGCCAAATACAGCTTTTCTTCTTCTTCAGTCAGGGGCTGGGGAAAGGAGGAGTTGCCTGTAACAAAAGAGAACAGCAGCAGCGTATCCTTCAGCATTCCTACGGTAATTGCCGCAATCGCCGCAAGCATAAATATGCTCACCTCCGAAAATAGGGTCACTCTAAATTATATGAACCTAATCTTCGGGATGTGCATGTACCGCTGTATATTCCGCTTTAAAAACTAAACCTTTCTATTGGGACAATCAATAGAAAGGAACGAAGACTCCTATCTCTCACCCAACTCCATTATTCTCTGGGCAATCCCTTTAAAGACCGGGGCGGCGACACTGCCACCGCTTCTCCCGTTCTCAACCAGAACCGTTATTACGTATCTGGGGTAGAGCCTGGGAACATAGCCGGTAAACCAGGCATGAAGCACTTCCCTGCCGTTTATTCTCTGACCTGTCTGGGCGGAACTGGTCTTACCGGCAGTACCGCCATAATCCGGGAGAGCCGCCAGGGTGCCGGTACCCTGGTCCACAGCCTGCTCCATCATCTTCCTTATCTCCATGGCAACAAAGGGAGAGAGTACCTGCTCGGGGTTTTCGGGCCAATCTGTAAAAACCCTACCGCCCGATTTACCCACCACGTCCTTTAACACCCTTGGTTGTTTAAGGGTTCCGTTGTTTGCAATAATGCTGGTCATCACGGCCACCTGTAGCGGTGTAACCATTATATCCCCCTGGCCTATCGAAATATTGCACACATCAGATTTGTGCAGTTTCCTGTCAGAAGGTATCAGTCCCGGCTGTTCCTCAAGGGGATTAAGTCCTACTATTTCGCCCAGCCCGAACCTCTCTGCCATTTCCATTATTCTTTCCCCGCCAACTCTCTGGCCCATTTCTATAAAAAAGGTATTGCAGGACTTTGCGTAGGCACCAAACATATCCACGTCACCATGGCCGCCGGTATCATAGCTTGAGCATTTTACAAGAAGATCTCCCACCTCTATGTATCCGGGGCAGTTTACCGTCTCAAAGGGGTTTATCCGGCTGTCCTCCAATGCCGCTGCGGCAACCACCGTTTTAAAGATGGAACCAAGGTTATACTGACAGAAGGCCTTGTTGAGCAGCTCTCCCCTTTGTCCGTCCAGGTATTCTTCCACATTGTTCTGATGGTAATTGGGCCGGCTGGCCATGGCTGCCACTTCACCGCTTTCTGAGTTCAGCACCACAACCGCTCCCTCTATTCCAAACTCGTCCATTATCTCCTCAATAGCCCTCTGTATATGGTAATCTATGGTAAGCTGCAAGTGGCAGCTCTCGCCTCCGCGACCGCCGTTTATAAGTTTGTACCCAAGACCCGGAATAAGCCTTTTGCTGCCATCCACCATTGCAGCCACTGTCATTTTCCCGTTCCCGGAAAGGTATTCCTCATACAACCTCTCCAGGCCCGAACGGCCCACATTGTCACTCTTGTCTATATAACCAATAAGGTGCCTTGCTATACTTTTGCTGTCGTACCTTTCAAGGTCGCCCACCACCATTATGCCTCTTGCCCAAATCCCAGCCAGCCTTTCATCGGTTCCTTGCAGAGGAAGTTTATAGGGTGTGGCGGCTTCTTCCAGGTCCCTCAGCGCGTCCCTCTGCTGCATACCGGTAAGCTCTGCAATAACTGTCGCCGCTTCCGTCTTATCCTCAATCAGGTCCGGGAACACAACAAGGCTTTCCACCCTTTCTCTTCCCGTTAGGGGTATCATATTGACATCATAAAACTGCCCCCTTGAAAAATCCAGGGGCAGGTTTAGCATACGCTGGTTTGCGGCCCTTTGGGAATAGCCCTCGCTTCGCACCACCTGTATCTGAAACAGGCGTCCTATGAGTGCCAGCAGCAGCAATAGTATTACACAGCCTGTAAACAGCGTCCTTGAACAGGTACGTCCTCTTTCTTCGGTCATTTTAACACCTTCCGGCAGCAGTATTACTTTTGTATTATTGCCTGTACCGGAAAGATTATACCGCTATTCCTCCGAGGGTTTTCTTAGTATATCGTTTGGTTTCACCGGGTGTTTTACAGGCATTGTCACCACCTGCTGCGGATGGGGAGCCGATTCTATGCGGTTTCCCTCATTGTCCCTCATCCATTCTATTGTTTGGACGAAAAAATCCCTGCCCGGTCCCGTCACCTCCACCCTATCCCCGACAAACATTCGGTTCCTCTGCTGGACGGTGGCAATACCGTTTTTTTCATCATAAGCAAGCACAAGGCCTATAAAGTCATAGTCCCGTACGTAGCTGCTTCTTTCATATATTTGTGCATCCTTGTCTGCCTTTCCGAAGTAAAAACCCGTTGTAAACTCCCTGTGGCTTGCCTTGGATACTTCCCTAATCCATTTGTCCCTGTTTGACCTATAGTATTCCGGGTCCTGGTACCAGGCGTCAATAGCTTCACGGTATGCCTTAACCACCGTGGCCACATAATAGGCACTTTTCATCCTGCCCTCAATTTTTAGGCTGGAGAGGCCGCTTTCAATCAGCTGGGGTATATACTCGATCATGCACAGGTCCTTGGAATTCATAATATAGGTCCCGTTCTGGTCCTCGTATACCGGATAGTACTGCCCCGGCCTTTTTTCTTCCATAAGATAATACTTCCACCGGCATGGATGGGCACAGTCCCCCAGGTTGGAATCCCTGCCCGTCATGTAATTGCTCAAAAGACACCTTCCTGAATAGGATATACACATTGCCCCGTGTACAAAGGCCTCCAGTTCCAGGTCCGGCGGGGTGTCCTTCCGAATTTCACTTATTTCTTCCAGGGAAAGTTCCCTCGCAAGGATTATCCGCCTAGCCCCTAGCCGGTGCCAGAAACTGGCGCTTATTGAGTTTACCGTATTTGCCTGGGTGCTAATATGTATGTCCATGTCCGGAAGAGTTTTCCTCACCAGCCGGAAAACCCCCGGATCGGAGACAATCATGCCGTCTATACCGGTTTGGACGGCCTCCTCCAAAAATCCCTCCAACCCCTTTAAGTGATGGTTGTGGGGTATTATGTTCACGGTAAGGTAGCCCTTTGCCCTATGTGAATGAATAAAGCCCATACCCTCCTTTATCTCTTCAAGGGTTAGGTTTCCGGCCCCTGCGCGCAGGCCAAACCTTTCACCGGCAAAATATACTGCGTCCGCCCCATAAATAACCGCCATCCTCAGTTTTTCCAGATTTCCCGCGGGTGCCAGCAGTTCAATCCTTTTCATCCCTTATTCCCTCCTTAACGCTTACCGATACTCCGTCACCAATGGGCACTATTGCCGTTTCCAGCAGCGGATGCTGGGTAATACTTATCAAAAAACGTCTCATCCTTTTTACTATTGTAATCTTCCTTCTTTTGACCAGGCTGTCGCTGGCCACCATACCCCGGAAAAGCACATTATCGCATACCAAGGTGCCCCCCGGCACCAAAAGCTTAAGTATCGAATCCAGCATTTCTCCGTAATGACCCTTTGCACCGTCTACAAAAACCAGGTCAAACCCTTCTGATAGGTCGTTTATTACCATCAACGCATCGCCTCGGACCACCTCAATGTTACTGCTAAAGTCTGATTTGTCTATATTGTCCCTGGCCCTTTGCACCATATCGGCGTCTTTCTCTATCGTCACAACCCTGCACCCTTTACCGGCGGCCCTTGCCATTACTATCGCGGAATAGCCAATTGCGGTGCCCACTTCCAGTATCCTATGGCTCCTCAGCCCCTTAATGAGTACCTCCAAAAACCTTGCAACTTCCGGCTGGATTATCGGAATCCTGTTTTCCTTCGCATACCGTTCCATGCTTTTAAATATGCCCTCGGAGGGGGCTATGTTTGACCTTATATATTCTTGTATGTAATCCCTGGAAATGCCATCCACGTCCATTACCCTCTCCCAACAACAAAAGGTGGCATAGCTACCACCTATTGTCCTCACTCCTTAAAACTTTTATCCACGCTTTTATCTATATTTCTCCTTATCCCTTAAAAACTGCTGGTAATTGTCGCTGAACACATTGGTGCCCTCATTTGTTGCCACAAAGTACAGGTAATCGCTTTCCGCCGGCTCCATCGCCGCCTTCAGTGCTTCCCTGCCTGGAGAAGCAATAGGACCTACGGGAAGCCCCGGCATGATATAGGTGTTGTACGGCGAATCAATCTGTGTATCCTTCGTTGAAAGCCTTGGTTTTCTTTCCTTAAGCACGTACTGTACCGTGGCGCAGGAACCCAGATTCATACCTATTCTAAGCCTGTTATGGAAAACCGCCGATACAAGCGGCAGTTCCTCGAAGGTACCCGCCTCCCGCTCCACCACCGAAGCCAGCGTAACTATCTCATCCATCGTCATGCCGCCGCCTTCCAGGTCCAGCAGGCCGACCTCCCTGGCCACCTCTTCAAACCTTCCAAGCATTCTGTCTATTATTGAGTTTGCCGTCTCCCCAATAAATACCTCGTAGGTATCTGGAAAAAGATATCCTTCCAGCCTGTTCTCCCTCACGGGTATTTTTTCTATAAAACGGTAAGAAAAGCTACCCTCTTTCACTTCCTTCATAAACTCTTCCCTGTCTGCGATACCCTTTTCGTACAGCAAATCTGCTATCTGCCTAAGTTCATAGCCCTCGGGTATTGTGAACCTAACCGTCTCTTTATACACGCTCCCCTTGGTAATTTCGTCCATTATACCTTTTAGGTCAGACCCAACACTTAGCAGATAAAGCCCTGCTTGGTAGCTGTCCTGGTAGCCCTCCAGCCTGGTAACAATCCTGAAGGCCAGTTCGCTACGTATTATCCCCTTGTCAGCGAGGATTTTTCCTATCTGAGAAACGGTACTCCCTATCGGTATCTCCACCTGCACCGCCTCGGGTGCCCCCACTTCCACCGCCACAGGACGAAACTGCTGCACAAACAATGAAACCCCTATCAAAACGGCCAAAGCCAAAACGGCAATGTACACTGCCGCCCTTCTTTTTCTTTTTGCACCGGTGCGGACCGTAGCAGCCGAATCCTTCATGCCCTCACTCCTTCGTCTGTCCCGATGTCCGGTTCATATATTATATTATATATTCTTCGCCAAACTTTTACAATATACCAAAACCAGGGACCGTCAAACCTGGGGGGGCGTAAGCTGCGTTTTGCCCTGCTACAAAACCCGACGACCACGCCCACTGGAGGTTAAACCCCCCGCATTGCCCGTCTATGTCTACTATCTCTCCGGCAAAATACAGGCCCTTTACCAATTTGGATTCCATGGTACCCGGGTGAATTTCATGGGTATCGACACCGCCCGCCGTCACCTGGGCACTCTGCCAGCCCTTTGTACCCCTTATCTTAAATCTCCAGCCGGTAAGAATATCTGTAATCCCTTCGATTTCTTTGTTGGAAAGCTCAGCCGCCGGGCGTTTTATATTATCAATGCCCGCTTCCTTTAATACTACAGGTATAAGCCTTTTATTAATGAGCCCTACTAAGCTAAAGTCAGCGGGCTTGTCCGGGGCAATTGTAAATCGTTTTCTTATAAGTGCCCTCAACTCTTCCCCCGACATCGTATCCATTATGTTAATTCTTAATTGAGCTTCTTTCCCTTCGTTTATCAATTCTCCGGCCTTTCTGCTTATCTGGAGAATCGGCGGCCCGGATACTCCGTAATTGGCAAACAAAACATCCCCCCTGTCCATTGCTATAGACTTATTGTTGTGAATTATTTCTGCGGTTCCTACAAATTTAACTCCTTCAATGCGTTTAAAGAAGGACCCCTCCAGCATAATTTGAACCAGGGCAGGGAAAATGTTAGTAACGGTATGTCCAAGTTTTTTGGCCAGTTCATAACCGCTACCGTCGGAACCGCTGGAGGGCATTGCTTTGCCTCCGGCGGCTATAATCACCCTATCTCCCCGGTAGACTATCCCGTTCTCCAGCTTTACAATAAAACCATCTTTTTCTACGGCAATATCCTTTACGCAAGAATCACAGAGGGTATCAATGCCTAGGGCATTAAGTTCGTACAAAAAAACATCAAGAAAACTTGAAGCTTGGTCAGACATGGGGAAAACCTTCCCGGCGTCCTCCACCCTGTGCTGGATACCCAATTTTTCGAAAAAGGCGATAGCGTCCTCGGCCGTAAATGCTGATAGTGCGCTGTGGGCAAACTTTGGGTTATTCCCATTATAATAATCGGCATCGGCGTACATATTGGTAAAATTACACCGCCCGTTTCCTGTAGCCAGAATCTTTTTCCCCACCCGCGGATTCTTTTCAAGTATTGTAACCTTTGCTCCAAGCCTACGGGCGGAAATGGCGGCCATAATTCCGGCAGCCCCTCCACCCACCACCAATACATGCTTTTGCCTACTCATAAATATCTCTCCATAAATCAATAATAAAAAATTCCCTTGGTTTACTTCTCGGCAAAACGATAGCCTATGCCTACCTGGGTAAGAATAAAGCGTGGGTTTGCCGTATCTTTTTCAATTTTTCGACGCAAACTTGCCATAAATACCCGAAGGCTTTTGGCATCACCGACTTCACCGTAACCCCATATCTGGTTGATAATATAATTATGGGTCAGCACCTTGCCCCTATTCGCAACCAATAGCTTCAACAGCTTATACTCCATCGGTGTGAGGTGAACTTCTTTTCCATCCACGAACACAAGTCCCTTTATATAATCCAAAGTCAGGTTGTCACAGGTAAAGGCCTCCAGATTTTCGGGGTTTGTCATACTGTTTATTTTGCGTTGGGCCACCCTTATCCTGGCAAGGAGCTCACCGGTATAAAAGGGCTTAGTCATATAATCATCGGCACCGCAGTCAAGGGCATTAATAATGTCATTCTCCTTTTCGCGGGCAGAAACAACTATTATCGGCGCATTGCTCCTTTCCCTTATCTGCCTAATAACTTCCATTCCGTCAATATCGGGCAAGCCTAAATCCAATAGTGTTACATCAGGATTATTAGCATAAAACAGCGCAATAGCTTCTTTCCCCGTTTCTGCTACAATTGCCTTGTATCCCTCATCCTTCAAGAACATGGTAATAAAAGATATTATATATTTGTCATCCTCCACCACCAGTATTGTAATACTATCTTCCATATATGGCTCCTCTCTCTTGTATGGTTTTCTTCTCTAATTACAGCTTAATCCATTTAACCATTTACTTATTCATCTTCTGACTGCTCCAGATATGGCAGTTCAAACTTAAAAAGTGCTCCCCCAAGATGCGATTTTCCTGTACTAATTCTTCCCCCATGGGATTGTACTATTGCCTTACAGATGGCCAGTCCCAGACCAACTCCCTTTTTACCGTCGGCACTAGTTTTGCCGCTTGTGACAAAGGCATTGAATATTTTTTCTTCAATAGGCGGGTCAATACCCTTTCCACCGTCAGCTACACTAAATTCCACATATTCGTCCTTCTTTTCTACCATCAATTCTATAGGGCTATTCTTTGGTGTATGGGTAACAGCATTATCAAGAAGATTTATTAGCACTTGAGTAATCATTTTACCGTCCATTGGTATGGCAACCAATTCTTTTGGCATAATTACTTTGAAAGGCCTCCTTGAGAGCCCTATAACACGACCTACCGCCTCGTTTACTACATCGTCAACCACTTCTATTTGCTTGTTAACTTCCAATTTCCCGTTATCAATCCTTGTCATATTAAGCATATTTTCTACCAGGGTAGTTAACCAAACAGCCTGCTCGCTTATATCCTCCGCCAAGCGTTCAATGCTTTGACGGTCGAGACTCTTTCCACGCTGTACGATATAACTGCTGGCTCCCGCAATCCCGGTAAGGGGAGTACGCAGGTCATGGCTGATACTTCGTAAAAGATTGCTCTTAAGATGCTCCCGCTCCATGGCAATACGTATGTTTTCCCGTTCATTGTAAACATATTCACGGTCCAACGCAATACCCATTTGTGCAGCAACAGTATTAACCAGCCATTCCTGCTCAATGTTGAGGCTAGCATTTTTATCATATATTTTAAGCATACCAAGTCGTTTTGCAAGCCCCATAATGGGAAGTTCTATTACTATGTCGTCACCGTCTGGTGCAAAGTTATCACTCAAATAGGTTTTTTTATTATGATACATCTCCACTACACTGTCGTAACCTATATATTCTTTTATGCAACGTATCCCCTGGTCAATAATATTAGCCTCTCCGGTAACATTAAGCAGACGCTGCGCTACCTCGTACAGCAGCTTTGCTGTTTGCTCGTTTTTTTGGGAAATTAGCAGCTGTCTCTGGAATCTTGCAGTAAGGCTGGAGGATATTACCGATGCTATAAGAAAAAAGAATATAAGTGCTATATCATTGGTGTTATAAATAGCAAAAGTGTGAAGGGGCACGGTAAAAAAGTAGTTGAATACCATCACGCTTGCGCAGGAGGCAATAATACCAAAACGGTAACCTCTGGTAAAAGCCGTCACAAGCAATACTCCAACCATAAAAATCATAAGGATGTTTTCCTTGTCTACACCCAATTGATTCAACGCAATGGAGCTTATAGTAGTTGCAGACATAATAAGTAATAGCCTAATATAATTTATACCCTTCATAGCCTCACCCCACAGTGCTATTTTAACACACTTCAGTTGATTAGCCTCAGAATTCTCTCAACATCACTGTGGCGTCCAATAACCATAAGATGTTCATCCGGTCTGAATATATAGTCTGCTGATGGTAAAAGCGAAATCTTATCATCCACTTTAGTTGCAAGAATGCTAACATGGTATTTTGCCCTAAAATTAACTTCCTTTATACTCTTTCCAATCCAGCTTTCAGCGGGCGGAATTTCATAGATGGAAATATCCTTTGTAAGTTCAATATAATCAAAGATATTGTTTGCACTGCAACGAACCGCAAGCTTTTCTGCAATATCCTTTTCGGGGTCAATTACCTCGTCAGCACCATTTCGCAGCAAAAACTTAATATGAATATCGCGGCTGGCTTTGCTTATCACATATTTTGCTCCCAGGTCCTTAAGCAAACTTGTTATTTCCAGGCTGTTCTGAAAACTACTTCCAACGCAGACAAAGCACAAGTCAAAATTGCTGATACCCAAAGAACGCAGTACTTCTTCCTTGGTACAGTCCCCTATTTGGGCACTGGCTGCCAAGGGTAAAAGTTCGCTTAGCTTTTCTTCATCCTTGTCGACGACCATAACCTCGTTTCCAATTTTAATGAGTTTGCGGCTTAAATGCTTGCCAAACCGTCCTATTCCAATAACCAAAATAGTCTTCATAATCAAACTCCTATCCTATATTTATTTTCTCTGTTGCGTTTTGTATAAATGACGATACTCTATGCTCTGTAAATAAGAGAGCAAATGAAAGGCTTCCCACCCTGCCGCAGTACATCAGCAATGTAATCGCAATTTTTCCAATGGTATTCAGGGAACTTGTAATCCCCGTGGAAAGACCTACAGTGCCTATTGCCGAGAATACCTCGAATAAGACATCTTCAAGCGGTATCCAGGCATTTGTTGCACATATTATAAAAGCAGCGACAAAAACAAGAAGCAGATATACGGTAACCACAGCAGATGCCCTCTTTAGTGCGTTATCTTCCAACCGTCGTCCGAATACATTGTCACTTTTTACATTCTGAAGGCTCGACCATAATGAGATCAGAACCACCGCCAAAGTTGTAGTCTTTACTCCGCCTGCGGTTGAACCGGGACTGCCGCCAATAAACATTAACACCATGGTCAAAAGCCTCCCACCGGGGGTCAACGCCGATGTATCAACGGTATTAAATCCCGCCGTTCTGGGTGTAACTGCGCTGAAAACAGAGGTCATTATGCTCTCACCTATGGTCATATCCAAAAGCAGATTTGTCCTCTCAAAAACGTAAAAGCTTACCGTTCCCAGTACTATTAGTATTGCTGTCATTGATAATACTATTTTTGTGTGCAGTTGATACCTCTTAAACTGATACTTATTCTTGGTAAGGTCGTCCCATACGAAGAAGCCTATACCACCAACGATAATCAATACAATTATTGTAAAGTTGACAACAAAGTCACCGGTAAATAATGTAAGCGATGAATTCTCGCTAAACCTTCCCATCAGATCGAACCCAGCGTTACAGAAGGCTGAAACTGAATGGAAAATTCCGTAATAAAGGCCTTCCGCCAACCCCATCCTCGGTATAAACCTTGTTGAAAGAATTAGTGCGCCCACACTCTCAAACAGGAATGTCCCAATAAGTATTTTTTTGGTCAAGCGTACAACTCCGCCGATATACATGGTGTTAACACTTTCACGTAGCAGTTCCCTTTCCTTAAGCCCTATTTTCCTTCTCAGCAAAAAGGAGAACATAGTTATAATTGTCATAAAACCCAGACCGCCAATTTGTAACAACAGTAAAATAACCGTCTGCCCAAAGAGCGACCAATTGGTGAAGGTATCGAAAACAACCAGACCGGTTACACAGGTAGCTGACGTTGCGGTAAAGAGAGCATTGATAAAGCCGGGAGAAATACCATTGCGGCTTGCTATGGGCAAAGACAGTAGCGTTGTACCTGTTATTATTAGAATAAGGTATCCAAGTGCAATCATCTGGGGATAGGCTGATGACTTTGGCTTTTTCAAAATGGCTTTCATGGTATTACCTCCGTCTCCTTCGCTGCAATCTCGCAAACCATTTGAGCAGTAATCCCGTCACCTGACAGATAGTTAATTTTTTCGCTTATAAACATTGCCTCATTTTTTCTGTCATTACAAAGGCTAACCATCCTTTCTATGTTGTATAATTTCCTTCCTATTTTACAAATTGTAATATTGTCTGCATCGTTCTCCGACAGAGCGAACAGATAGTGAATATTTTGCTCCCGTTCAAACAAAAATGGCTCGGTCATATAGAACACCCTAAACCCGAGGCTTTCCTGAAGCTCGCCAACTTCTGCTGCCAGGTTTGTCCCACCTAACACAATAGCAGCCGGATTTCTTCTTTCATCCTCAATTGCTATATTGTTTTCAGCCAGGAACCTGTCCAGTTTTGATACAAGATATCCTATATAAACGAATGGAATCAAAAAACCCAGGGCTAGTAGTATCCACATACATTCACCTTCTTAACGAATTCATGTATGCTACTATTCTACTGCCTTGGGCATTAAGATTGTATTAAGATTGACCAAACTGATATTAGCATAGCACTAAGATTAGCCGTAACTCTATTAAGATTGTGTTAAGTCATCATAACCTCCGGCCTCTTGATTTACCTCTATTTAGTCGGTTTTCAGGGCGTCGCCAATTATTTTGTGTACGTCGCTTAGCATCTGGCCAAGGCGCTGTTCAAGCTGAACCAGGTTTTTCACCTGCTCGTCCGCCGATACCAGGTTATACAGGTTGTGCAGTTTTTCCATCTGTTCATCACTCACGTCCTGACCCATAGCTCTCATGGCCTGGACCTCCAGTTGTGTTTTTCTAAACTCGTCGGAAATGGTTTTTTTGGATTCAACCTGGTCAACTACCTCCTTGACACTTTTATACTCCTTGAACTCGGCACTTTCCCTGATAGCCTTTGCTAATTTGTGTGCAGCGTCATATGGATTCATTTTTCTAACTCCCCCTTTTAAAATGGTATTTTTAATAACAAGGGCACAAGGATCGGGACTACCGCCGTCAGCAGTACACCGTTTAAAAAGGCTATTATTGCTGTCTCCGGCCCGGTGGACCTTGAGATAACCGGCAGCGTGGTATCCATGGAGGTGGAACCCCCCGGCGTTATGGCCTCTATATGTCCAATCCTAACCGCTACTAGCGGTATCACAACAAATGCGATAAGCTCCCTTACAACGTTGGTAATAAAGGCAACGGTGCCCAGCCTTATACTGTGCAGCTCCGATATAAGCACCCCCGACAGGCTGTACCATCCGAACCCGGCCCCAACGGCACCAGCCTCGGCTACGTTGTATCCTAACATAAGCCCGACCGCCACAGTTCCCGCTATGCTTCCCACGGCAACCCCTAAGGGTACCAAAAGAACCCTCCAGCCATACTGCCTTAGCTTTACAAAACTGTCCCGGCTTCGGCCAATGTCCACCCCCACCCAGAACAGTAAAAACCACAGCCCTATTTCGATGAAGGTCCCCGAATAGGCGGAAAAGGATTCGGGAATAATCAAGACCCCTGCCGCTATTCCTAGAGCAACCGACACAAATATCGCCCAGCTCATTATATTTCCCCCCTGCCCCGTCCAATCAAAGGCCGGAGCAACCTTACAAGGACCAAGCTGCCTGTTATGGCTGCCGCAGCAAAGGCAATGGAATGCAGGCCGATTGTATAAAAACCCTTTGTTATTTCATCGCTCCCGCCAATACCCACCCCCATTGCAAACAGTATAATAAGCAGCGACCAAAACTGGAACCCGGAGCTTTTGGATACAATTTTTTGCGGGATTTTATCGTACATACCCAGCAGTATACCCGAAGCCAGAAACAATATATACAGCCACATAATAACCCTCCCGGAATATATATTCGTCTATCTTGGTAGTGATACCTAAATTTCCATAATAATGGGAAGTATCATGGGTTTGCGCTTTGTTTTTTCGTATAAAAAGGTCCTCAGGCTGTTCCTAATACTGGTCTTGAGAGTAGCCCATTCACTAATCTGTTTTTGTTCGCATTTGGCCAGGGCATCCCTTACAACCACCCGGGCCTGTTCCATCAGGTCTTCGGACTCCCTGACATATACAAATCCACGGGAGATAATATCCGGCCCACCGACTATTGCACCGCTCTCCTTGGAAATGGTCACCACCACCGCCATAAGACCGTCCTGGGCCAGGTGCTGCCTGTCCCTTAATACAACGTTGCCCACATCTCCTACACCTAAGCCGTCCACCAGCACTTTGCCAGCGGTAACGTTACCGTTTTTCTTTGCAGAATTCTTTGTAACCTCAATTACATTACCTATCTCGGCCAGTATGATTCTGTTGCTTTTCATGCCCAGCGACTTTGCAAGCCGGGCATGACGCTCCAGATGCCTATACTCTCCGTGTACCGGTATGAAAAATTTTGGCCTTACCAGAGAATGTATGAGCTTAAGCTCCTCCTGGCAGGCATGGCCGGACACATGTATATCCGCCAGGTCTTCATAGATTACGTTTGCACCCCTTGCAAACAGCCTGTTTATTACACGACCTATCAGTTTTTCATTGCCGGGTATCGCACTGGCGGAAATAATCACCATGTCTCCGGTCATTATTTCCACACTTCTATGGTCCGCGTTTGCCATCCGGGTCAGCGCGGACATTGGCTCTCCCTGGCTGCCTGTGGTTAGGATTGTTATTTCATGGTTTCTGTATCGTCCTATTTCTTCAATGTCAATTTCCAGGCCATCGGGTATGTCCAGGTAACCCAATTCTGAAGCCACATGCACAACATTTACCATACTCCTGCCGCACACTGCAAGCTTTCTTCCGAATTTGTGGGTGGAGTTTACTATCTGCTGTATCCTGTGCACGTTTGAAGCAAAGGTTGCCACAATAATCCTGTTTTTGGTTCTGGCAAAAATATCATCAAAGGTCTGCCCCACAGTCCTTTCGGACATGGTGTACCCCGGCCTCTCAACGTTTGTGCTGTCCGCCAGCATTAGCAAAACACCCTTTTTACCCAACTCCGCAAACCTGTGAAGGTCTATTATTTTATCGTCGATGGGGGTAAAGTCCACTTTGAAATCGCTTGTGTGTACAATGACCCCTATATTGGTGGTGATTGCCAGAGCTGCCGAATCCGCTATGCTGTGACTGGTCCGGATAAATTCCACGCTCATACTCCCAAGCTTTATAACATCACCAATCCTAACCACCTCCAGCCGGCAGCTTTCCTCCATGTTAAACTCGGCCAGCTTGTTTCTCACAAGCCCCAGTGTCAGTTTAGTTCCATACACGGGCGCGTCAATTTGCTGCAACACATAGGGCAATGCCCCTATATGGTCCTCATGACCATGGGTAAGCACGATACCCCTTATTCTTCCGCTGTTTTTGGTAAGATAAGTGATATCGGGTATCACTATATCTATCCCCAGCATTTCCTCCTCTGGGAAGGTCATACCGCAGTCTATGACGATTATGTCATTCCCCTGTTCTATAACCGTCATATTCTTGCCAATCTCATGGAGCCCTCCTAAGGGAATCACTTTTACTTTTGTTTTGTTTTTGTCTTCTGCCATTTTTACACTCTCCTTCTAACAAAAAACACCCGAACAGGTGTTTATTTATTCATACATTTCCTGCAATAACCGAAGAATTTAACTCTATGATTAACCACATTAAAGCGGTTTTTTTCTCTTATTTTATCCTCAAGATGCTCCAGCAGGTCCTCCTGGACTTCCTGAACCTCACCGCAAGATAAGCATATAAGATGATGGTGGTGATGGTCTTCCTCGCTACCCGCCAGTTCATACCTGCCGCAGCCGTCATCGAAACTCAGCTTGTTTATGGCACCCAGCTGTTCCAAAAGCTGCAGTGTCCTGTATACGGTGGCGATCCCAATCTCGGGATATTTTTCCTTAACCAGCATATAAACATCCTCTGTGCTTAAATGTCTGCCCCGGTTTTCGCAAAAAACCTCAAGGGTCGCCCTTCTTTGGGGGGTAAGTTTGTATCCCTTTTCTTTGAGCACAGCTTTTACTTTTTCAGGTTTCACCATCAATTACCACCCTCTCTTTTCCGATGGGAGCAAAGGGATGATTTTCTTGCTCCCTAACTCTAGCACCCAGTACCTATAGTTATGACAAATAAGGTGTGCCCCCTTTTGTCAATGACATACAAGAACCGTCCCCTTGTGTCCTTTTGTCTCATCTGGTCTTGAATCTACTTGCCACCGAACTTTTTACGCTGGAGACAACCATACTGAGGGCACCTTTGTTCGCCTTCAAAATTTTTTCTAGGCTGTCCAGCATATAGTCCATCTGCTCCCTTTCAACAACCAACGGCGGTTCCAGCCTTATAACATTGGGGTTTTTCAGCGTATAGGCCGTTATTATTCTGTATTTGTTAAGCAGTTCTCCAGCCACCACGGCTCCCATATACTCCCTGCCCAGCTTGGATGCCACTCCTCCGGACACTCTGTCCAGGAGGCTTCCTTCACCGCTTTCGAATTCAATCCCCAACATCAACCCCCTGCCTCTTACATCCTTAATAAGAGGGTATTTTTCCTTCATGCCGCGCAGCCTTTCGAGGGCATAGTCGCCCAATTGGGCAGCCCTTCTATCCAGTCGGTTTTCCACCATGTACTCAACAGACGCTATCCCTGCCGCCATCGCCATTGAATTGCCCCCAAAGGTGGAGGTAAGAAGCAGACACTTGTCCATGCTTCCATAGGCCTTTTTGTATACCCTGGAATTGGCGATACATGCCCCTATTGGTACCATCCCTCCGCCCAAGGATTTAGCCAGGCACATTATATCCGGTGCCACCCCTTCGTGCTGGCAGGCAAAGTATTCACCTGTCCTGCCCATTCCCGTTTGTATTTCATCCATTATAAGGAGAACGCCGTATTTGTCGCATAACTGCCTCATGCCCTTAAGATAACCGGTGCGAGGCACCATGATTCCCCCTTCACCCTGAATAGCCTCCGCAATAACCGCAGCAACGTCTCTCGCCGCCAGATGTTTTTCCAGTGCCTCAAGGTTGTCATACTCCACCGCACTGCAGTCGGACAACGTCGGGCTGAAGGATTTGCCGTGGAAAGAGTTTTTGCAAAGCAATATCCGGCTCCTGCCGCTGCACAGCCTTGCCATCTTCAAAGCCGCATCCACGGCTTCGGTACCGCTGTTGCAAAAGAATGATATCTTCAGGTCACCGGGGGTTATCATGGCAAGGTTTTCCGCCAGGGCCGCAGCCAGCGGGTTTAACGAAGCCTGTAGTATGTTGGGAACGCCCTCAATACGCCGCAGGGCTTCTATCACAACAGGCGGATTATGCCCAAAGTTAAGGGCACCGTAGCCGCCAAGGAAATCCAGATAAGCATTCCCTCTACTATCCCATACCTTTACTCCCTCCGCCCTTGTGAACCTCTTGTCAAAATCCAATAAGGTCATCATGCTCACCAAGCCAGGGTTAACGTATTCCCTATATCCTTCCCTGGTCCGTTTTCTGTCATAACCAAGTGCTTCATCCAGTTTTATCAGCCTATCCATTTCCACCCTCCGTAAAAGTCAGCATCCCCCGTATATCGGAAAACCGAAGATGCATGCCATTTTTCTATATAGTTCAATTATTCTGCTGCCTGGCCAGCTCTTCATAGGCCTCCACAACATTATCCAGTTCCTTATCATCGTCAACTCCAACCAATATGTCCTCACCGTTTTCATCCTGTTCTACCCTTAATACGTAGGCTTCGTCATCGCCCCCGTCGTTCTCCTCCGGCATCAGGATTGCATACCTGTCCTCGTCCACGTCCAATACCGCCATCACCTCAAACCGGCATTCGTTGTCTTCTTCATCGTAAAGAACTATCATTTCCCTATCTTCTTCCAAGTATGACACCTCCCCATATTACAGGTAAATTCCATTTATACTGTCAACGCACATTGCCTAAGCTGTCCAGATAACCTTGCAGAATTATTGAAGCAGCAACCTTATCAATTACCTTTTTTCTTTTGTTCCTCCGCACTTCGCCCTCTATAAGCAGCTTTTCAGCGGCAACGGTAGATAGCCTTTCGTCCCACAGGACCACCTCCAGCCCCGTTGCCTCCTCCAGCTTTTTTGCAAACTCCACGGCCTTTTCACCCTGGGGTCCTATGGTGGAATTCATGTTTTTTGGAAACCCCATCACTATTTTCTCCACTTCCCATTCCCTGATAAGTTCCATTATCCGTTCAATATCCGCCTTAATATCCTTCCTTATTATTGTCTCCAACGCCTGGGCAGTCCAACCAAAGGAATCGCTCACCGCAACGCCTATTGCCCTATCCCCCGGATCCAATCCAAGTATTCTCATTTTATTCACCACCTAAGCTTAACCTCATACTACCTTTATATAAAAGTTTTTACACTTTGCTGCACAGTAGCCGCATAGAATACACATTTCCTGCCTCACGCACGCCTTACCATCCTTTAGATACAGTGCCCCCTGGCCGCAGGCCAAAACGCAGTCCCCGCACCCCTCGCACCAGGGTTCTATTATCAAACTTCTCCTTCGTGTAGACAAAACCGCCCCGGCCTTAGGGTCCACCGGCCTGTTTTCAAATATGGCAATGTCCGTTTCCAGTTCTTCGATGCACTGCATTCCCACTGCTATAGAACTTATATGTGGAATCCCAAGCACAAAGTCGAAACATTCCCGGTAGTTTCCAATAAGGTTTCCTCCCCCCAGAGGCTTCATTGCGTAGATTCCCTTACCCCTATCATGGGCCAGCCCGATGGCCGCCAGCATGTCCTCGACACTGCCGTCGGCAATTCCTAACCCCTTTATGTTTATTATTGGGTGTATCACCTGTATTTCTTCTAATAATGCTGCCGCCCTGACGCATTCCACATGATGAGTGGATACGCCAAACGCCCTTATATAGCCCTTTTCCTTAGCCTGCAGGAAATACTCGATTGCTTCGCGGTGGCCCTTCAACGTGAGCGCACTCTCCTGCTCATGCAGCATAAAAATATCTATATAATGAAGCCCCGTTTCCCTTAAAGCCTTCTCAAGGCTTTCCCGGGCCATTTCCCGGCTGTATGCATAGGTTTTAGTAGCTATAATGAGACTATCCCGGGGCCTTCCCCTCATTGCCTCCTTAATGTACCTGTAATTATCATAAAGCTCCGCCGTATCCAGAAAGTTTACACCCCTCTCCATAGCCGCTACAATGAGCCCGGCTCCCTCTTTGAGACCTAAGTTTGCCTGTAAGGGGCTTAATGTAAGGCTTCCAAAGCACAGTCTGGATACTCTAAGTTCCGTCCGTCCCAAATCCCTGTATTCCATCTCCATTTTGCGGCCCCGCCGCCGACCCCCTTCGCATTTTTCTTTCCTGAATAACTATGTACAGCATACTGGAAATAAAGAATATACTGCCTGTCGCCGAGGTAACCACCCCGGAATCGTTGACCGCCATCCCTACTGCGGCGGCTACTACTAAGGCCGCCCAGCCCTTTGCATACACGGGATACTTTTTAAATATCCTTTTAAAGATACCCACCGGCCTGTAAAACAGCACCCCCGTAACCGCAATTACGGTTATAAGCACCTTTGTCCAGATGGTAAATCTAAGCAACTTGAGATTCATTGCGGCTTTCCTTTGAATAATAGCTAAAAAACCCAACGGTCCCTCCACGGCTGCTCCCTGGGCCGCTGCCGCCAGATGGGAATGGTCCTCAAGAAATACAGTGTCCGCCACTAAAAACGCGAACAAAACCGCAACCATAGCAATGCCAACCATCACGGCCTGCTTAATCCCTATTCTTATATCCAGCATACGAAGCATAAAAAACACAAACGCCAGAAAGCCGGTTATGGCTCCTCCCAGGTTTGCTCCCAGGGCAGGGTAGCCCACCACAATCACCACTGTGCCCAACAGGACCGCAATGACCCACAAAAGGGGCCTTTGCCGCCCGGACAGAGAACACGCGGCTATTATAGCGCTTCCCGTTACGATACCCATATATTCGTTGCCTATTCCGTAATACCGGGCTCCTATTATTGGGTCGTACCCCAGTACTGAGTTCCTAATCATGTTTCCTCCGGTTACAATGTCCAGTACTATCAAAACCACCGTAAGCCCTGATATGGACAAAAACAGCCCTTTTACGTTCTTTATGTACCGATGCGCAATAACGCTCAGCACGACCGAGGCCGCAACTGCCACAGCGGCGTTACCCGCCAGTGTTTGAAGCCTTAAGACAGGCAACACCAGCAGGACAGCCGGAAAAGTCATTATAAAAATAAGTGCTGTCTCCTCCGGTGCTATGAGTATTCCCCTTAAAAAGTTCGGATACAGTATTGTATTAAGTCCCAGCAGCACCACGAGGATTACAAATACCGCGTAGTTGTACAAAATGGGATACCTAAAATTGGAAGTATTCACAGTTTGGCGGCCTATCTCCATTATCCTGTCCAGGTTGCCCGAAAGCGGCACCGTTCTTAAAGGCCGGCCGGTCAGTTCCTCTGCCCCTATACCAAAAGAATTAAGCACCGTTGGCGCAATGTCAATACCTGCGACTATCCCTTCCCGCCTTGTGGTACCGGAGGTTAAAAGCCCCGGCGAAAACCCGTCTCCGTATACAATAATCGGGGTAAGCCTTGCACTCCTGGCAATACTTTCCTCCGAAGGGTAGGGAGTAGCCAGTATTACAAGCCAGCCCTCCAGGTCCGCCCTTTCTTTGATCCATTTTACAAATCCGTCTATCCTAATCAGGGTTTCCCGCCTGTGGTCATTGTATGTTTCCGTATTCAGCAGGTCCCTGCTCTCTTCTATTCTAGTTAAGTCTCCAGTCTCTATTACAACAAAATCCGCCTTACCAGTCATCTGCTCCGTATACGCCTTTAGTCTCGAAAAGTCTGTTCTCCGTCCGGTGGGAAATCCATGGTCCTCCTTAAGTACGTCTTCACCCACCGCACCGTAATCCACTATACCATCCCTGTCCATCGCAACCGACACGGCCCACCGTATCTGATTATCCCCGCAGTCGCAGTTTCCAAGCACCGCAGTTTTCAGCCCGGCTCCGTGCAGGTAGTAACCGATACTTCCCGCCGCTGCGCGGTACTCTCCGTTTAGATTCTGACCTATCAGCTTATTTATGTATGGATTAACCACCATCCCCGGACCTGCTCTGTGTCCGGTACGGCCAAAAAACAGTTGGGCTACTTCATCGTTTACCTCAAGGGCCCCTACCGCAGAGGGCGTACCCTCGGCCCTTGTTCCGCTTCCTATGCTGACATAGCCCTTGCAGGCACTGTAGCCCCCTGACGGTCTGTTGTTCATAAGGGCAGCCGCCCCGCCTTTAATCAATTCCCCAAAGCCGGGCAGGTTCTCCATATCTTCAAAGGAAAGCCTGTCGGCTATCAAGAATACTACCTTATTACCGGTACCATCATCCGCTCTAACCGTAATGGTCATTGATACCAAAACAAAAAAAATCAATATGCCGGATAGTATCGTTCTACTATCTGGTTTCACAAAAGCAGCACCCGCCTTAAGGACCCCCGTTTACAACGTCTTAAGGTACTCCTTGACGATCTCTTCCAGTATTTCGTCCCTCTCAACCTTGCCAATAAGGCTCCTTGCATTATTGTGGCTGGTTATATATGTAGGATCGCCGGATATTATATACCCCACAATCTGGTTGATTGAATTATATCCCTTCTCTTCAAGAGCGTTGTATACCGATGTAAGAACTTCCCTAACCCTGTTTCGTTTTTCCTTCTCCAAGTTAAACTTCATGGTCTTGTCGGAATCCTTCAACACTCCCAACACTCTCCTTTTAAATATTTATTACCATATATTATATATTAATATACATGGCCACCAAATACAAATAAATATTATATATCACATTCCTTTATCTGTCGCTTAAGAGGGCGAAGCCCGAAGAATCTTATTCGGAGATAGGTCCTTCGCTATTGCTCAGGATGACAAAAAGGTTGCTCGGGATGACACACTAGGAAATGTAAGGGTAAACGGCCGGCAAGGCATCCGGCCGTTTATAGGGGAATGTTTATTTCAACTGTGACTGCAAAATTTCTATAACCATACCCAGGGCCTTGGAGATATCCTCCGGCCTTTTTGCCCCGGCCTGGGCCATGTCAGGTTTGCCCCCTCCTCCACCGCCGGCAGCCTTTGCTATTTCTTTAATAATACTACCGCAATGCACCCCGGCGGAAACGGCATCCTTGGTGGCCATTGCCAACATACTTATCTTGTCATCCTTCAAGGAAGCCAGAACAACCACTCCTGAACTCAAACGGTCTCTCAAGCTATCTCCCAGATTTCTAAGGGCGTCCATGTCCAGGTTGTCAACCCGCGCGGTAATCACCCTAAGCCCCTTAACCTCCTTAGCGTCCTGTATCAACCGCTCGGTCTCCTGTCCGGCCAGCTTTTGCCTTAAGAAGTGAATTTCCCTTTCCTTAGTTTTTAAGTCCTCCATAAGGCTCTCAATCTTTAAAGCCGCGTTTTCAGGATGGGTCTTAAGCAGCCCCGCCACCTTATTTAAGACATCTTCCCTCGCCTTAATATGCTCAAGGGCCCCGCTGCCGGTCAGGGCTTCTATCCTTCTTACCCCTGCGGCTATACCGCTTTCCGCCAGCAGTACAAACTGTCCAAGGGCCCAGGTGTTTTTTACATGGGTGCCGCCACAAAGCTCCAGACTGAAGTCGCCCGTCTTTACCACCCTAACCACATCTTTGTACTTTTCGCCGAAAAGGGCCGTTGCCCCCATATTCCTGGCACTGTCTATATCGGTTACTATTGTTTCAACATCTAGGCCTTCAAGTATTTTTGAATTAACCAGGTCCTCCACCTGTTTAAGCTGCTCTTCCGTCACAGCGGCAATATGGGTAAAATCAAACCTGAGCCGATCCGGCCCAACCAGCGACCCGGCCTGTTCCACATGGCCGCCCAGGACTGCCCTTAGGGCCCTATGCAGCAGGTGTGTGGCGGTATGATTCCTGGCAGTGTCAATTCTTCGTCCGGTATCTATCTTCGCGACAGCCTCCATACCCGCCTTTACAACTCCTGTTTTCACAAGTCCTATGTGGAGGAATCTATCCCCCTGCACTGCCTTGCAGTCGGTCACCTCCACTTCGAAACCCTCTCCCTTTATCTCTCCCCGATCTCCTACCTGGCCGCCGCTCTCAGCGTAGAAGGGTGTGGAAGCCAGTATTAGTGCCACCCGGTCCCCTTTAAAGACCTCATCCACCAGGGTATTCTCCTTTAATAGTGCTGCAACCCTTGTTTTAAGGCTACATTTTTCATAGCCTAGAAACTCGGTGGCTGCAATCCCTTCCAGCTGGGAGAAATCTTCGTCGCTCCATCCCACCGTCTGGGCATCCGCCCGGGCAGCACGCGCCCTGTCCCGCTGGTCGGCCATCTCCTTTTCGAATCCTTCCTCGTCCACAGTCATATCTTCCTCCTCCAGTATGTCCCTGGTCAAGTCCAGGGGGAAACCGAAGGTATCGTACAGTTTAAAGGCTTTATCACCGGTTAGCACTTTGGTACCGGATTTCTTTGATTCGCGGACATATTCCTGCAGTATAGCTAGGCCCTGGTCCAGAGTCTCCTGGAACCTTTCCTCCTCCAGCTTTATTATATTACGGATATAATCCCTTTTTTCCATAAGAACGGGGTAAGCACCGCCGGATACCTCTATTACCTTGTCGGATACATCGTACAAAAAGCTTCCTTTAAGCCCCAGCAGCTTTCCATGACGGGCGGCCCTCCGTAGCAGGCGCCTGAGTACATAGCCCCTACCCTCGTTGGAGGGAATAACTCCGTCACTAATCATATTTGTAACCCCCCGGATATGGTCAGTTATTACCCTTATCGAGACGTCCGCCTTGGAGCTTTTTCCGTACTCATTTCCCGTTATTCCGGCTATGTAGTCCAAAATGTGACGTATTGTATCCACCTCAAATATGGTTTCCGCGCCCTGCATTATGGCCGCCATTCTTTCAAGACCCATACCGGTATCAATATTGGGGTTTTCAAGCCTATGATATTCCCCTTTCGCATCCCTGTCAAACTGCGTAAACACGAGGTTCCAGAACTCCACATACCTGTCGCAGTCGCAGCCTGCCCTGCAGTCCTCGCTGCCACAGCCGTATTTCTCGCCCCGGTCGAAATATATTTCCGAACAGGGTCCGCAGGGCCCCAGGCCTATTTCCCAAAAATTATCCTCCTTGCCCATCCGCACTATCTTTTCGGCGGGTATGCCCACCGATTTGTTCCATATTTCGAAGGCCTCGTCGTCATCCTTATAAATGGTAATCCACAGTCGATCCTTAGGGAGCTTTAAATCTTCGGTTACAAACTCCCACGCCCACGCAATAGCTTCCTCCTTGAAATAATCGCCAAAGGAGAAGTTGCCCAGCATCTCAAAAAAAGTCCCGTGTCGTGCGGTCTTGCCCACCATTTCTATGTCCGGTGTCCTGATACACTTCTGGCATGTTGCAGCCCTTTTGCCGGGCGGCGTCTTGGCCCCGGTAAAATAAGGCTTTAGCGGTGCCATGCCGCTATTTATAAGCAGCAGGCTTTTATCGTCTTGTGGAACAAGGGGAAAACCAGGCAGCCTCAAGTGGTCTTTGCTCTCAAAGAATTTCAGAAACCTTTCCCTTATTTCGTTAAGGCCCAATTGTTCCATTTTATTACCTCCCTTAAAATAAAAATCCCCTGTCCATGACTTTTGCCAGGGACGGAGACTAATCCGCGGTACCACCCTAATTGCCAAAAATATTGGCCTCTTGCATCATATAACGGATACATCCGGCAGCATCTACTTAGCTGTTCGATACTGCTACTCCGGGACTGCTTCATTCGCCCTGTTTCGAAAGCCTTTCAGCCGGGGGCTTCCTCTCTGGGGAAACGGAATCAAATTACTCCTTCCCTTCACTGTATTTGCCATTTATTAATTTTAAATAGAATTATATATAAACTGCCCAATATTGTCAAATATTATTTACTGCGTTGTTGTTATCTTGTGATAATGTCATGTTGTTAATTATCTTGATAAATGTTGCGTTGATAACTCTAAGAGTGATATTTTTAAAGTCATAGACAACAATATTTATTGTTTTTGTGGAGACACTTTGTTATAGAAACATATTGGGTTTTAAAATAGCTATACTACAAGGTTTATTATCACCGGAAAGAATGAAAGTACTCCTATAGTACGGATAAGCTGAAGAATAGCAACCTGCGAACTCTCCGCCCCAAATTCAGACGAGATAAGCACCATATCAGACATACCCGCCGGTGTACAGCAAAACACAGCAGTTGTCAGGTCAAGTCCATAAATTTTATGCAACAAGAAACCAAGAACCGCGCATAAAAAAACATACGCTATCATCATTATAAGTATTGGTAAAAGATTTTTTATTATGTATTTCAGTATCTCGGTAGAAACATTACATCCAATAAAAGCACCGGATAATACCTGCGCTGAGCGCTTTAATTTAATTGGGACAAATCCTATATTAGTTTTTATCTTTAAAACCGTAGTAAAAAGCATTGACATAACCAAAACAGCTGCCGGCAGACCACTTATATTACCGATAATTCCTCCAATCATCGCCAATGTCACTGTAATTAGTACTATATTAATACTATATTGGCTCTCACTCTGACTTGCAATCGTTTCCTGTGAATAAGCGGAAGCATCCTGAGCTGTAGCAGACATATCGTCAGCAGGCAAATCATTATTCAGATAGTTAGAACATCTCCGAATTAATAATGGAAGTAGGCTTATAGCAGCTACAAGGCGTGCAAACTGAAATACTAATACTACTGAAGTATCCGCTCCCATCTCATAGGCAATAATGGTCATAGTTGAAATGCCTCCGGGAGTTGTAGCCAGAAGTGTACTTGTCAAATCCGAGGCGGTAGCATAATGGATGACTGAACCCATAATCAGATTAATAAGCAATAGCCCTCCCAACATGAATGCCGCTGGCCAAATCATTTCCTTCAATCCTACAACCTTTTCCTTACTCATGCCAGTTCCTATAAAGGCACCGGCTACAATTTGCGAAATAATTCTACTCTCCTCGGGCATAAATGCTGCCGATGTAACCCCCCCATATAGTGAAACAGCAAACAAAGAGCCTAACATTGCTCCAGCTGTAACTTTGAACCGCAATGCAGCATAGGCACCTGCACATCCTATACCCAGCGTTATTATTACCCTGAATATGTGATTTTCCATTACCAGAACACCCTATTCTATAAAGCCTTATCAAATGTAAAAAGTCGGCTATGAATTAGATAGAGCAGGGAATGGATAGGATTCATCCAGTCCCTGCTACCAACACTATAAATACACTAGTACCGTTCTTTATTTATCGGATACAATCACGTTAGATTTTGTGCCTGTCACAAGGGCTGCACCCTGTGCTATGGATTCCAGCCTTTCAATTGCCCATTTGAGCATTTCACCATCCGGCATATTTAGCTCGAACCTACCCTTTGCATTATCCGGTACTACATTACAGGGCATACCGCCTGAAGAGCAAATGCTATAATTTATTTGTGTACCGTTTTTAAGATGCTTTCCTAAATACTCTATTGCTGCAATTGCAATCTGTAGTGCATCAAAACCACTTCTACCAAGATCCGGGGCTGCCGCCGCATGGGAAGATCTGCCACTAAAAGTCATATCTACTACGGCTTTATTATCATGAAACTTCGTTACATTTTGCTTTTCTATAGATTGCCCGAAATCTCCCTTTATTGCTTCGTCAATGACTACGACGCTGGTATTATCATCAAGGCTTTGCACTTCCTTTTTATGCTCTTGTTTGGCCTTGGCTATAAGTTCCGGGTTCGAAATAAAATCAAATGCCATCGCCGCTAATGTCTTAGCACCTGTTTTTACCGCCTCGTGTGCAGAATCGCTTTTCCCCAGGTCAAGCCATTCACGAGAATGCACAGATGTATTCTTTGGAGCAAAAGCTATTCTGATACCAATACCGGGCAGTTTGTAAATAACGTTTCCAAAATCCGAGGAACCCACTCTTTTACGTACTCCCTCTATTCGTTGGGCACCTGCAAGTTCTGCATTCTCATAAAAGCTATCTACTAATACCTGAATCGGTATTTTAGGATAGTATTGATTCCCTTCTTTTATTTTCACAGATGCTGAGCACATCATAGCAGCACCGTTTATTACATCAATGAACCTATTTTTCAAGTGCTCATGATACGATACACTTTTTGCCCTAACGCTAAATTCCGCTTTGTATTCTCCTTCAGCCACAGGTTCCTCTGGAAGATACGTATAATGCATCCTTGCATCATCAGCTATATGTTCACGTAGAAACTCTACTCCTTGGAACGCCAACAGCATTGCATCTAATCCCCTCGATGCCGAGGAGTTATCGTTTGGCTCCGCACCGTTTCCATCGGAAAAAATAACTTCATATCGAACTGCGGCCAGCGTTCTCAGGTCGGTGGTGGTTTCTGTACCACCATGCATAATCATAGCTATATCAATATCATTAAAACATCCATTCTTTATCATTGTTGTTTTACCACCAACAGAGTGACCTTCCTCATCCGGGCACCCGTACACTACCAATTTGAATGGGTATTTACTCCCCAGTTCGTCTTTCAAGGCCAAAGCAGCACCAACAGCACAGGGTCCCTGCATATGATGTCCGCAAGCATGGCCTAATCCGTACAGTGCATCATATTCGCATAGTAATCCAATGGACGGTCCTCCCGATAGGCTTTGGTATTCTGCTCTAAATGCGGTTTCCAATGTCCCTACACCCCTTGTTACTTTGAAACCGTTTTTGTTTAAAAACTCGCACAAAGCGGTAGAGGACTCGTACTCTTCACATCCAAGTTCCGGATGGTCGAATATAAAATCGGCTAGGCTAACCAAATCCTTAGATATGTTTTCAATATAAGAAAATAATTTTTCTTTCATTTAGCTTCCTCCATATTAAAATAATGATTCCAATCTTTTTGTAGCTGCCCAAGTGTAATGTTATTCCATTACGGAAAGATTGTTTTCTCTCTATTTATTAAAACAACTTACAAAGTGACCCCTATCAACCTCGGTTAAAACCGGGTCACTTTCTTTACATACAGAGCTGCATAGGCGGCATCTCCCTGCAAAACGACAACCTGGTTTCGGGTTGATTGGGCTTGGCACATCCCCCTCCAGTATAATCCTATTAAGCTTTACATTTATCTTCGGTATTGGTACCGCAGACAAAAGTGCTTTGGTATATGGATGAACAGGATTCTGGAATATCGATTTACAATTTGCAAGCTCCACTATCTTTCCTAAATACATAACGGCTACCATATCACTTATATGTTTTACAACACTCAAATCATGCGAGATAAACAAATATGTTAGATTTAAATCATCTTGCAGTTGCTGAAGCAGATTAAGTACTTGTGCCTGTATGGATACGTCAAGGGCAGAAACCGGTTCATCAAGAACTATAAATGAAGGGTTAAGTGCCAAAGCCCTGGCAATGCCTACACGCTGCCTACGCCCCCCGTCCAGTTCATGGGGATAAGCGTTTGCAAATCTTTGAGCCAGCCCGGAGGTATCCATTAATTCGTAAACACGTTTGGCGTACTGCTTTTTATTTGTAAAGGCTTTTTGTACAACAAGGGGTTCGGCAATACTTTCATACACACTTTTTCTGCTGTCCAATGACGAATAGGGGTCCTGAAAAACAATTTGCATCTTCTTTCTGTATTTCCGCATCTGCATTTTATCCAAGTCACGGATGTTTGCTCCCTCAAAGTAAATTTCTCCGGCGGTAGCTTCTAACAACCTTAGGACTACCCTTCCGATTGTAGATTTGCCGCACCCTGATTCTCCAACAAGACTTAATGTTTTGCCTCTGTTTATTGCAAAATTTACATCATCAACAGCGTGCAAATAGCCCTGCTTTGTCTTAAAGTATTTTTTTAGATTTTTAACCTCTAATAGCTTTTCAGGCAACTTTTTCACCTCAATCCATAAAGATCATTTCCACATCATACAAAATGACATTTTACAAAGTGGCCATTTTCAATTTCCTTATTGGCAGGATTTTCATTCTCACATTCCTTTCCAGCCATTGGACATCTAGGGTAAAATTTACAACCCTTTGGCAGATTCGTAGGGTCAGGCATAAGTCCTTCAATAGGGGTAAGCTTATTATCCTCAGCAGTTATATCAGGGATGCAAGCAAAAAGCCCTTTTGTATATGGATGCTTAGCATTTAGGAAAATATGCTGTTTTGTACCGTATTCAACTATTTCCCCCGCATACATTATTGCTATATAGTCACAGGTCTCAGCCACTATACCAAGGTCGTGGGTAATCATAATAACGGATGTATTATACTGAGCAATTAGTTTTTTCATCATCTCTAATACCTGTGCCTGTATGGTGACATCCAGGGCGGTAGTTGGCTCATCGGCAATAAGCAGCTTTGGGTTGCAAGCTAATGCCATTGCAATAACGACCCTTTGCTTCATGCCGCCACTTAGCTGATGGGGATAGTCACCAGCACGCTCACCCTTAATTCCTACTTGCTCTAACATGGTACAAGCCTCTTCAAAGGATTGTTTTTTGCTTATATCGTTATGAAGACGAATCGTTTCCGCTATTTGATCTCCCACTGTCATAACGGGATTTAGGGAAGTCATAGGATCCTGGAAAATCATTGAAATCTGTTTTCCCCTAATAGAACGCATTTCTTTTTTGCTTTTTTTAAGCAAGTTTTCCCCATCAAAATATATTTCTCCTCTTACTATCTTTGCCGGCGGATCGGGCAGCAGGCGCATTATTCCTTTGACAGTGGTAGTTTTGCCAGCACCCGTTTCACCTACAAGACCCAAGGTTTGTCCATTACTCATAGATAGGTTTAGGCCTTCCACCGCTTTAACTATACCGTCATAAGTATTATAGTTTATGGTCAGGTCTTTAATCTTTAAAAGAAGATTTTTTTGTTCCATATCAATCTCCTATCTGCCGCAAAGTACAGCGTTGAATTATTAATTAATATTCATTAATCGAAATCAATTTTTCCAATCAATCCTTAAGCTTAGGATCTAGTGCATCCCGTAGCCCGTCGCCTATAAGATTCATGGCATATATAGCAAACATGATTGCAGCACCGGGAAATGTGGTAATATGAGGACTATTTCTTATAAAATCCCTTCCCGTTGAAAGCATAGCACCCCATTCAGGAGTAGGTGGTTCTATACCCAACCCTATAAAACTTAGACTTGCACAGGATAATATAGCTGTACCAACACTCATACTTATCTGCACAATCATAGGTGCCATGCTGTTTGGTATAATATGTTGCGTTATTATAAAAAAGTCGCTCGCCCCGGCCGCTTTCGACGCCTCAACAAATTCCTGATCGCGCACCGACATAATGGAGCTGCGCATAATCCGACAATACCTTGGCATTGTAGAAATTCCGATGGCAATCATCATATTCTGCAGGCCTGAGCCAAGGGCTGACACTATAGCAATATTTAAAAGTATTGACGGGATCGCCATTGCAATGTCCATAAAACGCATAATTACATTGTCTAGGGATCCACCGTAATAACCTGCAATCGCACCTAAAAAACCTCCCAAAAGACAGGCAATTCCGACTGCGATTAGCCCTACCGATACTGATATCCTGGATCCATATATCACTCTGCTTAAAATATCCCGTCCTAACTCATCGGTACCAAAAATGTGCTCGACACTAGGTTTTTGAAGTCTATTTTTTAAGTTTTGTTCAATTGGGTCATATGGGGCAATATACTGCGCAAATATTGCGGCAAAAATCAAGACGCATAACATAATCAAACCGACGACTGCTTTTTTGTTTCGACAGAATCTTCTCCAAACTTCCGCTTTCTGACTTTTCTTTTTATACGTAGGTACAAGTTCGGAGGATTCTTGTAGTGTAACATTGCTCATTACTATACCCCCTCACCTGTATTGAGATTTTAGCCGCGGATCGGCGAATGCGTATAATATATCAACAATCAGGTTAACAACACTAAATGCCAACGCAATCACCAAGACGCCGCCCTGCACAACAGGATAGTTACGCGCTTTGATAGCATCAACCATCATTTTCCCTATTCCAGGGATTGCAAATATTGACTCGGTTAATACAGCTCCACCCATCATAACACCGAACCTTATCCCTACGGTGGTTATGATTGGTATCAAAGCATTCTTCAGTGCGTGGCGAAGAATTACAACTATCTCACTTTGCCCCTTTGCACGCGCTGTGGATATATAGTCTTGCCTTATAACTTCAAGCATACTCGAGCGTGTCATCCTGGCAATAACTGCAGCAGAGCTAGTGCCTATGGTTACTGCAGGCAAAATCATGTGCTTGAAGGAAGAAAAACCTGACGCAGGCAGCCATTGAAGGTGTATCGAAAACAAAATCATAAGCAATAGTCCTTGCCAAAAGTTGGGCATAGAAGTACCTAGCATGGCCAATGCCATAGCAACATTATCAAAAATAGAATACTGTTTCACCGCCGAAACTATTCCCAATACCACCCCTATAACAACCGCCAGTCCAACGGATAACCCCGCCAGTTTGAGCGTATTAGGGAAAGTTTGTGCAATCCGCTGCGATACCGGCTGTCTTGTGGCGTAACATGTACCAAGGTCTCCTTTGCTTACAAGGTTCCATATAAACCTTCCAAAACGAACTATATATGGGTCATTAAGGCCCATCTCTTCTTCTAATAGTTCGATAGCCTCCTTGGAACCCCCCTCTTCTCCCAGTAATATTTCTGCAGGGTTCCCAGGTGTAATATACATCAGTGTAAAAACTACTAATGATACGCCAAGCATAACCGGTATTAGCATGAGAACACGACGTATTATATACTTTAACATCTGCAAGCCTCCAATCAAAACAAAAATACCGGATAGGCATAACCAATTGTCATGATTTTTTTAATACTATGTTTTATGCAATAATTATAAAGGAAAGCCGCGGCAGATTGTGCTGCCGCCGCCTTAAAATAATACAAGTCTTTTATCTATTCAACAAAATAAATTGTTGAATAATCAATTCTCTCGGTAGGAATGGGGTTAAAACCTCTAACCTTGGAACCCAAAGCCACACTTGTATACTCATAGCACAAATAAATCATTAAAGCTTCATCATGTACTATTTCCTGGACTTCTCTGTACATTTCATTTCTTTCATTTTCGTCCATTGTTACCTTAGCGGTTTCGAGAAGCTCATCAACCCTGGGGTTAGTATAGTTAACGCGGCTTCCACCCGGACCGTGATTGGACGAATGGAAAAGCTTCATCAGACCTTCCCCCGCTTCACCGATACTATATGCACTTCTTACCGGCATTACTTCCTGCCGCATATTGTTTGCATTCTCTGTCAGCGCACCACTTTCTAGTGGGTTAAGGGTCAATATTACACCCACATCCTTCCACTGCTCTTGCAACATTTCACCCATTAGAGTATTAGTTGTATTTCCCAAGTATGTAAAGGAAATCTCCAAGTCGTTATCGTATCCTGCTTCCTTCAGCAATTCCTTGGCCTTTTCTGGATTGTAATCGTACTGTGCAAGGTCTTCATGTCGTCCTTCTATTCCAGGAGGCACCGGCGTTGTAGCTTTCTGTGCTCCCTTTTCGGTGTAAAGGACGTCCCGTATTGTATCAATGTCTGTGGCATAGTTCAAAGCCTGCCTAACTCTTTTGTCTGCCAAAGAATCCTGTGTGGTGTTAAAGGCAATATACCTCACATAGTGACTCGTATAAAGTTCTAGGTCAATATCTTCGTTATCCTCAAGTCTTTCGTAATCCACCGCCGGTAAAACTAAAGCCGCGTCCACGCCTCCGCTTTCTATCTCAACAACACGGCTACTCTGTTCGGTTATTATGCGGAAAACAACTTGTTTTAGTTTTGCTGTCTCTCCCCAATAATCGTCGTTTCTCTCTATTGTAACATTGTCACCGGCTGTCCACGATGCAAACTTAAACGGACCTGTTCCTACGGGATTGCTGTTAACATCGTTTTCTGCCTCCAGTGTTGCTTTTTCATTAACTATGCTCAATCGGCTTACACACAACGACTGATAAAATGCAGCATAGGGCTCTTTAGTTCTGATTATAACTGTATAATCGTCCGGGGTTTCAAACCCTTCCATATCGATTTCCTGGGTATAGGCTCGACTTACAGGCTTCTCGTTTGCACGCTTAAGGCTAAATACTACGTCACTGGCCTTGAGTTCTTCTCCATTATGGAATTTTACACCTTTTCTAAGATTGAATTTATATGTTACATCATCAATCTGTTCATAACTTTCTGCCAGGGAAGGTATTATATTCATGTCCGGATCAAAATCAAGCAGCGTATCAAAAATCTGAGATACAATTGTGCAGGTAATAGATATATTGGTTGCTGTTGGATCCATGGACTGCGGTTCACGGTCAATTGCTACCGTCATAGTATCTTTACTAGAAACAATTTCTTCACCTGTAGAAGCCCCTTGGGTGCCTGGCTCATTAGTATCGTCGGCTGGGGTGCCTGAACATCCTGTTAAAGCAAAGAACATTGCCATTACCAATAATGCCGTGATAAACCGGTTAACCTTAGTTTTCATTGTACTTTTCTCTCCTCCTCAATCGATTTTTATATTTGCTAAAGGCGCATATTGTTGCGCTCCGTAAACGTCTCTGTCCTTGCAAGTTCCAGAGGATATTTTACGGGCTAAAGTCGCCTTTATGCCCAGGGCCTGGTCATAAAACGTTAGACAGGTAACCTTATTAACATCGGTTTTATATAATTTTGCTATATATTCCTTTGTAAGGATGTTTGAGTTTTTTACTTTATCATATGAATCCTTATTGTCAAACAAAATATCAAGAGTAATTTCAAAGGGTCCACTATTTTTGCTGCGCACTATTTTCGCTAAATCATAAAGTCTCATTTTTTACACCTCGTAGTATTCAATATCAAACATTTCCATACCGTCTGATACTTCCATCAAATGATAAACCGAAAACTCATATACTGCGCCAAAGGATACGTCGCTCGGGGCAAAGGGGAACGCAAGGTTTCCAGCTGTGGATTTTCTTCCCTTGTAACCATAATGCAAAAATGTGGAACGGGCAGTTGCACATATTGCATCCGCAAGCTGCTGTGTATCGGCAATCGCTTCGATTATTACTCCTATCTCATGGGGGAGCTCTGTGACATACTCCAAATCTCCCATTACTCCATTAATACCATAATTAATAAAATTGATTTCGTAACTTTCTTTATCTATCCCGCTGTAATAGTCTTTTACTTGTTCCACTACTCCCTTTTCAATCTCGTCAATATTTGCAATGGTGTATTCATCTCTTATACCCGCTATTACAAACGTCCTAAAACCTGCCAACATTGCACCCTCAAGTTTTATCTTATATATTGATGGAAAATCTATCTTGCTGCCAGTCACTCTGACGCTGCCATCGCCCGTTTCTTTAAATTCACATTTCTTTAGGTTAAGAACAACCCCAGGACCATGTAGTATATAGGGATGGTCTTTTTCGTAAAAGGTATGGGCTGCCACGCTTTCCTTAGTACATTTCAACTTTGGATTAATAGGCCTTATGGTGAAACCGTTCTCATCGATTATTCCTAATACGCAGTCCTTCCCGGTCCCTGGTTCGGCGCAAATGGCACCACATTCCAAAATCTTACCGGCATGATAAGCAAATGCCGCATCCACCCCCTTGTGTATAGCAACGGCGGCAAAGGGAGCCGGGTCATATGCTCTCCCGCATATAATTATATCTGCTCCCTCTTCTAACGCCTTAACAATTGGTTCGTGTCCCATTTGAGCAACAACGCTATTCGTTTTTTTCAGTCTTTCGGGTGTCAGTTCCTTTACAGTCAAACCAAGTGTTTCAACCTTATTCTCATTCATACGTTCCTTGATAATTTTCTTTGGTATATCCGCCCAAATAATCGCAACTCTTTTTCCCTTAATATTGTTTTCTGCTAGAATTTCATCTATAATCCTTTTAGTCCACTGAACATGTGGTATTGCACCGCTTCCCCCTGCCGATCCAATTATAAGCGGAATATCGGCTTTTACGCTGCCCTCTATCAATGAAGCCAAATCCAATTTATATGCCATTTCGCTGACAATTCCGACTCCTGCGCCTAGTTTATGAGGTCCGGCATCAGTCGAACCCGCATCTACCACAATGGCATCCGGTTTTAATTCCATACCCTTTAGGAAGGATACCTTTGGAAACCCATATCCCAGCATTGCACAAGGGGCCAATATTCTACACTGCCTCATAACTCACTCACCCTTTATACTAATCGCTTTGTCTTTCTGCATTGTAGCAACCGTCAATGATTTCGGTATTCTTTTCCTTTAGCTTTGTTTCAACCCAACTCCTGTCCACGTCATTATTAATGGTTGCCTTCAACTTTCGCAGGTCATTTTCTTTCAACGTCTTGGAGGCTTCAAGTACGGCCTCAGCGTCTGCCCGAGGTATTATGATAACTCCATCACTATCTCCAAGGACTATATCCCCTGGATTTACGCTAATCTCGCCACATGAAATAGGTACGTTAACCTCTCCAGGCCCTTCTTTATATGGCCCTCCTGGAGTTGTTCCGGTTGCATAGATATGTGCATCCATAACCATGGCTGCATCCACATCACGGATCGGGCCATCCAGTATGATTGCCGCAATTTTCTTCGTGTCAAATGCATACCTGAACATTAATTCTCCCATTAATGCCCTTGTCTGGTCACCTTCATTGGAGACTATTATTACGTCTCCCTCTTCGGCTATATTAAGTGCTTTATGTATCATAAGATTATCGCCTGCACGGGCCTTCACCGTCAAAGCGGGACCAACGAACACACTCCTCTTGGGGCCGCTCATTAAACGTATGCGCGGATTTAGTGCACAGATTCGGTTCATAGTATCTGCAGCATTAGCCGCTGGTATTTGTTCAAACTGTTTCATAACCTCCCGATCAGGCATTTTTCGTTTTAAGAATACGCGATTGCCTACTGACATTAATAATTCCCCCAGGTAATTATTAAGTAATTTTGAACCAATAACAATTGTTATTTCCGTAGCTGATTCAAAAATTCTTATATATAAAATAGATTATATCAATCATAACTTTTTTTCATTGGCAATTCTGACCTTGTAATTTTATGCCTAGCTAATACGGGCTAGCTTAACATCTCAATAACTTCACGCCAATGCTTTGGAGTTCTACCACAAAAATACTCTGCGGCCTTAGTAGCGGTAACAAAATCATGTTTTAACTTTGCAGCTTGTGTCATGGATTTATCTAATCCGGCGGCTACCAGCATTTCAATTGTACCTTCTAATTCACCAGCACGACGCCTGGAATGAATAGCCGTGCCTGTTACCAACCGATTGATTGTGGATTGGAATTCCACACTTTCCATTGTTTCTGAAATGGAAGAAGTCACCTGTTCCGATACATGAAAATACTCGGATGCTTGTAGCATCTCTATAAATAGTGCAGCAATCCCTTTCATATAAATACTGCGAATAAGCTTAATGGCAGATGCTTGACCCGGCTTCTCTCCAACGTCCTGAATCACCATGCCAAGGGGTGACATTAAATCAATAAAGGCTTGTGCTCCATTTCCGCTTGCCATAATAGTTACTTTGTGACGTTTAAGGGGAAGTGGTCCCATCATTGCTGCATCTACAAACAGTACACCGCTGTCTTTAATATAATCCCAGATGCTTTGCTTTACAGCTGGTGTTGAAGCCGTCACGTCGGCATAAATCATTCCCGGTTTCAGGTGTTTGCAAATATTTTTACATACACCCAATGTATTTTTAGAAGGCACTGCTACAAATAATACATCACTTTGCTCGGCTACTTCATAGTCTGTAGCAAGAAGTTGTACACTTGCTTCGACTGCTCTTTCTCGAATCAACTTTCCCTTTGTAGAATCCTGACTCATCATATCAAAACCGATAATACCTGAAGTGCTCTGTTCCTTAAGACCTATAGAAATATGATAGGCCGCTTCACCAAAACCAATAAAACCAATCTTCATTTGCATTACTCCTCAATAATAAATGTCATTGATGCAAAAACTTATAGAATTCTACATTCCTCGCTTGCGCAAACTCTATTTTTATATTATTATAAATATACAACAAGCACAAACAGTGGTTTTTTAAAAACTTAACAAAAATTATTTGTGGAAGAAGGTGTGAAAAGTTTGAACACCCAAAGCCTGTATTATTTTTTAGAAGTGGCTAAAGAGTTAAATATTACTTCTGTTTCGAGACGACTGTTTATATCACAGCAATCTCTCAGCAATCGTATAAAGCAACTCGAACGGTATTTTGGCGTAAAACTATTTCATCGCAAGCCTAGCCTTAAACTCACCTATGCTGGTGAGCAACTTGTAACTGCGGCATCTAAAATAATTAATATTGAAGAAAACATAAAACTCCAATTCAACGATATATTAGATAATAAATTTGGATGTATTAGAGTTGGGAGTGCTCCTATTCGTGCCCTATCATGTATTCCGGAAATACTTCCGGTTTTCAATGAGAAATACCCCAATGTTAAAGTAATCCTAACAGAATTTGGATCACTCGAAGAAGAAAAGAGACTTCTAAAGGGTGAAATAGACCTACACATAGGTATTAACAATGAAAACAACCCTAATAATATTAATAAAAAACTTCTCAAAAACAAAATGTATTTCATTGTTCCAATACAATTACTAAACAAGTATATTAAGGGCGATGTTGAGACATTTATTAAGCACTCTAAACATGGTGCAAGCGTGCGTGATTTTGAAAAGTTTCCATTTATGCTTCGCCCTGAACCAAACCTGCTAACAGAAATAATTAAAAACTATATGGAAGAAATAGGAGTCATACCTAATATCTATTTTGAAAGTAATACTCACGAGATATTACTTAGTTTATGCCGAAAAGGTTTGGGTATAATTGTAGTAACACAAATATTTTTACACTACATGATTAAAAACGGATATCTTTCTGAAAATAGTGATATATGCGCGTTTCCAATTCTTCACAATGGCCAGATAGTATACACAGAGGTTAGTGTTTCCTATTTAAAATGTCGTTATCTTCCAAAGTATACTAAAGATTTTTTGAGAATAACAGAAAATGTATTTAATAATATTGCCCAAACATATCCGCAATAATCTATTCTTATCCGTGCTTTTTTGTCCAGAACTTTTGGCCTTCAATTTTCACTAGTTTATATTAACTATCTTGTTGAATACATAAAGTACCAACACCTTTATTATAGCCGCCGCCGGAACGGCTATAAAGAGCCCTATTAAACCAAAAAACTGTGCCGCGATCAAAAGGGAAAGAATTATAAATACCGGGTGTATACCAACGCTGTCACCTACTATTTTGGGAGAAATTATGCCGCTTTCCAGTTGCTGTATAAGCATAATTACAAACACCCCCCACAGTGCCTTCGCGGGGCTTTCCATAAGCCCCACAAGCACCACCGGCACTCCTCCGAGAATAGGGCCAAAATAGGGTATTATATCGCCAAGACCGGTGATTATGCCAAGCAGTATTGCAAAGTTTAGGTCAATAAGTAAAAAACCAACAACCGCCAATACCGCCACCACCAGAGCCACCAACAGCTGTCCGCGGATAAACCCCATAAGCACACTGTTAATCTCCCCGCTTATTTTAGCTGCGTCCTGCCTCATTTTCACTGGTATCAGGTACAAAGCCAAGTTTAGGAAATAATCCTTATCCTTAAGCAGATAGAAGGAAACGATGAGGGCAATAACCCAATTGACAAGGCCCTGGAAAAAGGCCATAAGCATGTCGGTTAGGTTGTTAATCTGAAAAATAATTAATTCCTGGATATAGTCAATATTATTTCTAATTGCTTCCTTAAGTTCCGGCGTTAATGTCCTGCTGAACTTTATATATATTCCGTCGAGGTACTCCTTTATTCTGAATGCGTAACTGGGAAGAATGTCCATAAACTTCATGGCCTCACGGTAGACCGACGGAAGTAAAAAGAATGATATGCCGGCGGCGGCACCAATGATAACTAAGTACACCACAATAACCGCCGCCATTCTGCCTAGCCCTCTTCTTATAATTGCTTCCACCAGGGGGTTTAAAATATAGGCGATAGCTATTCCTATTACGAAGGGCCTCATAACCGACCACATTACATCTTTGTTCCTAATAAAAAAGACCCCTATTAAAAGCACTAGGAAGGATGCAGCTATAATAATAAGAATATTTTTGGTTCTGCCGGTCAACTTATATCCTCCCTATACGCCAGAAAGCGACCAAGTCGCTTCCTGAAGGCCTATTTTACCATTTCTCTGGCATCGTTCATGAGATTCATCGCCCTACCAGCTATACGTCTGCCGGTTCTTTGCATTCGTCTCCTCGTTCTGGGTGCCGGCATTGGCATCATCATAGAAATTGCCGCTCCAATCATTCCGCCCATCAACAGTCCACGCACGAATCTGTTGTCCATATAAGCACTCCTTTACTGGATTTTTTAACTTTTTAGTCTTAATAAATTCTCAAGACCCCCGGATTTCACTGTCCCATCGGCGGCCGCACCATCGCCTAAGACGACAGTCCCCTTTCCTACCACCGCTGACCTTTCCAGCTTTAGCAGCTTTCTGCCCCTAAGCAGGTCTTCAAATAAATCCCCGGCAACAAGATAGCCCTCTATGCTTCCATTGGATTCACCTATCACCGTGTCCCTTATTACACCTAACTCCCTTCCGTCGGCGGTAATTACCGAATAACCGGTAACATCCTCCCCCTCCGCCGGGCTGCTTATATCTGGTATATCACGGTTTTGCCCCGCGGATTTATCGTTTATTATAAGCAGGTCGTCCCCAAAACTGAGGATGTCCTTATAGTGTACAACGGTACCGCCCCTGGCAAGCCTTCTCCTCTTTACAATAATTCCCAATACCCTCCCCCTGGTCCTCGAACACAATACCCTTGCCACTTCACCTACTGGGCTACCCTTTGAATCCACCACTGTCATTCCTACTATGTCTGAAACTCTTTTCAAAAACACCTCTCCCCGGAACACATTCTTTCCGTACTATATGCAAAGCATAGTATTACATTCCTTTATCTGTCATTCTGAGGGCAAAGCCCGAAGAATCCTGTTTAGAAATAGATCCTTCGCTATTGCTCAGGATGGCACTCTGGAAAATGTAAAGTTTTAAATGCGTTATATATAGTTTGAGATATAAACAAACAAAAATGCACTGTAATTAAGTGCATTTTTGTTATTTATTGTATCAGCTCTTTTATAACCCCGCCGCCCATCACCAGGTCACCGATATAGAAGACCGCCGACTGGCCGGGCGTTATCGCCCGTTGGGGTACATCCAGCCGTACCTCCACGCTGTTATCCTCCCGAGGATAAATATGCGCATCCGCCGGCTTTGCGGAGTATCTTATCTTAACTTTCACCCTTAAGGGTTCTTCCAGTTTGGCTATTGATATGTAATTGACATCGTCCACCACAAAACCTTTACCAAAAAGTTCGTACTCTTCCCCTATCACCACTACATTGTTTTTAGCATCTATTTCAACTACGTACACAGGCTTACCCAGGGCAAGGCCCAGACCCTTTCTCTGCCCTATTGTGTAGTGGACTATTCCCTTATGCCTTCCCAAAACATTTCCCATGGTGTCCACAAAGTTTCCCCTGTGGATTTCCCGGGAGGTCTGCTGGGTAATGAATCGTCCGTAATTGTTATCATCAACAAAACATATCTCTTGGCTGTCCGGCTTATCCGCCACCGTAAGTCCCAGGTTTTTGGCTATATCCCTTGTTTTATCCTTTGTATAATCCCCCAGGGGCATAAGGGTATGCCCGAGCTGGTACTGGGTCATATTGTAAAGCGCATAGGTCTGGTCCTTTTCCACCGTAATGGATTTTTTGAGCAAAAATCTGTCCCTTTCACCATCGTATTCTATTTTCGCATAGTGCCCGGTGGCTATATAGAATGCATCAAGGCTTTTGGCCCTTCTTAACAGTTCCTCAAACTTCACGTAGCGGTTGCACGCAATACAGGGATTTGGAGTCTTCCCCTCCATGTACTCCTTTACGAAATAATCAATAACCTTCTTCTGGAAGTAATCCTTGAAATTCATTACGTAATAGGGAATGCCCAGCCTGTCCGCCACCCTTCGTGCGTCCTCCACCGCAGAGAGGGAACAGCATCCTCCCTCCCTTTTGAGACGCTCTCCGGTATCCGGCCATATCTGCATGGTCACCCCAATAACTTCGTAGCCCTTTTCCAAAAGCAGAGCAGCGGCCACCGAGCTGTCAACGCCGCCGCTCATTGCCATTACCACCCTGTCTTTTTTCATTTATTCACCCGCTGTTCCCGGTTCATTTCATCTTCTTTTTGTAATCCTCAATGGCAGACCTTATGGCTTCCTCTGCCAGCACCGAACAGTGCACCTTGGGCTTGGGAAGACCGCCCAGCGCATCCACCACATCCTTGTTTGTAAGTGCTAGGGCTTCTTCTATGGTCTTACCCTTTACCATATCGGTCATTATGCTGCTGGATGCTATGGCAGATGCACAGCCAAAGGTTTTAAACTTAATGTCCTTTATTATATTGTCCTCAACCTTTAAAAATATTTTCATTATGTCCCCGCACTGGGGACTTCCAACCTCACCTATTCCGTCCGCATCCTCTATCTCACCGACGTTTCTTGGATTGGTGAAATGCTCCATCACCGTTTCGTTATACACTTACCTTTCCCCCTTCACACTGCTTAAATAATGGTGATAAACTCCTGAGCCTCTCCACTATCGGAGGTAGCTGCTCCAGTATATATTCAACATCCTCATCTGTGTTTATTTCTCCAAGACTTAACCTTAGCGACCCGTGGGCTATTTCGTGGGAAAGCCCTATTGCCATCAGCACATGGGACGGGTCCAGTGAACCGGAGGTACAGGCGGAACCACTGGAAGCGGCAATGCCCACCATATCCAGACTTAAAAGCAGGGCCTCACCCTCAATAAACTCAAAGGAGAAATTGACGTTGTTCGCCAACCTTTCGGTTGGGTGCCCGTTCAGCTTCACGTGGGGAATCCTCTCGTAGATTCCGTTTATAAGCTTGTCCCTTAATGAGGTCATATCCCGAATGTGTTGCTCGAGGTTTTCCGTAGCTAACTGTGCGGCTTTACCCATACCCACCACCGCAGCCACATTCTCGGTACCGGGCCTTCTTCTTCTTTCCTGGGCCCCGCCGTGTATCAGGTTATCAAGCCTTACCCCCTTCCTTATATACAACACGCCTATCCCCTTCGGGCCCATTATTTTATGCCCGGATATCGAAAGAAGGTCAACTCCCAGTTCTTTTACGTCAATTTTAACATTGCCCATGGCCTGTACCGAATCGGTATGGAAGTATATTTCCTTTTCCTTGGCAATCCTGGCAGCCTCACCAATCGGCTGTATTGTGCCTATTTCGTTGTTGGCAAACATTATGGATATTAGTATTGTGCTGTCTTTTATCGCTTCTTCCAGCTGTTTAAGGCTTATTAGTCCGTACTCGTCCACATCGAGGTATGTTACCTCAAACCCATGTTTTTCAAGATATTCACAGGTATGCAGCAGGGCATGGTGTTCTATTTTTGTAGTAATAATATGATTGCCCTTATCCTTGTTGGCCAACGCCACGCCTTTTACCGCCCAGTTGTCCGCCTCGGTACCGCTGCCTGTGAAGAAAATTTCTTCGGTTTTTGCCCCAAGGGCCACGGCTACCCTTTCCCTGGCCTTGTCCATGGCTTTTTTTGCCTGCCTGCCGAAGGAATGGACGCTTGATGGGTTGCCAAAGTTTTCATTAAAAAAGGGCAGCATTTCCTCGAGTACCTGCGGGTGTACCGGAGTAGTTGCGGAATTATCAACATAGACTCTTCTTTTTGTCAACGTTTTCCCCCTCTTCCTGAGTGTAGTCCTTTTCAATTCTTTCGTAATCGTCCGCCATATCCTGCAGGCTTATGGAATCTATCACTTTGTCTATGCTGTCCATTATCTTCTCCCACAGGATTCTGGTAACGCAGTAGTCCGCCTTTATGCACTCCTTGTCCTGGTCGTCCAGCACACACTCTGCCGGTGCCATTGGCCCCTCCAGGGACCTAAGAATATCTCCTACGCTTATCTTTGAAGGGTGACGGGACAGCAAATATCCCCCCTGTGCACCCCTAACGCTTGTAACCAGTCCGTCTTTTCGCAAAATAGCGATAAGCTGCTCCAGGTAAGGATCGGAGAGGTTCTGGCGTTCCGAAATGCTCTTTAAGGTTATTGGCCCTTCCCCATAATGCAGAGCAAGGTCGAATGCAGCCCTTACTCCATATCTACCCTTTGTAGACAGTATCAAAACATGCACCCCCCTTAATCCCGACTGATTTAGTAGGGATTACAAGCATACAATAGCACAGCAGGATTTGGTTGTCAATATATTTTGCATTTATTTTCTACTGTTTTACTCGGGATTATACTTTTAAAGAGTCTACTGCCCCTTTATTATACTGTCCCTCCCTATCCACATGCTCGTCGTTTCCTTCCCCATGCTTTCTGTGATAATGCTCCCCTCGCCAATTATGCTCATGTCCAGGCCCCGGTGCATTCCCTCCAGAACGCAGTTTTTCATTATAATGCTGTTTTTGATATTTGTATCCGTTACGCTGCTACCGTCCCCTATTGATGTATAGGGCCCAATATGGGCACCTTTCACCACTGCCTTTTCCCCTATAACAACAAAATCCTCTATTACGGAGTTCTTAACAAGGGCACCCTTTTCAACCATCACCTTTTCTCCAACGATACTGTTTGAAATAATACTCCCCTCGGTAATCCCCTTTATTCCCTTAAGTATCCTTTGGTTAGCCGCAAGAAGGTCCTCCGGCCGACCCACATCACTCCACCATTCCCCGGTGACCTTATAACCCACCAAATAACCCTCCCTAATCATTTCCATTATCGCATCGGTGAGTTCTAACTCTCCCCGGGCAGAGGGTTTTATTTTTTTAATTGCATCAAATATAATGCTACTTAATACATACATACCGACTATGGCATTATTGCCGGCGGGTCTTTCGGGTTTTTCGACCAGCCCGGTTATTCTGCGACCCTTAAGCGTTGCCATCCCGAACCTTCGCGGGTCCTCCACCGGCGAGAGCAGTATTGTACTCTGGGCACCGGTGGCAATATGATGCTCCACCAAATCCCTTATAGAATGCATTATTAGGTTATCCCCGAGAACCGTTACAAAGGTTTCGCCCCTTAGTCGCCCCTCGGCACTCATTACGGCATGGGCAAGTCCCAAGGGCGAATGCTGCCTTATATATTCAATGGAGACACACCATTTATCCCCGTCTCCGAGTTTTAAGCGGAATTCTTTCTCCCGTTCTCCAACCACCACATAAATATCCTCAATACCCGCCCTTTTCAACGCTTCTATAATGTAGTAAACCACGGGTTTATTTGCTACCGGCAAAAAGTGTTTTGCGCCGGCATAGGTAAAAGGTCTCAGCCGTGTCCCTCTGCCACCGCACAGTATCAATCCCTTCATATTCAAACCTCCAAAAATCATGTCCTTATATAGCCATTCTTTGGTATAATCCTATGAAGGCTTTTAGTTTTATGTTACCCAATCAACACTGCATCTGCCATCTTACATGCAGCACCAATACTGGAATAAACTACATTTGCAGCATCTGGTATATCGTTTGCATTATGTCTACCAATGCAGTATTATTTTTATATAGGTTTCCCGTAACCGGCTTCAAGCTGAACAGACACATGATGCAAAATAAAAAAATATAAGAGGTGATAGTTTGAAAAAAAAGACTTTAACAGTCCTCGTAGTATTGACCATGTTGTCCAGTATTCTGTTTGCACAGAGCGTTCTAGGAGCAAGCTACTATTGGGTTGACTGGCAAAAGACCTCCGGAAACCGGAACTCGGATACATATAACAACTACTATACAACAAACAGCGGTAAGGTTACGCTTATATCGTCGGGTCCGCAGAAGATATACTCTGTTTATCCTTCCGCTAACCAGGATGGTTACTATCATGTGTTTGTAAACAGGAGTTTTGGATACAACCTGCCAGAGCCGCAGGAACCACCGGTTCAGCAGGAGCAGCCTAAACCGGAGCCACAGGAACCGCCGGCTCAGCCGGAACAGCCTAAACCGGAGCCGCAGGAACCACCGGTTCAGCAGGAGCAGCCTAAACCGGAGCCGGAGCAGCCCGGTGCCAATAAACTGACCGCCGATGAACAAAAACTAATAAACCTCATAAACAGCGAAAGGACCAAGGCGGGGCTTAACGCTCTGGCGGTTGATTACGAACTTTCGGGGGTGGCAAGGATTAAGTCGGAGGATATGAGAACAAACAACTATTTCTCCCATACCTCCCCAACTTACGGCTCTCCCTTCCAGATGATGAAGGACTTCGGGATAACCTACAGAAGCGCAGCCGAGAACATTGCAAAGACTTCAAGCGTAGACAGGGCCCATACCGGGTTCATGAATTCGGAAGGGCACAGAAAGAATATTTTAACCCCCGGCTTCACCCATATAGGAGTCGGAATATCGGGGAACTACTATACAGAAATGTTTATAAGCAAATAGAACTATCAAGGGGTTGTGTCCAAAACGACACAACCCCTTTTCCGTTAGTAAACCTTCACGTAGTCCTTACAATATCCCGCCTGAATCTCCTTATATATCCCCTTCGCCAGCATCCTATGACCTAATAGCTCAGACCGTATTTTGTCTATCTCCTCTGGCTCGCCTAGGGCAACCAGTGAGGTATTACAGCTCTTCCCCAGCTTGCCGGGGGTAGGCCGCAGTTCAACCCTGTAGCCTTTATCCTTTAGGATGGATTCCATATATACAGCCTGGTTCCTGGAGCCAAACGTGAAATAGTACCACTTCGCCAAGCCGAACACTCCCCACCATTTTCTTACCATATACTATTGGCCAGGGAGATTTATGGTGACAGCCATTATTCTTTAATAACCCGGCTTACCATTTGTATGGTCCTTTGTATTTCGTCTTCGCCGATATAATAATGGACTGCAAAACGCACCACCGATTCGCTAGAACCGTTTATCAGTATTCTATTTGCCTTGAGCCTTTCGGCCACCTGTACACCGTTTAATCCGGTACCGGCAAAGTCCACCATTATCAGGTTTGTCTGAACCTTATCTATATCAACGGATACGCCCTCCAGCGAATTGAGACCATTCGCAAGCGCAAAAGCGTTTTCATGGTCTTTACTAAGCCTTTTGCTCATTTTTTCCACTGCTATAATGCCGGCGGCCGCAATAATGCCCGCCTGTCTCATTCCGCCCCCTAGCATTTTTCTATACTTCCTTGCCCTTTCAACAAACTCGCTGCTACCCGCCAGAACCGAACCCACCGGCGCGCACAATCCTTTGGACAGGCATACGTTCACCGTATCGCAATACCGGGCTATTTCCTTCGCCTCTACGCCAAGATAGGCAGCTGCATTGTATATACGCGCCCCATCCAGGTGTACCGGTACGCCGTGCCTTAACCCCACATCGTGTATGCTCTTCATTGCCTCAAGGGGTATAACTCTTCCCCCGGCCTTATTGTGGGTGTTTTCTACGCATATTAGTGAAGTCTCGGGAAAATGGATGTTTTCCGACCGAATTTTCCCTTCCACCGCCCCGGCGTCCATTACACCATCAATCTCGGTTACCAGGGCTGTCTGTACACCCGCCAGATACGCTATGCCTCCAACTTCGTTAATATATATATGGCTCTTCTCTCCCAGTATTATCTCGTCACCTCTTTGGGTGTGCGTCATAACCGCGACCTGGTTTGCCATAGTACCGCTGGCTACAAAAAGAGCCGCTTCTTTGCCCATTTCCCGGGCCACCAGTTCCTCCAGCCTGTTTACTGTGGGGTCGTCCCGGTACACGTCGTCCCCCACTTCGGCCTTGTACATGGCCTGCCGCATCTCTTCGGTGGGCTTTGTTACGGTATCACTTCTTAAATCTATTAATCCCATTCTTTTTCCTCCTTTAATGGAATGGGGACA
>JAQUCT010000080.1 GCA_028686075.1 Bacillota bacterium
GAATTCAGCCCTGCTGCTCGGAAGGGAACTTCAAAGGGCCCCATTTTGAGGAATGCTTTCAGCCGGTGACATTCCCTCTCTGCCAGATGAAACCTTTCTACTTTCCTTCTTCATCACATTATTTATCTTTTATTCTACTGAATTATAAAACTTCTATACATTAAATAGGCAACTATAGAGCCGGTAGCCTCAAACATTTTCCAGAAAACTTCAGCGGTAAGCACTGTAAAAGGACCACCCTTCATCTTTTACTACCAATTGCAGCCTGTTGTTGATTAATTATATCATAGGCTCCCAGCCATTACAAGGTATTTGTTATGTTAACCTTTGCTCCAGGGCCTTATAGAACAAAACGCCACAGGCAACGGCTGCATTTAGGGATTCTGCCCTGCCGGGCATGGGGAGCATAACGCTTTGGTCAGAATATTCCATCACCTGCTCGGATATGCCGTTGGCCTCGTTGCCTATTATTATTCCTATGCCGCCCCTGAAGTCGATATCCCAATAGGGAATACCTCCCTCAGGACTTGAGGCTATAAGCCTTATTCCCTTTTTGTGTAGCGTATCAAATAATTCTCCGGTGTCCTTTTCCCGAAGAACTGGAATGCTAAATAAGGAGCCCATAGTACTCCGTATTACCTTCGGGCTGTACGGGTCTGTGGTACCCTTAAGGAGCAGCACGGCACTTGCCCCCGCCCCGTCGGCGGTACGGATGATGGTGCCTAGGTTACCCGGGTCCTGGATACCGTCCACTATTAAAAGCAGCGGTTCCTTAATGCTCAGAATCCCCTCCCTGTCGCATTCCTTTATATCTATAACAGCCATTATATGCTGAGGGCTTTCGGTGTCGCACATTGCCTTAAAAAGGTTTTCGCTTACCTCCACAGTCCTTAGACCTGCTTCGCGCACCCTGTCCATCAATTCCCCGCCTCCGCCAAGCCCATGCACCCGGTCAGAAAATATAACCTCCGCGACCGGGGCCTTTACATCCAGGGCCTGGTCTACGCTGCGTATGCCTTCGGTAAAGTACTGCCCCGCCTTTTTTCTTCCCACCGCCGTGTGAAGCTTTATTACCTTTTTAATTAGAGCATTGTCCCGGCTGGTTATCATTTTTTTACCCCTTCCTAAGCCTTGTTCTCAAGGCGCGCAATATCATCGTTGTCCCCAATAACCACCAGCACATCGTTTTCTAATATTCTGTCTTCCGCCCCGGGGGAAACGTTTATTTCTCCGTCACGTTTTATTGCTATTATATTGACTCCGTATTTCCCCCTCATATTAAGTTCCTTTAATGTTTTACCCTTCCATCCGTCAAGTGCAACGATTTCTATTATGCCGTAGTCGGAAGAAAGCTCTATAAAGTCCAGTATATTGCTTGAAACCAGATTGTGGGCAACCCTCAGTCCCATATCCCTTTCGGGCAGCACCACCCTGTCGGCACCTATCTTGTACAGTACCTTGGCGTGCAGTTCGCTCTGGGCCTTTGCCACAACGTATTTAACGCCAAGTTCTTTTACTATCAGAGTAACCAGTATGCTAGCCTGTATATCCGAACCGATGGATATTATGACAACGTCAAAGTTCCTGAGCCCCAAAGAACGCAGCGTGCTCTCATCGGTAGCATCCGCCTGTACGGCATGGGTTACCGATTCGGAAATATTCTGAACCGCATCTTCCCTTTCGTCCAATGCCAGCACATCATGCCCCAGCCCGTAGAGCGTTCTTGCCAGGCTGCTCCCAAATCTTCCAAGTCCCAGCACTGCAAACTGTTTCATTTATATCACCTTCCCTAACCAACCAGAATTTTCTCTTCCGGATACCTTAACTTGACCTTTTTTCTCCTCTGCCTGCGGGCCAATGCATTGGCAACGGTCAGCGGCCCTAGCCGTCCGGCAAACATGGTCGCTATTATTATCACCTTGCCTACCGGTGTCAGGTCGGGTGTTATACCCACTGTTAGCCCGACGGTACCAAAGGCGGACACCGCCTCAAACAAAATCGGCATAAAGTTCGCATCTTCGGTTATGGTGAGAATAGAAGTAACCATAACCAATATAATAAGGGATATAACAACTATGGCAAGGGCTCTGTATACAATTTCCTTGGATATCCGCCTTTTAAAAACCTCGGTGTCTTCCCTGCCCATTATGACCGATACCACTGTCATTGCCAGTATCCCGGCGGTGGTAGTCTTAATCCCTCCAGCGGTGGACCCGGAGGAACCCCCTATAAACATGAATACTATGTTAAAAAAACGAGTAGCGTTGGTAAGCCCGTCCACTGGCAGTGTATTAAACCCGGCGGTCCTTGGAGTAGCCGAATGAAACACCGAGGCCAGTATTTTTTCACCCAGCGACAAAGGCCCCAGAGTAGCCGGATTGGAGTATTCCAAAACAAAGGTAAGTACTGCACCAAGTCCAAGCAGAACGGATGTAATAAGCAGCGTCAGCTTTGTGTGTAGCGAAAACCTCCTTGGTTTTTTTACCCGTAATACTTCGTATATAACTGAAAAACCCAACCCTCCGGTTACCAAAAGTAAAACAACCACACCGCTTACCAGATAATCGTCAACATAGGACGTAAGGCTTCTGTAGCCGCCCATTATGTCAAACCCGGCATTACAAAAGGCGGATACCGAATGGAACACCCCATAGGCCAGACCCCTGGCCGCGCCGAACTGGGGTACAAAACGTACGGATAGTAAAACCGCCCCAATCCCTTCCATAATCAAGGTCCCCAGCAGTATGTATTTTGTTAGCCTCACAACCCCCTGCAGGGTAAGCCGGTTCTGCTGTTCCTGTATGATAAGCCTCTCCCTCAGGTGTATCCTTTTGCCCAGTGCAATGAAAACCATAGTGGCAAAGGTCATAAAACCCAAGCCCCCTACCTGTATGAGCAGAAGGATTACCGTCTTACCGAATGCCGTCCAGTAAGTACCGGTATCCACCACAGCAAGTCCTGTAACACAAACCGCCGATGTAGCGGTAAACAATGCATCCAGAAAACTTATTTGTCCGCCGCCCGCCTTGGCTGCCGGCAGGGCCAGCAAAAGTGCCCCAAGAAATATTATAGCTGCAAATCCAAGTACCAGCACCTGGGAAGGAGTCAATCCGTAATTATACTTTTTGCCACCCCCCGGACCGGTTTCCAGTTTTTCGTTCATTCAAGCCACCTCTTTATAAAGACCCATATACCGTTTTGGGGCTTTTGGTCCCATATTTAGCAAAAAAGTGAACCCAAGGCTCACTTTTTTATCATCTATTCTATAGGCTGGCTTTTGGCAACACTTACCAGTTCTTTAAAGCCCTCGGAGTCGTTCACCGCCATGTCAGCCAGCATTTTCCTGTTAACCTCTATCCCGGCGTTCTTAAGGCCGCTTATAAACCTGCTGTAGGACATTCCGTTGGCCCTTGAAGCCGCATTTATCCTGGCTATCCACAGTTTCCTGTAGTCCCTCTTTTTAAGCCTTCTTCCTATATACGAATACATCAGGGATTTCATTACCGCCTGATTTGCTGTCCTGAAAAGCTTGCTCTTTGCTCCACGGTATCCCTTTGCCAGCTTTAGTATCTTTTTATGTCTTTTCTTTGCGTTGACAGCTCTTTTTACTCTAGCCATGAGATTTTCCTCCTTGTCCTTTACCTATGCGTAGGGTAATAATTTTTTCACTCTCTTTGTTTCAACCTCGCTGACATGGGTAGCCTGTCTTAGGTTTTTCTTTCTCTTAGCCGATTTCTTTGT
>JAQUCT010000081.1 GCA_028686075.1 Bacillota bacterium
GGCATTTTGAATATAGATATTAGTAAGGAAGCGGCCGGGGAGATTGCAGCCCGGTCGAGGGGCACGCCCAGGATAGCCAACAGGATTCTAAAAAGGATACGGGATTATTCCCAGATAAGGGCAAGCGGTGCGGTGGACCTTGCGATAACAAAGGAAGCCCTGGAACTGCTGGAGGTGGATAAAAGAGGTCTTGACGAGTTGGATAGGCTTATTCTGGAAGCAATAATAGAAAAGTTTGACGGCGGCCCTGTGGGGCTGGATACAATTGCTGCGGCAATTGGTGAGGAGAGCGTGACCATTGAGGACGTTATAGAACCTTTTTTGCTTCAAATAGGATTTATAAACAGGACTTCCCGGGGGCGGGTGGCCACGCCCCTTGCATATAAGCATTTGGGTAAAGAGTTAAGGGAGGAATAAAAGGGATGGGGCTTGATGCAGTCGGAAAGATGATACTTACATTAGGGCTCATACTGGTTCTTGTGGGAGGCTCTTTGGTGCTTTTAGGCAAACTGGGGCTGGGAAGGCTGCCGGGGGATATTTTAATGCAAAGGGGCAACACCACCTTCTATTTCCCGGTGGCCACATCAATAATCGTAAGCCTTGTACTGACTCTTATTCTAAACCTAATACTTCGCAGATAAAGGGAACTATACCCCCAGAAAATCCGTCTTAATATCGAATAATATATAAAGCGAGGTGTGGGGTGTGAAGGAGACAGCAGCCCTCGTCGAAAAGGCCAAACACGATAAGCAAATAAGAGAGAGTTTTATTGCCAAATACACCCCATTTATACTTAAGGTGACATCGGATTTTACCGGCAGGTTTATAAGCCCCGGTGTTGATGAGGAGTACAGTATAGGCCTGCTCGCTTTCAACGAGGCCATTGAAAGCTTCGACAGTACAAAGGGTGTGTCTTTCTTTGCCTTTGCCAGGGTAGTAATACGAAGACGCCTTATGGATTATAGCAGCAGTCAGAGAAAAAAGGCTTGTGAAGTGTCCATGCAGAAGCTGGAGGACGAAAGCCCCTATATAGAATACGGAGTATCCCTGGCCAAGTATAAACAGATTACCGAGCAGGAAGAAAGAAAGCTGGAAATAGAGGATTACAGCAGCACTTTGCAGGAGTTTGGTATTTCCTTCGAAAGCCTGGTAAAGGCCGCACCCAAGAAGAAGGATGCACGGGCAAGGGCGGTGGAGGCGGCCTATATAGTTGCAAACAGCCCGCAGCTCTTGGAGCGTTTAAAGAAGACCGGACAGCTGCCGTTAGCAGAGATGCTTGCTCATATTAGTTTAAGCAGAAAAACCCTTGAGCGGCACAGAAGATATATTATAGCCATAGTGCTTATTCTGTCGGGGGATTATTATTACCTTAAGGATTATATTCAGAGATAGAGGTGGGGTACATGCCCAGGGGAATAATAATGAGCATATCGGGCGAAGAAGCTGTAATCCTGACCCGGGACAGCGAGTTTGTAAAGGTTGCGCTTCCCAAGGGGGAATATGACCTAGGCCAGGAGATAGAGGCGGAAAGCTCCAAAGTAAGCCTTGTGCAAAAATGGCTTACGTATGGCGGCAGAAGATGGGCTGCGGTTGCAGCGGTGCTGCTTATAGCCATAGTTTTGCCTGCGGTAGCCACCACGGTATTTCTGAATAATGTGGTGTACGCCTACGTTACACTGGATATAAACCCGAGTACGGAGTTTTCCATAAACGGAAAGGAAAGGATAATACGCGTACAGCCCCTCAATGAGGAAGGAGCCGCAGTACTGGAGGGTTCCAGCCTGAAGGGCAAAGATATTGAATTCGGGATTGAATATTTTGTTGAAAGGGCCTGCGAACTGGGGTTTGCTTCCGCCGAGGATGAAGGTGCGGTGGTAGCCACCACCGTTATGGAAAAAGAGGAAGATACCGCGCTTGAAGAAAGAATTTCTGCAACAATAGACAGAACCGTGGAGGAAAACAAGCTAAATGTTAAAACGGGGGTGCTGTCGGCTACAAGGGAGATTAAGGAGGAAGCGGACAAAGCGGGGGTTTCCGCAGGGAAATATCTTATTGCACTTCAGGCTAGCGATGACCAGCTTGAGGTGGACATAGAAGACGTGAAGAATTCGTCAATAGTATCCACAATAGACAATGCCGGGGGCAATCTGGAAAGCATACTAAAGAGGGCAAAAAAGACCAACGAGGAACTGGTAAAACTCTTTGAGAAAAACCAGGAGAAGTTAAGAAAAAATACCGACGACAATGGCCGTGACGACAATGGCCGTGACGACAATGGCCGTGACGACAATGGCCGTGACAATAACGTCCGTAATAGCAATGGCAGGAACAGCGGCAATAACAGCCGATACAACAGTGATACAAGCAGGTATAATAATAAACACGATTATTATAAAAGTAATAACAACGGGCGTAACGACAATGAACCGGATAAAAAGGATAATAAGGGTAGCAGCTGGGATAAATGGAATGGTAAAAGTAGCGGAGACAACGGCCGTGATAATAACAGTGGCCGTGACAACATCGGCAACCGCGACAACAGCACCAGGGACAAGAACAACGGCCGTGACAACAGTGGAAGAAACGGGCCCAATAATGGCAATGCGGGAAACGGCCAGAATAAGGGAAACAACCGAAAGCAGGATGAATTAAACAACAGCAAAACCGGTAGTGTAATAAAAAGCAGAAAGAACACACCGGAAGTGCTTGAGGATATATTTAAGCGGATTTTCAATAAATAAATCTGCGGTCCGGGTAAACCCGGACGCTTTCTTTTTTATTGACTTATAGTATCCAACTTGTCCAGCTTAACCTTTTCTATTACCCCGCCTATTGCAGATACCACCTGTATATTCACATCGGCTATATGGAAGTCCTTGCCTACTTCGGCTTCTACTTCATAGGTTTTTGCTAAGCGTGCAATGACACCGCCTAGGGTGTTGGCAATATCTTCGGGAATATGGCAGCCGATCATTCTGTTTGCATCTTTAACGGGCGTTGCGGCACTTAGCGTGGTGCCTCCTATATCGGTCATTTTGGGAACGAACAGGAACCGTCTTATGGCGAACAGGCCCGCCAGAGCAACCACTCCTATAAGAAATTCATAGGTTTCGGTTGTATATATCAGTACTTTACGGGCTATTGCAAAAAACATTACTTCTATGACGCTGCCGGGGGTGTGCCGAATAAGCATCAGGGCCAGTTCAAGGCCTATAACCAGAATCAGTACATAACCCAGCATATCCCGGAAGTTGTTGTAAATATCCGGAGGCTTCGCAAACAGTATTAATCTCACGTAATGAAACAATTCTACAGCACCAATTATTACACTTATTATTACAAAGGTGGCAAGTATTGTTTCCAGCCAAATTACCGCCCTTTGTATTTTTTTATTGGTACGTTGCATTATCATACCCCCATATTGATATATTCAATTAGACGAAATGCTGTGTTAACTGGAAGGATATCTATGACAGGACATATTTTTCTTTTAACATAGTTTTTCCCAATAATTTTATATCACATAATAATCGGTTTAGCAATGTTTTTATATATGGAACGGTCCCTTTATCGACTATTTTAGACATTTTGCCTCCTTTGGAAGCGAATTTTTGTATTTTTTGAAAGGAGTAAGAGGGTTGCTGTCGAAGTATCTATGATGCATAAGTAACGGGAGGGGTGTGCCATGACCGGAAAGATAGCATTAACAGCTGTAATAATAATTATT